>CAWVXY010000059.1:0-17190 GCA_963934295.1 uncultured Opitutia bacterium
TTCTGGAAAAGCACCGCTCGGTTCAGGCATGCGCGGATTGTCATGCCAAGATTGACCCCTATGGTTTCCCCCTTGAATATTTTGATCCGGTTGGCGGGTATCGGCCCACCTATTATCGTTCGCGCTTTTGGAAAAACTCCACACAAAGCACTAAGCTTTTTCCATCCGGGCCTATTGACGGGAGTGCTATCCTTACTTCCGGTGAAAAGATTCATGGTCCCAGAACACTCAAAAAAGTACTCCTGGCAAAGAAAAACCTACTGGCTCAAAATCTTGCAGAAAAACTCATGACCTATGCCACCGGCAGAGTCCTTACTCTACGGGATAAAAACGAAGCTAAATCCATTGCCGATTCCATAATTAAAGATAATTTCGGCTTTCGTGATCTGATTATTAAAATTGCCGCCAGCGACGCGTTTGCCCGCAAATAATCTTTCTTTGATTTCAGATTTCCTGTCGACCCAGTTCGGTCGTTCAGATATGAAATCTAATTTTTAAAAATCTTGCTCATGAAAAAATTCATTCTCTTACTCTGCATTTTTTGTCAGTTGTCAGCCAAGGACACCTTCACGCCGATCAATGATCCTAATAAACTCCCAAAGTCTGCACTTGAACTTTGGCAAGGATATGATGCCCGGGCTGAAGATCTGGAGGTGAAAATCATCAAGGAATGGAAAACGGATGAGGTCACCACCCGATACCTTACTTACAAAGTCGGTCGATTCAAAGGGGCTGATTCGAGAGTAGCCGCCTATTATTCTTTTCCGAATAAACCGGGGAAGCATCCCGCATTCGTTTGGTCTCACGGTGGCGGACAACGTGCCGAAAAAAATCGAAGCGTTTATTTTGCAAAACAAGGATTTGCCAACATCGATATCAATTGGCTCGGACGACCCGTAAAAGAGGATATTGATACCAACACCAACTGGGGAAAAGTGGATCCTACCCAAGGCCCGAGATTCTACTCCAAAGCCTTACGCAAAGGATGGAAGGTAAACCTGCAACCCGATGAATTTTCAATCGACCCCATTCCCAGTCCCCGGAACTCCAATTGGATACTCCTTTCGATGGCGGGTCGCCGGGCGATTACTTTCCTGGAAAAGCAACCCGAGGTAAATGCCGATAAAATCGGTTTCACGGGCTTTTCCATGGGGGGAATGATCACTGCCCTTACCGCGACCGACCCCCGCCTCAAAGCGGTCGCTCCATTTGTCGGTGGCACTGGATTTAAATATGTGGATTTCCCGGGGGGCATTGTCGGAAGCAGCAAGCGTCCTCAATTTCAAAATCTTGAAATGTACAAAAATGCAATTGATCCGGAAGCTTATTGGCCTCATGTAAAATGTCCGGTCGCCTTCATCACTTCATCCAACGACTTTCATTCCACCTTTGAAAGAATCTACCGGTCGATGGATTTGCTTCCCCATGAGGACTGGAGAGTATCCTCCAATGTGCACTATAACCATGGACCCGGCCCAGAAGAATGGGCAGTACTTAATCTTTGGTTTAAGAAATATTTGGGGGATGAAAAGGTTGTAATCCCCAAAACGCCACCATCCAGTTTCTCAATAGAAAAAGGAATGGCCACCTTCTCCGTATCGCCAAAAGTAATCGACCGCTTAGCTGGAGTTCAAATCTACTACAGCTACGATCCGAATTCCCGGACCCGTTTTTGGCATAATGCTGTGGCAAAAAAATCAAAGAATACCTGGACTACGGATATCCCAGTCTACCCCCAGCTTCCGCTCTATGTTTTCGGGCATTGCCGATACAAATTGGATCAGGAAATGACTCTTCAAGTTGGGAATTCCAAGACTTTCTCCATCAATTCAAAAGAAGCGATCCATGAACCGAAAAACATCGACTTAAAAGAATTATCCAAGCTGGCAAAGAACGGACTGATCGAAGACTTTTCCAATGGCACGGCCGATTGGGCAAGTCGAAACGGGGACAGTATCACAAGTTATAAACTGCAGAGCCCGATGATTGATCGCTCGAATGATAAGGTTTTAGCCTTCACCATCGATCCACAAGGCCGCGATCACACGCTCCGCCTCCGTCTTGGAAGTTCATTTTTGAGTCGGGAAAACAATATCGGTACCTTTACTTACCATACGAAGGTTACGGGAAAAGGACCTCAGCAAATTCTGATTAACCGGAAAAATTTTAAGAGCGAAAAAGATAAGGACCTGGAGTGGGCCAAGGTTTCAACATTCAATGTTACTTTGGTTGATCATACACAAAGGAAAGCCATTAGGCTGACCGATCCTAAAACGCACTCCATCCTGAAGCGGATTGAATTGGTCGACCCTCGTTAAAGCCTAAATCTCTTATTAAAGGTGCTCCTGAAACCAGGAATCAATATCTTCAATTATCGGTAAAAACCATGGATGCCGGTTCCAGCATCCATGCTTGCCCTCTTGGTAATGAGTCAGCAATTGGGTGGGCACACCCAGCTTTTTCAGTTTATCAATCGAAGGTTGCACCTTGGACGGATCTTCTTTTCCACCAAATTGAAAAAGGATTGGGGGCGTGTCTTTATTAATATGGAGGTGGGCATCCGCTAGTTTGTAAAGCTCAGGCTCTTCCTTGACCGTCCCACCAAACAGGAAGATTGCATTGGCTACGGGATTTTTCGCAGTTAGCGACCGTTCCGCCACACTACCGGTTGAGATTTCCATTGGCCCGGACATGACCACCGCAGCCTGAACGGCAGATGAATATTTGGCATTCCCGCCATCACCATGCAAAGACTTAACCTTTGACGTGGTCGCGAGCAAACCAGCTAAATGGGCACCTGCTGAGCCACCTACCACCCCGATTCGACTGGCATCCATGTTATACTTATTGGCATGAGCTCTCAGGTATCGGATCGCGGCATGACAGTCCTGAATATTCGCTGGGAAAGCAGCCTCTTCAGCCAACCGGTAATCAATGGCCATGGAAACATATCCACGCTTCGCCATTTCCACTCCCATTGCCCGGAACTTCATCTTATCGCCTTTTATCCAGCCTCCTCCATGAATAATCAAAGCAGCAGGGAATGGTCCCTTGCCCCCGGGAATAAAAAGATCGGCCAGCATCTTTCGAGGACCATATTCTGCATAAGTGAGATCGAGCAGTTGAGTCACATTACCGGGAACTTGTACGCTTGGTTTATCTGGCATGGATTCGGGCCATTCAGCAGGTGGTTGAGTGGGAACCCCGGATACTTTCATGCGCTGAACATGGACCCCGCCAAAGCCAGTCAAATAAAGATCACGCAATTGAGTGCCGCCAAAGGCACAATTCACCGCCCGCTCAGGACATACGATTTTGTCGAGCAGTTTGCCCTTCGAGTCCCAAATCCAAATATCCTTGGGTCCCGCACAATAAACATTGCCAGCCCGGTCCACACACATTCCATCCGCTCCCTTGAGGTCGGGCTGACCGTCGTCCATTTTCGCAAAGAGCTTCTTTGCGTTCAACGCTCCATTCTTTCCGACCTTGAAAGACAGAATCTTCTTTGGCACGTATTCGGACACATAAAGGGTTTTCTCATCGGGGCTCAGGATCAACCCATTGGGGGTCTGTACATCGGAAGCCACGGTTTGGGCTTTGCCCTGCGGGGAAACATAAACGACTTCACCCGGTCCGGTTAGGGTAAAATAGACCCCACCCGAGCGATCGACAACCAAGTCATTGGGTTTCCGGCGTTTATCTTCAGCCAAATCTTCCTGATAGACTAAAGACCACTTATTGTTTTGATCCAGGCACCGGATTGCACCTTCCCCATGATCAGCGAAGTAGCTCTTCCCATGATTGAAAAAGCTAGCACTGAACCGCTTTTCTTGGGCGAGCACGTTCCATTTATTTTGTTTGATAATGAAGCGCTTGACCACCTGTGCTTTTGGATCCGGAACCGTTAGGTACCATCCCTGCCAGGAAGGTCCGTCCGCCAATCCGAAATCATCTGAAACCAATCTAAGGGGCACAGATCGATCGACCGGGCTATCCCCAAACAAGCGAACGGCGAATAAAAGAGTAAAAAGAATGGAATAAGAAAGCTTTAATAAATTCATTTTTTCGATTTAGATTTTTTGGATTGAACCGGGCGTTTAAACCCATCGGTCATGGGGGATGTTTCAAAGAATTTTCCATTATCGACCAACCGGGGATCGTTATGGTCACGCAGGTACTTCATTAAACGGGCCCGAAGTTTTTTTACCGTCCCTGAATAGTCCCGGTCTAGAGCGAGGTTTTTCATTTGATCCGGATCCTTGTTCATATCGTATAATTCTTCACGGGGGCGCTTTCCGTAGGCATGATCAAAAATTGGTTTTACTTTGGGATCTTTTCGACTTGTAACGATCCAAGCCTTGGTCGGACCGGCATCCTCATCCGCTAAGGTTACAAAGGTTTGTTTTTCCAATAAAGCAAAGCCTGGTTCTTTGGGAGAATCGAGCAGATAGGGATCGCCCAAGGGCCAACGGTCCGGCTTGAAATTGATCACGAATTGAAAGTCCTTGGTTCGAATCGCTCGTTGCGGATAAGGGAGGTATCCGGGGCGGGATGAGTAGACATGACGTTCCCGACCGGTGATCACCGCATCTCGACTTGGGTCCACCTGACCACCTTTTTTCGACTTCAATACTTTCCACAAACTTTTGGCCGACATCACCTCAGGAACCTGGACCTTTCCCGCTTCAAGGAAAGTCGGGGCCAAGTCGGGAAGGCAGACGAAATCATCCACCACCCGGCCACCTCTCACACCCGGCCCGGCAATGGTCAGGCACACGCGGGTACCAAAATCGTAGAGGTTACACTTACCATGTGGAAAACCGGGAGGACCATGATCTCCACTGACCACGATGATTGTATTCTCATACTCCCCCGCTTTCTTCAGTTCCTCGATCAAGATTCCCAAACCGGCATCGAAAGCAGCTATCTCACCCAAGTAATCGGCCAGATCCTCTCTGACTGCATGAACATCCGGCAAAAATGCGGGCATCTTGCCCTTTAGATCATCAGGATCTATGCCCCAAAGTTTTTTACCTGAGCCTTTGGTCCATTTTCGGTGTACATTCGTGGGACCGAACCAGTAGGCGAAGGGCTGATCTTTCTTTCTGCCTTCCAGGAAAGATTTGAAATTCCCGCGGGCTTCCCGGTAAAGTTCCCCCTTCGCATCCTTTACGGCAACCCCTTTGGAAGCCCGACCGGTAACATACTGCGAAAAACCATTGAATTTTCCTCCGGCCTTGGCAAAGGCATTGGCCTGTCCTCCAATCCCAGCATCCCGAGGCGTACCTGGCGACCAAACCTTGTAGGTATAACCAATATGGTAACCCGAATCCTTAAGCAACAACGGCCAAGTCGGAATATTCTCATCCCAAACAGCGCCTTGAAGAATCGCTCCCCTACCCGTCTCCCAAAAATTTCGTCCCGAAAGAATGGAACTTCGGCACGGCGTGCAGGACGGCGCATTGACCGAGGCATTGGTGAAAAGTACGCCACCCCTTGCCAGCTTGTCGAAGTAGGGAGTCTTCGCTACATCATTAATCCCTCCAGCCCCTTCGATCTTCGCATAGATACTAGCCTGCCTACCCCAGTCATCTGCAAATGCAAAGAGAATATTGGGCCTATCTTTTCCAAAGCAAGAAGTCCAGGTAAGGAAAAAAAGAAAAAGAATTCTAATCATAGAATACCTTCTAATCTTCACGCAGAATGGTCAAGGGAACCCTTGCCTATTCGATAAGATAAAAGGAGAAGAAGTAAACCTATTCAATCGTTTGTACGGTGACCTTCAGGTTATTAATCAACTCCATTAAAGGGAGAACTGAGGCGATGGTATCCTCCTCCAAAGAATCCACCGAAAAAGTAATCCGGTCAGCCGG
The DNA here is from genome assembly GCA_963934295.1 of uncultured Opitutia bacterium. Lineage (GTDB taxonomy): Bacteria > Verrucomicrobiota > Verrucomicrobiia > Opitutales > Seribacteraceae > Seribacter. Next base: position 5,874 of record CAWVXY010000059.1, read on the forward strand.
GCACTTGACCAAGCCTAGGGCAGAATCAAGATTTACCCACTGATCATCAATATAAAATTGGGTCCACATGTGATAAACCAACACATCTTTTTGATCTTCAAATTCATCGGCATAAACCAAGCCGGTTACCACCCGACTGGGAATGCCTAACGCACGCCCCAAGGCAGCCAACAGTATCGAGTGTTCCGTACAATCACCCGCTTTATTTCTTGCAACTTCACTGGCAGTGGCAAACCCCACCTCGTAATTCTTGTTGGTCATGTAGCGGAAGACGAATTTGGTAAGTTTATTGGCGATTTCTTGAGAGGTCTTTGCCTTTCCTTTTCCTTTTCCTTTCTTCGCAAGTTTCTGAATCAGTAGATCATCAGTATCTAAATAAACACTTGAGGAAAGAAAAGGTTTCAGATCAGTTTCCCCCTCAACTTTTTTCTTCTTCAGAGACTGATCCACAATCACCCGTATCGAGTTGTCATTGATCTTCTCAATCTTCTGGCCATTTCCTTCAAACAGTTTAGCTGACCATTTTCCCTTTATGGCCTTCATAATAAAAGTATTTTTATCGCTGTTAGGAACTGCCGCATCCAATGGAACAACTGAGCTCAACAAAAGTTCGTGAGCCTCTTCTTCCATCTTCTTAGCTTTCTTTTTTGGCACCTCAATAATCGAAATTTTCATCCCTCCCATATTCATCACGGTTTTGAGAGCCACACAATTTTCATCAAACCATGACTTTGTGATCATTGATCCAAACGGACTTTTCAATTCCATATCCACCTCAAAAGCTTTGATCTTTTTCTCTCCTATTTGAATCGTTTTTTCCCCAAAGCAAATAATCTTTGCCTTAACCGGTTTTTTCATTCCCATGTCAGGAGAGTAGACTTTGAGTTCATAAGTTTTTCCCGCTTCCTCGAATCCATTTTCCTGAACCTGTTTACGGAGCCCCCAACTCATACCTCCCTCGGGATCAAAAGGATATCTGGTTTCTTTTCCTGAAATGAACTGTTTTTCATAAACGACCAATTCCTCTCCTTCCACCCTACCCTTCTTGAGCATGGGAATTCCCGCCATCTTCGTCTCGGTTGAAAATTCAATCAATTCCCCGCTTATTTTTTCCTTCGTTTCCTGTTCCACCGTAATTTCAATACTTTGTCCTGCACGCTTAATCTGCATCACAAACTCATTCCGGCTTTTTATGACATCTCCGTCCTTTTGCACAATGTCCGAAACATACCCTACCTTCCCTCCTCCCAGGTAAACCTCATACCATCGATCAACCGGAGTGAACTCGGTGTTTGCCCCAGCAACCTGAATTCCTGAAACCAAAAACAGGAGCAATGCACTAGGCCTTGATACAAGATTAACAAGAAATTGAATCAGTCTAAAAGTTTTCATATTAATAGATGTCTTGTCTTTCGATTTCTTACTTAATTTTCAAATATTACCCGAAGGCCACTTTTAATGATCCTGCGAAAGACCTCAAAAGCACAAGACCTTAAGTCCAACAAAAAACCGTCTCGCTCGAGACTGTCCGCTGATAGAATTTAAATAAACTCGTTAATTAAGTTTTCCAGCATTTCCTGACGTCCACTGGCAAGAGTAGGCTCACCATTAGCCAATGCAAGTTGCTCGAGTTCAGCAAAACTGGCGGTACCGGCTTCCACTTTTGCACCGATGTCCTTGTCAAAGCTCGAATAACGCTCCTCCACAAATTTGCTTAATCGGCCATCTTCTTGGATAGCGTGGGCAATCTTGAGCCCACGGGCAAATGCATCCATGCCACCTATGTGAGCGTGCATCAAATCAATCGGTTCGTGCGATTCACGTCTACGCTTGGCATCAAAATTCAAACCACCAGTGGTGAAGCCACCCATTTTCAGGACTACCAGCATAATCTGGGTGGTCATATAAATATCAGTGGGGAACTGATCCGTATCCCATCCAATCAGAGTGTCCCCTGTATTGGCATCAATACTTCCGAGTGCATTCGCATTGGCAGCGACTGTCAGGTCATGCTCTACCGTGTGCCCAGCCAAAGTGGCGTGATTGGTCTCGATGTTTAATTTAAAATGATCAAGCAGGTTGTATTCGCGAAGGAAATTAAGGCAGGCCGCGGAATCACTGTCATATTGGTGAGTGGATGGTTCACGTGGTTTGGGCTCAATATAGAATGGCCCGTCAAACCCGATATCCTTGGCATGATCGACTGCCATGTGCATAAATGCAGCCAAGTGATCCAATTCACGCTTCATGTTGGTATTGAGCAAGGTGGAGTACCCTTCACGGCCACCCCAAAAAGTATACCCCAGTCCATCCAACTCTTTGGTTACCTCAAGTGCTTTTTTAACCTGTGCCGCCGCATAGGTGTAAACGGCCGCGTCGGGTGATGTGGCCGCCCCCTGTGCATAGCGTGGATGCGCAAACAAGCAGGCGGTACCCCATAGAAGTTTCACTCCTGTCTCTGCCTGTTTTTCTTTTAATTTTGCCACCACACGATCGAGCGCGGCATTGGAAGCGGAAAGATCATTCAATTCGGGTGCGATATCACGATCATGAAAGCAGTAGAATTCAATCCCCATTTTATCGAGAAATTCAAAGAACACATCCACCCGGGCAATTGCGTTTTCAACTGAATCGCTCTTATCATCCCATGGCATCTGGGCAGTACCCTGACCAAACGGATCCGCTAATTCATTGCGCATAATATGCCAATATGCACCAGCAAATCGCATATGATCTTTCATACTTTTACCACCCACTTCTTCGGTCGGGTTATAATGCTTGAAAGAAAGCGGGTTTTGGGAAGATGGGCCTTCGTATTGAATTTTATCGCAGTTAAAATATTCCATGGGAAACAAGGGTTAATGTATTAAAGTTTGGATAATAACCGATTCCCTGCTAACAGGAAACCGCATTTTGCGTATAATTTCTGTTGATATACGACAAGATTAAAATCATTCTTGTCTCTGTGAATCAACCCATCGCCATTGTCATGTCTGAAGTTTTCCTTCGCAGACTGACTCCCTCGCTCACCCCCTTTGCCAGAAAATTGCAGGACTATCGAGTCCTCAGCATTCATCGCCCGGTTGGTGAACTTGGTCCCATGCTTCAGGATCTTCAACCGAGCGGATTGATTACTGAATGGCTGCCTGAAAAAACGGATCAGCTTCTTAATCTCAAACTTGAAGTGCCGACTATTGTGGTGGCGACTGACCGGATCATTCCTGATATTCTCAGTGCCGATGTGGATGACTGGGCAGTGGGAAGAGAGGCTGCGCTTACTTTTGCACAAACTGGATTCAAGAGCCTGGCTTGCTTGGGTAATGCCACCCCCTACTCTGATCAGCGAATTGAGGGCTTTAAAGAATCCTTCTCTACCACTGACCTGCCTTTTTCTATACATATTGAAAGTGGTTTCGAGGATACCCGGTATAGCGAATCTTTTCACCGGCCAAGTGTGGAAATGAAAAAGTGGCTCGAGGGCTTACCCAAACCAGTCGGGATCTTTGCGGTGCATGATCCACTCGGACGCTTTCTCTGCAGTGCCTGCACTCAGCTTGGATTCGAAATTCCCATGGATGTCTCGGTAGTTGGTGCCAACAATGATCCTTTGGTCTGCGGCTTAACTTATCCCATGCTTTCAAGTGTGTCCATCCCCTGGGATACTTTGGGGGAACAGGTGGCTACCGCTATGCAAAAAATGATTGCCGGTGAAAAACTTCAGACAGATAAACCTATCCTCGTACAACCGAGTGGAGTAATCCTAAGACACTCCGCCAATCACCTTGCCTTGGAGGATCCACTCCTCAGGCGGGCAATGTCTTTTTTAAGTGAACGTATGCAAACTCAGGTCTCTATTGGTATCCTGTGCGAGGAACTAAGTATTCCAAGGAGAACTCTCGAAAGAAAATTCAAGGAACACTTTAAGTGCACACCCTGGGAAATGCTTTGTCAGTTACGGGTCAAACAGGCCAAGCAATTATTGGCAGAAACCAATCACCCCATTTCAATGATCTCGGAACTGTCCGGTTTTAATGATGCCGAGCGAATGGCGGTTGTATTTAAGCGGATAACTGGAAACGCACCTTCCTCCTTTCGCAAAATCCTCCGCAATCAATTATAAATCAAATTCAATTAGCTAGTGGAAAGTGAAATTATAGTCTCACCGTAATAAGTTGATTCTTCATACTGAGCCATGCAAGTTGGTAGATTGATTCCCACCAAAGAATCTTAGGCTTTACTTAATCACCACGGGATCACCCATAAACTTGGGTTTCCGCTCCAAAAAAGTAACATCCATTATTGCTTTAACCCGGGCAAGGCATTCCCTAAGTTCTGTTCTGACTGAACCGACTCCGGAAATTGAACCAGAAGAATATCCAATCAAGTCAATGTTATGAGCCATCCCGATATAAACTGCACGCCGAACATGGAAGTCCTGTGAAATTACAACAAACTGATTTTCTTTAAAAACTTCCTTTGCTCGGACCACCGAGTCCAAAGTACTCAATCCCGCATAATCACAGTAGATCTTGTTCTCCGGAACTCCACATTGAACCAAATCTTTTTTCATTGTGGTCGGTTCATCGTAATACTTTGTGGAATTATCTCCACTTACCAAAAGAAATTTAACCTGACCGGAAAAATACAGTTCTTTTGCTGCCTGGATTCGTTGTTGAAAATAAAGATTTGGACGTCCATTCCTTAGGTATTTGGAACATCCCAATACCACACCAACTTTACAACTTGGGACTTTCTGAATGTTTTCGTAAATCTTTCCTTCAGACACCCGTTCGATCTCATACTTTGACAAGAAAATTACCGACGCACAGGATACTAAACCGATCAAGGCAGTTAAAAGAAACCACCTAAAAGTTCTTCCTAAAATTTTCCACAGTACCCGCATGGTTTAAGTTCAAAGCAATAATCATTTCTATACAAGGCATTTGATTAATTTTACTTTGTTAACAAAATAAAGTTGTGACAATTAAAAACTTATTTAAAAGATTTTAGTAGTGAAACTTTCCTCCCGCATTCAAAACGACTTGGGTTCTCAGCTCATGAACAACTCTCTTTCCGTTCCTCTCACCATGGATGGACTGAGTCAGCATTACGGGGTCAGTTACACTCCTATTCGACAGGCTCTTGATGGATTGATCGAAGACGGATTGATTAGGAAAAAAGAAAATGGACGATTGGAACTAATTAAACCTAACAAGCAAAAAAGTATCGAGATTTCAACATACGAGTCATCTCAGGACAGAATCCCATGTACCCAAATTACAGAAGAGCTTGTTCAGTTGAGTTTATCTGGAAAGGAAATTTTTGTACGCGAAGAAGCCACGGCAAAAAAATACAACATATCTCGCTCGTCCTTACGCCAATTCCTTCAAAGATTGGCTGGTGAAGGACTGATCTTGCATATCCCACGCCGGGGATGGTTGGTAAAACCTTTCCGCCAGCAGGATTTACAGGCCTTTCTTGAAGTGCGCGAGGCTATGGAGCTTAAGGCTTTGGAACTTGCACGTTCAAAATTAACCTCCTCCGAAGCCAAGGCAAAGTTACGACAAGTCAAATCATCCAATAAAATTCATCAAAATGGAAAAGTCCGGGCGATTATTGATAATTCGTTACATCAATACCTGATCGAATTGGCGGCCAATCCCTACATCGATGACTTTTTTCAACGACATGGGAAATACTACTCCATCCTTTTCAAATGGGAAGGCGGAGATGAAAAAGCAGCCTCTGAAGCAGTTACCCAGCATCATGAAATTATTGATGCCTTGCTTGCCCAAAACTGGTTATTGGCAAAGAAGCTACTTTCCCATCACTTGCATAGTAACCACCCAGTGCTCAGCAACCTCAGAGGAATTTAAAATACGTCATGAAAAATGCTTTATTTAGGTTAATCGGCTTACTAGTTACAGCGTCATGCATCTTTGCCGAAGAAAAGTCGGACTTGATCATAAACGGATCCGACTGGTTCGATACAGAGGGCCGTAAAATATCCGCCCACGAGGGAGAACTGGCACGCTTCGGCGATTATTTTTACTGGTATGGCAGCAGTTACAAAAATAATCCACAAGGCAAGTTCCGTATGACTGCGGGCCCGGTATGGAATGGTGTGCAGGTATACCGCTCGAAGGATTTGGTAAACTGGGAATATCGCGGAGTATGTCTACCCCGCCCCGAAAAAGGATTTGGTAAACTGGGAGCCACAGGAAGATCACATATACTCTATAATAAAAAGACAAAAAAGTATGTTATGTGGTATCGATGGTTTATTGCGATGCCAGCATCTTTTTTGATGGTAGCAACCGCGGATCATCCGGAGGGACCATTCTCTCCACTGGGTGCGCGGGAAGTCGGAACATCGACAGGTTTTGGTTCAGACATGAATGTATTCCAGGACGATGACGGAAAGGCATATTTGATATATTGCGATCACAACAAACCGGAAACTGGAGGAAACTGGAGGTATGCCATCCGCATAGACAGTCTTAGCAATGATTACCTAAAAAGTAATCGTGAAGGGGTGATTGTTTTTGGTGGAGGTAACGAGGCACCTGCCATGACCAAGTACAAAGGGAAATACATTGCCCTAGCTTCGGGAGTGCATGGATGGGCCGGTTCTGAAACAATGTGTTCCACCGCAGATTCTCCACTCGGTCAATGGACACCCCAAGGTCATATTACCGAGCAAAGAACTTGGGGCTCACAAGTGACAGATTTGATCTACATAGAAGAATCCGATCAGGTATTGGCTTTGTGTGACCAGTGGTGGGTACCGGATCGCACGGATATCGACAAGTCACGCTATCTCTTCCTACCTCTTCGCTACGACTCCAATACCGGTAAGATTAGGATGGAATACCTAGAAAAATGGAACCCTATCCACCCAATCCACTAAAATAGAAAGCGAACCAGTCGTGAACACTCTTCAGAAACTCACTCTGATTTCAAAAAATTATATCCCTTAGAAATCATTTATCGGAATCGATCAATTTATCGTCACACGAAAATAATAATGCTCAACAGCTTTTAACTCCAACACTAAAGGAAAATTAAAATGAATAACGAAAAAGATGGCACACAAGATATGGAAAATTTAAGGAACGCTAGCCTATGCAGACGTGGATTTATTCAGGGAATTGGTGGTGCAGGTGCCTTGCTTGGATTAGCTGGCAAGTCAATGGGTGCGGAAGCACCGCGCGATGCGGACGGAAATATTATCCCTGGCTTTGAAAAAATAAAGGAAGACCCTAATTCCTCCAAGGGATGGCAACCGGTATCGGATCGAAAGGTAAAGGTGGGCATTGCAGGGTATGGGCTTTGCCGGTTCGGTGGTGCATTCTTTTATCAGAATCATCCCAATGTGGAAGTGGTGGCTGCGACCGATCTTGATCCAGGCAGGTGTGCTGGTCTCGCCCGGGCAGTGGGAGCCAAGAAGACTTATCCATCCTGTGAGGAAATGATTCAGCAGGATAAAGAGATCGAAGCGGTTTATATCGCCACGGATGCACCCACCCATGCAAAGCTCGCGGTCATGGGCTTAAACCATGGAAAACATATATGCTCTGCGGTTCCTGCGGTTTTTGGGTTTCAGGCAGAAGAAGAAGCCGAGGAATTATTTGAGGCGGTAAAGAAGAGTGGTTTGACATATGCTATGAATGAGACCTCCACCTTCCATTCCGACCTCTGGGATAAGCGAACTCAGTACCAAGCAGGTGCACTCGGAAAAATTATTTATTCCGAAGGAGAATATTATCATGATTTTGGACCAAATGGACTCCCAGGTTATAACCCTAAAAATGGTAAGATTGATGTGAACGGTTGGCGTCGTGGGCTTCCCCCTATGTGGTACCCGACCCACTCCAATGCCTATTATGTATCCATCACCGGTGGACGGTTTACTGAAGTATCATGCCTCGGTACCCCGGGTTTGTACAATGAGCACAAGGAAAACCAATGGAAGAACCCATTTGGCACTGAGGTCGGTATGTTCAAAACAAGCGAAGGTGGTATCTCACGCATGGCGGTGAGCTGGGATATGAAAAATGCCCACGGTGAAAAGGGCCGAGTCTACGGCCAAAAGCCACACAACCCAAAAATCAATGGTGCACGCCCTGCCCTCCCTCCCGGAGTGGGAGCTGGTGGACATGGAGGATCGCATGGACAATTAACCAATGATTTCATCATATCCATCCTGCTCGACCGTGAGCCAATTGTAAATATTGGGGATGCTCTCAATATGACTATGGCTGGTGTGATTGCCCACAAATCTGCTCTCAAAGATGGGGAGTGGATGAGGATTCCACAGTACGAGCTTTAAAGAGTAAAGAGGAGTGGCAGCTTACAAAGTTGCTCATCCTATCGTTTCGAATTGAATAAATATTTCCATGACCCACTACTTTTCGAAATAGCAATGCCTCGTTTCATTTTTTTAATTGTGATGGTTGGATCGTTCGCAGGCCCATTTTTTGCATCCAAATCTAATGGAAAGGAGCTTGCCGAGAAAGTCTTGTACAAAGCGAGTGGTTGTGTTGCCTGCCATCGTATTACTCAGGATCATATTGGTCCATCCATGCTGGCCGTTTCTCAAAAATACGCCAATGTCCCGAACGGTGCGTCAATGGTTCTGGATAGCTTAATGAATGGAGCTAAAGGAAAGTGGGGAAACAATGTGATGCCGCCACAAAGCCATGTGAGTGACCAGAACCTGCAATTACTAACGAATTGGGCACTTGCCATTAAGGATTCTCCCAATCTGAAAAGTTGGCTGAAAGAGGAACTGGTAACTCAGGAATCAAATACGGTTTTATCTACGGATCAGCCTTTGGAAGCAAAGTATTCCCCGCCGGAAAATCGTATAGGCACGGTAGTGCAAACCCTAGATCAACCGGTCGTCTACCGCACCTATCTGCCCGGAGCATCTTCACGGGCAATTGCGGTGGGTTTGCCTGGGGGTATTTCTTACGCCTTTGATGCAAAACTTTGTAAACTTCTCTATTTTTGGGAAGGTGGGTTTCTTGATTTTGAGAAGTCTTGGACTGGGCATGGTGGTTGGTATTCAAAATTGATGGGGACAAAAATATTCACCGCTCCACCCCATTCCCCTCTTCGTTTAGGAAATTCGGAAGATATTCGAAAAGTTAAATTTAATGGCTATCGCATGATTCATGGACAACCCGAATTCCTATACCGAATAGATCAGTTAGATGTACGACATCAAATCACTTTCCAACCCGAAGAATATATCATTGTGCAAAAATTCTTTCTTTCAAAAACAGAAAATAAAATATTCTTTATTGGCGGGGAGAACCGTCAAAACTTATCATCGGAAGATGGAGAGTGGCGTGGCAATGCACTACTCATCGACCCAGTCAGGCAGGAGGCTTTTACTATCTTCACTCAACTAATCCGATGAAGAACTTAATTCCCTCATTACTACTAATCTACAGCTGGACTGCTTCTCTTGTACAGGCTGACGAATCATACCGTATTGAATCATTGAGTACCCCACCTGGTGTTGTCTGTGAGGTGACCGGTTTGGACTACACCCAAGATGGAACTCTCTACCTCTGTACCCGGCAGGGAGATGTGTGGTCAGAAAAAAAGGGCCAATGGAATCGCTTTGCTTATGGGCTCCACGAACCCATGGGCTTATGTATTGGAAAAGATGGTGAAGTTTATGTGTCCCAACGACCTGAAATTACTCAATTAATTGATGAAAATGGCGATAATATATGCGATTATCAGAAAACGATTTGTGCGGATTTTTCCATGGAGACAAACTTCCATCAATACACCTACGGATTAATTCAAGACCGCACGGGTAATCTATTTGGCACCCTATCCTGTGCTGGCCTCACTAGAGCAGACGGCCTCCCTGCCAGTGCCAAAGGATTTTCTCCTTCACCCTATCGAATGTGGTCCTATAAAGTCACGCCCGATGGTCAATTTATTCCATGGTCTTCAGGATTACGGACCGCCAATGGACTTGGAATGAATTTGAATGGTGATATTTTTGCAGCAGACAACCAGGGAGATTGGGTAGGCACCTCCATGCTTCACCATTTAAGTAAAGGAGATTTCCATGGACATCCTGAAGCTTTAAGGTGGGATGCTAATTTCTCACAGCGGGGTGACCCCAAGAAAGCTCCTATTGAAATATTGGCTGGAATGCGAAAGCCTCCTGCCATTCATTTCCCGCATGGAGAATTGGCCAACTCACCCGGGTCACCCATTTGTGATACAACCGCAGGCAAATTTGGTCCCTTCGCGGGTCAGTTGTTCATTGGCGATATCGTTCATCCTAGAATTATTCGCGTAGCCCTAGAAAAAGTAAACGGGCAATTTCAGGGAGCCTGTTTCCCGTTTTACTATGGTAATGGACTTAAGTCAGGTATATGCCGCCTAGTATTTTCTCCAAGCGGGGATTTGATTATTGGTCGTGTTGGTGAAGGTAATTGGGCCCGTGGACTTGCCGGTAGAGGATTGCAAAAGATTGCTTACACAGGAACAGACCCATTTGAAATTCAGCGAATCGAATTGCTTGAAGACGGCTTCGCCTTCCATTTCACGAAACCAGTATCGCTTCCCTCTTCTCAATCCTTGGGAAAAATATCGGTTGTTAGCTATCGTTACAAATACGGCCCAAATTATGGCTATCCTAAGAATGATTTTCATAACTCTAAAATAAAGGAGATGATTATTACACCCGATGCAAAGACCATTCGACTTCGCATCGACAACCTTAAAAAAAACAAGATTTACCAATTTAATGTAACTGGCATCACAGACCAAACCGGGTTAAATCTTCGTAATTCAACCGCCTACTATACCCTCAACGAACTTCTGGTTAGTTATTAAGAAAGGTTTCGTTAATGACGATCATCTTGATCAAGTCTGTCATGCCTTTACTTGAGGTATGCATCTCTTCAACAATTTCATCCACGACAACTCGGTCTCCACTGTTCAGTTTCCGCCCAATTGCATAGGTCATCATCTTTTTGGTCAGGCAACGGATAAAGGTTTCTTCCTGCTCCACCACGAGTTTCTTAAATTCAGAGCTATTAGAAAAGGCTTTACCCGAGGGTAGCTTTCCGGAGGGGTCGACCACGAGTTTCTTATCGTACTTTTCACGCCATGCTCCAATTGCGTCATAGTTCTCCAAGGCAAACCCGGCCGGATCAATCTTACTGTGGCACTGGGCACAGGTGGCATCCGCCCGATGCTTGACCAATTTCTCTCTAAGCGTGGTAGCTCCGGTAACATCCGGCTCGATCTCCGGCACATCATCAGGCGGAGGCGGGGG
>CAWVXY010000060.1:0-17144 GCA_963934295.1 uncultured Opitutia bacterium
AAACCATGCCCTGCGCAAAGAATATATGCAGGCCTACCATGCCTGCGTCAGCTTTATTGATGCCCAACTTGGACTGGTAATGGATAGTCTCAAGAAACAGGGTCTCTGGGAAGACACAGTAATCGTGTTCACTTCCGACCATGGCTATCACTTGGGAGATCATTTTATCTGGGGCAAAGTCACTCTTTTTGATATCGGAGCAAAAGTGCCTTTCATCGTACGAGCCCCCGGCTTAACGAAGTCAGGGACTACATCCGAAGCGATGGTGGAATTGATCGACATCTACCCCACCCTTGCCGATCTTGCTAGCTTGAAGGCTCCGATTCATTTACAGGGATCATCTCTCCGCCCCCTTCTTGGACATCCCGAAAGACTGGGTAAAAAGAAATACGCTTATAGCGTGGTTACCCGTGGTCCCAAAAACCTCGGCTATGCCCTCCGTAACCAAAACTGGCGATATGGTAAATGGCCCGATGGTGAGGAACTTTACAATTTACGCAGCGATCCTCAGGAAAAGAACAACCTGGCTCAAAAAGACCATCTTAAACAAAGGCTTCTCGAATTCAGAAAGATACTTGCTGAGAAACAAGAAAACTTTGAAAATACTAAATAAACTGATACAGACTCTTCCATATTTTGGTTTCAACTCGACTGCATCTCAAGTTCCAAGCGATGTTGGCTTCAAGATGGTGTCATCTAATCCAAAGTTTTTTTGTCTTTTATTGTCCAAATCCATGGCCATACGGCAGAAATATATCAAATGACGGTTGAACCCCACAAAACCAGTCCGAAAACCTGTACGCACAAGGATTTCATTAGACTTTTTCTCGAAGCTGAAAAAGACTTACTTCGGTATGTCATGGTGTTGATCCCAAATGTGGCGGACGCACGGGATGTGGTTCAAGAAGCAGCGGTTGCCCTTTGGGATAAAATCGACCGCTATGATCCAGAAAAACCTTTCGCACCCTGGGCCTGCCGATTCGCACTCAATGAAGCAAAAATGTTTCTTCGTAAAAAATCCCGGCAAAAAAGGTTAGCCGATGAAGTGGTTGATCTACTTGAAATCGAACGAATGGAAAACTCCGAACGATTGGATGCGCGTAAGCATTTCCTCAAGGAGTGCTTAAAAGTCCTACCAAAAAAAAATGCCGATCTGGTCAACGAGTACTATTTTAATGAATTATCTGTTGAGGAATTAGGCAAACATTTTGAACGAAGCGTCGAGGCGGTTTATAAAACCCTGCAACGCGTTCGCCATGCTCTCCACTCCTGCATCGAAAATAAACTCCAACTGGAAGCAAAATTATGAAGAAGGACGAACTCCGTAATTTGATCGACGCCCATTTGTGTGAAAACCTGGATGCAGAAGGTGTCAAAAAACTTTCAGACTACCTTGCTGAAAACGCTGAAGCCCGAAAACTGTATTTGGAAATGACCGATCTACATGCAAATCTTGCCGTAGATGAAACCTTATGGGTTAATCAGCCCGAACCGGTTGATAAAACGGAAGTCGTAGCATTTTCCTCTTTTAGGTCTTTGATTCCATGGGCTCTCGCTGCTTCAGTTGTATTCCTGCTTAGCCTTTTCTTATTCCCAAAGCCTAAAGAGGTAGAGACCTTCGCTTTAATTAAGGATTCCTTTTCCGCTACCTGGGAAGGAGGCGACTTGACCACAGCTGTGGGAAGCCGCCTCGCAAATGGAACCCTCCATTTGGCTGAAGGGCTTGCAACATTGAAGTTTGATTCCGGGGCCGAGGTTACCCTGGAGGCTCCCGTTTCCCTCAGGCTCATTAATTCAATGAAATGCGAACTGACTAACGGCACAGCAGTGACCTATGTTCCTGAATCCGCACTTGGCTTTCGAATCATTACTCCCGAAGCGGATATTGTAGATTACGGAACCCGCTTTTCAGTTACTGTATTTGAAGAAACAGGCGAAACGCATACCCGCGTATCGGAAGGTAAAGTAAAAGTGGAATACAGACAGTCTGACCAAATTATCGAGCTGATTGCGGGGCAACATCATACAATACAAGCAAAGGGCATGATTCATGCGAATAAGGGAAACCATCAGGAACTCGATACCATAAAGAAAAAGCCTTTGGAACATGGAGCTGGCTGGACTCTTTTCGAACCTTCCAAGGGTGCCTTTGTCGGTCGAATCCCAAACCATCTTTTTTTAAGCGATGACAAAGAAGTCGTTAACCTCTTTAGCGATACTTACTTCGGAGGAGTGCATAACCAGAACTCCGATGTTCTACTACTAGTCAAAAATGCAATTAGTGAAGGTCCGATGAATAGAAATGCATACATGGAGTTTGATTTAAGCCGAATAGACCGAGCAGGTATCCAGGAAGCCGATTTATTGCTTCATTTTGCTCCCACTGGCTGGGGTCTGGCTTCTCATTTGCCGGAGGATTGCACATTCAAAGTTTTTGGCCTTACCGGAGAAGTTCCTAATTGGGATGAAGCCAACCTTGGTGACAAGTTTCCCGGAAACCCGGAAACCGTATTCCTTGGATCCTTCGTTTTGCCCAAAGGAGTCCAGAAAGGCCGTTTCGGTGTGCGAACCAAAAACCTTACGAACTTCCTCAAATCTCACCCAAGTTCGGAGATTAGCTTTATGGTTATGCGTGAAACAAAAGAGATCGAAGAGGGGGGACTCGTGCATGGCTTTGCCAGCCGCAGACACTCTTCCCTACCGGCTCCTACTCTGGCTATCCGCTCCGCTCCCTGAGAGTTTTACAGTCAATAATATTTACACACCTAGCCCGTTTAGGTAATGTATTTCGAATGAGATCAACCTAGCTCAAAAGATCATCTAAAAGAAAGACTCGATGATTTCAGGGATATCCTTGCAAAAAACAAAAGTTATTTGGGAAGAATTAAAGATAATGAAACTTATCCTTGGTTTTTCAGTTAGTTAAACCATCCGATTATTCTTTTAAATTCTATCCACATGAAAATAACCCTTCCTCTACTTTTCTCCTTTCTTTTTCTCTTCGTTTTTCTTTGCCCATCACACGGTGAGAAGGATGAAAGACCCAACATCATTGTCTTCCTGGTCGACGATTACGATAAGCCTGAGACCAGTCCATACGGAGGGAAAGTTCTAACCCCCAACCTCGATCGATTGGCCAAGGAAGGAATGATCTGTCATAATGCTCATGTGACCAGTACGGTCTGCACGCCTTCGCGATACACTTTTCTTACCGGTCGCTACGCAAGCTCATCTCATTCCAACACCTTTCTCGAGGAATGCCCGGAAAGCACCCAGGCACTCCCAGCCTTCAATGTTGGATTGGAATCTGACCGAATGAATGTCGGGCGGGTTCTCGCTGATGCCGGATACGCCACCGGCTTTGTTGGTAAATATCATGTCCACGATACGGATCATTCAAAAGAAGGGTCCCTCTTTGGTGACCTTGATGTTCCAAAAAATGCTACATACTCCGAACATCTAAACAAACGGAAATTCAAACTCGAAAAACTTCAGCGGGAATTAATCAAAAAGAACGGTTTTACCTGGGCAAAAAATATTTACTGGGGAAACCTCAAGCACCCATTTAAGGGACATAATCCGGACTGGACCGCAAAGGCCGCCCTAGAGTTTATCGAGGAGCACAAGGATCAGCCTTTCTATTTGCACTGCTGCTCTACTCTTCTTCACGGCCCTAATAGGGAATGGTTCAAGTCAATGATGGAAAAAGAACTGGCAACTGGAGAAGGCTTCCTGAAAAAACCCCTAGGGTTGATCGATCGGAAATCGGTATGGGAACGAATACAAAAAGCGGGATTAACCGAAGCGGAGGTCGGGTACCTTTGGATGGATGACAGCCTCGGACTCATTCTCGATAAACTCGATAAGCTCGGTATTGCCGACAACACCATCGTGGTCTTCGTATCGGATCATGGGTCGGAGAGAAAAGGATCATTGATCAAGACTCGGGGAACCGAAATCCCCTGCCTGATCCGCTGGCCAAAAGTGATCAAGCCCGGCTCGGTCAGCCGTGGACTTTTACAAAACACTGATTTTGTCCCAACCTGGTTCGAATTGGCCAAGGTAAAGATACCAAAAGGCTATCATATCGACGGCAAAAGCCTAGCTCCCATGTTTAAGGATCCTGCAGTTTCCATCCGAAAATATATCTATGGAGAACAAGGTGCGGCCCGGGCGATCAAGACGGAAGCCTTTGAATACATAAGTATTCGCTACACAGATGAACAGATTTCTGAGGCACAAAGTAAACGGGCGGATCGTGCCTATAAAACTCTACTTGGCTTAAGCAGCGGAATTTCCAGAGCCAGGTATTTCCATCCGGATATTTTTTCTGCTGATCAACTGTATGACTTATCCAAAGATCCGAACTCACAAAAAAATGTAGCTGACGATTCGAGTTATGCCGGACAACTTAAAAAAATGAAAGCGATACTTACCAGAACAGTAAAGGAACTGGGTCCCCGACCATATGGTGATTTCGTGCCAGGAGAAGGAACCAGTGATGCAGAAGCCAGTCAGAAAGTATTGGACCAGCTAGCGGCTTATCACGCCAATAAAAACAAAAAGAAGAAATAGGATAAAACGAGGTGAATGAGAGTATTGATGTCCGAAGGTTTATAGGGCATGGTTAGTAAACCGTTCCCATCTAAACAAATTTTTCTACACCTTCCGTTCATAAGATAATTATAATGAGTAACATCAAAAAGAGTGATGCCATAAAAGGGGCATTTTTTGGCGCGGTCGTCGGGGATGCGCTTTGTTTGGGAAGTCATTACGAATACGACGCCCAAAAGATTTATGAGGCCTATGGAAAAAAACCGATTGGGAAATTTATGTCTCCCGGTGAAAGGATGGGCGGTCAAACTCATGGCATTGGATGGGGCGAAAGAAATTATCATCCCGGTAAAAAAGCCGGCGGTACAACCGACTACGGCGATTATAATATTTTGGTCTTAGAGCATTTGGCTGAAATAGCTGATCCACCCAGACCGTTCAGTGTCGCCGCGTTGATTCCCCACTGGATGAAACGACTGGAAAAGAGTTGGGGTTCATGGATCTGTACCATGACGCAAGAAACCTATGCCCAAGTCAAGCAAGGCGTTCCGACTGAACACTTGGGCGGCATATCCAATGCCATGGCCATTCGCCACGTCGCAGCCCATGCCTATTATGAATCGGAAGAAGAGCTTGTCGATGTTGCCAGAAAGTCAATGTTTACGCACAAAGACGCTCATGCCCTTGGTGGCGGAGAATTTTTTGCCCGCGTGACGCACCGTGTGATCCATGGCATGGCGCCACGGGAAGCGATTGAGGAGGTTGCCGAGCAGATGGGTGGCTTTTTTAAGGACAAAGCACTACAGGCAATCGCCAAGGTTGAAGAAGAAGCGGATCCAAATTCCGCCCTTTTTAAAGAAGCGTTTAGCGACGATCTCGCACTTACCAGTATGGCCAGACTCTGGGATGTCGGCCGCTCGGAACCGATCAAGGTGGGAAAAGCAAGCCCAACAGAGGGAACTCTGCCGGGTGCCGTTTACTTTATCTTAAAATATGCCGAGCAGGAAGATGGACTAAAAAAGGCTATGCAGGGCAATGCCATGGTAGGGGGCGACAATGCATCCCGCAGTATCGCGATTGGCATGGTACTTGGAGCCTATAAGGGGGTTGAGGCAATTCCGCCAGAGTGGAAGGAGACACTCGACCAATGGACCTATTGCGACAATTTGATAAAAAAGCTCCCCTTGCTCAGAAATGAAACAAGCACCGAACCCTGATATAAGCCACACTACCTGCTCCGAATTAGCCAAAGAAAAAGTAAGCGGATTTTGTTGTACAAATCCCTAAGAAAAAAGGGTTCAAACACATTTTTTATGAAAGTCAAAAACGAAGAAGCCATCGCCAATTTCATCCTCAAAGAGGCTGAAGCCAAAGAATCCCTCAGAAAAAGAATCAGCGAATCTGCATGGGAATATTATACGGGGCGTTCCTTATCTGTTCCTATTACATCCCTGCTTCTGTTCGGCATCCTTATTTATTTCTGTATATTTCCAGCTAAAATACCCATTTGGGGGCTATATCCCATCGCAATAGCGATAATTGCATTACTGGAATCTAAAAGGAATGCAAGGCGGGTAAATGCAATGATTAAGCTTTCTGAATTTGATTCGAATGCACCAAACGCATCTTTAAAAGCGGGTACAAACCAACAAGACACTTAAACTCAAGACCACGATTAATTTCGTGGCTTCGTAATCACTACTCTTTACAGTATTTATGAATTTCCGTCCTCCAAATCTTCTACTCCAATTCGTATTTATTCTTTGTGTATTTTCCACTGCATTCTCTGCAAAACCAAATGTGATCCTGATGATGGCTGACGATCTGGCCAACGAGGATTTATCCTGTTACGGAAGTACACGCATTAAGACGCCGTGCCTAGATCAACTAGCAAAGCAAGGAGTTAAGCTTACAAATTACTATGCGGGCAATCCTGTCTGCTCACCATCTCGAATGGCATTACTTTCAGGGTCCTACCCTGCACGAATCGGGTGGCGTCGGGGAGTGCTGGGATATGGTTTCCCAGGCAAATCAGGAATGTCGCCCAGGGTGCACACCATTGCCGAAACCTTTCGCGATGCAGGGTACCGTACTGCAATGACGGGTAAGTGGCATTTAGGAAATGTGAATATGCGTCCCGAAGATCAGGGTTTCGATTCAGTCTACTGCATATACATGTCCAACAACCAAAATCGAGACATGTATCGCAATGGCAAACTGGTTCAAAAAAAGTGGGATAATCGCCTGCTCACTGAAACTTTCTCGCAAGAAGTAGTTCGAGTAATTAAGGAGAAGAGTAATAAACCTTTCTTTCTCTACGTGCCTTGGAGTGCACCCCACTTCCCCGCTGACCCGCATCCTGATTGGCATGGCAGGTCAGGCGAGAATAAATCCGGGAAATATACTGATGTGGTGAACGAACTTGACACACGCATTGGGCAAATCCTCAGCACACTTAAGGACACTGGCAAAGAGAAGAATACCATCGTGATCTTCACTTCCGACAACGGTCGTCAACCCGGCCAGCAGGGTCCTAACGACAACCCCTCATTTACGGGTCATAAGTGGCAGTCTTTGGAGGGTGGTACTCGGGTTCCATTGATAATTCGTTACCCTTCAAAGATTCAAGCAAACAAAATGAACAACTCCCTAGTTAGTGCAATCGATCTCTATCCAACTCTAGCCTCAGTTTGCGATGTAAAAATCGATCCTCCCAAAGACGCTCAGAGGCTCGACGGCGTCGATGTGTGGAAAAATTTATCCAAACCGGACACCAAGCCTGCACGAACCGAACTGCTCTACTGGCACGGAATGGGGCAGGTAACCGCTATTCGGAAGGGCAACTGGAAACTCTTCTTCAACTACGGCACTAACAAGCATGACAGTGACCCGGTGCTATCTGATGGCTATTCTCTTCACAACCTCAAAGACGATCCGCTCGAAGCCAAGAACCTAGCAAAGGAACACCCCGAAAAGGTCGATAATCTACTTAAAAGAGCCAAGATACTGTTAACTGATATCTATGCCGACCAACTTCCATTAGGCACTTACCCGGACGTAATCCTTTCTGCTCCACCATTGAAGGCTTCAGATGTCTGGGGAAAATGGATCAAATAGCCACTCAATGTTCATAATAAATAAAATTTGAACAGGAAGCAGAATTTCTTAGGCAAGTCCGTAAGGAAATAGTATTCAATTACATTTAAACCATATGAATTTCCGTCCTCAAAATCTCTTCTTCATTTCCTTCTCTTTTCTTTGGGTGCTAGGCACGGCCTTTTCCGCAAAGCCCAATGTCGTGTTCATCATGGCCGACGACTTGGGCTGGGCAGACACCACTCTTTATGGCCATACGGCTCTTTATGAAACCCCGAATTTGGAACGTCTAGCTAAACGGGGAATGCTTTTCGAACGGGCTTACACCGCCAGCCCTCTCTGCTCACCCACCCGTTCGGCCGTACTCACCGGACTTCACCCGGCACGAACCGGACTGACTGCACCCACCTGTCACATCGCAGGCGATCCAATCCTACGACCCAGTCTTAAGCTTAATACACCCGCCCACCACAAATTACTCACTCTCACAAAAGTGAACCGGCTCGATACAAACTATCCGAATATAGCGAAAACTCTTAAGCTAGCCGGATATCATACCGCTCACTTTGGAAAATGGCACCTGGGCAGGAGCCCTTTCACTGCACTGGATCATGGCTTTGATGTCGACATCCCCAATTGGTATGGTCCCGGACCGGCGGGCAGTTATGTGGCACCGTGGAAATTCCCTGATTTCAAGGAGGCTTACCCGGGCGAACATATTGAAGACCGCATGGCAGATGAGATTGATACCTACCTCGAAAAACGGGCGGCAGATCAAAAACCTTTCTATTTAAATTACTGGCAATTCTCCGTACATGGCCCATTCAATGCAAAAGCCGACTATATCGAATCATACAAAGACAAAATCGACCCCGACGATGCCCAAAATTCCCCAACCTACGCGGCCATGGTCAAGTCACTCGATGACAACGTCGGTCGGGTACTCGATCAATTGGACGAACTTAAACTTAGTAAAAATACACTCATCTTTTTCTATTCCGACAATGGTGGGAATATGTACAGCCAGGTGGATGGCACCACCCCGACCTCCAACCGACCATTACGTGGGGGAAAAGGAAACAACTGGGATGGCGGCGTACGGGTTCCATGTATTGCGGTTTGGCCCGGGCATATCGAGGAAGAGTCGAAATCGAAAGAACTGGTAACTTCCACCGATTTTTACCCAACCATTCTGGATCTGCTGGGAATCCAAAAAAATGAAGAGCAGACCTTTGACGGCCTCTCAATCCGTCCCGCCCTGGAAGGTAAGCCCATGGACAAGCGGTACATCTTCACCTACTTTCCTCACGCCACCAAGGTACCCGATACCTTTCCGAACAGTGCCGCCATTTATGATGATGAATGGAAACTCATACGTTTGCTTCACAATGCACCCAACGGGGATCACGAACATTGGTTATTCCATTTAAAGAAAGATATCGGAGAAAGAAACGAAGTCTCCAAGAAGCACCCCAAAAAAGTTGTGGAACTTAGCAAGGAACTGGACAAATTTCTCGCGAAAACCGGGGCCATCTATCCAACCCCAAACCCCAATTACAATCCTGATCATGCATCCACTCCCAAATCCAAAAAGACCTACTCCGCCGCCCAATTCAAAAAGGTGGATAAAAATCAGGACGGTTTCATCACCCTCAAGGAATTCATCGGCAACCCGGAAGGCCGGAATGTTCCCGCACTGAAAAAGCAATTCAGTCGACGCGATGGCAACGGTGATGCTAAGCTCACATTGATGGAACTAAACAACTAAGCCTTTGGATATGATTCCTTTGATCGTCCCAGATAGTCTCGCTTAAGAAAATGGACCCATCCTCGATCAAAAATATCTTTTGGGATGTCGACGGAGTCTTGGCGGATCTGAATTTTGCTTACTATCATTTCCTGACCGGGCATCCCAACTATCGGGATCAATTCAAAGGCTTAAAGTGGGAGCAACTTCCTGAGGTTCTGCCAATCCTTCCCGAGTATGGTGCCCTGGAATTGAAAACCCACCCGGAACTGGGAACCGAGATGGATCGCGACTTTTGTGCGGATCAGGCCTTTTTCAGAGATCGCCCGCTCTACCCCAAAGTGATCGAAGTCCTTAAGGAACTCAATCAATTGGGCTACCGTCAGTTTACCATGTCCGCGACCTTTGATGTCGAGGCAAAGACTGCCTACCTTCGGGATATCCTTTCACCCGTTACTGATTTCCTGACCATTGAATGTGTGCAGCATGGAGAGTTCATGCATGATACTGCCAAAATTGACCGACTCCGGGACTGTTATCAAAAATACAATCTCAACCCCAAGGAGACCATTCTAGTCGATGACCGGATCTACAACCAATACGCAGCCATCGAATCCGGTGCCCACCCTGTCCGGATGCGTTGCGAATTCACAACTGACTCACCAACCGAATTGTCCTGGATACCTGAATTTTCCAATATTGAAGAAGTCAAAGACTGGTTGCTTCAAAAAATATAATTTTTTCTCCTCGGAATGTCAGTTTTTGAAATTCATAGGTGTTCAACTAGTTGAATGCCTCTTTCAGAAAAAGAAATACTTCGCTTTCTCATGCAATCTCGTGAGCGGATATCAGCAGCTGCCTGGTTGGTGGTTAAGGATGCTCATGTGGCAGAAGATATCTTTCAGAACACTGTGCTTAAGGCAGTAACCAAGGATGTGAATTTCGATGCTGAAGCCGCTTTATTTTCCTGGGCCTTCATTACTGCTCGGAGGGATAGCTTGAACTGGATCCGAAAGCATCGAAGGGAATCGGTTGGTTTTGACGAAGATATCCTGACCTTAATACATCAGGATTGGCAAAATGATCATTTGAATCCCAAAGGAAATCGATTCGAATTGCTTCGTGATTGCATGGAAGAATTGCCACAAAAATCAGAAAAAATACTCCGTTTACGTTATTTCGAAGGCTTGAGCTGTGGAGAGATTGCTGACTCCATCAGCATAACCCTCGATGCCGTGTACAAAAGGCTCTCACGAATTCAGAATTCTTTAAGAAAATGCGTCGAGCTAAAAATGGAGCCTGGAGGTAACCAATGAAACAAGATCAAAATAAGGATGATCTGTACGAAAAACTGCTGAAGTATCTAGATGGAAACCTGGAAAAGCAGGAACGGTTAGAGATCGAAAAACAGCTGAAGAGTGACCGAAATGCTCGCGACCTATTAAGTTCTATAGCTGAACAAGCCGTTTTAGTGGCCGATGCAGGTCGGGTAATTGAAGCCCGAAATACTATATCCAAGAATGAAGTCCCATCTTTCCCCAATGTATTGTTTTGGAAGTGGGCCTTTGGGGGAAGCGCAGCCATTATACTCCTAATGATTACCCTTCTCTTCACCATGAAATCTGAAGAGGAAAAATCTCCCCAATTTCTGGCAAAAGTAATCCATACAGAAGGGAAAGCTAAGATAAACGGAGAGAAGAAGATAGCCTCGGGTGATAAATTGTTTCCCGGCGATCAGCTTACCATTAGCTCGGGCCTTATTGAGTTAGCCTACAATGAATCAGGAGTCCATGTGCTGGGGACCGCTCCTTTAAACCTAAAGATGGATAGTTCAAAGCGAGTCAACCTTCTCGAGGGGCAGATCAAGTTGGTGGTACCGCCACAGGGGATCGGGTTTGTGGTTAAAACTCCTGAACGAGAGATCACTGATCTGGGCACGAGCTTTGTGGTAAAAGCAAATAAGGCTGGCTCCAGGGTTCTGGTATTGGACGGGCAGGTTGCAGTTAAGTCAGAAGATGATTCGAAAGATAAATTGATGATCGAAGGGGATCTCGCAAAGTTTGGACGGGACGGGCAGGTTGACTGGCAAAGTCATTCGGGTCATCCCGAAATTTCGGAACTTTCCACCCCGCCCTTCCCTCCGAATGACGCATCTTTACACGGTAAGATTCTTGGGTTTAAAAGTTCGACAAGCACAACGCGACTTAAGCAAAAGAGTGATCTGATCGCCAAACAGTTTCTTCCACTTGTGCAATCTGGTTTTCATGACCGTTCCTGCCTTGAAGAATTAACCCAGGGTAATCCCCTCCGTTATTCAGGAATTTTGGGTAGCTATCAAACCTTCCCAACCCGTGCCGGTCTTGTTCCTTATGCAGAGGAATTTGGATGGATGGTCTGGTATCATGGACAGGTTATACCACCGAATCCCGGGCGTTATCGTTTTTGGGGTTATGCGGACAACCACCTACTTGTTTCCATTAACGGAAAACCCGTATTCGAAGGTTCAAGACGGGATTCACCTTTCAAGGAACTAGGTATTGCACGCTCCGATCACCCGTCCTATCCCTGCTTAAATGCGATGGCTGGATTTGCTTCCGGTGCTTGGTTTGAAACAGGAAAGGACGAACTACAAATCGATATTGTTTTTGGAGAAATCATGAACCACGAAACATCCGGGATTCTTTTGGTTGAAAAAGAAGGGACCAACTACAAGGAAACACATTGGGGCCAACCCAAATGGTCCCTATTCCTAACCGAGCCACCTACTGAGGATGAATTTGCCGAATTAGTTCTTTTGCGAAAACAGATGGAAGATAAACTACTTGGATCCTTTTCAATTCGTGAAAATGCATGTTGGAAAGTGGTAACTCCAAAAGATCTATAAGTTTAAATTTTGAAACATGCCAAAACAAAATGTTCGCTATATAAAGAATCGCCCAGTTATTTTTAACGCACAGACACTGCATCTTTGGGCATCAGTTTAGCACCAACAAGTAAATCACATTAAAAATCGCCAACTTTCATGACAACAGAAAATCAAAATCATCGTGACACTGAAACCTCCCGAGGGACTCAAAAAAAGTCTGGAATAGGGGGGTTCATCAAGGATATTGGACGAGAAGCCGGAACAGACCTATTACATGAAACCGGAACAACGATCAAGTGGGCAGTTGGTGGAGCCCTTATTGGAGCCGCCGTTCTCGGCGGCCTCGGATTCTGGAAGTTCGGAGTAACAGGGCTGGCGATCGGGGCTATTGCCGGCGGAATTGTTGGCGGAGTCGTTGGAGGTTGGTTCTACTTTTCAGCGTAGAAGCAAAACCAAAAGGTTTAGCGTTAAAATCAATTCAAATACGGAGTAATTAAGATACTGATGACGAGCTGGATCAGATTGAAAAATTGTCGCGATACCTTAAAATGAATATGTTATAAATCATATATTTTTAGATGTTCTTCATTAACCTCTCTTTCGTAATTATGCCCCTATGATTTTCACTTCCAATAGGTTTACATTCTTTATTACACCCGTGGTTTCCTTTATTGGCTGGTTTCAAGCCGATGCAAAGCCAGAGGTAGCGATCCCCAAAAGCATTGAACCTTTTTTCGAAAACTACTGCTTCGACTGTCACGATACCGATACCTCCAAGGCTGACCTTGATCTGGAAGGACTTACCCGGTCCATCGTCGATGTCGCGGATGCCCAGAACTGGCAGGATATTCTCGACCAACTAAATTCGGGCGAGATGCCCCCGAAAAAGAAAGCTCAACCAGGCAAGGAAGAATTGGCCAAAGTGGTTGGCGATCTCACCGAATCCTTACAATCCGCCCAGAAGATGCTAAAAGACAGTGGCGGTGAGATTGCTCTGCGCCGATTGAACAAGCGTGAATACATTACGACCATCAAGGATTTAATGGGAATCCGGATTAATGGAGAGAAACTCCCGGATGATCCGAGCGGTCGGTTTGACACCATTGGACAAAACCAGTCACTGACCGCGATACAACTGGAAACCTATTTCAAATTTGCTCAGGAAGTCGCCAAAACGGCTCTGCATTGGGCTTGTGAGTCACGGCAGGAATCCAAAGTGCTTGAACGACGGGAGTTTGCCAATACCGAAACCCGGAGCAAGCGGATCTATGAGTTCATGGAAAAAGTCAGGTTGGTCAAGAAAGAGGGAAAAACGCCCGCCGAAGCTGGACTAACCCAAGAAGAATGGAAAAAGTACGACACCGATGGACCGAATGCGCAAAACGGCGTATGGAAAGGTCAGGAACAGTACTACCAACGTAATATGCACATCCATGACAAGGGACGCATGTTGTCACATGACCTGCTTGTGGAGCATGTGGGGGTTTTCTTCCGCCACGATGCGAGAGCTCACTATCAGGTTCGGTTTTGCGGCGGAGTCGTCGACGGTGTAAAAGTACGCCGGGGTGTTCGTCTGATGGTGCACAATGGAAGATTCAACGGTAAGCACGGTAGAGCTATCGGTAGTTTTTGGATTGAAGGATCGATAGACCAACCATCAGTACATGAGGCTGAGTATCATCCGGTATTCGCACCCGACTTTCGCCCGAAACACTGGCACCAATCCCGCAAACATGTCTTTGCACTCGAAGACAAACGGGGCGGGCCCGGGTTTGAACAGTTCTACCACCACTATAAACCGATCGAACCAAGTGCGCCGAAGGATACAATCTTTGCCAAATGGATGGAAGTTGAAGGCCCGTTCTACGGTCCCAAATCACCGTTTGAAAACCTGATTGAGAAATTTCAAGTAAAGTCGGCATCCGACGAAGAGCTCGATTTGTCCGCAAAGGATTTCTTAGCTGAGTTTGGCAAAGTTGCTTATCGTAACCGAACCATCTCCAATGAGTATCTGGAGAAGCTATTTGCATACTACCAACAACAGCGAAAGTCCGGACTCGGGTTTCGTGAAGCAATCATTAATCCCTTGGCGATGATCCTGACATCCACTCGCTTTCTTTATCTATGCGAACCGGATGACATTCAAAAACAACCAACCAAGCTAAGTAACAAAGAAAGCGAAAGGGCTCTGCCAAATCAGGTAGTCAACAAAGAACAAGCAAAGGAAAAGTCAAAAGTACTCGACGCCTACAGCCTGGCCAATCGCCTTTCATATTTCCTTTGGAGTGGCACACCCGACAAAGAACTTAACCGGCTTGCCGAAGCAGGCGACCTGCAGAAACCTCAAGTCATAGAAAAACAGATCGAGCGAATGCTGAAGAGCCCGAAAGCAAATAATTTCTTTAAGGGTTTCATGGCACAGTGGACCCATTTGAAACGTTTTGACTCGCTTGGCCTTGATTCGAAATTATTTTTGCACCGCACCGACGGAATGATTCATTCCTCAAAACAGGAGCCCGTTGAGTTCTTTAAAGTCCTTGTGCATGAGAACCTAAGTGCCTCGAACCTGATCGATTCCGATTTCGTAGTGGTGAACGGTGTACTCGCTAATAAATATGGTTTGTCAGAACACTACGATGGAGATGGATTTCAGAAAGTATCCATCCCGCCCGTTTCCCCACGAGGAGGGCTGATCACTCAGGCGGCCTTCCTTTCATCGGGAACAATGGGCAGTCGCACATCACCCGTCATTCGGGGATCCCTTGTGAAAGAGATTCTGCTTAATGATCCGCCTCCGCCTCCCCCTCCGAATGTTCCTGAGTTGATCGCATCCACCACCGACCCCTTACCCAGTGTTCGTGATCTCGTGGAGCTTCACCAACAAAAGGCCCAATGCGCTTCCTGCCATGCCCGCTTTGACTTCATCGGCTTGGGATTGGAAAACTTCGATGCCGTCGGTATGTGGCGGGATCAAGAATTAGTTACCGATGTTGAGCATTTTCGACAGCTAGCCAACCCGAGTGCGAAAAGAAAGCTTTACCCTGTGGATGCCAGTGGGGAACTTCCCAATGGAGAAAAATTCAAGGATGTACATGGACTGAAAGCCGCCCTCATGAAACAGGAAAGACAGGTGGCCGCCTCCTTGTTTGAGGGGCTTTTGTGTTATGCCCTCGGCCGGGATGTCAGTTTTACCGATCGTCCGATCATCGAAAAAGCCCTGAACGAACTGGAGAAAGAAAAATATCCAGTCCGTGACATGATCAAAAAGATCGTCCTCAGCGAACCTTTCTCAAAGTCATAATTTTAGTACAATTGATAAGAATTTTATTTCAGAGACATATTATAATCATTAACATTCGAGAAACACGATGAACCTCTCCACCAGTTCCAACCGCAGGTCCTTTCTCCGTAACGGAGCCAAGGCGATCACCCTCCCCTTTCTTGGCAGTCTCCTACCAACTGCACTCCAAGCTTCCACGAATAGCACCCTGGCCGGTAACACACCCAAGAGGCTGCTGTGGATGTCGATGGGCCATGGTCATATGGAAAAGCACTTTTATCCGGAAGATTCCGGCTCCCTGGCTGACATTTCTTTACCACCAGGCTGGGACCCGATTAAGAAAAACCTCCGGCACACCACTCTGGTATCCAACTTCTCCAACATGCAAAACAAACAGCCGCATGAAGGAAGTGAAGCGGTTCTTACCTGTGCCAACGTGATCGGTTTTCCGGGAAAAGCACGGCACAACAGTGTATCCTGTGATCAGGTTGCGGCCGCTCACCTCGGAAAGGATACCCGCTATCAGAGCCTGCAGCTTAATTGTCCAAAAAGTGACACCGGAAATGGACACGGTGGTGTGGCGATATCCTATCGGGAGGATGGCAGCCCGCTGACTGGTCTTGATTCTCCCCTGGAAGTTTATCGGCGCTTATTCGGAGGTAATGTTTCCAAGGAAGAAGTCCTCAATACCCTCAAACAACGAAAGAGCATATTTGACATCCTCGAATTCGAGAGCAGTTCCACCAAACGAATCCTCGATCGGGAGGATAGGGAGAAACTCGAAGAATACACCACCAGCATCCGAGATATCGAGCTAACCATTAGCCGTGAGGAAGAATGGCTGGATGTTCCCTATCCAAAGACGCAAATGAAAGCTCCCGATGATCAACAGGTTTTGGTCAGCGGTTCCCACGGTGAAAAGGCAATCCGTACCATGCAGCAACTCATTCTTGCGGCCTGGAAAACTGATTCCACCCGTGTGGTCACCTACCGCATGCCCGATGCCGGCCTTCTCAAAAGCATGGATATTTCCTCCACACCTCACACACTTTCTCATTACGGAAGCAATTCCTCCCTTCATGAGCTGAATCTTCGACGCACCCGCAAATGGATGGAATTGTACTCCAATTTTATTGACCAGTTACGATCCGCCAAGGACCCCATGGATCCCAACGGAGGCACTCTCTTCGACAACAGCCTGGTTTATTGCGGTGGGGGCTTACGTACGGCTCACCGCAACACCAATGTCCCCTGCCTGCTCACGGGCGGTGGCTTTAAAGGACTTACCCACGGTCAGCACCGGTTCGCCCCAAATAAAGACACTCCACTGGCCAACCTCTGGACCACCATGCTCCAGGATGCCGGAGTCGGAGTCGACCGCTTCGCTGACGCCAACGCCACGGCCCATTCCATCTGGGGATAGAGGGTATCTCCTAAGCGTTAGGTGTGCGGGTGCACATCCTCGATTTAGGACTTGGTGAACTGCACCAATATCTGAGGGCAAATCCCATACCTCGCACCTCGATGCTTGACATGCCTTTCAGCTCAAGGTATCAAGCTGAAATGAAGAAAGAACTCTTTATTGATGGCGTGCCGGAACT
>CAWVXY010000061.1:0-16894 GCA_963934295.1 uncultured Opitutia bacterium
ATGGAAGCTGAAGAAATACCCGCTCAGACATCGGCTGATTATCGTCTCCGCGGGAATTGTCATTACACGCTTGCGGATATGGAAGCTTCCGGGGAGCGGCTTGTAAGTGCTCTCTTGTATGCAGGAGCGGGCAGTTACATTGAGTTTATTATCGACCTGCCAACTGCCGGAACTTACCACTTAGAAGGAACGCTCGCCATGGGCGAGACATGCTCGGTATTTGTCGATGATGTGAAAAATGATGCGGCTCAGGCAGATGCGGGTTATCCGATGAAACGAATCGGCACCCTGAAGCCTTCCAAAAAGCTTACAGTTGTTTCAATAGGGGAAATTCACTTTGATCAGCCCGGGCTTAAAATCATCCGCTTTGCGACGGAGAAAAAACAGGAGGTGAAATTGGATCGATTACGCCTGCTCAAACGGGGAAAATTAATTTTCCAAAAACGATGAACTTACAACTGTTTCTTTTTACTTTTGTCATAACGCTGTTCGGTATTCTTTCGCTTCAGGCAGAGAATAAGCGGCCCAATATCATCTTCATGCTTGCCGATGATCTTGGTTATGGGGACTTGAGTAGTTATAATCCTGAGTCGAATGGTGTGGCTCCTAATAATACGCCGACTCATACCCCGAATCTCGACCGCATGGCCCAAAACGGGGCCCGGCTTACTGATTTTTATTCCGCCGCTCCCATCTGTTCACCTTCACGCCGTGCCTTGTTGACTGCCCGTTACCCGAACCGTTTGGGTGAGTGGGCTGAAGCCTACCGGGGATCGCCCGATGGCGTGGTTGCCTCCCGGGATCCAACCATCGGGATGTGGTTAAAGAGAGCAGGGTATTCGACCGCGGTCTATGGAAAGTGGAACATCGGTGAAGTGAAGGGAATTTCCTGGCCGGGAGCCCACGGATTCGACGAATGGCTGATCATCGATCACAATACGGGTTATTTCCAACACCAGAATAAGAACAAGGAGTGTCAGGGTCGTCCGATGCTTTTTAAAACTGGTGGTGAACGGGTCACTCATCTCGAAGGACAATACCTTACTGATATTTGGACCGACCTGGCGGTCGATTTTATTAAGGAAAACCGAAAGGATCCATTCTTTTTATATTTGCCCTGGTCTATCCCGCATGCACCGTTACAGGATCCAGCTTTAGATCCATCCACTGCCTTTGATGCCGGTCCCAAATCGAATACGCCAGAGGGTAGGGAAGTATTCGTCAAGATGGTCGAATATCTTGACTCCCGCATTGGAAAAATCTTTAAGACCTTAAAAAAAGAAGGGCAGCTTGGTAATACGCTGATCATTTTTACCAGCGACAATGGTGGTATGCTCTCCGGTAATTGTTGGCCTTTGAAAAAATCAAAGCAGTACCTTGAGGAGGGAGGCATCCGTGTGCCCTGCCTCATACAATGGCCAAAGATTATTCCACCCGGTACCGTGTCGGGTCAGTCTTCCATTATGATGGATGCATCCGTAACCGTATTGGAAGCGGCAGGTGCTGGTAAGTATGTGCCGAAGGATCGTACACTTGATGGAATCAATCTTCTACCTGTGTTAACCAACAAAACCGAAGTTGATTCGGAGCGTGTTTTTGGCTGGCGTCGTCGTGACTGGGGGGCAACTGGAAACTATTTGCGACAGGAAGCCTGTCGTTCGGGTGACTGGAAGCTGATTCGCACTTATAAGTATCTCCGAAATAAGAAATGGTCCGCTGAGTACAATGACGAACTTTTTAATCTCGGGCAGGATATTGGTGAAGTTGAAAACCTTGCCGGGAAAATGCCCGGAAAATATCAGGAAATGAAAAGGGGCTTCGATCAATGGAAGACTGAAGTGGTAAGCTTGGAACCGGATTTCTTTATTCCATTACGAGATCAACTTGGTTCACCAGCAAACCTCTCGGACAATATTGTGCTGGAATTCAATTCCAGAAGTTTCGAAGGAATGATTCACAAGGGTAAAACGGATGGATTGGTTTCCGATCCGGTGAATGTAAACGGGATTTGTAAAGTTATGGTCAAGGCTGGTGCCACGCCGCCTATTCTGTATTCGATTATGGATGTGGATACCAATAAATATTCAAAGATGAGGTTTGAGATGAAAATTTCGAAAGGAATGGAAACCGGTGCCGGACGGGCGGTGCTTAGGCATACCAACTGGAAGGGGGGTGACCTTCCATTCAAGCCAGTTGCTGACGGTAAGTGGCACGAGTATCTTATCGATTGCACGGAGTCAGATGCCTGGTCGCGGTGGTCATCACTGGGCCGTATTGGTATTGCTCTCCCGGTGCCCATAAAAGGTGAAGTCGAGATTTCCTTTAAAACGATCAAGTTGTATTAATTAATGATACGCAGTAAAGAGTGCTCTTCACAAATCGGGAAGTTTGGAAACAAAAGATGTGACCATCATTAAGTGCTGAATCAAACTTGCCACACTCTTTTTTGATCTTTAGAAAATATACCATCTCTCACTCCTTTTAACCTAATACAAATATCTTATATTCATGGCTGCTTCATCTATTTTACCTGAAAAACTTCACGAATACCCACAACTGGATGTGATCGACGGATCGGGCGGAGAATCCGCAGCCGTTCTCGATGACTGTCTTAACCATAATGGTGGCGTTTTGCCCCTTATACACCGTTATGCCGGAAGAACTTTTTGTTCTCCAGGTAAACGTCTCCGTCTTTCAGAGGATTCCTATCATCCTGATTACATGGGCGGAACCGGACTGGATGAAGTTTGGATGGGCTGCACGGTTCCCATTGTAACGGGTGTTGTCGACACGCGTACAGGCAAAGCTCCCTATCGTGAAGGGGAATCCCATGTTCTTACCCCCAGTGGTCATGTCATTTCTTTACAGGACTTAATCCTTTCCAGTCCTGAGTCCGTGATGGGTGAGAAGATTACCGCCTTTTCCAAGGCCCTCTATGGCGATCCAACCTGGCCGATTGTTTCCAAGAAGTTCGATAACTTAAATCCTATTCCTCACCACCTTCACTGGTCCAAGTGGGAGGTCTATGATATTAATTCTTTCGATAATCCAGGAGTCAGTCATTCTCACTATCATACCACAGCCATGGGACTTTACCCCTTCGTATCGAAGGATCAGTTTCTTGCTTGCATGAAAAGTTTTGGACAGGGGGAATACAACGGAGTCCGGCATTTGTCACCTCACACGATGATGCATATTGACAACGGCTTTGTTATGCCCAATGGGGTGCTTCACTCACCAACTGATCTTTGTACACATGAGGTGCACGTCACCATGGACGAACATTTTCTGGCTGAGGATCTTACTCTTGATGGTCGTATCGGAGCCGCGGATGCCTTCTATGCATGCCGGGAAGAGGATTATCCCAAAGATCGTCATGAAGACTGGGAATATTTGGTAGAGAAATTTGATTTTGAAGCCAATCAGGATCCTGACTTCGTTCAGAAGAATTCCCGTCCCGCGATCACTGCGGAAGAATTCGCTGGTGACGGAGTGGATGCAAAATGGATTGTATACGGTAAAGTTCTTGGCGACCAGAAGGTTTCGATTCTTCGCCTTACCATAGCCCCAGGGGCTAAGACGACTTTTAGTCCGGAGTGCCCCGCATTGTTCCACACCAATGGAGGAAGCGGTCGCATTGGAAAGCTCGAAGTCCGTTACAATCAGAACATGAAGCTTGGCGAGATCTACCCAGAGATCGGATTCATTACGCAATCTGCCCTTTCGAGTGGTGGAGTTGAAATCGAGAACACCGGTTCCGAACCGCTCGTGTTGACCTTCGATTTCCCGCAAAACGCCCATTCACAGACACCTGGTGTTACAGGTGCGTAGGAGTCTTCTTGGGTCGCACGCCCTTAAACTTCCCCTTTCAAGGGCTCGACTTAATAGTGTGCTCAGTTGGGACATATTGAGTTGCGTTAAACGGGTACGCGAGGTCGATCCTGAAAAAAAGAGCAATTCGGGATAAACTTAAGCCACAAGAAATTTTGTAAGGTTTCGGGTTCGAAAGACATTTAAGTTTTCTAGTAAATCTAGTATTAAAATCTTATGAATCGACGAAACTTTTTTAAATCAAAGATTGCGGGGACTGCGATCCTGGCATCTTCCGGTCTGGTCTGTAAGGCGAGTGCCGAGAATCCTCCCACTGTTAACGAAAAGACCTCTGTGCTCGACGTGGATGTACTGGTCGTCGGTGGGGGATCTGCCGGACATGTGGCGGCGATACAAGCCGGGCGTCTCGGTGCCAGGACGGTTCTGCTTGAACGGAATTCCCAGCTGGGTGGAACCACCACCACCGGAGGGGTATGCTTTCCTGGTCTCTTTCATGCCTGGGGTAAACAGGTCATTTCGGGAATCGGTTGGGATCTGGTTGCGAAATCAGTGGAAGTCGATGGCCGCAAGCTTCAGGATTTTACCAGGAATCACCGGTCTCATGTTCCGTATCACGTTGATCTTAATGGTCAGTTGTATTCGCTTCTGGCCGAGGAAGCCTGCTTGGATGCGGGGGTGTCACTTGCTTATTATCAATATCCGGAAAAGATCACTCAGACTCCCGAGGGTTGGCTGGTAGAAGTACGAGGACAGGGGGTAAATTATCAACTGCGTTGTAAGCAGATCATCGATTGCAGTGGGAATGCCACCGTGGTCGGTATGCTTGGGTTTGAGCGTTTGCGTGAAGATGAGCGTCAGCCCGGCACTCAGGTAGTGGTTTACAAGGGCTTGGATCAAGAAGTGGTCAGTAAGAACGCCAAGCAGATTCAGCAAATGTACGATCAGGCGGTTAAGGAAGGTCGATTGAAAAAGGGGGATACCTGGAGCGGCAAAGCGATGCAACCCATCCGCAGCACCAGAGGAAATGTGAATCATATCTTCGGTGCCGATTCCACCGATGCGGGTACGCAGACTCAAACCAACCTGGCCGGCAGAAAATCGGTTCTCCGTATGCTCAAATTCCTCAAGACGATTCCCGGCGGTGAGAATGCCAGTATCGACAGGATGATGAACGAGACGGCGACCCGTGAAACTTTTCGGATCAAAGGGGAGTCCACCATTACGGTGAATGATTACCAGAACGGCAGGAAATTTGATGATGCCCTGTGTTATTCCTTTTATCCCATCGACTTGCACACCAAGGATGGAGTGGTTCCCAAGCATTTGAAGAGGGGAGTGGTCCCAACGATTCCGCGAGGATCCTTGATCCCGAAAGGGTCGACGAATCTGATGGTCGCCGGTCGTTGCCTGTCCAGTGACCGCCTTGCCAATTCTGCGGCTCGTGTGCAGGCATCCTGTATGGGAATGGGGCAGGCCGCTGCCTGCACCGCCGTGCTTGCCGCGAAATCTTCGACCACTCCCAAAGAAGTTCCCCTGGGCGAAATATATTCCCTTTTACGGGAGCACGGAGCGATTGTTCCTGCTTAATCCTTAACGGTTCAATTTTATGAAGACCTTAATCTTTTTCACTTTTCTTGTTGTTTTTGCCTCGATTTCAAAAGCTAAGCCCAATGTTCTGTTTCTTGCCATTGATGATCTGAATGATTGGATCGGTTGCCTGGGTGGCCATCCACAGGTCAAAACGCCTAATCTGGATAAGTTGGCGGCAAGGGGAACTTTGTTTACCAATGCCCATTGTCAGGCACCCGTCTGTAATCCGTCACGAACCTCGGTCATGCTTGGACTCAGACCATCCACTACGGGCATTTATTCTCTCCAACCCTCTTTCAAGAAGGTTCCGAAATATGCAAATCAGGTTACGATTCCAAAAGCGTTCAAACTCAACGGTTATGCCACTTCGACCATGGGCAAGATCTATCACTCAACTTTGCCTAAAGGAGAATTCGACAAAGCGGGTACCCGTCCTCCTCTCCCCAAGCGGTTCCCCGATAAAAAATTGGTGAATACTCCTAAGAATCATAAGTTAGTGGATTGGGGGATTTGGCCACCGAAGGATTCGGATCAGTTGGATTACAAAACAGCGGATTGGGCGGTGAATGAACTTTCTCAAAAACCGAAAGATCCCTTTTTTATGGCCGTCGGTTTTTTCCGTCCGCATGTTCCCCTCTATGCATCGCAGAAATGGTTTGATCTCTATCCTGAGGAGTCCCTGGTTCTTCCTCCGATCCGCCGCGATGATCGTCAGGATACCCCACGCTTTTCTTGGTATCTACACTGGGAACTCCCCGAACCACGTCTCAAGTTTTTGGATGAGAGCAAGCAAGTGAAGAACAAGGTTCGTTCCTACCTGGCCTCGGTGAGCTTTGTGGATTCCCAAGTGGGGCGTGTCTTGGATGCATTGAAGGAGAGTGGTTTGGAGGATAACACCATCATCGTCTGTTGGTCCGATCACGGCTATCACTTGGGTGAAAAGGAAATTACTGGAAAGAATACTTTGTGGGATCCCACCACCCGTGTACCCTTAATGTTTGCAGGGCCGGGGATTGCCAAAGGGGCCCGATGTGGACGTCCTGCCGAATTGTTGGATATTTACCCCACTCTGGCTGAATTATGCGGATTGAAATCGGTTCCCGAGGAGATCGAAGGCCTTAGCCTGGTTCCTCAACTAGAGGATGCCAAGGCTCCGCGTTCCCGTCCGGCCATGACCTCACATGGTCCGGGAAATGATTCCGCACGCACCGAGACCCATCGTTTCATTCGCTATGCCGATGGCTCGGAAGAACTATACGATATAAGAAAGGACCCTCACGAATTCAAAAATTTGGCATCCGATCCGAAGACTAAGAAACTTAGAAAAAAATTGGGATCCTACTTTCCCCAGAACCCGGCCAAACCGGTCGCTGGGAGTAATGCCCGGCTAATTGAAAGAAAAAAGGATGGCTCGGTTTACTGGGAAAATACCTTGATCGAGAAAGATGCCAAGATTCCGGAGTACGAATAATTTCTTTGCCCATTTATCAAGCCCTCTCAAACAATATGAAAAAAATAAGTAAGCGTGAATTTTTTAAGATCGGTTCCACAATTGGAGTAGGTGCGAGCTTGCCTGCCGCCTCTTCGGGAAATGAGAAAATTGCGGAGGAGGTTTCTTTTTCAAATGATCTGCTTGATGAAAATTTTCACTCTCCTTCAGGAAGACATTTCGGAACCCAGGTTATTCACCACGGAGAAGAGCCAGGATATCAAGTGACTCCAATCAGTCAGGATAAAGCCTCTCCCCAATACCAGCGACCGGGAAATATGGCTAATCCAACTGTTGCCGCTATTCTTAGAAAGGTAATCGAAGCCGAAGGAGCAGAGGATGCAGTGGGAGGATCATGTGGTATGGGAATTATTTCTCAAACCTACATGTCTTTACTGAAGCCAGGGGACCGCATAGTTACTCACCGGTGCAATTATGACTGGGTTATGACCTTCTTTCGTTCCTTTATGCCTGAATGGGGAGTTGAGGTCGAATTTATTGATTTTAATGAACCGGGTAACCTTGAAAAAAGTTTAAAGAAAAAGCCAGCAACATTCGTTCATTTTGAGCCTTATGTGAATCCAACAATGGAAGTCCTGGACTCCGAAACGCTTATTCGAATATCGAGGGCAGCGGGATCGAAGGTAATTTTGGATAATACATGGCTAACCCCTTATTTGCTTCAGCCCTGCAGGG
This sequence comes from uncultured Opitutia bacterium, assembly GCA_963934295.1. Lineage (GTDB taxonomy): Bacteria > Verrucomicrobiota > Verrucomicrobiia > Opitutales > Seribacteraceae > Seribacter. The sequence continues at coordinate 7,607 of CAWVXY010000061.1, forward strand.
TTGGGGCTGATCTGGTCATTCATAGTGTAACCAAGTATATTGGTGGTCATGGGAATGCCTTGGGCGGTGTCGTTGCTGGTAAAAAGAAACTGATAAGCAAGATTTCCCAATCGCAAAACTGGCTCGGTGGATTACTTCGGCCTATGGATGCCTTTCTTATTACCCAGGGGATAAAGACACTTCCCCTGCGAATGCAACAGCACTGCCAATCTGCTCAAGTAGTTGCGGAATTTCTTCAGGAACATCCTGCCGTCCACCAGTTGCGGTATGGAGGCTTACCAGAGTGGAACCCTTATGGAGGTAAGAACTCACTCAAAGGCTACGGGGGGATGTTGGGCATCGAGTGGAATTCAGATGTGATTCATCGGAAATTCGGTAGTCATCTTAAATTAATCATTAGTCAAACCAGTCTGGGTGATCCCGTCTCTCGAGTAATGAATCGTAAAGAGGATAAATCGAAGGGTATACCTAAGCGATACACAAGGGTGTCTATCGGTTTGGAAGAACCGGGCGACTTAATTACTGATTTCAGGGAGGCTATTGCCAAGTGCGCTTAGATAAGTCTGACTCGGCAGGAAAGATCGGACCGCGACGAGAGTTTATTAAGTTTGGAAGTGTTACCACGCTTTCTGCACTTACTTGTGGCTTATCAACCACCCTTGCCCAGGAGATTGCAGATCCTCATCCAGTATACCGCATCTATGATGTAATTGTTTTGGGGCTGGGGGCGATGGGGTCTTCCTGCCTTTATCATACTGCTAAGCGTGGTGCGAAAGTGCTCGGATTGGAGCAGTTTGATATTGGACACATGTTGGGGAGTAGCGGAGGGTTTACCAGGCAAACTAAAGTGGCACCATATATTCAGGGGCCGGATGGAGCCTTGATTCGACGGGCGAATGAAAACTGGAGAATGTTGGAAAAGGATAGTGGGCAGAAAATCTTTCATCAGTGCGGATGGTTAAATCTGGGTGTTCCCCGTAACAGGGCGATTGCACAGTCCAAGAGTGAAGGAACAAGAATTGAATTGCTTGATCCCAGGGAAATCGCTGAACGGTACCCTCAATTTCATAAGCTTTCAAACAAAACGGAAGCATTACTTGATCATGATGGAGGTTTGTTAAGAAGCGAACTGTCGATTGCGAGTCATTGCTATGCCGCTCTTCGCATGGGAGCTCATGTTCGTGCACAGGAAGCAGTGCAAGGTTGGGAAGCAGATGAGACTGGGGTCACTGTGAAAACTTCCCGCGGCAGTTATCGAGCCAAACATATTGTGATGGCTTCAGGGGCATGGAATGCGAAGTTAGTTCCTGAGCTCAATGGAAAACTTGAAGTTACGCGTTTGTCACTCGGATGGTTTGCATCCAAGGATGATGAAACCTTTGAAATGAAGAACTTTCCTACTTGGGGGCACGGGTCGCACTATGGTTTTCCTGTCCTGCCGGATTTCCCCGGAATCAAAGTGGCTAAGCACTGGAAAGGAGATCCGGCTGATCCGGATAACTTGGATCGAACCCCTAATCGTCGGGACGAATCACTTGTCCGGAATTATCTTGCCCGTCACCTTCCTTTGGCCAATGGGGCAACTTTGGCTCATAAAATATGTATGTATACCTGGTCTCAGTCCTGGCTTGGTCCTTTGCCGCGAGAAAAGAGAGTATCAGTTATCACTGCCTGTAACGGTGGGGGATTTAAATTTTCAAGTGCATATGGAGAAGCCTTGGCTGATTTTGCAACCGAAGGAAAAACTGAACTTCCTGTGGGGCATATGAGAAAAAACTGATTCAGCAGAAACCTTTATCCGCCTCAACCAATTCAGTTTACGGATTAACAAATAAATCCGAGGTAACGACTTCGATCACTAAGTCCCGAAAACCAAGATTCTGTTTTTCAACTTTTTTGAGAATGCGGTCGATGGTGGGGCGGTCGGAAATTTCCATCTGCCTGCCCAAGGCATATTCCATGAGCTTATTGGTTAGGGCACGAATGAATTTTGGATGTTCGTTCCTGAAATGCCAAACGAATTGGCCAAGGTCTTTGAATTCCTGACCTCCTGGAAGAACTCCGGATGCGTCGATTTTTTTTCGGGGTCCATAAGTGGTGCGAAAGCGGCCGATGGCGTCAAAGTTTTCCAGGGCAAATCCAAGCGGATCGATCTTGCGGTGGCATTCGGCACAGGTGGGGTCGGATCGGTGTCTTTCCATTTGATCCCGAATGGTAGTGGATCCACGGGTGTCCGGTTCAATTGGTTCGATATCCGGGGGCGGAGGAGAGGGTGGGGTGCCGAGGATATTTTCAAGCAACCAGACTCCCCGGATGATCGGGGATGTATCGACTCCATTGGCAGTCACGGTGTGGATGGATGAATGCCCAAGCAAGCCACCCCGGGGATGGCCTTCCGTACTGACCCGAATAAAGGAATCAGGATTGGGGAAATCTGATTTTCCCACGGGTAAATGGTAGAGCCGGGCAAGGGCAGGGTTGGTAAAAGTGTATTGGGCAGTTAGAAATTCCGAGGTTGGCAGGTTGTTATCCAGTAGGTGGCGAAAGAAAACATGGGTTTCCTTACGCATCGCGGAAGCGAGGTCATCTATATAGTATTCTTTAAAACGGTGATGATCGGGAGGGGTGTTGCCCAGATTATCGAGGGTGAGCCAGGCATTGAGAAATCCGTCCACGAAACGGTCTGACTTTGAATCCCTGAGCAAACGTTCAGTCTGTGCCCTGAGGATGTCGGGATGGGAAAGCTCTCCTGTGCGGGCGAGGGTAAATAACTCACGGTCGGGCATCGAGGACCAGAGGAAATAACTGAGCCGCGAGGCGATTGCATGGGGGTCAATGTTGTCCGTTTCGGATTTCGGTTCTTCCTGTAAGTAAATAAAATGAGGGGAGCAGAGGGTTGCTTTGAGGGAATCTTTAAAGGCCTGCCAGGAATCGATCCCCTTGGATTTTCGTGCAACATAAACTCCGTGAATGGCATCGATCTGTTTTTCTGTGGGGGGACGACGGTAGGCCCGCTTGAGGAAATTACTCAATTGAGTGCGAATATTTTCCGAGTCATAGGTGCTGCCTCCTAGAATTTCTTTGTGCGTGCGGGTGGGCCAGTGATCAATGATCGGTCCACTCAGGAAGAGGTGATGAATCCGAACCTGTGGAAGTTTGGCATGTTGCAGGCCGTAGACTAAATTTTCATTACCGGAAGAGAGAGGGGGCAGGCCATCCCGTTGACGGAGAAACTGGGCTGCCTCAATGTGGGCATTCCGGGTGAGGTGTGATCCGTTCAAAAAGATCAGGCGGGGGGTGGATCCCTTGTTCAGCCAGATGCGGGCGTGGTACTTTTTTCTTTTCCCGTCCACCATTTCAAAATGAGCCAATTTAGGCTCTAGGGGCTGTGGTAAATGAAGGGGGCCGACTTCGATATTGCCCGGCACCACGGCGAGGCGGAACGGTTCGTCCGTTCGGGTACGGGCAAAGTTTTTCTCATAAGGGGGTACCCGGTAAAGGGCGGTGGCATCAAAGGCGAAGAAGTAGTATCCATCAAAAGGCACGCCCTCGGATAAGTCCGACATGTATGCATAGGATCCCATATGCCGCTGGGATCTGGGGTGTTCGTAAAGGCGGATATGATTGGGGATGTTTTCCACATCGCGGAGAATGCTTTCGAATTTTCCGGTCAGCGATTTCCGGCGCTTGTCGAGTTGTTCCGTGGACATGGACCCTGTCATGCCCTTCAAGCCCCAACCCAAAGATTTAAGTGGTTCATCAACAGATTCCCGTTTCTGCACACTGGTCATAAACCCGGTGAATTCACCCTGTTCGAAATTTCCGTTTTGAATCCATTCCCGGGATGCGGGCTTGTCGAGGGAGGGCAGGGCTTTTTCCACCACCAGATCCGCGGCCCGTAAATATTGATCGAGCAGAAAACCGGAGGTGACTAAGGCATGCCCCTGATTGTCGAGGTGATGAATTTCCTTATCCGATGGAAAGCCTTCGGTCGGGTCGAAGGCATCGGTGTTAAGATGAAAAAGGTCACTTATAGTGTGCAGATATTCCCTGCGGTTCAGGCGTCTCAGAACGGTCTCCCCACCTTTATTTTTACGCTTTGCTTGGGCCTCTGCAATCGCGGAGGTGAGCCAGGCCACGACTTCCTTTACTTCAGCGGGGTCGGGTCGGGGTTCCTCCTCCGGAGGCATCTCCCCGAGGTTTAACTGGTCAAGGATATCCTGAAAGAGGAGTAAGTCGTCATCATTCTGAATGGGGTGTAAGAGTTGGTCGTAGCGCCGGTCGGCTTTCTGTTTTTCAGGACCGTGGCACTTGAAACAATGCGTTTCTAAAAAGGGAGTGATTGTAGAATCAAAATCATTTTCAGCATAAAGATGGATCAATGCACTGAAGAAAAGACCAAAGATGCCCAAAGACAATTTTTTGCCCATAGTACGATTTTTCCTACAGGGTTAACGTTCCTGTGGAATGGGCGAATGTTTCATCTTCCACTTCCAATTGATTCAGGATCGAAAGATAGAGATTGGATAAAGGAACTCGTTTATTTTTGGCTCCCGGCATCGCTACATGCGAACCAGTTTGGTAGCCCCGACCCGCCATTAAAATGGGCAGGTTGTTATTGGTGTGGGCATTGCCGTTCCCCATTCCACTGCCAAATAAAACGGTGGTTTCGTCTAGGAGTGAGGAACCGTTGGGTGACTTTTTCGATTTAAGCTGATCAAGAAACTGGGAAAAACATTCCATTTGATAAAGTTCGAGAGCAAGCAGGGCATCAATATTTTCCTGCTTCTGACCATGATGCGAATAGGCGTGGTATCCGTTGTTCAGGCCAAGCAGTCCGGTATTGAACTGAGCCCCGGCCATTTCGAAGCTGGCGATCCGGGTGGAATCCGTTTCCAAAGCCAGGGCGATGAGTTTGTAAAGAACGGGAATATCTTCGACCAGGTTACGGTTGACTGGTTCATCGATCGGGGCATTGGGCTTGGGGACCGAGTGCCATTTTTCTTTCTGCTGAATTCCGGTTTCTACTTCACGAATCGAAGTGAAATATTCATCGAGTTTATCACGGTCCCTTCCATTGAGCCGTTTTCCAAGATTACGGGCATCTTCCCGCGTGGCATCGAGAATGGATTTCCCAAGATCATAGTGCTGGATGACCTGCTGGTTGTTTTTGGATTTCTCCTGGATGAACAGCTTACGGAACAGATTTTTGGGACCTTCAATCGGGGGTACACGTACACCCGAGCGGGTCCATGACATCTGACAGCCCCCGTGCAGACCATTCTCAGAACCCACCACCAAGGAAGGGAATCGGGTCTTGAAGCCAAAGACTTCGGCAGCCCGTTGGTCCAGGGAAAGGTTCCCATCGGGCATCGATGGGGCTTGCGAGTGTTTTACTCCGGAAAGAAAGGAATGCACGGCGAAGTGACCCCCTTTAATTCCATGATCAAGGTTGGAAAAGACGGTGGTTTGATCGAGGTTTCCCTTTAGGGGTTCAAGTGCCTTGGGCAGAGAACGAATGGGCCCCGGATCGGTGGGAAAGAAATGGGAGGCATGAAATCCAAACGAATTGCCGATACAGACCAGCCTTTTCATTTCGTTACCGGTGGACAAGTTTATCTTAGACCCTGGAATCTTGGTCAAGCCAACAGATTCCATAGCCGGTAAAGCCAAAGCACCTAACGATCCACGCAAAAATAGTCGACGATTCATTTAATAGTACATTTTGTCCTGTTTTTTTAACAAGGCAAACCTTATGGATTCTCTAATACAAAATTTCTGGTATAATACCAAGCCTCTCCAAGAGGATGATGATTGTAAAAGGCTTAACTTTCAGGCAATTCGTGAATGGTGAAATAAACCGGGCCGGAAAGTGCCGAACCGTTTTTTCCTGTCACTGCAAAATCCAATTTTAAATTGTGGCAGGGAATTAATTTCGGGATTTGAACGGTCAGAGTCAGTCCATCATCCGAGAGCTCGAGTGAATCAATAGCGAGTTCATCAATTCCCCTGGTTTCTGGATCGGATGCCTTGAGTTGAGGAGAACCATAGCCCTTGGACCATTTGTAGTTCCATGCGCTCGCGGAGAAGGATTCCCTGGTTACTGAGTCGGGTTTGACCGGTTCAGTAAAAGTAAGCTGTAATCGATTTTTGCGGGCCTTGGCTTTCGTCAGGTAAATTCCGGTTTTCCCAGTATAACGAAGTCGTTGTATACTTCCCTCCTGAGTGGCTCCTGCCTGCCAACCGGTGAGTCCAGAATAGTAAATCTGGCCATCGAGTGGACTCTTCGCGGCCCGCATGGTTCCGGATTCCATTTTCAGGGGGAGCGAGTAAACCGCACCCTGCATGACATTATTTATTTTATCCATCATCACATACATAGTGGCCGCTTTTCCGTAGGAAGTGTGAAAATACTGTCCGCTCAATGGTCCCAGTCTTTTATCTTTCTCGACCCAAAGTTGTCCGCCAGATGAGCTGTCCAGTTCCTGTGGCATGTAAACGATTGGCTTTACGATCTTTTCAGGATCATATTTATCTCCGTGCTTATTCCATGAACCTGCTCCGTGGAATGCATCCTGGCTGGTGATGGAAATTTTACTGGCCGGCACATAAGTGCCCTGATTATCTCCCAGAGTGATCCGACCGTCCGGAAGTTTGCCAATCCCATTGGGAACTCTTAGCCCGGCACCCAGTACGGTTGAACTCTTCCCGTCGGCGGATACCTTGACCACTCCTCCTGGTACCGACCACTCGCTGAACCCTCCGGTGCGTCCGTAGTAAAAGGACCCATCATTGCCAACTTCGAGGTCAAAATTATACGCATGCCATCCTTTGTCCGGTTCGTCTTCATTAAAAAGGGCTTCGTAAAAGTCCGCTTCCCCATCGTTATTATAATCGTGGAGTTTGACAATTCTTCCTCGAGTGATGGCAGTAAGAACGCCATCCACGACTTTCATGCCGAGCGGTTCATAGAGACCAGCGGCAAATCTCTGCCAGGTTACTTTATCCAGTTCATCATTAATTCCGCTCACGATCCATACATCTCCGGGAAGGGTCCCCACGGCGAGACGACCATCCGGGAAAAAGGCGAGGGAAGAGGTACGCATCCATGAGTTGTAAGCGTTCTTCAGAGGCACGGTAATACTGTCCATAGTGTAGCCCTGAAAGGTGGAGGTAGCGAGTCTACCCCTGACCGTATGCGTGGTTTTCCATCTCTGTGGACCGCCATGGGTCTTATCAGAAAGATTGACCACCTGATCGGTGGGAGCTTTGTCATGTATTGAATCACTTTCGTCGTGAGCCAGAGCCACATTCAAATGAATGGGTTTGCTACTTGCGGGAATTCGCAGCACGAGTTTTCCGTTTTCACTGGCCCGGAATTGGACCCCGTCATCTTTTGCCTGAAGCCAGGCAATCGAGTGACCAATAGTGGCAATCCTGCCCTCGATCTTCGGAATGTCATCGAGAATAATTAATTCCAAGGGATTCCTGCCGGCATTGATCGTCAATCGGTGATGAATAACCGGGATTCCTCCGATTTCCTCGAGTCTGGGGCTTTCTAAAACCGGGCGTCCCTGCACGGAGTAGGAGATAACCGTTTCATCTCCGAACGGATAATGTCCGTTATAGCGCAATTGTTCCTCCGGCCATACAGTCTTTGGGAAAAGGTCAGGAATTGGGTTCTCCGCTTTACCGTCCCATGCCCACTGCCAACCATCGGACCGCACGATTGATTCAAACCGGGCACTGGGCAAGCCTCCGGCCCGTAGCCGGTGATGCAGGGTTCCACTGAAATCGAGGAATCCACCAGTCCATGCCCCAATCGTTCTCATGGTTCCCAATTCATAGGAAATGGTGGTTTTGTTACCCAGGTCCAGGGTGAGTGCGTTATTGCTTTTGACATTTCCAACCACTGGGGAAATGAGTGCCCTCCCGTAGTCGCGCAGGTAGCCTGAGCGGGCGAGTTGCTCAATTCTTTCCGCTTCATTTCCGGTGCTCTCCGGACTTTTGGGCATAGTGTATGTGTTGGACTGATCAAATTTCACATATAATTCAGGAGCCTTTTCACGGATAATTTTTTCCCGAAGATAATGAATCACTTTGTATCGGTCGGCTGGGTTTAACTGAACCGAGGGCATCATGTTACGGAAGCCGTAAGTCAGGGTCTTAAACATGCTCAATGGATCGCCGCCATTTTCCATTTTGTTTTTTGTGAACGAACGAGCGAGTGGATTAATGGGAGGTGTGGTTCCATCCTTACTGTGGCAGGATGTGCAGTTTTGAAGGTATAATTTCCGTCCCGCCTCGAGGTAGTCATCATACGGCTTTGCTGAATTGAAGTAGGCCAGTTCACGATGGTTTACATTTTCGAAATCGTTCCATGCAATCAAAGATCCTGGGAAAGCTTCCCCCCGGTTCAGTTTACTGATTTCCTCCCCGTCAAATGGACGGTTATGGAGCTCGAAATCATCAATTTTCCCATCGAAGTAATCCCCATATTTTCCTTTCCCTAGAACGGCAGCACCAAAGTGGTAATGATCAAACTGGGTGGCATAGCCCATCTGTCCACGACCCCCTTGCGCTTTTTTTTCAGCATTTAAATAAAGGGTTGGACCGGTTGCCTGGCCGTAGGAAATGACCACATGATTCCACTGCTCTTTCTTGACCCCGTTCACAACTAATTTCCAGGGTCGCTTTTTCTGTTTCGGATCACCAAAGGAAAGGGAACCACTCTCATAAGTTAAACGATAAGCCTCCCCGTTATTTTCATTCCGCACGATCCCCAATAAATCTCCTTTTTTATCGGAGCTGGCCTCGAACCAGAGAGAAAGGGTCCATCCGGAAAGTTCTCCCATCGGAGAACCCCGGTAATACCCCTTGCTCATGGCGAGGCCGGATCCGAGAGCGGGGAGGTTATTTTGGGGTAATGGTGTGCGGCCACCTTCGAATTCAACGGAGATCGCTTGAAGAGATGAACTTATCAAACCGGCGGCAATAAGGAGGGGTTTGAAGAAAGAAACGATGGAAAGGTGATTTTTCATGAATGACCGGGCTTAAAATATGAATTTCGGAGGCAGTTTCTATTTCCTAGGAACAGACTCTGTAAAACGCAAGCCATACGGCAGGCTTCCCCGCTTATTTTTTACCGTGATCTGGATCGTTCCGTCCGTCAAAATACTTCTCGCGAATCCACTTTGGTTGCCAGCGGTCCAGTGTTCTCGTGTCATTGTTGTAGCTGGGTTTGAAGGGCAATCGTTTTTCCGACTTTAAGGAGTAGGGGTCTTTGAG
>CAWVXY010000062.1:0-16225 GCA_963934295.1 uncultured Opitutia bacterium
CCACCCTACCGGCAACGGGAGATTATCTCGATGTTCGTTTGGGCAATGACCACTCGAACCGTCGTTTAAACGGATCGATGGATGAAGCAAGAATCTCGTCGGTTGGTCGTTCCACGGACTGGATTAAGGCATCGTATGATAATCAAAAATCGAGCTCTAACTTTGTTACCCGTGGATCGGTTACTGGTCCTCGAATTGTGACCTCTCCATTGGTGGCTACGGCTACGGTGGGTACCTCTTTTACCTACAATGCAAGTGCGGTGGGTAGTCCATCGAGTTATACTATACTTAATCTGCCGGGTGGTCTGCAGTTTAATCCATCGAACGGACAGGTTACGGGTACACCGACCACATCGGGTGTTTATCCAGTTTCTTTAATTGTTGCTTATTCCGATGATGATGGCAACTTGACTGACTTGGATTCCAATCCCGATCAATTGGGATCGATCTTTCCACCGGAAAACCCAGGAGACCGCGATCAAGTTATCCTTACTCTTACAGTGAATGCGGTTGCCCCCGCAGTCACGACACTGGCTGCCAGTTCGATTCAGGCAACCAAGGCATCCTTTGACGGTAATGTGACCAACTCTGGAGGAGATGCACCCGATATTCGAATCTACTATGGAGTTACTGATGGTGGAACTACTGCTTCTTCATGGACCAATGTAAAAGAAATTGGCAAAAGAGGTGGAGAATTTGGAGAAGTCATTGGTGACTTAATTCCTAACACTGCTTACCGTTACCGTGTTCGTGCATACAACTCTGCAGCCACACAGGGCGTATGGGCTTCCAATACCATCACCTTTACGACCCAAAATTCAAATCTGCCCGTGGTGAATAATGGAACGGTTCTCAATGCAACTGGAACATCAATCACCTTTAAAGGCGGTGTTTCCTCCGTGGGTACGGGGACAATCTCACTGGGTTCAGGTTCGTTTACCGCCAGTCGCTACCCAAATTTAAAGCTTTGGCTGGATGCGAATGACACTTCAACCATGGACCAGGGAACCGCTGCGGGTCAATCAGGAGCACCTTCAAATAATCAAGCAATTGGATACTGGGGTGATAAGAGCGGTACAGGCCATCACGCGACGGTTTACTCGAATGCTAATAGTTATAAACCAAAATACTACTCAGCTGCAATGAACAGCAAGCCCACCGTTCAGTTTGACGGATCGAATGATTATTTACTTTTGGCCAATGGAAAATCTGATTTCAATGGGTGGGACAAATTAACTCTGCTCGTTGCCTGGGAAGATTACAACTCTGGGAACTGGAGAAATGTGCTTGGGAATACAGGAAGTACTACTGGTGGATGGGCACTGACTCAAAGAAGCAGTGAATTGCGATTCCGGATCGTTGGTACTTCGGGTGGTGACGACCGAAACTTTGGTTGGACTGAACAGCAGACTCACTTGGGGAGCTTTGTGTACACCGGTTCGGTAAGATATGGAACCTTGGACGGAGTGTATGCAACCATGAATGATACTGGAACCATTCCCAATAATCCAAATGCTGATTTTGTTATTGGAGGTCGCGGTCAGGACAGTGGTGCTCCGGGTGGTGCTGCCAAAGTCCGCATCTCTGAGGTTTTAATCTATCAAGATGATTTACCATTAAGTGAGGTTAAAAAGCTTGAGGGCTACCTTGCCCATAAATGGAATATGACTAACCGATTAGCCAATGGACATCCTTATGCTGCTTCTGCACCTACCTTTGATGATCCTCTGGCTGCGGTTGATTTGACCTTGTACTGGGGCACCAATGATGGGGGAGAAAATCCGGCCGAATGGGAAAATGAAGTTTCCCTGGGGCGTTATTACAAAGAGCAGGAAGACATTAACGGTTTTAATGCTTATGGATACCAATCCACCTGGCGGAATGATTCCTATTTGCGTAATATTGAAAACCTCCGTTCTGCTTCCGCGGATCAATCTGTAGAAATACAGGGTGAACCTGACAGTCCAAGCGCAAAGGGAATGTATTTTGAATCTGTGAGTGATTTCATAAATACAGGTGTAATTCGTAACACCAATAATAACCTTGGTTGGGAAGATAACTTCATGACCTTGTTCACCACTACATTTAAAGCACCTACTACGGGTAATTACCGATTCAAGATGGATCGTAAAGATGATCGTCATGCCATGTGGATTGATTTGGACCAGGATGGAGTCTTTGAAGGTGGATCCGGAACAAATGGAGCGTCCGGAAATGAAATCCTTAACCCAGCTGGTGGAACCACTCCTAATGTTAATCAGGATTGGACATCCGGAACCCGGGCATTAACCGGTGGGCAGAAATATCTCTTGGCTATCGGGCATTGGCAAGGTGGTGGCGGTGCAAGACTTCGTCCATGGGTCGAGATACCCGGTGGCTCTTTTGTTGTGATGAATCCACTCGATCCTGTTCAAAATGGCTATTATAATATTAAAGGTTTATCCAACGGAAGCTTTCATAAGGATCAGTCTTTGCTTGAAGCTAATGGAACCAATTTGGTCGCCGGTAATACTTATTATTACCGGATTAAGGGCGTAAATTCTCAGGGAACAGACTGGGCAGACTCCACTGCCAGTTTCGTATCCGAAAATGCCTTGGATTCCTCAACCGGCACCCTAACTTTTAATACGGATGGCCCTACCCCGTCCTGGACATCGAGTTCGGGAGCTGGTGGAACAGGTGCAATTGTGAACCGTTCCTATACGGATTCCAGTTCGAATACGATTAGTTATAATGTGGCCAAATTCGATTTTGACCGACTCAATATCGGGGACGGGGTTGCGGTCACCCTATCCGGTGCCAATCCATTGGAGATCAATGTTGCTGGAGATGCCACCATTCTTTCCACCCTGGACGCGAATGGTACTGTAGGTACCAGTGTCGCAGGGGTTCGAAAGAGTATACTTGGTGGTGGTTTTGGTGGATATAAATGGGACAGCTCGGGCTGGGGGGCTGGTACCGGACCAGAGCACTTAACCTCTGCGGATACATTTAAATCCGGTGGTGCCCAGTTCAAGGGATGGGATCCTTTGTCTGCCTCTACATTGGTTGCTGGTCAGGAACCTGGTGGTGGATCGTATGGCGGTGTGGGCGGACGCCCGGAACCAGTGGGTGGCGCTGGTCAGTACCAGACAATCAATGCATCCGGTGGAACTTACGGCGATGCCGATATTACCCATTTACTGGCTGGTTCCGGTGGAGGTGGTGGAAACGAGCGCCAGGGTGGTGGTGGTGGTGGTGCCATCAAAATTGTATCCACGGGCACTCTTACCTTAGGTGCCAGTATCTGGGCAAATGGCGGAGCCGGTGGAGCCCGCTGGAATGAGGCACGTCGAAGTGGTGGTTCCGGTTCTGGTGGTGCAATTTATTTGAAAGGCAATAATGTGGTAATTAATTCCGGCGTGACCATTTCTGCATCCGGTGGATTACCTGCGAAGCACACCAATAATAGTTATATTTCAGGTGGAAATACCTGGGCAAGTGATGGCGGAGGCGCTGGTGCCGCTGCCGGTGGTGGTGGTCGGGTTTATCTCGAAGCCACCAGTTCGTTGATCAATAACGCCAGTACCACAAATTCCAACCTGTTGGCATCGGGGGGTACTGGAACATTGAGACCCGGTACGGATGGAACAGTAAAGTTGATACGCCCACAGGTGACCAGTCTTGTTTTTACTTCAGGCACTTTGGTCATCGATACCAGTATGGCCACAATTTCACATAGCGATGGATCCTTCCTGGCCGGTAGCTTTGTGGATAAGATATACACGCACAGCGACGGTACGGGTTATCCTTATAAAGTTTGTGTGTTTACTGCTGACGAAATCAACTTAGGTGCCGGAGTACTGGTCACCTTACAGGGCTCAAACGCACTTTCTTTGCGCACTCGAAATAACGGAGACTTTATACTTTCCACCCAATTGATTGCCAATGGTACAGAGGGTGGTAACCATAACTCCGATACCGTAGGGAAATTGGGCGGATACGATGGAGGTGGAAAAAGCAAGAATGCCAAAGGTCCGGGAAGAGGAGCAAATAGACAATATGGAAACGACGGTACTGGTGGAGCGTACGGCAAAGAAGGAGTGAAGCCAAATGGTACAAATGCTCAATATGGTAATGTTAATGGAGATTATCATCTTACCGATCTGCTTGGTGGATCTGGTGGAGGAGGTGGACAGTATAGAGCTGGTGGCGCAGGAGGTGGTGCCATTGAATTGGTTGCCCATGGTGCCGGCTTACTTAAATTAAATACTGGGTCTAAGATTACCGTAAATGGAGGCGATACAAACGATGCCAACAGAGGAGGTGGAGGCGGTGCCGGTGGTTCCATAAAACTTGTTGGTGGAAGTATCGAAAATAATGGTGAATTGCAGGCACGTGGAGGTGGGCTTGAACCAGGGGGAATTGCCCGCATGGATGGTACCGGAGGAAGGATTGCATTTGACAGTAACGGTACGATCAAAATTGGTACCTATGATCTGAGCGGTCATTCAAAGTCTGCCCATAATACTTGGGAACTCCAGCGCTATCCATTTCTTGATGGTACATTAGCACTGAAAGGTGATTCTGGCGTGAATGATCTATCTTATGCCAGTGGTACACTGACCATTGATACATCCGCTGCATATTGGTACCACTCCGGTGGTGACCATGGATCCGGAGTGATACAATCTCATGATGATGGTGGCATTGAGTATAAAACCTGTACCTTTACTTTTGATTCAATTAGTCTTACCGGTAGTGTAAATGTCGTTCTTCAGGGTGATAACTCACTCATTCTCAAGACACAAAGTAATGGAAGTATTAATGTCGGGGTTAATCTCAGTGCGGATGCAATCGATCAGACTTATCTAACCAGTAGAAGTCCGGATGCTAATCGCCATTACACAAGTGTGGCGAAACTGGGTGGGCGAAACGGAAAGATTTCCGCTCAGGGAGATGGCCGGGGTCCCGGTAAAGGACAGACCCGGGTTGAAGGTACATTGGAATCGGACGGCATGCGCTGGAAAGGTGGCGGAGGTGGTTACGGTTCGGCTGGAGAATATTCCTCCGGTGGATTTGGAGAGGCTTATGGATCTGCATCCCTCGCCCACCTGCATGGTGGATCAAGTGGTGGAGCGGGTCATCATATGGGTTCGGGTGCAGGTGGCGGTGCGATCTCCCTGGAAGCTCATGGTGATGGAAACCTGACTATTCAAACCGGGGTTACCGTGTCCGCAAACGGATCAAAGAACAATCAAGCTGAAACCAACGACCGAAATGGTGGTGGTGGATCCGGTGGTTCCATTCGCCTTGCAGGTAATTACATAGTAAATAACGGAACGATCTCTGCCAAAGGCGGAACGGGAGGCAAGTTAGCCAGTGGTGGTGGTGGACGTGTGGCGTTTAACTTTAGGTCTAGCCTGACAAAAGGTACCATTGATGTCGGAGCCGGAAATTATGCCGGTACGATCGCGGAAAATTCTACGCCGGTAATCATTAACCCGGGAGTGGTCAGTGTAACTTATGATAATTTAAACTATCAGGCCGCAGCCACCCGTTCTAATGACTTGATTCTTTGGTATAAATTTGACGAGGCCAGTGGAACCACAGTTAAGGATTCATCCGGGAATGGACGAACTGGTACCGCGGTAAATGCAACCGGTTCAAGCTGGGTACCCGGAGTTTTGGGGAATGCCCTGAAAATGGATTCGGGTACAATGACATCGGCTAATTCCGGTGGTCAGCATGTCAATATGGGTACCAATTGGACGCTCGGAGGTTCGGTCAGTTTTTCCATGTGGTTATACATGGATATTTTCGCGAATAATGCCCGTGTTATGGATATTGGAAACGGTGCAGATGTGGATAATATTTTAATCGCTCAGAATGGTACCAATGACAAATTTCAATTGGACATTAAGGACTCGGCTGGAGGAAATGAGAACCATACTCAAAACAAATCGGCTCTCCTACAGGAATGGTTTCATTTGGCCATCACCATTGACGATGGAGGAACCAACGCCGCTCGTTATCGTTTCTACCTCAACGGAGTTTACCTTGGTATGTCTGGCAATGACAAGTCTCCGCCCATCAGTAAGGTACGAACCAAGCCCTACTTGGGCCGTTCCAACTGGGATAATGATGCTTATTTTAAAGGTAAAATGGACGACTTTAGGATATACACAGGTGAACTCACCGCCAATGATGTCGCTTTGATTTATGGAGAAACTGCTCCTCCAACCGCTGGGACTATTAATGCCTTGTATGGTCCGACCGCCTTTACTGCCAGTGGATTACCTTCGGGTCTGACGATTGATGCCAACGGAAAAATTAAGGGTCGATCCACCTCAGTCGGTGATCACAATGTGACCATTGGGGCATCGAACCTTTCCGGCAGTGCCAGCTCGGAAACGATCACGCTTCGGGTGGCCGCCAATAAACCAATCTTTGCCTCCACTGAGGACACATTTACCCCACTCGACCTGACACCCGCTCTATGGATGGATGCGGCGGACACCACTACGGTTACCATTGCATCAAGTGCGGTTTCCGAGTGGAAGGATAAAAGCGGAAATAACCGACACCTTACCCAAACGACAGGAGGTAATCGCCCTACCTACATTTCCAGTGCTCAGAACGGATTGTCCGTGGTTCGTTTTGACGGAACAGACGATTACCTGAATGGAAGTGGAATCACCAATATCGGAAGCTTCGCGATTTTTGCGGTTACTAACCGCCACACAGCGGATTCCGCGGACGAAGCCCTTCTTGGTTCGGACGGTTCCTGGGCGTCCAATATGCTCCTCATTCGTAATCGAGGAACCACCAATCTGACCAACAAACTCGATATTAATGGTGGAGGTGCGATCACAGGATCCAACCCTGCGGTTCTAAACACATGGGCAGTTGATTCCTTCACCCGTGGAGATGTTGCTTCGACTTGGGGATCAACCGGTACCTTGTTCCATAACGGCTCGACTGATGGAAGCGGTGCCCTAGGGGGTTCTGCTGCAGTAACCTTAGCGAATTTTAATGTCGGTAGTTGGAACACCGGTGCGTACATGGACGGCGATATAGCCGAACTGATTATCTACAACGCCAAGCTAAGTGACCATGACCGTCAGCGTGTAGAGGTATACCTGGCCAGAAAATGGGGACTCCTTTCGATTATGCCAAGTTCGGTTCCCAGCCCCTCGGATGCATCCAAAAACCCATTTGTTTCCTCGATCGGTGGAAACTCAGTCACCACCAGTGTGCCTTTGGTTGACAACGGAGGAGCTGATGCAAATGTCACCGTATTTTACGGTACGGTGGATGCGGGATTGAGTAGTGCGACTTCTGGTGGCACATGGAGCCCCACCGCTTTAGGTACATCCCTTGCCCTTTGGTTTGATGCCAATGACTTAGATGCGGACGGTACCACTGATTCCACTTCCAATGGAAATATCACAAGTTGGGCGGATAAAAGCGGAAATGGTCGAGATGCCTCCGTGGAAACCGGCACCCCTGAATTGAATACCAGCGCTGGTCCAAGCAGTGGACGAGTGGTTCAATTCCGAAGTGGATCTGCAAATGGCACTACCGGAGATGAACAAATGAATATTGCCGGAACTTTTAAGGTCAAGGATCACTTCTATGTTGTGAAGAGTCCTTCTGCTACTTGGAGTGATTATGGAGGAATTATTGGTGGTGGTGGAAGTCGTGAAAGTAACTTTATTTTTGAAAGAAATCAGGCTTATTTTCATGTTAATAAATATCCATCCGCAGTCTGGAAAAATGCCAGTGCGATTACTTCGAGTAATTTTAGTCTGACCACGATTAACCAATACATGATTCTTCGTATTTCTGTGAACGACAATGTTCCGAATCCAAGAAGCAGCTGGAAACTCGGGGACGATGGAACGGGATGGAGTATGGATATGGATTTGGCGGAAGCGGTTTGCTTCTCGACCAGTCTGACTGATGCGGATGCAGATAAAGTGGAGGGTTATCTAGCTGAAAAATGGGGTTTACGATCCGTTCTTCCCGCTGATCATACCTACAAAAGCTCTCTTCCCCCGGCAGTTACCTGGGACGGAAGTGTGAATATTGCCACGCTTCAGCCTGTTGGTTCGATCTCGACCGGTCTGACCGGACTGACCACGAATACATCCTACTTCTTACGTTTGCGGGCGGTCAATGCCGGCGGAACCACTTGGTCGGATGCCTATGCGTTCCGCACTGGAACGATTGCATTGCCTCCGGCGATTATCACCGCTCCGGTAACCAATGTAGCGACAACTTCAGTAACATCTGCTGGTAACTTGCTTTCTTACGATGGTAATGATCAACCCACGGTTACGCTTTACTACGATGCTGATGAAAATGCCAGTACCGACATTCCCCGTGCTTTTGGTAATTTGAAATTATGGCTGGATGCAAATGATACTGCAAACATGGATACTGCTTATGCTGCAGGTAGTTCTCAGCCTGCAAATAATGGATTAGTTGGATTTTGGAAGGATAAATCAGGAAACAATAATCATGCAGTGGCACGAAATAATTCAGCCGGAGCACGCCCCACTTACAAGGCCACTTCATTTAATGGCTCACGCCCCACCCTTCACTTTAACCAAAAGTACATGACGGTGAACAATAGTGCCAGTGGGTTTGATAACTGGAATAAGATGACTGTTTTCGTGGTGATTGATGAACAGTCAGCCAGTACTTGGAGGTGGTGGTTCGGAAAGGCAGCTGCGTTTAATAGCAGCACTGCTAATGCATGGAGTTTTATGGCTCGCCGTCCTGATACCAACCCCCCTGCATATGGATTTAGACTATACGGTTCAACCGGAGCTGATGGTATGGAAAGTGCCAGTACCGCCTTACATGATCCGGGCATAATGGTTCTTGGTTTTGGTCAGGGTAAACGAACCCTTCATTTCAATAATCAGGTTTTACTTGAAAATGCAGACAGTGGTTCGATCCGGGCGCACAATTCAGTTCCTTTAGTAATTGGGGGACATAATGGGGGTGCTAATGGTGGAAATATTTACATTTCCGAATTTATCGTTTACAATGAAGTAGTAGCTGGATTGGACCGTGAAATCATGGAGGGCTACCTTGCCCATAAGTGGGGATTGGCTTCCAGTCTGCCCACCGGTCATTTGTATAAGACCGCATCCCCCTCTGGTATCAAGACACCGCTAAGCACGGCAAGTCTCGGGCAAAAAGCGACGGGGGCTTTCACTCACAACCTGACTGGATTGGCTGCGGGTAAACTTTACCACTACCGTTTTAAAGCTTCCAACAATGGAGGATCTGCATTCTCGGATACCAGTAGTTTTGTAACGGTTGGAACTCCATCAATCAATGTCACCGGTGCAACCGATGTGACCCCGACTGCAGTCACGCTTAACACCAAGATCGAGTCAAGTGGTGGTGTATCCTTCCAAGTCGGAGCACCCTTCTCACCGAGTACTGTAACTGGAATGATGATGTGGATGGATGGAAACGACCACAATGGAGACGGTACGGCTGATACTTCAACCACCAATATAACTACCTGGGTTGATAAATCGGGGAATGCACGCCATGCAGATACAAAAGTAGGAGATCCTCAATTCAAGGCTGGTATTCTAAACGGACTTGGCGTCATTGATTTCGACGGAGGAGATCTCATTAGACAAAGCAACGATGCCAAGAGTATGTACAATGATGCCGCACAGTTTTCTATGTTTGCAGTTACAAGGTATTCCGGAACCGATAGTGAAAGGGTCATTTCATCTGCAGATAACTGGAATTGGTTATTTGCCGGAAATGGGCAATATGCGAACCGAGTTGCTCATCTAAACGGTTGGATTCAACCAATTGATAATAGCTACCCTCAAGATAACAATGATTGGCACCTCTATCAGATCACGATTGATAATCAGGATCGGGCAAATGCATGGTTTGATGCTACTCAAATTTCTTCCCAGCATCGTGGTGCTAATGATTCCAATTACCGTCCTAAATTAATGCAGTTCAGTGGATGGGATGGAAAACGAAACAACAATCGCGAACGGTCCCAATGTCAAATTGCGGAGTTTATCGCCATAAATCGAGTGGTTCCTGACGCAGAGCGTCTAAAAATAGAGGGTTACCTCGCTCAAAAATGGGGATTGATGAGCACAATGTTCACCGCATCTCATCCCTACTTCTCAACTGATCCATACCAACCCACTATTACGCAGGGTGGTGAGAATGCCACGGTTACCTTCTATTGGGGAGATAACAATGGTAGTACGACTGCGAGTAATTGGGATAATAATGCTCAAATCTCTGGAACTCATGGAGTTGGAGTGGTCAATAAAGCACTTACCGGACTGACCAAGGGCACCACTTATTACTACACTTCCAAAGTCAGTAACTCGGGTGGTAATGTTTGGGGTGATGTTAAAACCTTCGTGCCTGCCAATACCGCACTCAACGAAGATACCATTCCTGATCTTGCCCTTTGGTTAGATGCCACCGATATCGATGGTGATGGTAATGCGGACTCCATTTCGGATGGTACTGCCCTCGCCTCTTGGGTCGATAAATCTAACGCCCCTGCAATTTCAGTGGCACAGGCAACCTCAGCGAGCCAACCATTGTACAAAACTGGAATCTTCGGAACGAAGCCCGGTGTGCGTTTTGATGGAGCGAATGATTTCTTCGCCGCCGCCCCGGTTCGAACCACTGCAGGTGAATACCATGTCTTTGTGGCCAGTCAGCGTCCAAACAGTGGACTGGGAGACAATTCGGGTGGTTATTTAATCAAGGAAGCCGCCTGGAATCTATCTCCAGGTTCAGGTAACGGACAGTATGTATCTTTCGTATCGAAGCAGTCTGCAGAATCCGGAGCTACCTTAACCAATATTAAACTGGGTCGGGATACTGCCAATTCGAGTTATGATTTTGGTGGAGATATGGGAGAAGTCATGATCTTTACCCGTAAGCTCGGACTTACTGAGGAGCAAATGGTAGAAGGTTATCTCGCACATAAATGGGGTGGAACTGCTGCATTGGCGAGCGATCATCCCTACAAGGATGTGGCACCAGTATTTGACAACTCACCCAAGTTAACGCCTGTACTTGGTCAGGTTGGATACGACACGATTACCCGTGATGGACTCTTGGGTGAGTGGTTGTTTGATGATAATGATACGACTAACGCGATTGCAGATACATCAGGAAACGGGTACAATGGAACCAATAATGGAGGTACTTTTACATCTGATACCCCTTTGGGCACCGGGCACTCCTTAAACTTTTTTGGTGGAAATAATTATGCCTGGGTTACAACCGGTGGAAATGAGACTGTATTCAGTGGTGGTGACGCCTTCACGGTAGCAATTTGGTATAAGAAATTACCCGATAATGACTGGGAATCTTTGATTTCCAAGCGGGGAGAAAGTAACGGAGGTTGGAAAATAGCTAAAATGAGCAGTGCTGACCTCTACTTTTATAATAGGGGTACTGCAGGAGGAATGGAGCCAAGAACCACAAATGCAAGCACTTCCATTACACCTGCTGATAACGATTGGCATCATGTGGCGGTTGTTCATGGATATCAGGGAGTAAAGCAACGCATGTACTTTGACGGAGTTTTAATTGATGAACAATCAAGGTCTGGCACCACGCAGGCATCAAATGGTATGGTTCTTGGTTTTGGTGTTCGTGACGATGGAACGACGAATGGAGCTTTACAAGCTGGTGGTATTGCGAAGACTCACATTGATGATGCCCGGTATTATAACCGTGCATTGGAAGGCTATGAAATTACCGCCATGACCATTCGTTCCAACAAACTGGTTGCTTATGTGGACACACCCTACAGTTATCAGATACCTGCCACTCAGGGGCCAACAAGTTGGACGACTAACGGCACCTTGGCTTCCAAAGGTTTAAGTTTATCCAACACCGGTCTAGTTTCAGGTACGCCCAATGCCTCGGGTGAATTTAGTTTCCCAATTACGGTTGCAAATTCAGAGGGTAATATGACGAGGACTTACCAAATGAATGTAAAAAAGGGTATGCGTGACTTAACCTGGGGGCAGACCATTGCCGGACTCACTTATGGAGATGCAAACTTTACTTTGAGTGCAACCTCCACCAATTCGGGTGGCATCACCTATGCCTCCAGTGATGAGAGCATTGTTGAAATCAATGGAACTTCCAAAACTCAGCATACTTTGGAGGATGGTTTGGTTTGGTACTGGAACTTTGATGACGACCAGAATGGAAGCTCCAATCCGGTGAATGCAACCATTGGTGGCATGAATGGAACCAAAGGAATTGGAGTCACCGTGGTGAACGGTAAGTTTGGAAATGCCCTTAGTTTTGATGGTTCGAATAACAACAATTCCAAAGTTGATTTTGGAGCTAATTCCAGAACCAACTTCGATGGTGTTTTCTCCGTGTCCTTATGGGTCAAGAGAACAGGTGATTACGGTGGTTATGGTCGAATCATCACTAATAAATCAGGGACTAACAATCCTGGTTTCCACATTTACTTCTCAACCACCAATGACCGCCTGTATACTCGTGGGACGACCCAAAGCCGTTATTCGAGGCCTACCAGTAGCTGGAATTCTCAAAATTGGGTTCATGTGGTGAATACCTACAACGCTGAATCCTCGACCACCTCAGGTCGCTGGAAAATGTACGGGGACGGAGTCTTTCTCAGTCAAAACAATATACCCAAGATCGAACCGGGTACGGCCAATCTTTTCTTTGGTCGTTCCCCTGGAGGAGGTAACCGCATGATCGGGGAGTTGGATGATGTGCGATTTTACGATCGTGTCCTTAGTGGAGCTGAAGTAAGCACGCTTTATGGATCCGGTAATGGTGATTTCGTAACTGTTAGGACAGGCAATGAAGCATCAATCAAGAAAGCCGGTTCGGTTACCTTGACTGGGTATGCACCTGGTACAACTAATATGTTCGGTGCTACTCCTATTACTAAGACAGTCACTGTATCAAAGGCGTCCCTAACTGTTACAGGGGATGATTTTAGTATTAATGTTGGCAATGCAATGCCAACCCTGACTTCACAGACCACAGGTTGGAAGAACGGTGACACCAATGCATCACTTTCCACTCAGGTTTCGGTTACCACAGATGCTTCGAATTCAAACACAGCCGGTACTTTTTATGTCCGACCCGGTGGAGCTGCTTCGGATAAGTATGTCTTTACCTATGTGGATGGACAGTTGGTGGTCACAAACAAGACACCGCAGTCAATTTCATGGGGGCAGAATTTTTCGAGTGCGGCAATTAATCAGATTATTGATCTGAATGCGAGTGCGAGTTCGAGCCTGCCGGTGACCTATGCGGTCAGCGATACAAGCAAGGCGGAACTTGCGGTTACCTTGCAAAGCAATCTTGATTCCTGGTGGAAATTGGATGAGACCAGTGCAACCACCATTGCCGACTCCTCAGGAAGCGGATCAAGTTCGCACACTGCGGTGTTGATCGGCACGGATGGATCTAACAATTGGAGTGCCGGTAAGTTTGGTAATGCACTGACTTTGGATGGAACCAACGATTACGCCTTTACCAGCGGATACAAGGGAATTACCGGAACCACCCGTCGAACGCTTTCGCTTTGGTTCAAGACTTCGACCGCGAATAAGCCAATCCTCCAATATGGTGCGGCCGGGACCGGAACGCTGTTCAAGGTGTCCATCAACGGATCCGGAGTGGCAGTGGTTGACCTCGGTAATGTCACTATTACCGGTGGCAGCGGTTTGGCCAACGGTGCATGGCACCACCTGGCTGTGAGTGTACCTGAGAGCGGAAACTCGGGCGGAGTCAAACTTTACATTAATGGTTCGGCCTCATCGGGTAGCGGAAGTACGGCAGTAAACACGAATGCAGCCAACGACCTGAAGATCGGAACGGATGGATCGGCTTATTTTAATGGTCAGCTTGATGATGTTCGTCTCTACAATGCGGAGCTGAATTCCACAGTGGTGGGACAGATTTACGGATCCGGCACCGGTGATTTCAACCGCCTGCAATTGAAAGCGGCGGGTAGTTTCACCTTAACCGCCTCGCAAGCCGGAAACGGAACCTACGCGGTTGCCCCAGATGTGACCACTACCCTGAATATTGGTAAACTGAGCCAGAATATCGCCTTCTCTCCGATTACCGACAAATCAATTGGCGATTTTGATTTTGATCCTGGTGCGACAGCAAGTTCTTCTTTGCCTGTAACCTATACAAGTTCTGCACCTTTGATTGCCTCTGTGGAGGGAACTACAGCAGGAAGTCAAAAAATTAAGGTACGAGCTGCCGGCCAGGTAACTATCACCGCTTCACAAGCTGGTGATACTGCGTACAATGCTGCGCCGGATGCTAACCAAACCTTCACCGTTGGTTACTACAACCTATTTGCCGACTCCTTGCCCGGATTAAAACTTTGGCTTGATGGTAATAGTGTGGATAGTGATCATTCAAGTGCGGACATTATTACAAATGGAACAACTATAGGTTCATGGAAAGATCGTTCCGCTAGCACCAACCATGCAACACAGGGAACGAGTGCGAACCGACCGACTTATACGCTGAATGGATTGAATAGTAAGGGAGTGCTCTCTTACACCGCCGGTCAATCTTCGGACATTAGTGCTGACTCAACAATCCGATCGATTTTTGCGGTCATTAAACAGGCTTCCAGTCAAACTGCAGAGACGCAACCTTTTGGAGGAAATATTGCAGGTACGACCTCGGCTGGAAAGTTTGGACTAAAAAGAACAGGTAGTAGTATGCTTGATTCTGGAATCACTTCCCAATCTTTTGCGGTAGTTACCTGGCAGATGGCATCAGGGAATTATGCGGTTTATATAAATGGAGAAGAACGTGTTACCGGAACCGATCCGAATGCACCTGCGGCGTTTACCAAGATTGGAAATAATTTTGCCGGCCAGATTGCAGAGATTGTCGCCTACAATGCTGCTATGAACACCTCCGTTCGTGAAAAACTTGAGGGTTACCTTGGGCATAAATGGGGACTGAACACCTCTTTCCCAACCTCGCACACTTACAAGGTTGCGAAACCCGCGTTTGGTGGAACCCAGAATTTGAACTTCCAAACTCTGCCTGACCGTCAGACTGGACAGACCGTTACCTTGTCGGTGACTGCGGATTCGGGACTGAGCACTTTCAGCTATGACAGTAATGACACCAATGTGGTTTCCTTCTCCGGTGATGTTGCCACGGCATTAGCTGTGGGTAAAGTTCGTATTACAGCAACACAAGCTGGTAATTCAAACTGGTTGTCCGCAAATGCATACCAGGATTGGATTGTAACAGCCACTCCTCGTTCGGACCAAAACATAACCTTTGCAGCAATACCAAATAAGAATGCTTTGTCTGCGAACTTCGATTTGAATGCAACGGCAAGCTCCAGTCTGCCTGTCAGCTTTACCAGTCAGACTCCGAATATTGCAACCGTGGACGGAAACGGAACGGTAACGATTAAGAGTACGGGAGTAGCAACTTTTAGGGCATCGCAAGATGGAAATGGTAGTTACAACGCAGCCCCAACAGTAGATCAAACCTTGACTATTACCAAGGTACCACAAACCATTACCTTTGGGTCGATTTCTAACCAAAATTTAAGTGCGGGAACTTATTCATTAAGTGCAACTGCGAGTTCAAATCTTGGTGTTTCTTTTGCAACGAGCAACGCATCTCTAGGAAGTGTATCCGGAAATGTGGTCACACTGGTTGCCGGTGGAACTATCACTATTACCGCAAGTCAGGGTGGTGATTCAACTTACGATGCCGCACCCACGGTTAATCAAAACTTAACCATTATTGACGACACATTGACTGCGCAGACAATTACATGGTCTCAATCTTTATCCAGCCTTAGTTACGGAACTCCTGATACAAACATGACCGCGAGCGCTAGTTCCGGCTTGGCTATTACCTACATTACCTCGGATTCCAATGTGGTTGATGTGAATGGATCGTTCCTCAAAATAATTGGTGCAGGTACCGCGACCGTTTCTGCTTCACAGAGTGGAGATGGTCAATACTCCGCTGCCTCCACGGTGGATAAAAATGTAACCGTGAGTAAAGCGAATCAAACCATTGTGGCCGCAAATAATGCCACTACCCTACCCAATATAACCAAGGATTCAGGAGACTTTGAATTTAGTCCAGGTTCGAAATCAGTTAAAACTGGAACGACCACCAGCACGGGTCTAGCAGTTAGCTATGCGAGTTC
>CAWVXY010000063.1:0-16107 GCA_963934295.1 uncultured Opitutia bacterium
TGAAAACCAACCGAAAATGGAAGTTCCCGCACCCAACCTAAAGCCTCACCCGTGGCCTGCCTTAGCGGACCGACTGCCTTTCGACTCTCCTCACTACGCTACTCCTCGAGGTCCATCCAGTTCGGTAATGCCTGAACCGAATTCCCTTACTTTACATGGAGCTGAGTCTTTGGAATCTAATTTTGAACAGGCCATGTTGGCAAGGCGCCTAACATCTCAAAATTTGACTGCCACCACCAAGATCTCCTTTAAGCCAGAAAATTTTCAGCAGATGGCGGGGTTGGCTGCGTACTATAATACCTATCTTTTTCACTACCTCTATTTATCCATGGACGAGGAAAAAGGTCTGTGCCTCCAGATTCATTCCTGCGACGACGGAAAATCAAACTTCCCACTCGGCGGTGAAATCATACCTGTTTCGAATAATGAACTTTTTTTGCGGGCCTCCTTCAATGACAAACGCCTTCAATTCTACTATTCGCATTGCGGACAAGATTTCCTTAAAATAGGACCGGTCTTAGACGCTTCGATTCTTTCCGATGACCACGGGGAACATTGGGGATTCACTGGAACTTTCGTCGCTTTGGCCTGCCAGGATCTAACCGGAAAAAAACTTCCTGCCACATTCGAATTTCTCGAATTATGTAATAATCAAAAACCCGGGTAAACATGTCTGATACAAAACTTAAACCAATTGAGAAAATAGGATATGGCTTGGGCGATTTCGGCTCCAATGTTGTATTTCAAACCATTCTAATCTTACTTCCCGCCTTCTACACGGATGTTTTTGGACTGGCTCCGGCGGCAATGGGCACCATGTTTCTTGCCGTTCGTCTACTTGATACTGTGACCGATCCGATCATGGGAATGGTCGCTGATAACACCAATACGAAATGGGGAAAATTCAGACCTTACCTTCTTTGGTTTGCCATACCATTTTCCGTGGTTTTCGTTTTCACATTTATTACTCCAGATTTTAGTGAAAATGGAAAACTTGCTTATGCATACCTCACCTATGCGGCACTAATGGTTCTCTACACTGTAGTAAATATTCCTTACTGTGCATTGGGCGGTGTGATCACTTCGGATTCACAGGAGCGGGTTTCTGCAAATTCATATCGTTTCTTCATCGCCACTTCGGCAGGCGTTCTCATTTCTTATTTTGCACCTGATTTAATCGAATACTTTGGAAACGGAAACGAGCAGGACGGATATCCTTATGCGATGTCGGTTTTTGGTGTACTTGCCATCCTCGCCTTTTTCGGCTGCTTTGCTCTGACCAAGGAAAGGGTCAAACAAGTCGCTCCCACAAAAGGTTCTCTGTCAGTAGACTTTAAAACTTTACTCAAAAACGACCAATGGCTGGTGGTGGCCCTTCTTTTCCTGGTGCTCTTGGTTCCGATTGTATTAAGGGGAGCCTCACAGGTTTATTATGTAAAATGGTTCATAGGGGACGCTGAACTGATTGCGGCCTTTCTGACCACCGGTACTTTTTGCCAAATGATTGGTGCAGGCTTTGCCTCCAGCCTGACTAAAAAGCTGGGAAAAGTACCTGCATATATTCTGGTTCAAAGTATAATCGTCGTCGGCTCAATCGCTTTGTATTTCGTAAGTAGCTCGAATCTGTATGTAATATTCATTCTTTTCGGAGTGGTGAATTTCTTTGTCCAAATGGGGGCACCCATTCTTTTTACAATGGCTGCAGATACGGTCGAATATGGCGAACTCAAAACCGGCCGACGGGTAACTGGTCTGGTTTTTTCAGGTGCCCTCTTTGCTCTAAAATTAGGCGTGGCCGTGGGCGGCTGGCTTATCGGACTGATCCTTGCCTATTATGGATATGATGGAAAAGCGGAAGCCCAAAGCCCCGAGGCGATTCAGGGAATCGTTCTCTCCCTGACTCTTTTTCCTGCTATCGGACATTTCCTTCTGATTCCCATCGTTTCTTTTTACAAACTCAATAAAAAGCGTTGCGATGAAATTCGGGCAGAACTCGATCAAAAAACAGACTCTTAATCACCAATGAAAAAATTAATTACCCTTCTTGCCCTCGTAGCTCTGTGGACTGATCTATTTTCAGACTCTTATTCAGCCCGTTTTTCTCCGCCTCCCGGGAAAATTCTCGTCTTCGCCGGGCAGGATAACAAATCAGTTGGCGGAACCGCAAAATATCGGGACGGCTATGTCGATAATATCGGAGTACCCGCAGGGATTACCCATTATGTTTATTTTGCCGAAGGCTGGACCAATAAATTTAATCGGACCTATGCGAAAGGGAAGGTGGATGGACTGAATGAGGAAACCGAATGGGCTGCGGGACCGATGAATCAGAAAGCTTATCTCGACTCACCGGTTCTCGACCGATGTGTGATGCATCTTTCCATTTCAATGGAGGGAAATTCAGAAGACAAAGTTGCCGATGGTTCTTACGACCACCTCATTGATGAACTGGTTGACTTCGTACGGGATCATTCGGATCATCCATTCCTTATCCGCATAGGTTATGAATTTGATGGAAGTTGGAATGCGTATGATCCGCAAAACTTCAAGGCGGCATTTCGTAGAATTGTGGAAGCCCTCCAAAAAGCTAAACTCACAAATTTTGCCACCGTGTATGCTTCCTCGAGTGGAGCAAAGCCCCAGCAGTTTATCGATTTCGATCCGGGAACCGAGTACTATGATTGGGTAGGATATTCCTGGTGGGGAGGAGACAGGGACGGACAGGCTGCTCTTGATTTCGCACGAAAGGTAAAGAAACCGATTTTTATTGCCGAGGCCACTCCCCGCGGAATTTTCTTTGACAAAGACGATCATCAGGGAATCTGGGACTCTTGGTTTACGAAGTTTTTTAAACACATCGAAGACAACAAGGATGTGGTACGTGCCGTGTCCTACATCAATGCGGATTGGGAATCTCAGGATATGTGGACAGGAGACGGTTGGGGCCAGACCCGCCTTGAAACGGCTCCTCTGCTTAAGTCAAAGTGGTTGGAAAAAATGGCTGAAAGCCAATTTATCAATGCATCCGACAAGCCTTTCGGCCTGATTGGGTTTCCGGCAGTAAAACCAAGAACCTTGCTAACCGGTTCCTACAAAGACCCCACACTCCCAGTGGAAAGTCGGGTCGAGGACCTGATCAAAAGAATGACCATTCAGGAAAAAGTAGCCCAACTCACCGGCTGGTGGGACCCGAACGAACAAAAACTTAGGGAAGATGGTAAGATATACGATTCAGCTTTCTATGCAAAACACTGCCCGCACGGCATCGGGCAACTCGGACCATTACACAACCTGACTGTGGAGGAAGATATCAAACAATACGCTGCGGTGCAGGAATATTTCAGAAAGGGGACTCGGTTGGGTATACCTGCGATTCAACACGACGAAGCAGCCCATGGCTTCATGCGTTTCGAAGCGAATTCCTTCCCCTCCCCAATCGGACTCTCCTGCACATGGAATCCCGGATTACTTGAAAAGATTTATGATCAGGCAGCCCACGAGGCAAGGTCGCGCGGAGTGTCTCACATTCTTTCCCCCATTGTGGATGTAGCCCGCGACTTGCGATGGGGTCGGGTCGATGAAACTCTGGGAGAAGACCCGTTTCTGGTTGGCCGGTTAGGTGAAGCGATGGTTTGCGGACTACAGGGTTCCTCAAACGGAGAAATCGACTCCGACCATGTTGCCGCCACTCTTAAGCATTTCGTGGGTTATGCCGGAACCGAAGGAGGACGAAATCGATCGCCCTACCCCTACGGCCCACGTTACCTGCTGGACCATGAAATCGCCCCTTTTCGACATGTGATTCATTCCGCCCGTCCCGCTTCGGTGATGGCTGCATTCAACGAGGTGGATGGTCTGCCCTGCCATATAAACCCATGGATTCTGACTGATGTTCTCCGTAATCGGATCGGATTTAAAGGACTCATTATCGGAGACTATCAGGGAATCGACTTGGTCCGCCAATATCAAAGAATTGGAAACTCGAATGCAGATGCCGCCCGAATGGCACTCAATGCCGGCCTTCAACTTGAACTTCCCAACAACTTTGGATTCCAACACCTTCCACAACTTGTTCAGCAGGGAAAAATCAATCTTTCCAAAGTGGACGAAGCGGTTCGGGCAGTCCTGTCCTTAAAGTTCCGCCTCGGTCTTTTTGAGGCACCCTTCAATCTGAATCGGGAAAAAGCTCTTTCTCATTCCCGCTCTAAGAAAGCACTTGAACTGAGCCGGGAAGCTGCCAGACAATCAATCGTTTTACTCCGAAACGACCAGGGTTTACTTCCATTAAAGAAAAGTGACCGGCATACAATTGCCGTTATTGGACCCAATGCCAAAGTATGCAGACTGGGAAATTACTCAGGACGCCCACTCAAAACCGTTTCAATTTTTGAGGGAATCCAAAACTTGGTTGGTGATCAGGCCAAAGTTCTCTTTGCGGAGGGATGCAAAGTCGCTCATAACGACACCGGCGATTCCTATTCCAATTGGCGCTATGTGAACGAAGTTGAGTATGCAACGGTCGAGGACAACCGCCAACTTATCTCTGAGGCGGCTCAAGTAGCTGCGGAGGCAGATATTGTCATTTTAGCCATCGGAGAAAGTGTTCTGCTCAACCGGGAAGCTTGGGGTGGTAATCATGTTGGAGACCGTTCCACGCTTGATCTGACTGAAGCCCAAAAAGCCCTGGCTCGAGCAGTCCTTAAAACTGGCAAACCGGTCATCGCTTTTCTGAATCACAGCAAACCGGTTACGCTTGGCGGTCTCAGTGACCAATTTTCTGCGATCCTTGCGGCTCATTACGCGGGACAGGAAACTGGAACTGCTGCCGCCGAAATTATTTTTGGTGTGACCAACCCGTCGGGAAAATTGACCCTCAGTTGGCCAAGGTCTGTTTCACAAATCCCCTGTCATTACAGCCAACATCGAAGTGCTTTGGTTTTCGACTATTTAGACGCACCCAAGGGAGCGGAATACCCATTTGGACACGGATTATCTTACACTTCATTCGAGTATGAAAAAGTCTCCCTCTCCGCCTCCAGTATTCGGCCCGGCCAATCCATACAGGTCCAATTCGATTTGACCAATTCCGGAAAACGAAAGGGAACCGAAATAGTTCAGTTATATGTTGCGGGGGAATCCTATGAAATTGCCCGGCCTTCCATCGAACTCAAAGCATTTTCCCGAGTTTCTCTCGATCCCGGAGAAACCCGTCGGGTCAGCCTCGACTTGAACGCGGACGATCTTCATTTCCATGATTCCACACTGAAACGCGTTCTGCCAGCGGGTAAATATTTAGTAAGTGTTGGAGGTTCCTCAGCTAAACGGTCCCAAGACATTCCTCTTACCACCATAGCAGAGAGAGTTTCCTCCGGTCCGGTTCGGGTTGTTCAATCCGAAGGTCCACTGTATGCCGAAAAACCAAAACCATCCGCAAGCACACCTAATGTTCTTTTTATTGCAATTGACGATCTCAGACCGGAGCTTGGCTCATATGGTTCGAAAGTAAAAACACCTCACATGGACCGCCTCGCTTCCAGTGGTACTTTGTTCCGACGGGCCTATTGTCAGCAAGCGGTATGCGGAGCATCTCGCTTGTCCATTATGGGTGGACTCTATCCCACACTGACCGAGGAACAAACCTTTCATGTGGATGGTTGGAGAAAACGACATCCCGACCTCAAAACACTTAACCAGCATTTTACCGAGCAGGGATTCAATACCATCGGATTGGGTAAAATTTACCACGGAAATAATGGCCCCGGAGTTGATCCCAAAAACTGGACACAATGGGTAACAGTGAAAGGAGCTCCTCATTACGCCAAAAAAGAAAATATCGATATCTTAAATAAAGCACTGGCCGAAATCCAACCAGGGCATAATCATAATCCGCCCAAAGGACCTTTAACCGAAAGTGCCGATGTGCATGACGACACTTACACAGACGGAAAAACGACCGCAAAAACAGTCGAGCTCTTAAAAGATCTTGGTAAAAATAAAGGACAACCCTTTTTCCTCGCAGTCGGCCTGACCAAGCCTCACCTCCCTTTCGTCGCTCCTAAAAAGTATTGGGATCTATACCAACGAAATGATTTCTCCATGCCATCCAATAAAGCCATTCCACCGGGATATCCGATTTACGCCGCCAATCCACGGGCTGCGGAGATGCAAAGATATTCGGATTATGAGGGAGCAAGTCCAAAGGATTTCCCGGAGGAAACCAACCGGCGTTTACTGCACGGCTATGCGGCCGCCACCAGTTATGCTGACGCCTGTGTCGGCCGTATTCTTGATGCACTGGACAAAAACGGACATGCTGAAAATACCGTGGTCGTTCTCTGGGGTGATCATGGATGGAAACTGGGAGATCATTCGAGCTGGTGTAAACATACAAACTTTGAGTGTGACACTCGTGTGCCACTAATTGTCAGGGATCCCCGTCTAAAAGGTGGGCAAAAAACCAACCGTCTGGTTGAATTGATTGACTTGTACCCGACCCTTTGCGAACTGACTGGTATCTCCATTCCCCAACACTGTCAGGGAAGAAGCTTTAAAAATCTACTCTCCGATCCCGAATCCGGTCATCGGTTGGACGCATACAGTTCCTACCCGGCGTTAAAGAATATTGGGCACAGCATTCATTTAAAAAACTACCGTTACACCGAGTGGAGGAATCAAGAGAACAAAACTGTTGCCAAAGTTCTAACTGACCTGCAGGCAGACCCTGGTGAGGTCACCAATTGCATAGACGATCCAAATTATGCCGATAATCTGGCCTATGCACAGGAAAGGCTCGATCTTCGCATCAATCAGTCATGTAAACCAAATCCACCCAGCGAACCACAACCGGCACAAAAACAAGTTATCCAAATCGATCCTTCTCCTGAAAACCTAAGACAGTCAATTGACGGATTTGGTGGCTCGATCGCTTTCTGGGGTATCCGGGCCGATGATGAGGCCCTAAAATGTGCATTCAGCGAATTGAAAACTACGATTCTTCGGGCTCAGGGAGAGGTTTCAAAAAAAGGAATTATTGATCATAACCGCGAAATTCTCCAACGGGCTATGAAACTAAATCCCGATCTCGAAGTACTGCTCACTTTCTGGCAACCCCGTTCGTCCACCCTTCTCAAGACTGAAGACTGGCTTGATGAAATCAAAACCGAAGAGGGAAAGGATGAACAATACTTTCTCAAACCTGAAATGGAGGATAAGTGGGCGGAAGAAATTGTCCACCGGGTCCAACAATACTTAGACTGGGGAATTAATGTGACCAACTTGGGGGTTCAGAATGAAACCAATTATTCCCACATCGGCACCCAGACTTGTATATGGGATCCAATAAAGCTGAGAAACTTTATAGAAAATATATTAAAACCAAAGCTGGATAAGGCAGGGCTTGATGTGCTCATCACCGCACCCGATCTTGCCTTTGTTGGCTATAAAGGGAGCGAACTCGAACGCTTTCTACCCACCATACGAAGTAAGGAGGTCGACTTGGTGGCCTATCATATGTACGACAGCTTTCAGGAGGGCAGTGACGGCAGTCTTGAAATCCTCCGGGAAAACAGTCGCCAAATCGGAAGAATTCGAAAGGAAAATTTCCCTCGTAAGAAATTTTGGATGACTGAAACCACAGGTGCCCAATGGAATAATGATGTCTGGCACACTTATGGATGGTTCAAACAGGCTACGGAATTTGATAAAGCCATCCTCGCCGCTCAATACATGCATATGACTTTTGCCCAAGCCGAAGCCAATGCATTCTTATGGTGGGGATTAGTTTATTCCCTCGCACCGGACAGTGTAACCGAACCGAACACCCGGGAAAAACACCGGGACGAAGGCCTGGTCTTAGTGGAGGAAAAAGGAGGAGCAGGGGGCTTCCAAAAGTTCATCGAAAAAACCAAAAAGTTTTACTTCTTTAAACAGTACGCAAATTTTATCTGGAAGGGATCCAAGCGCATTGAAATAAAATCCCCGACTCCCCTTGAAGTAAGCGCTTACCAAACCTATGACAAATCAAGAATCGTGGTGATTGCACTCAACCCATCTGATACAGTACAGGCAGTCGACCTTAACCTTCCGGAGGGTATGGATTTCAAAAGGGCCTTTCAAACAGATCGAAAATTGAATTGTGAACCGGTACCTCACTCTAGTCCGCTACCAGCTAAATCGATTCGGACTTACATCTACTCTCGCTGAAAAAAAGGAGTTGAATTAAAACGGATTATTCAGATTACTTTTGAGGAATCTCGTTAAGAGTATAGTAAGCAACTTCATGAAGAAGTGGTTGTTCAGTATCTTTCCTGCGAATGCCAGGCATTTTTAATTCGTGCACATGCCCCTTTACCATTCCATCAACTTGTAAATGAACGTGCTTACCATTCTTTCTGGGAATAGCTTTCGTAATCACTGGAACCGTTCCGTCAACCTCTGGACTCCCATATCCCTTTTGATAGATGTATGTGTAAGTCTCCATGGTGTAGGAAGAAATATCGGCCAATGTTTTAATGTCGGCTTCCTGCGTAAAGGTTAGTTCAAAGCCATCAGGCTTCACCCGCATCTCGTGAACCTCGAATGGAACCTTTCCTGTCCAGTTTACCCGTTGAAAGGAGAAAGGGCTTTTTCCTCTTGAACCCCATCCACGATTGGTTCCACCCGTAAACATACTGCCATCCTTGGCGAACCTCGCCACGATATTACCGGATCCAAAACCTTCGAGAAACGGAAACACCGCACCCTGATAAAACCCATTTACTTTTTCCAAAAATACACGATGCACTTTAGAATGAGTTTGCTCGGAAACAAATAACTGATTTTTGAACGGACCGAATTTCCCATTAGTCTCATCGCATTCAATCCCAGCCGGTGAATTCCCCACCTTTCCGTGAGGAAGAACAACCGGTGGAGGGATAAGATCAGGAACTCTCTTTCTTTCAATTTCAATCCGGCTACCGGATTCTGGTTCTGGTGGTTGGGGACCTAAAGCATCAGTCAATGCAAAGTATTTGTTGCCCGTAGGGTTTCCCTGAAACCCACCTGGCTTTAAATGCTTCAAAGAGCTCGAACCGTTCCATAAACCTTGGTTGTCACAATAAAAAACATCGCCCAAATGATTAAACCCGATCCCTCCAGGTGAACGAATTCCATATCCGGTTGGAATGCATTCACCTTCTTCCGTCACACGCATGCACCAGCCACGAAATGGACTCTTATCATCCGCTCCTCCTGAACCCGTAAGACATAAAATCACCCAAATATCTCCGTTTTTATCGTGCCGGGTACCGAACGCGTATTCATGGTAGTTTCCATTAATCCCCCAGTCATCTGCAACGGTTTCAAATACATCTGCCCGTCCATCACCGTCCCGATCTTTCATACGGGTTACTTCCGGACGCTGAGTTGCATAAAGCCAACCATCTCTCCAAGAAAGCCCTAGAGTTTCATGAAGTCCCCTCGCATATAAAGTCCATGTGGGTGAAGGTTCATCTTCCCAAACGCCCTCCCCTACAAAAATATCTCCTCTTCGGGATGCGACCGCCACTTTATTTCCGGGAAGTATTTCGATGCCGCTTACTTCTATGACCTCCCCTGAAGGAAGTGGAATCGTGGTAATGGGATAATAATCGGACTCAACCGGTAAACTTTTAGAATGATCGTCTGCGAATAATTGAGGGGTAACTGCATAAAAGAAAGTTAAGAGAGTGATGAAAGTTTTCATATTTAAAATGTATAGTTTGTTTAGCTGAACCCAATTACTCAGCCCAGGAATAAGTAATTTTTAATTCGGACTTTCCTTCATTAAATTCAATCGGCACCCGAAGTTCACCCTTTTCAGCAAAAACTTCCCCTCCCTCAAGAGAAAGAGATAATTCACTATTGGAAAAAGTATCCTTGTCTTTCTTAAAATTTCCCTGAGCAAGTCGAAGATAAAGATTTGTAGAATTCCCCTTACCCACAAATTTGAGCGTTCGACGGATTACTCCCGGCTTTTCCTCGGAGGAACTGCCAACCGGAACCGGTTTGTCCGTAATAGAAATTTCATCCCGACTGTATTTAAATGTGGGCCTTTGCATCTTGTCCAAAACATAGCCATCAAATTCTAATTCTTTGGTGCGGTATTCGGACTCTGGCCAAGCGGAATCCTTTGTCATTAGCTCAGCGATAGCTAAGCCCTCGGGCAATCGGATGACATCATTCCCGGCTGGCGGTTGAAAACCTTGCCCTCTTCCGATCCAATGACGGGCCCCGTCGATAAATTCACCATGCCAAATCATTGCCAGTCTCATGTTGTTTGCATCAAAAGCAAGATTCACTCCCTCATGGTACCCCACTCCAATCGCTCGCGGCCCTGCACCATCAATAAAGTTCCGGTAAATGGTTGCTTCCCCTTTTAGAGGTTCGATCAGCATACCTTCAACAACCTGTCCAGCCTTAGGTGCAGTTTTAGAAAGGGGTTTATTTTTAAAGCCGGGCCCAGTCCATGAGACACTAAGTGCTTCCCCACCGGCAAGTTCGAAATATTTCACTTCAATATCGTGCTTTCCTTTTTTCAATTCAACCGAACCTGCCTTTGCCTTAATTCCATGAACGCCATCGTTATCGACGATCATCTTGCCATTAATAAAGAGCTGTGATCCGTCATCCGAAGAAATGGTGAAAGAATATTTTCCATCCTTTAAGCATTCAATTTGGCCATTAAAAATAAATGCAAAGTTGTTATTAATCTCACGCATTGAAATATCAAAAAGGCCTGTGGCCAGGGCTCCAGATTTGACTGCTTTAAATTCAGAAAAATTTGGCATCTTACTCCATTTTCCGTGATAAATTTTATAAGTAAGATTGGTGACCGGGTTGGCTTTCTTGGTTATACCCATCACGCCATTCATTAATTGATAATGCCCGGGAAAAGTACAGATATAGGGATAGTCACCCTCCACCTTTGGGGTTTTAAAATAAAAGGTTACCTCTTTGCCAGGTTGAACCATTCCTGAACTGGCGAGAATTCTAGGATGCCCCTTCGGCTCCCAATCCATCTTCACTCCCTTGTCACCTAGCTTAAGCACCGCATCAATCACCTCCTGCCCTTTATCTCCGCCTTTTTTCTTACCGGGCGTACAAAAAATAAGATTGTGAGGGAGCGAATCAGGATTCTTAAAAATTACTTTCACCTTGGAATTTGGCTTAACACTAAAGCTCTGCACATCGTATTTCATCTGTGCTTCCAGCGTGCTGATTGTAATCGACTGGTCAACTTTCTCAAAGCCTTTGGGAGGATCCTCTGCATGTATGACAAGCGAGCTCAAGAGACAATTTGCAAAAATATAATATATGGATGGAAACTTCATAAAAACCTTTCTCCAAAATGATCTTCCATCACAATGGCAACCTTAAACCTACGATCATCTTGAAATGATTATGAACAGCCTCTTCAGAAAAGAATTAATAGGAGGCTAAAAAAATCTCGATCCCATATCCAAGCTCACTCAAAGTGAAAGGATGATAAGAAACTTACTTTTCTGTCTTTTCTCTTTAAGCCTCCTTAGCCAATTTTCCTTAGGCTCAGAAGATGCAGATACTTTCGGTTGGGCTAATTTTTCCTCCCAGCAAGAGCAGGCAAAATACATCTCGAATCAATTAAAGAAGTGGAACAATAAAACCTCGAATCTCCGCGATAAGCCCCTCCGGGTGATTTACTTTCATGCCAAAGATCGGAAACCACTGAAAAATCATCTAGAGAGATGGAATGGCATTCTTTCGGATATTCAAACTTTCTTTCGTACTGAAATGGGTCGACTTGGATACAATCAAGTTACGATCTCTCTTGAGAAAGAAAATGGAGTTCTAAAACTCCACGAAATTCAAGGAACACAGAACGAGGGTAATTATACTTATAAATCTGGAGGCAAAATTAGGGGAGAAGTATTTAAAGCCCTGCGGGCAAAAGGAATTAATCCTGAAGAAGAAACTCTTCTCATTGTCTGCGGTCTTTCTAAAACCAATGGTAAAAAAGTTACTATTTATTCCCCGTATTATGGTATGGGGGCGAATCATAACAAGGGAATCTGTTTCACTGCTGACATGGAATGGTTATCCATTGACGGACTCAGACCTGATCCAAACAAGATTGTACTCCAGGTCAAGGAACACAGAAACTACGAACCCTTTACCCTGAATCGGTTCAATACTGTGTATATCGGGGGTACCATTCACGAACTCGGACACGGACTTTCCCTGCCACACAATCTGGCCACCAAGAATGAATCTATCCGAGGAACAGCACTGATGGGGGCCGGTAATTACACCTATCGCAGGGAATGGAACAGTAAACAAAAAGGGTCTTTCCTGACCCATTCAAGTGCTATTCGTTTGCTTGTGCACCCTCTATTTAACGGAACATCCAGCCGAGCTAAAAGCTCTCCATCTTTAAAATATAAGGATCTCAGCTTATCTTTTAACAATGGTATAATACAGATAACCGGAAAGATCGAAACGGGCATCCCCGCTATTGCCATGATCGCCTACAACGATCGGGAAAATAAGGGACAACGCGGATACATGGTCAATAACAACTACGATGCGACGAGCTGGACTTCAGTCCTCAGCCCTACAAATGAGTTCCACTTGGCTGTGGGTGACTTGGGCAACGGGAACCATCAAATTCGTCTCCTCAGCGTTCATATGAACGGAGCGACCGAAACCAAACGGATTCATTATTCGATGAAGGATGGAATGCCTGACCTCAACCGAGCCAGTAAAGAAATTGTAAGTATCCTCAGCAATAACGATTG
Organism: uncultured Opitutia bacterium; assembly: GCA_963934295.1. Classification (GTDB taxonomy): domain Bacteria; phylum Verrucomicrobiota; class Verrucomicrobiia; order Opitutales; family Seribacteraceae; genus Seribacter. The sequence goes on from CAWVXY010000063.1 coordinate 12,792, forward strand.
ACCTACTTTCGAATCAAACAAAAATTGGTCTACAACCCCTTACCTACTCGGATTTTCCGTAACTCAAATTGTATGAAAAAAGTTTTCTTTATCGCCGCCTTTTTCCTCATCGAACTGCTTTCTGCTGAAACCAAACCAAATATTCTCTTCATCGCTATTGACGATTTACGCCCAGAACTTGGATGCTATGGAAAAAAAGAAGTTCTTTCCCCTCACATTGACAAACTGGCCTCAACCGGAACCGTATTTAACCGGGCCTATTGCCAGGTTGCCGTATGCGGTGCCTCCCGGGCCAGTTTAATGACCGGGCTTCGTCCGACATGGCAGCGTTTTGTAAAGTACAATACCATTTCCGATAAGGACGCCCCCGGAGTACTGACATTGCCTCAGGAATTAAAACAAAAAGGGTACCATTGTCTGTCCAATGGTAAAATCTTCCATCACAAGGACGACACCGCTGAGCGCAGTTGGAGCGAAAATCCATGGAAACCGGACATGAAAGGAAGCGACTTTCTCGATCCCAAGTCCAAGTCGATGATCTTTGCTAAAAACAAGCGTGGCCCCGTTCTTGAGAGTCCGGATGTACCTGATAACGCTTACCCGGACGGACAGATTGCCGATAAAACCATAGCGGATCTCAAACGCCTGGCAAAGCAGGGTAAACCCTTTTTCATGGCCTGCGGATTCATGAAACCTCACCTACCCTTTTATGCCCCCAAAAAATACTGGGATCTCTACGATCGTGCTTCGCTCATTTTGGCCGACAATCAGGCCCGGCCGCAAAATGCCCCTGAAGTACTTACCGGATCAAAGGAAATTTTAAACTACCACGACCGTGGAATGGAATATAACCAAGAGCAATGGCACCGGGCATGTCTTCACGGTTACTATGCTTGTGTAAGTTATATCGATGCACAGGTTGGAAGATTAATCAGCACACTTGATAATTTAGGTTTAAGAAAAAATACCATAGTTATCGTTTGGGGAGACCATGGTTGGCATTTGGGGGAACACACTTTCTGGGGAAAACACAACCTCATGCATCTGTCTTCGCGGTCTCCCTTAATCCTGTCCATTCCGGGTGGCCGAAAAAATCAAACATGTGACCGTCTAGTCGAGTTCGTTGACATCTATCCAACCCTGCTCGATCTTGCTGGGATCACACCTCAAAACAAAGGACTGGAGGGAACCAGCTTTAAAATACTGTTACAACGGCCCCGTACCCTATGGAAAAAAGCCGCCTTCTCGCGCTATGGTCCTGCCATCAGTGCGATCACTCCAAAGTTCAATTATGTTCAGTATAAAAGCGGAGAAAAGATGCTTTTTGATCTGATCTCCGATCCCGATGAAAACATCAATATTGCCGGTGATCCCAAAAGAAAAAGTACCCTCAACCACCATATTAAAATACTTGGTAATGGCTGGACTGATGCATTGCCGCCAAGCGTACAAAAATAATTCCCCCATCCAATAAAAAAAGAGTCCCATGAAACCTAAAACTTTCCCTTCAATCATTCTTGCGGCCCTAGTCTTTGCCTCTTTCTTTTCAATTCATTTATCTGCAGAACTCAAAGCCCAGAAAAATATATCCTACGGACCACACGAACGTAATGTCTTGGATGTCTATTGGGACACCGAGTATAAAAATGCCCCCATCGTGTTCACTATTCATGGAGGCGGTTTCAGGTTCGGTGATAAAGCCTATTGCAATGAGGACATGATCAAACTCTACATGTCCAAGGGTTGCATCGTGGTCTCACCCAACTATCGACTCCTAAAAATAGGAACCGGGGTATCCATAAAAGACTGTGTGATCGATTCGGCTATGGCGGTCGCCTATATCCAGGAGCATGCAAAAAAATATGGAGGAAACCCAAAAAAGATCGTTTCCACTGGAGCCTCTGCGGGTGGTTTTATTAGTGCCTGGATTGCCTACAGTGATAAGTGGGAATGGCCCACCTATGCCAAGTACAAACCAAAGAAGCTCAATATTGTGGGCTGGTTCGGAAATAGTCCCGGACTTCCACCAAACATTATTAACCTAGTCAACCCCGGCGACCCTCCCGGTTTTGTAATGTTTGGTGGTAAAAAAGAGCACCCCAAAACTCCGGCAAGTATGGGCCATGCCATCCAGGCTATGCTAACAAAGAATAAAGTCTGGAGTAAAATGGTCTACATTGATTCCATGGGACATGTTCCCGCCAAGCGCATTCTATTCAATCCCAAAACCCGGGATGTAGAAACCTACACCGCCTTCAATGAATTTCTCGATTTGGTTTGTTACAACAAAGGAAAACCCAAAGGTGGGGATGTTATAAATGTTAAAAAAGAATAGTTTAATTAAATCTCGGAACCCCTTACAAAAAATTTACCCGTAATAAATTATGTGTTTGTAACATAAACAGATTGATACTCATAATTACTAAAGACCCTTAAATTTTTACTCATCATGAAAAATAATACACGCAGAGACTTCATTAAATCCTCAGCTGCCGTGGGCAGTTTTTTTATTCTTCCTTCCGGTTTACGGGCCAAGTCACCCAACAGTAAGATCTGTACCGCCCATATCGGGACAGGCGGAAAGGGCCGCATTGATACCATGTATCTTGCAAAGCATAGTAATGTGGAAGTGATCGGACTTTGTGATGTCGATTACGCCCACGGCAAAATGGACACCTGGTCCAAACAGTTTAAAAGTGCCACCGCATTTCAGGACTATCGCGAAATGCTTGCCAAACTGGACGACAAGATTGATGCGGTTTCTATTTCCACGCCCGACCATACCCACTACCCGGCCACTATGGATGCAATGGAAAGAGGAAAACATATTTATTTGCAAAAACCTCTGACCCACAAACTTAAGGAGGCCCGTCAATTGGCAGAATTTGCTGCCGAAAAAGGACTGACCACGCAGATGGGGATCCAAAACCAGTCCAGAGAAGCTTATCGATTAGCCCGTCATTACATCCAGGAAGGTCTGATTGGAAAAGTCAGTAAGGTCTATGTCTGGTCATTCAAAACCTGGGGATATGACGGGGAACCCTTTAAGGAAAAGTCTGAAGTACCCGGTACCCTTGACTGGAATCTATGGTTAGGCACGGCTCCGATGCATGATTATGTAAGCAAGGTTTATCATCCCGGTCAGTGGCGTAAGCTTCTCGATTTTGGATGCGGTACCCTCGGTGATATGGGCATCCATATTTTTGACACTCCATTTAAGGCCTTGGATCTCAAGGATCCAAAATGGGTGGAAGCCGATTGCCGCGAACCCAACGGTTTTGGGCATGCGGAAAAAAACATGGTTCGTTACGGCTTT
>CAWVXY010000064.1:0-16050 GCA_963934295.1 uncultured Opitutia bacterium
CAGCATGGGAAAGTGCGAATGGAGAAAAACTCGATGCCTTTTCCCATTACCTAAGGGATAAACTATCCATAAATACAATTTTTAAAGGAAATGAGCCTCTCGCAAATAAAACTACGATTGGCGTAGGTGGTGTAGCTCGGTGGTATTGCGAACCGTCAAATTCTGAAGATTTAAGAACTCTGGTCGAAGCCTGTAATTTATTTAATATTCAACGTGCCATGATGGGGCGGGGGTCCAATCTAATTGTTCCAGATGACGGTTTTGGTGGGCTTGTCATTCGTTTACGTGGAAATTTTTGGAAAGAGATTTCAAGCCGTTCTGAAAATTCCCTAATCGTGGGAGCTGGTGCAAAACTCAAAGAGATTTGTACATTTGCATGTACCAATGGATTGAGTGGATTTGAGTTTCTGGAGGGAATTCCAGGTACTTTGGGGGGTGCTTTACGTATGAATGCGGGTGCGATGGGTTGGGAAACCTTTGATTTGGTTGAATGGGTTTCTTTCCTTCTTCCCGATGGTTCAATTAAAGAAATCCCTGGTACTGATTTAAATGTGGGATATCGATATTGCCGCGAAGCTTTTGATGGTATCGCACTACGGGCAAAATTGAAATCGGAGGGAAAATCAGATCATCGTGATATTCGAAAAGCTATTGATAAACTCGCGAAAAAAAGACGGGCTTCTCAACCAAGGGAAGCCAGTGCCGGATGTATTTTTAGAAACCCGGAGGAAGTTTCTGCCGGTTGGTTGATTGAACAAAGCGGACTTAAAGGGGAACGTGAAGGTGCAGCCGTTGTGTCCGATCAGCATGCTAACTTCATCCTTAATCAAGGGGGTGCCACTGCTGCTGATGTGATTTCATTGATTAACCGGGTTCGTGAAAGAATTCGTGAATCCAATGGATTAATCCTGGAACCTGAGGTTACCCTGATGGGTAAATCCTGGAATGAATACCTATCTTAAATCTGAATCAATTATGAAAAATCCAAAAGTTATGGTTCTTACTGGTGGGGTTGGTCCTGAACGTGAAGTTTCTTTGACCACAGGAAAAGCCCTGGCACAAACTTTGGAAAAAACTTACTGCGTTCGATTGGTGGATTTGTCTTCCGAAGAACTTCCCATGGATATAAATAATGAAGAAACCATTGTATTCCCTGCGATACATGGAACCTTCGGCGAGGATGGACGATTACAAAAATTACTCGAGGACAGAGGAATTATTTATTCAGGTAGTGGTCCTGCAGCCAGTCGGTTATGCATGGATAAATTTGAATCCAAGAAAGTTGTGGAAACTGCCGGAGTCCGGGTTGCTCCAGATTTTGGATTTTCTGACCCCAGGGAAGTGAATGGGGAAGAGATCCTATCTCAATTGGGGCAGGATCTTATTATTAAACCCGTTGATCAGGGGAGTAGTGTTGCACTTTATGTTATTCAGGGTTCCGACCAACTTGAAAATGCCCTGAAATCGCTTTCTCCCGGAAATTGGATGATAGAAAAAAGAATTTTTGGACGAGAAGTGACCGTGGGTATCCTAGGAGATTGTTCTCTGGGAATTGTTGAGGTTATTCCCAAGGGAGGCGTTTATGATTTTGAAAGAAAGTACACTGCAGGTTCAACTGAATATCGGTTTCCTGCTGTCCTTGATTGCGATATTGAAAATGAAGTCAAGGAATCGGCTTTAAAAGCTTTTCATGCTTGTGGTTGTAGGGATTTTTCACGGATCGATTTTATTATCTGCGAGGATGGAAATGCATATTTTTTGGAAGTAAACACACTTCCCGGTCTTACAGAAACCAGTCTTTTGCCCAAGAGTGCATCCTGTTCTGGTTATGATTTTGACAAACTTGCCATGCAACTCCTTCAACCCGCGGTAACTCGATTTAGCCAGAGTGTACTTATAACCGCATAATTTAGATCAATGACAAAGAAAAAGAAAACAAATCAGGACAGTGCATCGGGCAGTTGGAAAACACTGGCCCCCAAGTCATCTAGGCGCCCAGCTTCCAAGGCGGCATTTCGTAAAAGACTACTCGGTGCAGGAAAATTTCTTATCCTTATTGCTATATTAGCTGGGGTTGGTGGAGTTTTTTGGTTTTTTCAAAATCGGTCACAAAATGATTTGGGTCCTATTGATCTGACTGGTCCGGGTGCCCCTGTTTCTGCCCTATCATTTACTACAGATGGAGTTTTGCACAAAAGATGGTTTGCCAATTGGTTCGGTCCGCTACGGGGAAGATCGCTTATGGAATTGGATATTCAAAAAATTCAGTCAGAATTGATAAAAGAACCACAAATTTCTTTTGCACGGGTAAGCAGAAAGTTTCCAGCAACCCTTAAAATTGAACTTCGCGAAAGAAAACCTGTACTTCGTATTTGCTTACGGTCCAAAAGCAAAGGGGAACAAACATGGCTGGTTTCCAATGATGGTTCATTATATCTTGGCACTTGTTACAGCAGTGCGAGTATTTCCCATCTTCCCTTTCTTGATATTAAACCACACTTATTAAAGAGGAATACCTTTGGGGAAGGGTATCAAAAATTGGAAGGTATTCCTGCTGTTGCACCCTTGCTCGAACTTGCCCGTAGTGAATATCCCGGTTTCTATCAAAATTGGCAAATTGTATCCTACCAAAGACCCTACGATGATGATGCGGGTGCACATATTCATATTAAATCTGGCAAAGTTCGTAGTCTCCGGTTTTCTCCCCGGAATTTTGAAGCTCAATTACGCAGGTTGAAATATCTGTTGCATGAACCTGATTTTCAACGAACGAGGGTGGTTGATTCTATTGATTTATCTCATGAACAATCCGTCTTTGCCAAGCTTACTCCATCCTGATCAACCAGTATAACCATATTATAAAATGAGCAAAATTATTGGAGCTGTAGAAATTGGTACTTCCCAGGCAAAAGCCTTGATTGGAGAAGTTACTGAGAATGGTAGTTTAAATGTGGTTGGAATGGCATCCCGTCCAAACGAGGGAATGAGGAAAGGGGAAATTGTAGATTTTAGAAAAGCGGCAGCCGCAGTTCACTCCGCTTTGGAAGATGCTGAAAAAATGTCTGGCACCACTGTGGATGAAGTATATCTTGCCCAGACTGGATCTCATTTAAAAGGGCATATGTTACGAGGTGCAGCATCAGTCGCCTCTTCGGATAGCCGGGTTGATGTTACTGATTTGCAACGGGCAGCTCAGGAGGCAAAGCGAAAACAGCCTGATCAGGGGCGTACCTATGTACATCATGTACGTACTCCCATATTACTTGATGGCCGGCCTGTTCAGGATCCTGTCGGTATGATCGGATCAAAAGTGGATCTGGGATATTGGTCTATCGATGGGGATGACCAGGCAATCAAACAGGCATTACATGTAATTAGTAATTACAGCCTCGAAGTAAAAGATTTAATATTATCTTCGATTGCCTCCTCCACCATGATGGCAGGACCGGATTTAAGACGAGCCGGTACCTTGGTTATTGATATGGGGGCCGGTGTGACAGATTACGCTCTTTATCGACAGGGCTTTGTGGTATCCACCGGAGTGGTTCCAGTTGGGGGCGATCATGTTACGGGAGATCTAAGTATGGGACTACGGGTCCTTGAACCTTATGCGGAGAAATTAAAAATTGAACACGGTAAAGCCATTCCAGATCCCATGGACGAAGGAGAGGATGTTTGGATTATAGGAAATAAAACCATTGGAGACCGTGCTATTCCGAGAAAGGCTATAACTGATGTGATCCATGTTCGCATTGTTGAACTCTTTGAAATTATTAGTAAGGAACTTGAAGGATTATTGGATCCGGATGAATTGAAGGGGGGGATTTTACTAACCGGTGGAGGTTCACTCCTTCCAGGAGTTGAACAAATTGCCGGAAAGATATTAGGATTTTCTACTCGGCGGGCTAGTTTTCCATCTGGTATTGCTTCGGAATTAGCACAGCCAGAAAACGCAACCGTTCTTGGACTTTTGCACTATGGATTGGAAGATAATGGATTACCCGGACGTAAAAAAGAAGAACCCGAAGCCGGATTTATCCATAAGTTTCGTAAAATGGTGGGACTGGGTTCACCATCTTAATTTAAATTTTATTTAATCACTTAATTGCAAAGAATATTACCATGAACCAAGAAAACCTTTTTCCTAAAGAGACCAACTTTTCACCCGAAAATGAGATTCCTGGAATCAGGGCCAAAATTATTGGTATCGGAGGTGCCGGACTTTCTTTAGTGGACGGTTTACGGTTTGATAATTTTCAAAGCGTTGAACATTTAGCAATTGATGTGGATTCTCGAGCCCTGAGCGATTCCATAGCCAGTGAAAAACTTTCTTTTGGACGTCGTCATACCCGTGGAATGGGAACCGGTGGGGAACATACTTTAGCAAGAAAAGCAATTGAAGAGGAAAAGGATGTTATTCGAAAAAAACTGGAAGGTGTAGATCTGGTCTTTTTACTCGCCGGTCTGGGTGGAGGAACAGGAGGAGGAGCGGCCCCGGTTATTGCCCGGCTTGCCCGTGAGGCGGGAGCCCTGGTATTTGCATTTGCGCCTTTGCCTTTTAGTTGGGAAAAAAGTCGGCATTCCATGGCCGAGGAATGCCTCGCGGATTTACGAAAATTTGCCAATGCTGTGGTTCCCTTGCCCAATGATTCTCTTTTACAAATGGGAGGTGCGGATGCAACCGCCCTAGAATGTTTTGCCGAAGCCGGTCGAAATGTCAGTCAGGGAATATCTGCAATCTGTTCCCTTGTATTCCGTAGGGGAATGATAGATGTTGATTTTGTTCATTTAAGAAAAGCGTTTAATCGCCGCTCGGGCAGAACACTTTTTGGATACGGAGAAGGGGAAGGGGAGGATGGTATCAGACAGGCAGTCCGTGAACTCATGCTTTGCCCGATGTTACACTTACCCGATGTTTCTAAAGCCGCCGATGCACTTTTAATCCTGATTACTGGAGGTACTGGTATGGGTATGGCTGCCCTACAACAAGTCTCCACTGAAATAAGAGAAGAATTTAAAGCTGGTGAACATATTGTTTTTGGAGCTCATGTGGATGAGAATATGGGAGATCGTGTACAAATTACAGTTCTGGGCGCAACCGATTTGGAGGCAGGTTTACCGACTGCCGATGTTGCTCCCACGGCCAAGGAAGTCATTGCCGCTGTTCCCAAGAGTAAAGTTGCCCATCCTTCCAAATTAAAAAAGCAGAAAAAAATGGCACCCGTTCAGAAAGTTTCAAGTGATTCTAAAAGACGAAAAAAGGATGATTTGGATCAAAATACTTTTGATTTTATGGAAGCTGAAAACCAAAGAGGTATCTTTGGCGATTTACCTTCCAGAAATCTCTATGCGGGCGAAGATTTGGATGTACCTGCCTATCTACGTCGTGGAGTGAAAATTGCTATTTAAAAAATAGACTGCATGGATGGATTGATTGATCTTTCGATTTTGCATCAATCCAAAATTGGATCATTTAAGAGAAAATTCACAATTGGAAAATTGCCCAGTCCGTAGATTATTTTTACGGAGTCAGTTCAATCCATTCCTTTTGCTTTTCGTCGTAGAATCCCTTTTCGCTTAGATAATACCGCCATACTTCGTCGGTATGGAAATAGAGCCATGGATAGGCACTCTCCTTGGTCCATATCCACTTTAGGTTGTCATGGTATAACCAGACGGACTGGTCCGATAATTCGACCGGATATACCCATCCCAGTCCGAGGTGGAAAATCCACGACTTCGCCGGGTCATAGATCGTACCGAGCCACGAACCGGTTCGCCATTTGGTCTTCCCGTCAATTTGCGTCCCGATTCGCAGGGCAGGGGCCAGACTGGGATCTTGGTAGTCTCCACTTCCAAAATATTGATCATCTTCCTCCAAACTGAGAATATTTCCGTCCCTATCACTAAACTGAGTTGGGATCGAAGTTGTATTATCCGGAGATTTTTGCTGTCTGACAATAAAGTGAAGATGGGGACCGGTGGAAAATCCCGTATTTCCCGAGAGACCGATCACCTGGCCCAGACTTACCCAGTCACCCACTTCTACCAATGCCCCGTTTTGTTGGAGGTGTGCATAATTTGCCTGGCTTCCATCATCATGTCCAATCAGAACAAAATTTGCCAGTGAGGTGTATTCTTTAGTCAATCCTGCCACATTGGAATCCTCCTTTAAATGAAGGACTCGGCCCTCACGGGCAGCATAGATTGGGGTGCCGATGGGGAGGGTCCAGTCAATCGCATAGGTTCCTTCATGGCTAAAACTACCAAAGTATCCCTGTCCAACTGAATAAGAGGAATCAGAGGAGTAGGGGAGCCGATATACATAATCATCATTATGATTCTCTCCGGAAAATCCGAAATTCCATATATAACTCCAATCATAGCCAAATCCAATCGTGCTATCAATATAGTTCAGCGACATTAAATAAGTATCTCCTCTTCCTTTTACATTAAAGAGCGTCTGTTGGGTCGAAGGGGAAAGGTTTTGTAAGGAATTAAAAGTAATCACCACACTGTATTCCGAATCCACCGTGGTTCGGGCAGTCAGATCAATCCGGGATCCCACATCATTGGTAATGATGGTAAACTCATCATCCGCCCCGTGAATTACTGAAATAGAAAGGAGAAGGGTACTGATGAAAAGAATAATCCTGTTTGCCTGCATCCTCATTTAGAGGTCAGTAAAAACCAATCCTCAGGATTGGCAAAACAAACCCGTTTTCTTGTTGGAATGAAAAACCGGGTTGTCGATTCGAGATATTATTGATTTGGATAAGGGCGTATGAAATTTCAATTATCCCTATCCGTTTGTTTACTTCTTTTCTTTTTTTACTCCTGCTTCCTCCATGGTTCGTTTAAATAGTTTAAAAGGTGCGATTGATGGAAAGTATCCAAATTTTGGAACTTCCATTCCTAACGCCGAGCAGATTGGAAGGGTGAATTTTATTAAGAATGTATCGTCGGGTGGGAATGCTCTAAACAACCGATCGGCATTCGATCAATACGGGGCAAATATTTCAATAGGTAAGGTTGCACTTCCCTGAATATAATCCTAGTATTCTGATCTCATGAAAAGTTCATCTTTTTTTATATCCCTCTTTTTGGGCGTTGTATGGTTGCATTCCATTGGATATGGGCAGGCGATTAATTCGTTAAAGGGACAGCCCAGTCGTCCCGGATATGCGAATTTTCATTCCAATCTTGGGTTGCAGGAAATTATTGAAGTCGGAGTGCCTGTGAAGGTCGGGAAAATTTCACAATCTGATGGCGTGGTTATCCAAAAATCAATAGGACTCGGAGACAGGGAAGGAAAGGAGACTGAATTGGTTACCCCAAAATCGGATCTTACTATTCATCCTGGATGGTTTCCTAAGCAAGAACCCGAGGAAAAACCTGATTCGGTGCCCGTTAGGAATTCAAAAGAAGTTTCTACTTTGGACCTTTCGGTCAGTGCGGGTTTGCGGGCTTATCAAACTTCCAATGTATTGCGGGTGAATGCAGGAGAGATGAAATCGGGCGTTTTGGAGAGTAATATTGGGGGAGCAGTGACCCGGTCGAGTCTGCAGGTGGGGGAATATATAACAATGATTCCGCGTTTGGATGTAATGATGCAGTGGGCCAATTACGGAGAGGATACTGTGAGTGATCTTTTGGATTATCGTTTCACTTTGGCCAAAGGAAGCTTTGCATTTGCTTTCCCTAATGACTGGACGCTTACACCGGCGATTGAATATAATCTTTTAAACAGTCAATCGAGCGGAGATCGGATGTTTGATGCGGTTGCTCCCTCGGTTAATTTACAAAAAGCCACGGTGTTCAACGAGAAGTCTATTTTACTGTATGATGTTACCTTGAAGTATAATAAAACTGATAAAGTTGTATCTTTTGAGGCTCCAGGAGTATTTGCAGACGATGGAGATAATTTGCAATATTCTCTTAACCTTACCTATATCAAGCTTTTGGGAGGAAATAATCAATGGATGTTAATGCCCAGCATTGGGGTTACGCGTTCGGCTTACCTGAAAAATACCCACGATGGAAGAACGGATTATCTGGTTAATTTAGGAGTAACCGGAATTTACCAATGGAAACCATGGCTTGGTTTTCAAGCTTTTGCGAATTACACTAACATGTCTACTAATGCTATAGGTGAAAGCTTGTTACTTTCATCATCAAAATCTAAAACGATCGATGTTGGAGTTGCCATTACTGGAAATTATCAATTTTGAAGGTTTGACCTAAAGGATATCCTTCTTTTTGATCTATGCATATGCGAAGGTATTTCTGTATTTTTCTTTTTTTCTTTTCTCTTTTGTCCACAATCTATGGTCAGGGTATGCATTTAATTATGAACCAAATTGGAGAAGGAGCTTTTATCAATTTGGATGATGGCACAACTCAACCCGTTCGTAAGGCAAGTTTTCTTCCCGTTGATTCCCGGGTTACTGTACGTGCACGCAGTGGGATTGAAACCATGTCTGCTGGATATCTCTTTCGATATGGCGCGGATACCCGGTTTACACTCTCAGCAGAAGCTCTTCAATTACACGAGGGCTCGATTATGATCCAATCCAGAAAGATCGGAAACCGGATTATTTTTAGAAGCCCGGAGGCATCAATTCGTCTTTCCGGGATTGGAACCTGTATGCTAGAAGTCGAGACCAATGGGGGACTCAAAGTTGTCGGAGTTCTTGGAAGGATGATTGTTGGCGTTGGAGAAGACTCATCGGAGGAGGATTTACTTGCGGGTGAGTTGGTTTTTGTGAAGCCTGGTAATTCCGGACTCGGTGATAAAATCAATGTGAATTTGGAAAAAGTTGTTGAGACATCATTCTTACTTTCCGGTTTTCAAAACGGAGCGAGTTTTCAAGGTTCTCTTTCTTCCGTGGTCCGAGCTCAACAGGAATCGATTGGAAAGACATATCGTGCAGAAGTCGGGGATGCCAAAGAAACGGATACCTTTGAAATTGTTACACACACTGAAAATGAATCGAAAGAGCAAAACATTATTGAGGAGAGCCTGGATAACACTTACCCAAGCAAAAATCGTTCATCCTACAAAATACCGGCAACTGATCCATTGGAAGAACTCCTAGGACGAACTCCAACCCGATCTAATTCTTTATCTGAAAAGCCCGAAAATTCATCGACGACCGAATCCAGACCGCTACCGGGAACTTTGCTTCGTTTTAAAAACTAACCAAGATTTTTTACTTATTAAAATATGAATACTTTTACACCGTTAATAATAGCTTCCTCAGGAGGTCATGAATACCTTTATGGTTTATTTTTTCTTATTGTTGCTTTGGTGATTGGTGCCGCAACAAGACATTTTCTTCAACGCATCCCACTTCCCTTTACCGTTTTACTTTTGATAATCGGGTTAGCCATGGGTGCACTTAATCGTGCATATGGGCCTCATGGTGGGCACGGACATGAGGGTGAACATGCATCTCACACCGAAGGAATGTGGGATAAATTTGTTGATACTTTGAGTGGCGCAATTACTTGGGGAGGGAATCTGGACGGTCATTTAATTCTGTATGTCTTTTTGCCCATTCTTATTTTCGAAGCTGGTTTTGCATTAGATGTTCATACTTTTAAGAAATCTTTCGTTAGTGCATTCTGTCTAGCCGGACCAGGAATTGTAACCGCCACGGTAATGACTGGGGTCGCTTTTTGGGGACTTATACAAATCTTTGGAGATGCTGGAGGGGTACTCTCAGAATGGAATACGGAGGCCGGGGCCTTCATATGGTTGGCATCAATGCTCTTTGGGGCGGTGGTGAGTGCCACCGATCCGGTGGCCGTGGTAGCTTTGCTTAAAGAATTAGGTGCAAGTAAAAAGTTGGGAACTTTAATTGAGGGGGAATCTTTATTAAATGATGGAACGGCAATTGTTGCTTTTGTTCTCTTAATTGGGGTGGTAACGGGTTCACAGATAATGGTGACGGAAACTGGTTCCTTTGATACGATGGGTTTTTTAGGTAATACTGCTGTTGGTTTTGGTAAAATTGGAGCTGCGGGGGGATTAATTGGAGTCTTCTTGGGATTAATTGCAATTTTATGGGTCCGCAAAGTATTTAATGATCCCATGATCGAGATCACCGTCGTTCTTGTAACTTCTTATGCGGTCTTTTTTATATGCGAACATTTTTTCCATGTTTCCGGTGTTTTAGGATTGGTTGCACTAGGTATTGTAATGGCAGGAATTGGAAGGACTCGAATAAGTCCGGAAGTGGAGCATTTTATGCATGAGTTTTGGGAACTGATTGCTTTTGTGGCCAATGTTATCATTTTTATCGTGGTTGGTGTAGTTATTGCCCAAAATGCGAATCCTACAGGTATGGACTTTCTAATACTTGGTTTGGTTTATGTTGGAATTCATATCGTTCGTGCGATTAATATGGGTGCTTTTTATCCGATTATGAAAAAAGCGGGTTATGGACTTCCTGGCAAAGATGCAGTCGTGGTTTGGTGGGGTGCATTGCGTGGTGCAATAGGTTTGGCTTTGGCTCTCGTAGTTTACACGGAGCATTTCCGCTATGAATTTACGGTTGAAAATGGTGGTTCTGGATATGAAGAGTCCACGACTTCTGTATTTATTTTGGATAAGGCACAAGCATCTAAGCTTGAAAAAAGTGGTGATTTAAACTGGCATCAAGCCTCCTCTTTGGCCCATGCTGAAGCCATCGTCCAGGATGGTAAGGTAATTGGAATTGCTCAGACTGCGGATACTGCGAATAAAACTTTGGGCAAAGAGACAACCCAGGATGTTGCTAAAATAAGAGAAGGCTTATCCAGTGGAGAAAAAGTAGTTTTGGTCTTGGGAGAGGGTACCGGTGCGATCGCGCAGGCCTCCTTGGTCGGGATTTCATCCCGGGTGCGAGATCAGTTCCTTTTTCTCATTTCGGGTATCGTACTTTTGACTTTATTGGTGAATGCGACCACGGTTGGACCGTTGGTTAATTATCTTGGACTTACCAAGTTACCTGCGGTGAAGAAGTTGATGTTTTCCAATGCTTCTGGAAATGTGGCAAATGGTTGTGAACAGGAAATGGACCTTCTTAAAGATGATCGATTCCTTAGTGGTGCGAATTGGGGAGAAGTCCGTAAGTATTTACCCGATCCTGTGGCCTATCCATTAACGGCTGATGAATTGGCAGATATGGACACGATTGCTGAAACTAGAAGACGTCTATTGGAGAGGGAAAGAAGTAGCTACTGGGGACAATTTCGAGCCGGTTTATTGAGTGCTCAGGCGGTCGCCCAATTGGATAATAATCTTAGTGAATTTTTAGATTTACAGGGTAAAGTACCGATGACCGATCGAGGATACCTAGAGAAGGTTTGCGGTGTGAGTAAATTAACCGAGGCTTTTAAAGATTTACCCTTTTTAAAAAATCATTTTACCGATCGAATTACAGTCAGTTATGATGCGGCAAAAGGTTTTGTGGTTGCCCAGCAGGATATGGCAAAAATGGTGGATAGTTTGGCAAAGGAACTTGATGAAAGCGGAGATGTTGAAAAGCTTGATAAAACCACCCGTATGTTAAAAGACGAAATCCGTCAAAACCGATTAAGTGGTCTCAAATTTATTCGTAATATGCATGAAAATTATCCTGAAGCTACAGTTGGGATTGAAACAAAGGATGCCATTCGTTCTGTGCTTAACCATGAACGAAATACCATTAAGAAATTAAAGTCTGATGGGATGCTTGAAGCTGATGAAGCAGCGAGATTAATTATTGCGGTTGAAGAACGGATGAAAGAGGTAATGGAAAGTTCTTTGGATCTTCGCCTTCCCGAACCCGAAGAAGTATTAAGAGAAGTAAATTGGTTGAAGGGGATGCCTGATACATTAATTTCCAAAATTGTAAGTGCTTCGGAATCCAAGGTCTACAACTCCGGTGACACCATTATGAAGCAAGGTGGAGAAGGAGATGGAATGATTGTAATTACAAGGGGAAGTGTGAAGGTTTCCATTGGAGATATTGTGGTCGACATTATGGGTCGCGGAGCGGTGATTGGAGAAATGGCCGTACTCGCCGGAGTTCCCAGAACCGCAAATGTGGTTTCTGATTCCTCGGTTACCGCCCTTTGGCTTACCACGGAATCGATGCAGGCAATTATGGCTGAATCTCCCGAATTATCAGGAAGTTTATGGAAGACCGCAGCAATGCGCTTTGCTGAAAATTTGATAGGTGCCAAATCCCCATATAATGCATGGGATCAAATGAGGTTGCGTCGATGGTTAAATGCAGGGGAAGTAACTGCTCCTACGGATGGTGAATCGATCAATCTTTATGGTAAGGTAGGGATTTTAGTTGATGGACAGGCATCTGCTTCGCCAACTGCTGAACCCATTACTGCACCTGCACTTCTCGATCTTGCAGAAGCCACATTTTCTAATAACGCGAAAGTATTTATCCGGGAAGCATAAAGCTCTATATTATTTCTTACTGAGCGACATTAATTTCCATGGCTTTCTTCTTTGGAATCTAAAAAGAAATAAATGGCGGAGAGGGCGGGATTCGAACCCGCGGTACCTTGCGGTACACAGCATTTCCAATGCTGCACGATCGGCCACTCTGTCACCTCTCCGTGTACTTAAATGCAGCTTAGATTTAATGGCAAGTTGTGTTCAGTTCGTCAACGATCAAAAATTTCAAATGTAAGAATTATTCCAATTTATTTGTGCTTTTTGGGCTGGTTTGTTTTTTGAGGTTTGCTTGTTTTAAAAGATTGGTTAGATATAGAGGAAATGCATATGACAGCTAACGATGTTGCGTACAATGGTAAGGTGGAAGGTGATGTAATCGTCACCCGAGCAGATGCAGTTATAAACTGGATCCGCAAGCATTCTGTATGGCCAATGCCTATGGGATTAGCTTGTTGTGCGATTGAATTAATGGCATCAGCTGCATCCCGTTACGATATTTCTCGATTTGGTATGGAAGTGATGAGATTTTCTCC
The DNA here is from genome assembly GCA_963934295.1 of uncultured Opitutia bacterium. Classification (GTDB taxonomy): domain Bacteria; phylum Verrucomicrobiota; class Verrucomicrobiia; order Opitutales; family Seribacteraceae; genus Seribacter. Next base: position 12,979 of record CAWVXY010000064.1, read on the forward strand.
TAGGCAGTCAGATTGTATGATTGTCGCGGGTACTGTTACTTATAAAATGGCCGAGGTTGTCCGAAGAATTTATGACCAAATGGGAGATCCCAAATGGGTTGTTGCCATGGGGGCTTGTGCCTCTACGGGTGGCATGTATCGCTCCTATGCAGTAATGCAAGGCGTTGATAATATCGTTCCGGTTGATGTTTATGTAAGTGGATGTCCACCAAGACCAGAAGCGTTATTGGATGCAATGATTAAATTGCAGGACAAAATCGGAAACGAATCATCCGTTCGTAATCTCCGAAAGACTAATTCGGTTGCCACCGGTTAATACTATGATTGACGAGGATTTTACTAAGAGTTTGCTGGAGAAGCATTCTTATCTCTCTCCACGAGAGTCCATCGATTGGTTTACCGTTCAATGTCCGGATTCAGAACTAGTTTCCTTCACTAAGTCGATGAGGGACGATGAGGGTTTTGAAATACTGATTGATTTAACTGCGATTGATCATGGAGAAGGTGCAGATTGTCGGTTTTCCACGGTTATTCATTTATATTCATTAGTTCATCGCGGTTATGTTCGCATCCACTCCCTGTGTTTGGACAATGATAAGCCGGTCATGCCGTCGGTTTCTGAAATTTATCCGGCTGCTAATTGGCATGAGCGTGAGACTTTTGATATGTTCGGAATCCACTTTTCGGATCATCCAAATTTGAAACGTATTTTGATGTGGGATGAATATCCATACTATCCATTACGCAAGGAATTTCCATTAGCTGGTATAGATACTCCTTTACCGGCAGCAGATGTTGTTGAAGTTACTAAGGCTTCGGTTGAACCCGCTCCCATGATGGGTGGTCCGTTTGTTTCCTCGAATTCCGGACCAATGAGCGATTCCGAACCCCGGGCAAAAGACGAGAGTTGGACTGAACGAAAGGAAAAACCTTTATGAGCACAACAACTAAAGAAATTTCGATTGGTGATATTGGATCTCGTGGTGCCGAGGCAAACTCCAAGTTAGATGGGGATAGAATGGCATTAAATGTCGGACCTTCTCATCCAACTACTCACGGTGTGCTTCGTTTGATCATGGAATTAAATGGTGATTTGATTGAGAAGTGCGAACCCGTGCTTGGTTACCTTCACCGGGGAGATGAAAAAATTGCTGAAAATATGACTTACAATCAATTCGTTCCTTACACGGATCGACTTGATTACCTTGCCCCGCTTTCGAACAATGTGGCTTATGCATTGACGGTGGAAAAATTAGCTAATTTAGAAGTACCGCCCCGTTGTCAGGCGATTCGTGTGTTGGTTTGTGAGATGGCTCGTATTTCCAGTCATCTTTTGGGCATGGGTGTATTCGGTATGGATGCGGGAGCTTGGACTCCCTTTATGTACACTTTTACAGAACGTGAAAAATTGTATACTCTTTTTGAAGAATTAACCGGTGCTCGTTTTACCACAAGTTACACACGAATTGGTGGAGTTGCCCGTGATATTCCCGATGGTTGGTTGGATAAGGTGGAGAAATTTGTAGATCAATTACCCAAGGCTATCAGTGAGGTGGAGAAACTGCTTACCCGGAATCGTATCTTTCTTGATCGTACGGAAGGTATCGGCGAAATATCGAAGGAGGATGCCTTGGCATATGGTTTAACCGGACCTAACCTTAGGGCCGCAGGAGTTGATTTGGATTTACGCAAAGATAAGCCTTACTCTGGTTACGAACAATATGATTTTGATGTACCTATTGGTACGAAGGGAGATTGCTATGATAGATACCTTGTTCGTATTGAAGAGGTTCTGCAAAGTATTCGGATTATTAAACAGGTCATCAAGGATTTTCCTCCGGGTGCATGGTATGCTGAAGATGCCAAGAAAATTTTTGCCCCACCCAAGGAAAAAATTATGAATAGCATGGAGGAATTAATCCAGAATTTTATGATCGTTACCGAGGGTCCACAAATTCCAGCGGGAGAAGTTTATTTTGAAGCAGAAAATCCCAAAGGAGCTCTAGGTTTTTATGTTGTTTCTAAGGGTGGGGGAGTTCCGTACCGTATGAAAATAAGAGCTCCCAGTTTTTGTAATTTAAGTATTTTAGAAAAACTTGCCCCCGGGCATTTTCTTTCCGATATAACGGTCATTTTAGGTAGTCTTGATTTTGTTATGGGCGAGTGTGATCGCTAGTCAATTTTATGGAACTTTCAGAAGAAACACTTTCTAAAATTGAGGATTTAATTCCCAAGTATCCTGAAAAGCGTAGTGCAGCTTTAATGGTTATTCATTTAGTGCAGGATGAATTGGGTGCAATTTCCGATGATGCTTGTTCTTGGATTGCAGAAAAGTTGGAAGTTGAACCGATTAATATTAAAGAATTAATCACCTTTTACCCGATGCTCCGTGAAACCCCTTGGGGAAAAAAACATGTTCGAGTTTGTCGGACTCTACCCTGTGCCCTTCGCGGGTCTTATGGTACCTGTAAAGTTTTGGAAGAAAAACTGGGTGTAAAAGAAGGACATGTTCGGGAAGATGGTGAATTCTCAATTGAATTTATGGAATGTCTTGCAGATTGTGGAGAAGGACCCGTAGTCATGGTCGGTGAAGAAACTTTTGAAAATATTGAAGGTAAAAATGCCGAGAAGTTTGCCGATTTATTGGTGAAGGAAAAATTAAATACCTCCAAAGAGTTTATTAGTTATGAAAATAACTTAGTTACCAAATCTCCTTCATCCAAAACAACCAAGAAGAAATGATCAAAAAAAAGACGCCTAAGGAAAGACGGATCATTCTAAAAAATGCTGATAATCCCGGCTACTCAAATAAGTTGGAATGTTATTTAAAGAATGACGGTTACGCGATGTTGAAAAAGGCTTTTAAAATGAAACCTGAAGAAATCGGGGAAGAAGTTTTAAAATCCGGAGTACGAGGTAGGGGAGGAGCAGGTTTCCCTGCGGGGATGAAATGGAAGTTTTTAGACCGAAAATCGGGTAAGCCCATTTATTTAATTTGCAATGCTGATGAATCGGAGCCTGGGACTTTTAAGGATAGGCAAATTATGCACAAGGATCCTCATCAATTAATTG
>CAWVXY010000065.1:0-15594 GCA_963934295.1 uncultured Opitutia bacterium
ACCAAAAAACCAACTCAAAAAGCAGTCAAGATTGATGGGCAACCCATTGAAAAGCTTCTCGAAAATCTCAAACACCCCGTTGACGGAGTTCGTCATCGCACCCGGGTGGAATTAAGTGAACGCGACACAAACGAAGTAATTCAAGCCACCCAAGAATGGATGAAGCAATTCAACCCGAAGAAAAAAGAGGATGCCCATCATCTTATGGAAGCACTATGGGTTCACCAACAGCATAACCGCAGAAATGGAAGACTTCTTAATGATATGCTCAAATCCCCCCACCCACATGCACGCATGGCTGCCCTTACAATACAGCACCACTGGTACAATGCAGATCCGGCCAAAGGATTTCTGGAGGAGGAAGAAGAAGAAATCGAAGTTACTCAAAAATCGGGTATTATTTCGGATACGGATCAATTAACCACCATCCGGATTGCAACAGTTGTGGAGAAAATGAAGTACGACACTCCCAAACTGACAGTGAAAGCAGGCAAAAAGATTAAACTAATCTTTACCAATCCAGATTTCATGCCCCACAACATTGTACTGGTTAATCCAGGCAAAGCAGATGCCGTGGCAATGGAAGCCATGAAACTGGGCGCAACCGGGTTCTCCGTTGGGTTCGTTCCTGCGAGCGAGGATGTCATTTGGGCAAGTAAACTAATCGACCATGGTGCCGAGCAGGAGATTGAATTTAATGCACCATCCAAATCAGGCGATTATCCATATGTTTGCACTTTTCCTGGGCACCACATCATCATGCGTGGGAACATGAAGGTGATTAAGTAAAGATAATCATATTTTAATAAAACTGGCATCCTTCGGAATTCCGAGGGATGCTTTTTTTTGAAAAATAATCCAACTCAACCCGCCAGCATAAGGGCTGCAACCACTCCACTCATTAGCAATAAAACGAAACCGAGAAAAACCCATTTTTTCCAGGATGCCGGTTTTTTTCCCCTGTTACCTCCCCCAGTCCTACGTAACTGCATTTGCAGGTTTAACATACGATCTGCGACATCACGTTCCTCATCCCGTAATTCATCCATCCCTGGATCATTTAACCCAGCTGATAAAATGGCTTGGCCAAGCGATGCAAATGCCTTCTCCTCATTCTTACCTGATTCCAATGCCTTTTCCACAGCGTCCCTAGCATCTTCAATTTCCTCATCCCTAAAGTTAATCTCGTGGGCTCGTCGACCAATAGCCTCTGGAAACCCTGCCCTCTTCGCTCGCAATTCAATCATTTGCTTTTCCATCTCTTCAAATGTAGGCGGTTTAAAATCATCCTCGGAGTAAGAGGAGAAAGATGGACCAACAGGCTCATCCTCAGGAGTCTGATCGGATTCAAGGGATTCCTCAACAGGAGTTTCTTCTGAGAAGTCCACTCCATCTTTGTCCTGAACGAATTCAGAATCTGAAACCGGTTTCTCTTTTTTCGTATCCTCAACCGGAAGACTTTTTTGAACAGGAGCCTTTTCTTTGGGTGGTGGTGCCACAACCCCAAGAGCCTGCCATTTTTCATGATTCAACGGATACCAGTTATCCAATCCGTCATACCAGGCGAGTGTTGCAGAATCCAGATCACCCGAAACCAAACGGGCAGAAATTCGGGGCAAAGTAAAGGGCCCCTCCTGTTGGTTATTTAGATGAAGATAAATTTGCATAGAATTGAAGTATTAAGGTAACCAAGGATATTTAGAAAAGTTTGGCGGCCTTTTTTCAAGAAAAGATTTCTTCCCCTCTGAACCTTCCTCGGAGAGATAGTATAGAAGAGTAGCATTTCCTGCCAATTCTTGTATGCCAGCCTGTCCATCACATTCCGCGTTAAAAGCTGACTTCAAACAACGGATCGCAAGTGGGCTTTTTTCCATCACTTCACTCGCCCATTGCAGACCTTCTTTTTCCAATTCATCAACCGGTACAACCTTGTTAACCAACCCCATATCCAATGCTTCCTGCGCATTGTACTGCCGACATAGATACCAGATCTCCCGGGCTTTTTTATGCCCCACTATCCGAGCAAGATAACCCGATCCAAATCCACCGTCAAAACTCCCAACCTTGGGTCCGGTTTGGCCAAATATCGCATTATCCGCCGCGATCGTCAGGTCGCACACCACATGTAAAACATGCCCTCCTCCAATCGCGTAACCAGAGACAAGGGCAATTACAACTTTCGGCATAGAACGAATCAATTTCTGTAAATCAAGTACATTGAGTCTGGGCACTCCATCCTCCCCCACATAACCAGCATCTCCACGTACACTTTGATCCCCTCCTGAACAGAAAGCATACTTTCCATCCGTATGCGGTCCCGCCCCCGTTAAAAGAACCACTCCAATGGTGGAATCCTCACGGGCATCCAGGAAAGCCTGATACATTTCACTTACAGTTTTGGGGCGAAAGGCATTTCTTTTTTCCGGGCGGTTAATTGTGACCTTAGCCACCCCCTTTCTTTTCTGATATATAATATCCTCAAAATCTCCAATACTTTCCCAACTCATCAATTTATTTCTCCCGTTTATTTTTATCCTCGATTATCTCCTTCACATTATTTTTTTCAACATCCACTTGTCTGCCCTGCACTCCCCATTTATCCCGTAAATACTTTCTTTCTTCCTTCCAATCAGCAAATGGTTTTCCACGCAGTGAGAGTAAATCATCCAATGGTTTTTCTTTACCTATTTTTTTATTCATGGATAAAATCTCTTAAGCAACCATTTCTTATTGGCTTGTTGTGTATAAATAAATCGATCATGCAATCGATTCGGTCCCCCCTGCCAGAATTCGATTGAATGAGGATTCAATGCAAAGCCTCCCCAGTGCGAAGGCTTAGCAGGTTCTTCACCTAATTTTTCTCGTGCCTTCAGGAATGCTTTTTCTAAAGTTTCACGTGAATCAAGCACTTCACTTTGTTGAGATGCCCATGCACCTAACCTGCTCATCAATGGACGGGAATTGAAATACTCTTCAGACTGATCGACCGGTACTTTCTGGACTGAGCCCGAAACCACTACCTGCCTTTCCAAGGAGAACCAAGGAAAATGCATCGTGGCCTTGGGATTAACTTCAAGATGTTTCGCCTTTCGACTCTTGTAATTGGTGTAAAAAGAGAACTTACCCGCCTCCAGCCCTTTAAGTAAAACGGCACGGGCCATGGGGGCACCCGACTCATCCACTGTGGATAAACTACAAGCGTTCGGATCGGCAACCTTTGCTTGCTGGGCATCGAGTAACCAAGCCGAGAATTGAGCCAATGGACATTCATTAAGATCAGATTTACGCAATGGTACTCCATCGTACTCCTCGCGCATGTCTTGTAATTGTTGGGTTAAATCAGTCACTTTTAAACTTTCTTCTCTTAGCTGTTTATTGGCAATTGAAAAGAGCTCAACCTTAAGACTCAAAAGCCTTGCGAAGGGATTCACTTGCTTTCGTAGGCTGGGCCCGGAGAAGAATTTTTTTTCTTACCTTCATGTTCCATTTGATCAAGCGGCGGGCTAGATATCCACGAAAAGACTTTTTAAACAAATGCAATTCCCAAACGGGTTCCACTCGGGTGGCTACTTTTTCTTTGTAATCCAAATTGCCTGGTAAAAAATCTACGATTCTTTTTTCCTCCCAGGCTTGGCGCAGGTTTATTTCAAGTAATTGTTTCCCAGGAGAGAATTTTTTCCACTTCTGGTCAAAAGACACATTATGAACCCCTAAGAAACCGAGGTCTAATAAGTCAACTTCCCATGCGATCGGTTCTTCGTCCACTCGAATCATCGTCACTCGAACTCTACCTTTTTTCGCCAACCTGGGTAGCAGGTCAAAAAAGAAAGCACGTTTTCCACGAATAGAATACAAACCTGTAATCTGCTCTGATTTCCATGAGTTCACTTCTACCAGACAGGAACCTGGTAAGAGAGCTTGGACATCCTTTTCAGTGGTGGCCACCTCCACTTCAACCTTTCCTCGCTCACGAAGAGATTTTTGATCGTATCGTAATGACTTCCTGCTTTTCACCCCCATTTTCCCAGTCCAAAAATCTTCAAATGTATCTTTACCCCACTCTATAATTGATGTTTTTCGAGGTGTTCTTGAGAGATGAAAATAGGCAGTGTTTTTACATTCCCGCTCCATATATTTCTTCCAAAATGAATCATTCATCAAAGGGACCCAAAAGAATTGAAATTCCTTTAATTGAGCTTTCAATCCAAAACAAAGGGATTTCATTCCCCGTCTTGTGGAAATGGGTACAAAATAGTTTGCTTCGTCATACACCATGGGCCATAGACCCTTGGACCACAAAACACCCGACTTCTCTACAAATGGCCAGAAACCCTCCAATTGCTGTGATTCATTTCGGGCGAGAATAATTAAGGGTTTTGTGCCCGACTCTACTCTCTTCCACCAACATTCAATCCACTCAGGAAAAAAATAAGGATTGCGGATATATGCCCTTGGTAGCAAATTCTCAATCTCGTCAAATAAAGCAGGAAATTCCCTCGGGTCTCGGCAAAGGGAAAAAGTTACAATTTCCGAATCCGCGGATTCATCGCGAACTGGAACCTCAGTCATTTGAAAATTACTAGCTGTTTAAGTTTGAAAAATCTTCAAACTCCGCCCGAAATCCACCATCAACTCCACGGCAAAGAACTGCCACAGCATCGTGGGAATGAAGTGACTCAAAATGAGAGCAGACTACACGAAAATCTATAATCTTGGGCTCCTCGTTCAACTGGGCATAGAGGAGACGGGCCGCATCCTCAACAAACTTGACATTGGCACCATTCAATTCGGCAAATGCCTGTTCATCTTCACGCCGAACCATTACCTGAGTCTCGGTCTGCAAACCATTAATACAAAGATCACGCAATTCGAGCAGAGAGATTTCCTTATCCGGGTGTACCTCCACACTGATCCGTGCTTTACTCCTTTGGGAATGGGGAATTGCGAGCAAGTTTCTTTTTTCACGGGCATGTTCGGAAAGTTCCGATGCACATGGGCACGCAGATGAATAAACGAAGTCAAAATGAATAATTTTTCGGATTCTATCCGCCCGGTCAATGATTCCCTCAAAGCAACAATCGTAAAACTGAAAGCCCTGTAATCCACTTCGCAAACTTTCCTGCATCATTGGATATGAAAACTGAGCCTTTAAACGGGCTTCCTTGGAATCTAACCTATCTTTGTATTCCCTAAGTATACGGGCGAAAATCTCCGGAGAAAAAGTCTCGTTTTTATACTCGTAAAAGATACGGATGATCCTGGACATATTGATTCCTTTTTTATCCGCATCTAGGCTTACCGTACCGGTAACCGCAGTCTCGATATTTAAGTTTTCCCCATCCGGTCCCACATAACATAGCGGTAAACGAAAGCCGGAAATCCCAACTTGTAAGATAGGAACACGTGCCCCGTCCAATTCCGCACAACCTGAATTCTGCACATCGGGCAGAGAATCCCGATACTCAGGGGTGACCTGAAAGTTCGGATCGTATTCTCGAATTAATTTGTCGGATGAATTAGGGCTGGTTTCCATATTAGAAATTTTGTTCAGTTTTTACGCGGAAGCAAATCGTCCGGGAAATAAATCCTTACTTAGCTTTGCCTTGGTTAGCTACCGCATCCATCGCCTTGGCCACTTTTTCAGGATCACCAAGGTATTGGCGGGAGATTGGCTTAAGGTTTTCATCAAGTTCATAAACTAAAGGCATTCCTGTGGGAACATTCATTCCAAGAATATCCTCATCAGTAACACCATCGAGGTACTTAATCAAAGCCCGAAGGGAATTCCCATGAGCAGCAATCATGATCTGCTTACCCGCTTTAATCTGCGGGGCGATGGTCTTTTCCCAAAGGGGAAGAAAGCGATCAACCGTGTCCTTTAGGCATTCAGAAAGTGGTAAATCATCTTCATTCAAATGGGAATAACGACGGTCTTTCCCGGCATAACCCTCGTCATCTTTGTTCATAGGCGGTGGGGGAATATCATAACTTCTTCGCCATACTAAAACCTGTTCGTCTCCATATTTTTTTGCCGTCTCCGCTTTATTTAAGCCCTGGAGTGATCCGTAGTGCCTTTCATTCAAGCGCCATTCCCTCTGCACCGGAATCCAGACCTGGTCCATTTCTGTTAGGGCCAGCCAAAGTGTGCGAATCGCCCGGGTCAAGACGGAACAGTACGCCATATCAAACTCAAAGCCTTCGGCTTTAAGTAGACGACCGGCTTCCCTGCCCTCGCGTTCCCCCTGTTCTGTAAGGTTGACATCATGCCAACCGGTGAACCGATTTTCCAAATTCCACTGACTCTCGCCGTGTCGAAGTAATACTAATTTATACATAATAAAAAAAAGTGAAATTACAACTTACAGAAAATTCATACTCTCGTCACCCTCAAAGTATAAGGGGTAAAATCTATCTTAGAAAATAAATTTCAAGTTTTTGTTTTCTTTAATTTGAGATTTTCTGAATTATTATCAGAAATGAACATATGATTGAAAACGCGCATGAATTCAGATGGTTTTTTGCTATATTTGTACTCTTTCTAACGATGGTACTTTCTCACCTTTCTGTGGTTTTTTAAAATTCGTGCTCTCGCTTTTCTCCTCCTTCTGTGTACTAAAAGTTGTATTGATCTCATGATTCGCTAACTTTCAAAAAACGAAGATGGTATTAGGCTTTCGGGATATTCTTTCGATTATTTAAAACCATTGGCCGCGCGCTTTCAGCCTTCGCGATGACAAGATGGGGGGAGTTGTTTTTTGCACATATCGTTAAACACAAACTGTTTGTCATTGCGAGGAGGGAGCGGGAGCGGACGACGCGGCAATCCACCGTGTCTCGGGGGATGCGGACGGCATTTCTCTTCGCTTACTGGTTCACAGTGGATCGCCACGGGCTTTCAGCCCTCGCGATGACAAGGCGTGGTGAGGAATACAGTGTGCGAGTCGATAACCATACACTCTTGTCATTGCGAGGAGGGAGCGGAAGCGGACGACGCGGCAATCCATTGTGTCACATAGGAGCTGCTCGAAGAGTGAACTTCACTCAAAAACCGGGAATACGAAAAATATAAATTAAGAACGCTTTAAAGAATGCGTATCTATCTTGTCTATCTCAGATTGATATGCAGAATATAAATAATATATGTTTAGTCGCCTGCTATTTCTTTTTATATTTATTCCCATCGCCGAACTTTATCTCTTGATTATTTTGGGGGCGCGTATTGGATTCCTTCCGACCATTGGATTGATCGTTTTTACGGGAATTTTGGGTGCTTCTCTTGCCCGGCAGCAGGGACTGTCAACCTTGGCCAAAATTCAGAATGAATTACGGAACGGTCGTCCCCCTACAGATAAACTTATTGAAGGTGCCATGATTGTTGTGGGAGGAATCGTATTGATAACCCCGGGAATTTTGACCGATTTATTTGGGTTTGCCTTGATGGTGCCCAAATTTAGAAAATCTATTGCGGAGAATTTGAAAAAAAGTTTCGGTGGAAATTTTTCCACTATTCGTCCTCAATCACGCGAAAAAAATTCGCGGGATGATGTGATCGATGTTTAAATCCTTTATTCCAAATCCTCTTCATTAAAGTCCTCGATTTCACGAAGCAAGGTATCTCGAAATTCCGGACCAAGACCTTCTCGCTTTGCAATTTCAATGTAAAAAGGAATATAATCATCCTGCTTAAGGGATTTAATTGCAATATTATGAAAGGGGTCGGACGACTCGATAAAATAGGTATTGGAACCAAATGAAAGTGTGATACCCGAATCGCTTCGAAATACCGCCAATCTTTCATGTGAATTATTTGTCATCCAATAGAAAATTAGAAATTTTAAAAGACCAAGCAAGCGGGTTCATCAATATTGCGTTTTTTTTAAAGCTTAACTACGAGATTAAATGGTGATTCTTTTTCCATACAAAGACGATAATCCTACGCGTTCGTTCCCTTGGGTAAACTGGTTTCTGATTGGGTCGAACTTGTGGGTTTTTTTTGCGTGGCAATTTCCGCTCGACTCTAATGAACAACAAGTGTTTTTTTCCAGCTTTGGTTTTATCCCCTCGATGTTTTTTGGCCAACTTTCAAATTTTTCAATCGAAACTATAGCATGGGAATGGGGAACCATAATTACTTCCATGTTCAGTCATGGAGGGATTTTTCATTTACTGGGAAATGTCCTCTTTTTGTACCTGTATGGGGACAATGTAGAGGAAGCAATGGGTAAACTATGGTATTTATTATTTTATTTAAGTTGTGGGCTACTCGCGGCCCTTGCTCAGGCATTAACCAGTCCAGATTCTGGAGTACCAATGGTGGGTGCATCCGGGGCAATATCAGGGGTTATTGCAAGTTATCTATTACTTTATCCCCGTGCGAATGTACGGGTTTTTTATTGGTTCATTATATTAATGGGCACAATCTATGTACCAGCCTATTTGGTCTTGGGATGGTGGCTCATCCAGCAAGTCCTCGCCTTTCCCGAATCGATGAAGGCAGCCGGCGGAGTTGCGGTAGCCGCTCATTTAGGGGGTTTTACATCCGGGTTCTTGTTAACTCCCTTCCTTAAGAAAAAAGGCATAAAACTATTTCAAAGTGGACATTCACGGGCTTTTGCTCGCAATCGTTAAAATTATCGTTTATTAATGTGGCAAATTCTCTAATTCTGAGTTCACAACGCAGATAAAATTTAGTACACTAACTGCCGTACATCAATTGATAATTATTCACTAACCCTCTACCTTTAGACTTACATGGACAAAGCATACCAACCGACTGAAGTGGAAGACCGCCTCTACCAGAAATGGATCCGTGAAAAATGTTTTTCAGGAAAGGTTGAATCTGATAAACCTGCTTATTCCATTGTTATTCCTCCTCCAAATGTGACTGGAGTTCTGACAATGGGACATGTTTTAAATAATACCATTCAAGATATTTTGGCTCGACGAGCTAGGCAACAGGGTAAATCTGTACTTTGGCTTCCCGGAACCGATCATGCAGGAATTGCCACTCAGACCAAAGTGGAAAGAGCCCTGAAAGATGAGGGGAAATCTCGGATAGATCTTGGGAGAGAAAACTTCATAGATCATGCAAAACTATGGCGAGATAAACATGGAGGAATAATCTTGGAACAACTGAAAAAACTCGGTTGTTCTTGCGATTGGGAACGAAATGTTCACACCTTGGACGAAGATTATTCCCGGGCAGTTATTTCTGCTTTTGTTAAGCTGTACAAAAAAGGTTATGTTTACCGGGGTCAAAGAATGGTAAATTGGTGCCCCTCAAGTTTAACTGCACTTTCTGACGAAGAGGTTATTATGAAACCTCAGGAAAGCATCCTTTATAAAATCCGTTATCAAATTTTAGAGACTCCAGGTGCTTATTTAGAGGTTTCTACTACGAGGCCTGAAACTATTGTGGGCGATGTGGCATTAGCCATTCATCCCGAAGACCCAAGATGGATTAATTTACAAGGTAAACATGTGATGCGTCCAATTAACCCCCAGGCCATGCCAATAATAGCCGACGACGCGGTGGAAAAAGACTTTGGGACCGGAATATTGAAAATTACTCCTGCCCATGATCGGCTAGACTTTGAAATTGCACAAAGGCATGACCTACCCATGCTTGAAATTCTTAATCCGGATGGAACGCTAAATGAATTAGCGGGTCCAGACTATGCAGGAATGGAACGTTTTTCTGCCCGAAAAGTGATTGCAGGTAAACTCAAGGAGGATGGTAACTTAATCGAAGAGGAAAAACATCAAAATAATGTTGGTTTTTCGGAACGTGCGGATGTTCCGATTGAACCGAGATTATCCGAACAATGGTTTCTCAAATATCCCCGTGTGCAAGAAGCGAAAAAAGCCGTTCAGGACGGTCATATTAAATTTTACCCAAAAAGATGGGAAAAGACCTACCTTCATTGGTTGGAAAATATCCAGGATTGGTGTATCAGTAGACAATTGTGGTGGGGTCATCGAATTCCTGTATGGTATAAAAAAGGTAAAATGCGCTCTGATCCGGCAAATTGGCATATTTCAGAAAAACCGCCTTCAGATATTGATAAATGGGAACAGGACGAAGATGTACTTGATACTTGGGCATCATCCTGGCTCTGGCCCTTGGCTACCTTAGGTTGGCCTGACGAGGAAGCTATGGAAGAAAAAGGGCTCGATTATTTTTATCCCACTTCGGCACTCGTAACTGGTCCCGATATTATTTTCTTCTGGGTTGCTCGCATGATTATGGCAGGGCTTGAATTTAAAGGGAGACCCTACAAACCCGAAAAGGCCATACCAGATTCTGAAATTCCAGAAAGAATTCCTTTCAGCGATGTATATTTCACCGGAATCATTCGTGATGAAACAGGTAGAAAGATGTCAAAGTCCTTAGGTAATTCGCCTGACCCCCTCGACCTTATAGCTAAATACGGTGCCGATGGGTTGCGTCACGGAATCATGAGTATCGCCCCTAAAGGACAAGACATCCGCTTTTCTGAAGAACGTATTGAGCAGGGCAGAAATTTTTGCAACAAGCTTTGGAATGTCTCCCGCTTTCGTTTAATGAGTGCTCCACTTGAAGATAACTCAATGGTGGAATTAATCGTTCTCCGGATTCAAGGAGATTTGTTAAACGAAGACGACCAGGCAATCCTCCTTCGACTTGTGGAAACATTGGACCAAGTTGAAAAGCTATACCTCGAATATGAATTCAATGCAGTTTTACAAACTATCTATCGGTTCTTTTGGAATGATTTTTGTGATTGGTACATCGAAGCCTCGAAAGTAAGAGTTCAAGAAAGTGCATCCAAAGATACCTGTTTAGCCATTCAGGATATTTGCCTGAGACATATACTTCTAATCCTCCATCCGGTTACACCATTCATAACCGAAGAATTATGGTTTCTTCTTGGGTTTGCCAATGGAAATTCCATTCAGAGTGTGGCTCCAGGTTCAGGAGAAGAGCTTCTTGGAAAGCTTTCCATCGGAGGACTTCAATTAGATACCAATGTACTTGATGAAATGGAGCATGTTCGAGAGTTAGTTACTTCGATGCGTTCCTTAAAAGCAGATCGAAATTTATCCAACAATCGAGATGTCGCTTTTTCCTATGTAGCTAATGACGAAAAGTCTGATATATTATCACGACATTCCAAATCAATTTTAACCACGGTTGGAGGCTCTGCATTAAACCGTGTGGATGAAGCCCCCGCAGGCATGCCCGCCTTGGTTACTCCTTTGGGAGCGATCTACCTCGACCTGACAGTTGGGGTGGATTTAAATGCAGAAAAAGCAAGATTGCAAAAAGACTTGGTGAACTTGGAAAAAATTGTTCAATCTGTGAAAGCAAAATTAGAAAACCAAGCCTTTACCTCTAAAGCTCCCCCTGAAATCATCGAGGGAGCAAGGCATCAATTATTGGAAAATGAAGCTAAGCTTAATGAGACAAAAGAAGCTCTTTTAGCATTAAATTCCTAAATCAATCTCCCTTTAATAAAAAGTTGTTTCCTGTTGATTACTACTTTCAAATTCAGAGCAAATTAGACATTAAAATTGACCACACATAGTGGGTTTTCTTGGCTTGGCCAAAAGTTAAAAGACTAAGCCTTACCAATAATTTGGTCTATTTAAAGCTAAATATTCTTGCCAAGATGCAACCTAGGTTGATCTTTATTTTTATGGCCAACAAGATAAAACTAACAATGTTATTGTTCCTATTTGTTTCCTCGCAATGTATGGGAACGAGCTGGAACCAATGGAGAGGACCAGAAAGAAATGGTCAACCCCAAGGAAAGATCCAACTCAATAACCAATGGCCCAAGGATGGACCATCGATTTTATGGGAAAGCGATGAAATCCCAAGCCAAGATTACGGTGGCTTTGGCAGTGTTATTACAGATTCACAAAATGCCTACCTCTCTTTGGTTTGGCATAAAGATGTGCCCACTGAAACCCGAACTATTTCGGATTTATTTTTACGAAAAATGGGAATACGCAAAATTAACCTACCTCCTGAAATAATTAAAAAGGCAGAAGAAGCCCGAATTTCCCTGAACCCCAGATTAAGAGGAAGTAAATTACAAGATTGGATTGATGATTGGATTAAAAAGAACCTAAGCGTTAAGGAAGCCCTGAGTTTGGGTGATTTATTTGCCTCAAGGTTTCAGAAAGGAAAGCTTGCCATACCAATCAGTACAATCAATCGAATGCACGAAATGAAAAATACTGTTTTCCCTTCTCAACAGGCATTAGATGAGTGGTTAGATCAAGAAAACTTCAGCAAAGAAATAAAAGATAGAATTTCACAGGGTGTTCCTCCAACCAAGCAGGAAGCGGAAGATGTGGTTCTAGCACTCGATTTAAATTCCGGGACCATTATTTGGAAAACATCTCTTGAATCACTCCCGACAGGAAGGAAATCCTCCTCAACGCCCTGTCTGTCGAATGAAAAAATTTATGCGATCGGAAGCGAGCGGATTTATTGCCTACAGTCCAAAACAGGAAAACTAATATGGGATCAAAAATTACCCACCAAAGAAATTGCCAGTTCGATTCTTCCTTATGAAAAAAGTGTTATTGTATTAGCAGGAAACTTGTGTGCTTACGATCAAAACAACGGAACCCTTTTATGGGAAAACAAAAGCGTAAAAGGTAAGGCGGCATCTCCCTCTATTTGGAAGACTGGTAGTCGAGAATTTATAGTGTGTAATTCCAGTAAAAGTGTATTGGCGATTGACCCGGATAATGGAAAAACTTTTTGGGAAGGACCTGGGGGAGGTAGTTCAACTCCGGCATGCGAAAAAGATATTATGCTCGTTCACGGGAAACAGGAGGACACCGGTTTAATTGCCTATCGATTTGAAAACGAAAAAATTATCGAATTATGGAGAATACCAAAGCTAACTAGGAGGACTGATTCAAGCCCCCTTATAAAAGATGGTTATGCCTATTTAATTGGTGCAGGCATGAGAATGTGTGTAAATCTTTACTCCGGAAAAATTGTTCGTAAAATAAATGCAAAGCATGATATCTCATCTCCAATTTTAGCTGATAGTAAAATCTTAGCCTATGAAATCAACGGGAGTTTCTTAACAATGATCGACTCGAACCCCAGCCATTTTGAGGAAATTCAAAAAGCGAAGGTTAATGCTTTAAAATGTACTTCTCCAAGTTTGGCGGGCACTAAATTACTGATTAGAAAAGAAAAAAAAATTATATGTCTGGAACTAGGAGTTTTCAATTCACCCTAAATGTATCTTTACTTGAGCTTTGATACCTTTCCTGCTGGCGAAAAGGAAGCTCGGGCAATTCGGGTAATTCTTCATTCCCAGAATTTTCACCAACTAAAATACGAGCTGCTTTCTGCAAAGATTGCCAACGTTCGAAATCGAGTGGGGGAGCTTGGGAGATAAGAGAGAGAAGGCTTCTCCATTCAATCGCAACTCGTTCGATATCTCCTGTGCTCACATCTTCCGAAAATTCAGAACTGCTCAATGGTGATTCTTCCCAATGTCTCAATGCTTCATCAGCACCATCTCCATATTCAACTGGAAGTCCATTCTTCAAATAACCCGGACAATTCTTAAACCCAAAAACCTCTCGGCAAACAAGAGCGAGTCGGGATTCGTATTTTGCATACGCACGAAATCGATGACCAGCACGTAGATTTGCCAAATCATACACCAGTTCTTCAATTGGGTAATTCACATCCTCCAAAGCCACCGCGACCGCCAGGCCTTCTCCTTTGGAAAAGAAACTAAAAATCAACCCACGTTGCGTAGGAATACCGTTCGAGTCAATTAAGCCTAACTTTACCCAAACTTCGGCCGGATATAATGTGCTTAAACTTTCGAGATCGTCCGATTGTTTTTTCTCTACAAAAGGAGATTCAAAAATTCGTGTCGTTTTTCGTAAGGGTGGGTTAAGCAAAATTTTGCCCCGGGCATCTTTCCAACCTAATACAGTTGCATTTTCATAGCGTAAACGAACCCGTAAAACTCCGCCCCTATCTACGAATTCATCCAATTCACCCCCCATTGTAAGAGAAGGGAAAAAATCACAAAATACTTGTTCCAAACCATTTCTCTTCCATGTTTTTCGGGAAAACTTCTTTTTTAATTTCGGATATTCCTGAGCAATCATTTCCCGTAATATTTTACGGAATGATTTGGTTAAGGTTACCAGTTTGCCATCCGATTCTTTTTCATAAACGCCCATGGGCAACTCACGACCATAGATCGGGTTTTTCTTATTACCAAAGCGACATGGATTCCCAATCCTTACCCGATCTAAGGTATTGGGCAGACTTAGTGCCTGCCTCCATTCACCTCGAAAAAGAGCAAATGCTTCCCCTAGCGGAGCCTGACACTGCCCTCCCCTTCGCTCCCACAGACCGGAAGAGTTTCTCATTTCGACGACCCGATTTCTGTCCGAATGATCAACAACTGAATTTTCTTCGGGAGAAACCTGGTTTACCCGCATCGCAATTTTATTAATAGAATCACGAAGTCCCAAGCGTACACTTTCCTCTGAAAATAAACGATGTGCCAAGCTACGAGCGGCCTCCAAATGATCATCACCACGATCCACAGCATAACTCATGACTCGTAATATGGCAGGCCAGTCCAATGTACTTGAACGTTTTAATTTGAGTGCCCGACCATCACCCAATCGAGCTTGCTTGGGTGCCACAATTACAAAGCCTCTATCATCCAATCCACGCCTACCGGCACGCCCAAACATTTGTAAAAGTTCATCGGGTCGCAAAAGAAACAGGCCGTCATCCACTCGGTATTCCCGGTCCGTCACAAGAATGGAACGCATGGAAAAATTAACCCCCGCACCAAGACCGGTCGTGGCAACAACAACTTGTAACTGTCCAGTCTTGGCCAGTGGTTCAACCACTCCTGCACGGGAATGGTAATCCAGCCCACTATGGTGATAAGCAATTCTCCGTTTAAGCAGACCACTCAGTTCTTTCCCTGCAATTTTTTTTTGGTCGGTGGTTAATTCCAAGGAGTCAGTCTCAGGAAGTTCAGTTGCAAGCTGTTTAGCCAATTCCACTGCTGCTTTTCTACGAGGTGCAAAAATAAGAAGTGGTCCCATACCTGCACTTAATGCCCCTGCCACCAGCTTGGGCCAATGCCCTCTAACTTTCCTTCCACGAAAGGGCCTTTTTAAAAGCGTTTCAGCAAAAACTTCATCTAATGGAACGGGGCGAACAAATTCTGTAACCAGCTCAACCGAACGGTCATGACTTTCCAGCCATTCTGCCACATCAGTAGGATTAGCAACGCTTCCACTCATCAATAAAAGTTGCACTTTCAAAGGAGCCATTGCCAAAGTAATTTCATAACTCGGTCCCCTTTGCTGATCCCCCAGTAATTGATATTCATCTACCACAAATAAATCCGGCCCTTCCCCCCGAAGCATACCTGAACGCTGAGTTTCAAGGGTGGCGACGACAACTCTAGAATCAACTTTGTAGTGTAAATCACCAGTTGAAAGCCCGACCTCCCAACCCTTTTTTTTCCACTCTCGAAATTTATCATTGGCCAGTGCACGAGTGGGTACGGTGTATACTGCCCGCCCCTT
>CAWVXY010000066.1:0-14274 GCA_963934295.1 uncultured Opitutia bacterium
TGGATACCCTTAAATGGTGGCCTGTTGTTAGTGCTGGTTTGGTCTATCAGTTCTAAATAGCTTTTTTCCTGCTAATACCTTTCCCTTTTTTCTGAAGAGAGATTGTTCCGACTAAAATTCTCCTCTGTTCAAAAAGTATTTATAAAAAGTAGGATATTTTTGCTTTACTCGAGTTGAACTAGTTCAGATTCTAATATCTTAACCTAATTCCTCTCTACATATTCAGAAATAATCATGATCGAAAACAGACGTAAATTCTTAGCTCAATCCAGTCTTTTTGCCAGTTTTGCTATTAGCGGCACAAAATCATCGGGGAAAATTATCGGTGCAAATGAGCGTATTAATGTCGCCGTTTGCGGTATCAAAGGTAGAGGGACGTCTCATATGGGTGGTCATGGAAGACAAAAAAATGTAGCCATTTCACATTTAGTCGACCCCGATACTCGGCTACATGAAGCCCGCAAAAAATTTATTGTTTCCAAGTTCAAGAATACACCAGAATGCGTTAAGGATGTACGCAATGTTTTGGACAACAAGGAAGTGGATGTTATTTCAATCGCCACTCCCAATCATTGGCACAGTTTAATGTCCATATGGGCCTGCCAGGCAGGTAAGGATGTTTATGTTGAAAAACCATTAAGTCATAATCTTTTTGAGGGAAGAAAATTAGTGGAGGCGGCCAGAAAATACGGTCGTATCGTTCAACATGGCACTCAAAATCGTTCGCTGAGTAAATGGTCAAACCTCGCAAAGGAAATTGCATCCGGAAAAAGAGGAAAACTGGAGGTTGCACTTGGCACTTGTCATAAAAGTCGCAAATCCATTGGTTTTAAAGACACCAAATCCCCGCCAAATGAGCTCGATTTTGATTTATGGACCGGTCCGGCTCCCAAAGAAAATTATCATGAAAACCTTGTTCATTATAATTGGCATTGGTTCTGGAATTACGGCAACGGGGATATTGGAAACCAGGGCGTCCATCAGATAGATATTGCCCGTTGGATGATACCTGGGGCAGTCTGGCCCCAAAAAGTATTCTGTGTTGGCGGAAGATTTGGATATAAGGATCAAGGCCAAACCGCGAACACTCAATTAGCTATTTTTGATTATGGAGAATCTCTTCTTGTCTTTGATGTGCGTGGCCTTTCCGGTAAATCAAATATGGGAGTATCTAATCATGTATACTTCGATAAAAATGCGAAACAAAAGACTACAAAAAGCCACGGAATTAAACATATAAAAGACCCACTCGCGGACCGGGGTAAAGTGGATATTTTTGAAAACTTTATTCAGGCTGTCCGGAATCGAAAAGAAAATCATCTCGATGCGCATGTTTATGAAGGTCATGTGTCAAGCGGGCTCTGCCACCTTGCTAATCTGTCCTATCGATTAGGAGAAAAATCTGGTTTCAGTAAAAAGAATAAGGATTTTGGAGGGAATAAAAAAGCTTATGAATATTTCGAACGAATGCAGGAACACCTCAAGGAAAATGGATTAACTCTTGAGGGAACAGATTATATCGTGGGAAGAACCTTAAACTTTGACTCCAAAACCGAAACCATTACCGGGGATGATGAAGCAAACAAAATGCTTTCCCGAACCTACCGACCACCCTACATGGTACCAAATAAAGTTTAAATTTTGCCTGTTCAAAAAGATTGGGCTTCTTTACCAATCTTAAAATCAGGAAGCGATCATTTGCATATTGGCTCACAATAAGATTATGTAAGAAGGTATTCGGATATCGATCATGCGCACTTTTCTTTCTTTTCTGTTTCTCTGTTACCTTTCGGGCAATGCATATTCCGAACGAACAAGACCAGCACCTTTTAATCCCAATAAAGAAAAAGTCGCGATCATGCGAGTTGCGGTCCAACGGATTAATTTAGCTATTGAGCAGAAATTACTGGAAAAAAAACTGACTTATAATTCAGGACTTAATGACTTTCTTTTTGCCCGTCGGATTTATGTTGATCTAACCGGAACGATTCCCAGTTACGAAGAATTGGTAACATTCGTAAATAGCAGTAATCCCAACAAGCGAACCTATTTAATCAATCAGCTACTCGCTTCTGAGGGATATGTAAGCCACAACTATAATTATTTTGCGGATTTACTTCGGATTCAAACAAAGATGCAAGGGGGTAAAATAAATTCAGCCCTCTTTACCGGTTGGCTGAAAGATTCTATCCATCAGGATAAACCATATAATCGATTGGTCTATGAAATGGTTTCCGCTTCGGGTTCCATCATGGAAAATCCTGCAACTGGATATCTTTTAAGGGATAAGGATATGAAATTAGACCATGTCGCATTCATGACCAAAATTTTCCTGGCTAAAGATATTGCCTGTGCTCAATGCCACGATCATCCATCCGAAGATTGGACCCAGAAAGAATATTATGCCTTTGCCACTTTTCTGGGTGAGCTTGAAATTGAATCGGGAAAAAATTCCCGGAAGAGCAAAAAACAGAAAATTATGCTCGCGGAAAAAGAGAAGCTTACAAACCATCCAAAATTTAGGTCCGCAGTTCGTAGTAAATATAAAAACTTTTCAGTCGCGGATAAAAAAACCAGGGAATTAAAAGCCCAATTCAAAGAAATTACTAATGGCAATCACCTAAGCGCTTTTGACGACCCAAAATCCAACCTCCCCCTTCCTGAAGACTATCAATATGAAGACGCAAAACCTGGAGATTTGGTAAAACCCTCTTTTATCGTTGGTCGCCCTCTAGGCGGATCATCCAAGAAAACTAAAAGAGAACAATTGGCATATTGGCTCGCACACCCCGATAATGGTTGGTTCTCCCTGGCGATTGCGAATCGGATGTGGGCGCGGTTTATGGGACGGGGCGTTGCCGAACCCTTGCATAATGTGGAAATGAAAAATTGCCCAAACCCTCCCCTGCTCAAAACTTTGGCTGAAGTTATGGTCGCATTGGATTTTGATTTGAGGGCATTTTCCTGGGTCGTACTTCATACCAATGCATACAACCGACTCGCATCGCGGAAGAAAATTGACGAAAAGGAAGACTATTTTTTTCCAGGACCCATTCTTCGGCGTATGTCCGCAGAGCAAATATGGGACTCTCTTGTCACCCTAATGGTCGACGATCCACTTCGCTACCGGCAACCCTCCCCCATTAGTTTAGCCGATGTTAATGACGGATGGAGTGCATTTCATTTTGTGGATAACCTGACGGATGAAAAATATCGATTGGTAGATTCAAGAACGGGAGAATTAGTCCTCACTGAAGGAGATGACTACACCGCATCCTATGATCAGAAACTAAGGACGAAAAAAGGAAAAAAAAGCATCATTCTTGCCCGTGCATCCGAATTACCACAACCCGCTCCCGCCGGACACTTTCTCCAAAAATTTGGACAATCAGAAAGACTTTTTGTGGTGGGTTCTTCCAGTAAGGTGGGTTCTGTACCTCAACTCATGGAGTTAATGAATGGTTATCCCACGGAAGTATTGACTGGTGAAGACTCGCTTATTTTTCAAAAAGTTCAAAACATAACCGGAGCACGTAAAAAAGCAGAAGTCGTTTTTCTTAGCATTCTAAACCGTAAGCCTACCGAGACCGAAAAAAACCTGCTGCTTAAAGAAATGGAAAATTCTAGCTCGGAAGAACTATCCGATTTAATTTGGGCTTTGCTCAACACACCCGAATTTTTCTTCATAAAATAAGGGATAAACACAATGAAAGATATTTATTCAAAAGTAGATGAATTATCGAGGAAATCCTTTTTGCTCCACGCCGCTTATTCCACGCTTGGAGTTAGCCTCGCCCCATCTTACTTATTGGGGGCAGAAAATACAGAACCGCAAAAAAAACCGGATAACAAACCTCCATGCGAACGGGTTATTTTTTTGTATATGAGAGGAGGAATGAGTCAGACCGATACTTTTGATCCCAAGGAAAAAGTTTCCATTGGTGGTAAAAGTAAACCAATCAAAACTCAAAGCCCCGACCTTCTTCTCTCCGATCAACTTCCTAAACTGGCACAACAGACAAAGGATTTGTCCGTCATTCGATCTATGACAACAAAAACGGGGGCCCACTCCCAAGCCCGTTATGTCATGCACACCGGATACCGCCAAAGGACGGGTATGACTCATCCCCAACTCGGCTCATGGGCTCAAATGTTTCTTGGTAAATCACATCCCGTATTACCTTCAAGTGTTCTTATTGCCAGTGGAAACCCGGGGCCCGGTTTTTTACCTCCCGATTACAGCCCCATGCCCATTGGAAATGCAGCTCGGGGGATCAAGGATTTACTGCCTGAAATTGATCAGGAACAGTTAAATAAACGAGTTCGGTTGGCACAAAAATTCTCCTCTGCATTTTCTCATTATTTCCCCCATGATGATGTCAAAGCATATAGTGATTTCTATGACCAAACGGTAAAGTTTATGTCCGGGGATATGGCCGAACCATTCGATATTCAGAAAGAACCGGGCAACCTGAGATCTCAATATGGAAACCATCCCTTCGGGCAGGGAGCCTTGCTCGCACGCCGTCTTGTTGAAAGAGGAGTTCGCTATATTGAAGTTACCTCAAGTCAAAACTGGGATTCTATGCATGGAGGCACAAATTCCCTACCCCGCTTATCCAATGAATTGGATGGAACAGTCTCCGCTTTAATGACAGACCTAAAAAATCGTGGATTGTTCAAATCCACCATGATTGTGGTAACCACTGAGTTTGGACGCACCCCAAAGGTCAAAGGGAATGGTGGTCGGGACCATCATCCAAACGGATTCTCCACCATGCTTGCTGGAGGAGGAATTAAGGGCGGTATTGCTGTAGGTGAGACTGATGATTACGGACGCGATCCGTTTCCAGAATACGAACCCAAGGACTTACATGCCACGATCGCTACGGCATTAGGCATGACCGGTACCAAAATAAGGCGATTGCCCGGACGGCCTTCTTTTCTAGGAGGAAACCCAAAACCGATTAAAGAAATTTTATCTTAATTATTTTTAACAATACGAGGTTTGGAATTCCAGAGTAAATAAACCGGAAACTTTATGGACTCACCAAGATAAGCCATAATCCCCCTGTCTGACTTCCACCAATTTTCTATAGAAAAAACCTCGTTTGCTGCTCCGGCTACCTCAACTATAACCTTAGACTCAGCAAAAATTTTATTAAACGCGTAGAAGGCTCTACGTGTATGAAATTCATCCGTCACAATTATAATTCGTTTCCAATTCTTTTCTTCCGCATAAGCAAGGGCATCCTCGGCCTCGTCAAAAGTCGAAGTTGCTCCACCGGTAAGAGAAGGTAAAATCTTCCAACTTGCATCCAATTTCATTTTCCCTGCAACCGCTTCAGCAAATTGCAAATGACTAAGTTCCAACTTGGCAAACTCAGCGTTTCTTGGTTTTTCCGAGGTAACAAAAAGCTCGCTTGAATATCCCTGGTTCCACAACCGAAGCGATTCAACCACCCTGGTGGTTCGTCCACCCGACAGGCAAATAATGGCATCCGCCCCCTTGGTTGCATTCTGCTTTTGAAAGAATCGAGCATAACCCGGCAAAACAATCGGATGAAGTAAATAAACAGCAAGCAGGAAGGCAATAACAAGACCGACCATCCAAAAAGTCCATCGAATCACCTTCATTGCTTAAGTAAAAAAGCACCTTCAATTTCAACCGAGGCATGGAGGGGTAATCCCGACACACCATAGGCACTTCTGATTCCCACACCGCAATCATTACCCCAAAGATCTGAGAATAACTGACTGCATCCATTTATAATCATTGGATGCTGAGTAAAACCTGGTTCGGCATTAACCATACCCAATAATTTACAAACCCGTTCAATTCGGTCCAAATCTCCCAACGCAGACTGTAAACTGGCTAATATATTTAAACCCACCTGACGTGCAGCAACAATTGCTTCTTCTATTGATAAATCAACATCCACTTTACCCGTTATCATAGTACCATCGTTACATATAGGCAGGTGACCTGAAAACAGGGCTAATCGATCTTGAACAAGAACACTTTTATAGAGACCTGCAGCATGAGGAGGCGGAGGAAGTTCGAGTTTTAGTGCAGAGATTTTTTCAATAATGGACATGTCTCCCTAAAGTAATTACCCTTCTTTATTCCGCAAGATTCAAAGATATTCTTTTTATTATCATTTGGATATTGATTTTGGGATGCAAATGTAATCCTATTAACCAGTTATGAAAATACCTTCCCTCTCGATTTCTCGCAGAAAAATTATTGGAACAGCCGGTTTGACTGCTCTTGCCTCAACTATATGCAAAGATACATTCGGTGACGACCATCAAAAAACAGACAAAGTTGCCCTTCAAAAAGATATTAACATTCTTTTTCAGGGCGACTCAATCACCGATGCGGGAAGAGATAAGAAAAACCAGATACCCAATGCACAAAAAGCATTTGGTGGTGGATATGCCTGGATGGCAGCCTCCCATTTACTTATCAGTAACCCCGAATTTAACCTGACCATTCATAATCGTGGAATCTCGGGAAACAAAGTACATCAACTTGCAGCCAGGTGGGATAAAGACTGCATCGCATTACAACCTGATATTTTGAGCATTCTGATTGGAGTTAATGATATCTGGCACGGATTAAATGGAAGGTATGATGGAACCGTAAAAACCTATGAAAATGATTTTATTGCCCTGCTTGAAAGAACCCGTAAATCCTTGCCCAATACTCGTTTCATCATTTGCGAACCTTTTGTTCTTACATGTGGTGCTGTGAATGATAAATGGTTCCCTGAATTTGATCATTACCGGGAATCTGCCCGTAAAGTTTCGGATCGATTTGAAGGAATTTTTGTTCCTTTTCAATCTATGTTTGATCAAGCGGTAAAATATGCTCCAGCTAAACATTGGGCAGGAGACGGTGTTCATCCATCTTCTCATGGAGCATCACTCATGGCTCATTTTTGGCTCAAAGCCATTCAATCATAATTAGATACACTACTACCCTTGCTGTAAGACGATGAAAGCAATCCGTTTAATTGCTCCCAAGGAATTTCAAGATTTTGAAACCGAGGAACCACCGAAACCCGGTCCAGGCGAAGCTTTAATTCGGACCATACAAATGGGTATCTGTGGAACGGATGTGAGTTGCTATTTAGGCAAATTTCCCTTTTTTGATTACCCCCGTATACCTGGACACGAACTCGGGGTTGAAGTACTGGAAATTGGTGAAGGGGTCAGCAATGTAAAACCCGGTGATCGCTGTTCTGTTGAACCTTATTTCAACTGCGAAAAATGTCATCCATGCCAAAAGGGATATAGTAATTGTTGCGAGAACCTAAAAGTCTTTGGAGTTATGATGAACGGTGGATTGTGCGAACGCTCGGTTATCCGGGCAGATAAGTTACACCCATCCAAAAGCTTATCTTTCGAACAACTCGCATTGGTTGAAACCCTTGCTATCGGATGCCATGCATCGGATCGGGGAAACCCTCAAAAAGGAGATCATGTATTAATTATTGGAGCTGGGCCAATCGGGCTGTCCGTACTCGAATTCAATCGCCTGACAGGTGCCTCTATCACGGTGATGGATATGTCCGAAGAAAGACTCGAATTTTGCCGTAGTAACTATGGTATTGAAAATTTAATCACTTTTAAAGGTGACGGATCAGAAATCGAACAAATGAAAAAGATTACTCGGGGGGGATTTTTTGATGTGGTTACTGACGCAACCGGAAACCATCACTCCATGTCAAACGCTCTGGGTTATGTATCTTTTGGTGGATCTCTGGTCTATGTGGGAATTACAACCGAGGAGATTTCCTTCGCCCATCCCGCTCTTCATCGTAGGGAAATTGATCTATTAGCTTCACGGAACGCACTCCCCAAAGATTTCCCCCGAATCCTTCGGTTAATTGAGGATGGAACGATTAACACAGCCCCTTGGATTACCCACCGCATTACTATGGATCAAGTTAAGGAAAAATTTGAAGACCTCATTAACCCCGATTCGGGAGTTCTAAAAGCAATGATTGAGGTAGCCCCTCAGTAAATAACATTTTTATTTGGATTATCCTTCCAGACTTGATTATCTTGAGAACAACATGGAGCAAACAGTAGCGACATTTTATCAATTTGCCCACTTACCCGATTGTTTGGATTGGCAAAGAAAACTGAGGACACAATGTAAGAAATGCAATGTCCTTGGAACAATTATTCTCGCGGAAGAGGGAATAAATGCGACGATTTCAAGCACGGTAGAGGGTATTGATGAAATCATGGCCTTTATAAGGAAAGATGAACGATTTGCACAAATGCCTTTCCGGACTAGCATCACACCCAGGAAAACATTTTATCGTATTCGGGTGGCAGTTCGAAAAGAAATTGTCACTTTGGGTGACTCATCCGTTAATCCGAACGAACAGGTGGGCACTTATGTCGAACCGAATCAATGGAATGAAATTATTCAAAATCCGGATGTGGTCGTGATCGATACCCGGAACGATTATGAAGTTGAAATTGGTACTTTCAAGGGAGCATTGGATCCCAAGACACAGACCTTCGGTCAATGGAATGACTATGTTGAAAAGAATTTAGAAGACCAAAAAAATAAAAAAATTGCCATGTTTTGCACAGGTGGAATTCGCTGTGAAAAAGCATCCTCTCATCTTCTCAAACAAGGATTCAAAGAAGTTTTTCACTTAAAAGGAGGAATTTTAAATTATCTTGAAAAAATAGAACCCGAAAAAAGTCTTTGGGAAGGAGAATGCTTTGTATTTGATCATCGGGTCTCGGTCGTTCACGGATTAAAAGATGGCGAATCCAAAATTTGCTTCGGTTGCCGATGGCCATTGAAAACCAAGGATATGAAATCTGAAAAGTACGAGGCGGGAATCAGTTGCCCTCATTGCGCGGATTCATTAGATCCCGTAAAACGGGCCAGTTTGGAAGAGAGAAACAGGCAGATCAAAATTGCCCGTGAAAAAAACCGTAAACATCTCGGGCAAAATGTTCCTTTGATGACCCAAAATAAACTTGCCCGTAAAATAAAGCCTAACCCTAAGAATAAATCAATGGTGTGATCAAAAAAGAACCCAAGATTGCCAATATTTTTCAGTCCGATGATACGGACGCCTTGCTTCCTCGGGCTTGGAAAAGCGGGTCTTTAAAATACGATGACCTTAAACCCCTTACTGAAGGTGGAACCGCAAAGATTTTCACCACAACAGACTTAAATTTACAGAGGGAAGTTGCCTTTAAAAGCTTACACCAAGATTTAAAAGATTCAGAAATTGAAACGAAACGATTTTTAAGGGAAGCTCGAGTCACTGCAAATATTCAACATCCTGGCACGGTTCCCTTATACGAACTCGGAAGAGATCGAGAAGGTCAATTATTTTTCACTATGAAAAAAGTGGATGGAAGGGATCTTCGAGACATTCTGTTCGACCTAAGACAAGAAGTACCTGATGTTGTTGATAAATTCCCTCTTCCACGCTTGATCGACATCCTTATTCAAGTTTGCCAGACCATTGCTTATTCGCATGACCAGGGAGTAATACATAGAGACTTAAAACCCGCCAATATTATCGTGGGGAGTTTTGGAGAAGTTTATGTGCTCGATTGGGGCTTGGCAAAAATATTAGGAAATCCTTCCCTAACTGACCCCAAGGACATTATTAAGGAAGAAAAAACAGACACCACCCTCACTCCAGTCGGTCGGCATTACGGGACTCCCATGTATATGCCTCCTGAGGTTGCTAAGGGAGATCCCAATATTGATGGTAGAACCGATGTTTTCTCCCTCGGAATCATTCTTTTTGAAATGATGACATTGCAATTTTTTGTAGAAGGTGAGGATCCTTATGAAATTAAGAAAAAAATCCTGGATCAACCATTACCCTTACCGAGAGAAGTAGCTCCTAATCGAAATATACCCCGTGATCTTCAGGCAATTTGCATGAAAGCACTCAAAAGAAATAAATATGAGCGCTATTCTTCTGTTTCTCTATTTTTGGAAGACTTACAACATTTTCGCCATCAGGAAGAAGTATCTGTCTACTGGTACTCAGGATGGGAAAAACT
Source organism: uncultured Opitutia bacterium (assembly GCA_963934295.1). Classification (GTDB taxonomy): domain Bacteria; phylum Verrucomicrobiota; class Verrucomicrobiia; order Opitutales; family Seribacteraceae; genus Seribacter. The sequence goes on from CAWVXY010000066.1 coordinate 10,066, forward strand.
TACCCGATGGAAGAGTCGCCATGCCTATTTAATATTTGCACTGGCATCTGCCCTTCTGGGGGCTGGGTTACATGCTTTATTTAGCCAATAGTTTAAAAAAGGTTTCTTATTTTAAAAAAAGCATAAAAAAAGGAAGGTTGCACGAGTGCAACCTTCCTTAAGCCCGAAGGCGATTTTAAAAATTAAACCAAAATTACCGAGGTGGTAATGGTCGTGCAGTACGTGGATCTAAACGAGGATCAACCTCTTCTGTGCGAGGATCACGACGCGGAGGGTTTGCTGGACCACGGGGATCACGAGGATCGACGGATGGGCCACGAGGATCACGAGGATCGCCATACCTTTGTCTTAATTCTTCAGGAGTTGCTTTCCCAGATGCTCCACGAGGATCACGAGGATCGACAGGATCGCCATACCTTTGTCTTAATTCTTCAGGAGTTGCTTTTCCAGATGCTCCACGAGGATCACGAGGGTCGACGGATGGACCACGAGGATCACGACGAGGTGGTGGGTTTGCTGCTCCACGAGGGTCGCGGGGGTCAACTGGGGCACCATACCTTTGTCTTAATTCTTCGGGAGTTGCTTTTGGAAATGCTTCTGGTCGCGGGGCTCTCACTCCTCGAGGATCACGGGTAGGTGCACTACGAGGGCCTACACGAGGATCGCGTGGCGGGGCGGTGCGAGGGTCTACACGAGAATCGCGAGGCGGTGCGCTGCGAGGGTCACGGGGCGGGGCGGTGCGAGGGTCTACACGAGAATCACGAGGCGGTGCGCTGCGAGGGTCACGGGGCGGGGCGGTGCGAGAATCGCGAGGCGGGGCGGTGCGAGGGTCCACACGAGAATCGCGGGGCGGGGCGGTGCGAGAATCGCGAGGCGGTGCGGTGCGAGGGTCTACACGAGAATCGCGGGGCGGTGCGCTGCGAGGATCTAAGCGAGGATCAACCGTTGAACCACGTGGATCTCTATCTTGTGAAAATACAGAGGAAATCCCAAATAATGGTATTGATAGGATAAGGTATATTGATTTTTTCATATATTGGATTTGTTAATAAAACATCAGAATTGAATGAAATTCATTTAAAAACAACCTTTAAATTACATTTTCTTATGTATATTATGAAATTCAGTAATTTATTAAATTTTAAAGATCAGGGAAAAGACTACCCCCTTTACCCATTTTCTTTGTACGACAGGCCCTGCAAACACAATTGGGTCCATGATCACTGGTATCCTCTTCCTTAGCAGGCTTACTTGAAACTTGGTCTAAAAGACTAGCAGGTTTCTGTGGATTTTTAGCACGACCAGTTAAAACAGGTGCCGTACCCATCGATTCCGTGGAATCCATATCATCGGAAACCAAGTTTGGCGTTGTACTAGAACTTTCAGGTTTTGTTAGGCTCCTACCAGAAAGAACGGGTGCTTTTTTCTTGGATGGTACAAAAAGTGGATTTCCCCCACTTCCCATACGGCTCATATGGGATTGATATCTTGGTTTAATTACCTCAACAAAACTTCCATGTGCAATGGGCATGGTGGCAAGAAATTTATCACTGTTAGGCTGAGAAACAATTAGATAATCAGGTGCAGTTGGATGGAATCGAGAAGCTCGCAATGCCCCTCCTACAGCGATAGGGATTTTAACCTGCTGTCCTCGATCCTGCAATACAACCGGTTTTAAAGCCTTAAAAGAAACGGGGAAAACCAGAGTCGTATTCCGTCGGGCCCAATTTACAATGGCTTGATTCTCAGATTGATCCAATTTTTTCTCGGGTCTTACCTCCGTTGTCTCCTTTGCCTTGGCCATAGTTCCGGCCCGCACAATGTCATCCCTGGCATCAGACAATTTTCGTTCTAATCCTCTCACATCATCCCTCAGGGCCTGTTCCGAAGACATTAACTTTTCAATTTGCCCAGCGAGTTCGTCCTTAGCTTGGGCTAACTCTGAATTATCCTGAGCCAAGCTTTTATTCTCGGTCTCAAGTTTCTTCTTGAGTCCCAAATAAAATTCTTCATTAGCTTTTAAATCCTCAACTTCCTTGCTTAAATCTGCACCTTGCTGAACAGTTGAATCATCGGTAGCCACAAACATAGCGACCAAACCAGCGGTACTAAGAAAAGCGACTGCACTTGCCGCAATCGCAAACCAGTTGTTTCCTTTTTTCTGAACAGCACTCCCCTTAAAAGCATTTTGCATATTTGCAACCTTGCCCTGCATTTGCCTGAGAGCCTGGTCTTTTTGTGTTCCAGCAGATGCCACTTGTTGTAGCTGCCCAAGAGAGGCTTGTAATTCCTTCCCCATTTCAACCACCTTACCATTACCTTCGACCAAACGACCGGAAAGAATACTAGCCACATTTAAACACAACTGCCCACCAGCCGCACCGTGCTCGCCAATAAATTCGATCAAGCGTTCATGATCGAGTCTCCATAAAATACATTCACCCACTGCCTGAACACTTGCCGATGCAACTCCTCCGCTCAGAAATGCCATTTCGCCAAAAGCAGCACCGGTACTTAGAGTTGCAATATGTTGACTTTTCCCCTGATCATTAGCCTTAAAAATTCCCACTTCGCCCATCACCACCATGTATAGATATCTTTGCTCGTGACCATCAGCCACCAGGGTCTCATCCTCGGCAAGTATCCATTCACCCCCAAATTTCAGCTCATCCATCTCGGCCGGGCCAATATTGGCACACAGGCCAGTTGTGGGTAGATCGTGTCCCGCTTCCAGAACATCTTCTCGGTGTAGAAGTTTCATAATATCAAAAGATTAGAAATAAAATGGGCTCTAGGGCAAGGAAAGAAAAAGAGTAAATTTCTCTTTTCTAATTTTTAATGGCAACATTTTCCATGCTTTTTCAAACGCCAATAATTATAGGGCCATGCAGCCAAAAAGCCTGCCCCTAATGTAAAAGGTAGAACGGAAAAAGTAATTGCCGGTTCTCCCATCATACCGTAATCGACCACATTCATCGCCACTTCCATTAGGAGCATGGAAATCATACTCATCCCAACCGCAGTTTTGAAAGCCTCCTTTGCACCCAACTGTTTCCATAATATAAAAGTTTCGAGAATGACGCTCGTAATAATTCCCGAACTCATTGCCACGATCCAAACCATAGTCCATAAATCCTGAGGAATAGACTCCGGTGCAAAGTAATTCTGAAAAAGAAAAATTGCCCCTAAATCCCCAATCGCACACCCGACCAGGCAACCCAGGGTATTTTTTGCAGACCTAGCTGCAATCATTTGAATATACTTGATTTAGTCCCATGAAAATAATTGCGGAATGGAGGAAAAGAGAAGGGTCATGCTTATTTTATTTTCCGGTAACCCGGTTAACCTAACCAGGGCAGAACGATAGGACTCCAACTGACCACGGTAACGATCAACTAGTTGATTCAGACCCACATCTTTCCCTGGCCGATCCGTTTTAAAATCAATAATCTCAGCGGCCATTATTTCATCACTCTCTGATAAGCTCAAAACCACCCTGTCAAAAATACCCTGCACCATTTTGCCTTCTTTTTGATAGGCAAAGCTACGCTCCATCCAGACTTCGCTTTTCTGAGCGGGTAAGGAAAATATTTTCATAACCTCCTGGTCTACCATGGCCCGGCTAAAAATATCCATCGCCTTCTGGGATGTCCCCGTGCCCTTTTGTTCCAACCAATTCGATAAAATGGTTTTTTCATCCCACCATTCCACTTTCTCAAATAAAGCATGCACCTCCGTGCCTATGTCCTTACCCGTGTTTGCCTCGATACCCAGTAATTCACCTGCATCCACTCCGCTTTGTTCTTTATCAGATGGCCTGGACTTCGAAAGGTTACGGTATTTTCGTTTCTCAAAACTTCTATGATCAACCAGTTCTACCCTCTCGCTTGGGGGTGAGCTTACCTCCCGCTCGAGCCACCATTCTGGGGAACCCGAACAGTAAGCCAGTTCAAATCCACTTTCCCGTTGCCCGGTCAAGCGATTGGTTTTATCGATGACTTCCTGCTCAATTGTGGAATCCATTGAAAGGGTATCATTCAAAAGATAAATGAAGTTTTTGGAGGATGAGTTTGGATTGTAAGGTTCAGAAAAAAGATAAAGGGCACGGGCGGGACGGGTCATCCCAACATAAAACTTACACAGGCTCTCGAATGCGGATGCCTCTTCATCGCTTGTTAACATACCAGATAAAAAAGGATCCGCTTCCTG
>CAWVXY010000067.1:0-13060 GCA_963934295.1 uncultured Opitutia bacterium
GGAAGGAGCCTTTATATTAAGACCATTTTTGGTGTTTACTAGAAAAGATATTAGAGAATCGCTCCAAAAAGCACATATTAATTGGAGGCAGGACTCGAGCAATAAAAGCGAAAAGTATTTACGTAATCGCCTAAGGAAAAATACTTTAAACCACTGGAAAGCCGACTCTGACCGAGATCTTCTTGATGGAGTTAAACGCACTAGAGAATTATTAGATGAGCAAAACCAGGCACTAAATCAATGGGCTGAAGATGCATATCGCAATTCGATAGAGATTCATCAAATTAAGACAAGTCTACTATCCAAGTATCCTCAGGCAATAAGGCGTAAAGTTTTAACATTTTGGCTTTCGCGAATAGCAAAACTAAAAATCATTCACCAACACCATGTCGATCTTTTACTACACTCAATTAATTGTGGAGATAATTCTGTAATCGAAATCTCAAAAGATCTTAAAATTATTCATAAACAGGGAATAATTTATAAAAAAAATATACACCAAGAGACAATCGATTGGGGCACATCATATTTGCCTTTCAATTCTTCCACCCAATTGCCTACTGGGTATTTACTTTCTATTACATTGATCAAGGGTAACGCCAGCTTGTATAACAAAATTCTAGCAGGAACGGTCAATCAAGAGGAGGGTTGTTACTTATCGATCGATAAGACTGAAGGACCTTTATATTTCAGGCAAAAAAAAGCTGGAGATAAATTTAAGCCAATGGGATTAAAAGGTACAAAGAAAGTTAAAGACTGTATGATCGATCGCCAATGGGAGGAACATAAAAAAAGTAGCACGCCTATTATTACGGATTCGCATGGGAAAATATTATGGATTCCAGGTTTCGCTCCCGACCAATCATCTATTATTGATGGCACTGAAACCGAGGTAATCCGTTTGACTTACCGCCATCCAACGGCATTATGATACCTTGTGGAAAATAACTCAAATAAAGACGGCGAAGATAAACCCAAAAACTTTCACCCCAAGGTTTTACTGATATGGCTAGCCATCCTGGCTGCCATTATCGGTCTAGCTATGGTACAATCCCAAGAGATTACACCTTCTCATTCAAGCATAAATTCAGTTGGCGAACTCATTAATGAAGCAAAAGAGGGGCGAATTGAAAAGGCGGTTATAGAAAGTGACCCGAAAGGCGGTGAGGAATGGTATTCAATTCAGGGTAACTTTAAAAATCCCGCTTACATTGCTTCGACAAATGAAGATGAATACCAAACTCTTCCCTTTTTTGTTAAAGGTCGAGTAACCGAATCCGAATACAAAGAATTAAGAGACATTTTAGGGGATAAACTTAACGAAAAACCTTCGAGTACTATATGGACGGATTTGCTTTTCAGCCTACTTCCTTTCCTTCTCATTATCGGACTCTTATACTTCCTTTTTGTCAGGCAATTAAGAATGGCTGGAAAGGGTGCTTTAAATTTCGGTAAAAGTAAGGCTAAATTGTTGAGTCGTGAAAATGAGAAAATCGTATTCGACAATGTTGCAGGTTGCGATGAAGCAAAAGAAGAAGTTTCTGAAATCGTAGACTTTCTTAAAGATCCCAAGAGATTTCGTAAGATTGGTGGAAAAATACCTAAAGGAGTACTCATGGTGGGCCCTCCTGGCACAGGTAAAACCCTTCTTGCTAAAGCCGTTGCTGGAGAAGCTGATGTCCCATTTTTCAGTATAAGCGGATCGGATTTTGTGGAAATGTTTGTCGGGGTTGGTGCAGCACGGGTTAGAGATATGTTTGAGCAGGGCAGAAAAAGTGCACCATGCCTCATTTTTATAGATGAAATTGATGCAGTTGGCAGGCAACGTGGAGCAGGCCTAGGCGGAGGTAATGATGAGCGTGAGCAAACATTGAACTCTCTCCTTGTCGAGATGGATGGTTTTGATGGCCACGAGGGAGTCATCATTATCGCGGCAACCAATCGTCCTGATGTGCTGGATAATGCATTATTACGTCCGGGTAGATTTGACAGGCAGGTTGTCATTGACTTGCCTGACTTAGAAGGTCGAGAAGCAATTCTCAAAGTTCATGCTAAAAAGATAAAACTTTCCGAAGATGTAGACCTGAATTCTCTTGCCCGAGCCACTGCAGGTTTCTCTGGCGCGGATCTAGCAAATTTACTTAACGAGGGTGCCCTTATTGCAGCTCGTAGGCGCAAGAAGATGGCAGAGCGTATTGATTTGGATGATGCACGTGAAAAAATTTCCTTCGGCACGGAGAGAAGACGTGTCATGGACGATGAAGACCGTAAGATTATAGCCTACCACGAAGCCGGTCATGCTATCGTCCAGGCAATTGTGGATGATGGATTGCTTCCTATTCATAAAGTCACAATTATTCCTCGTGGCCAAAGTTTGGGAAGTACTATGTTCACTCCCAAGAAAGATATATTGAACCACAGCAAGCGTCGCGTATTAAATCAGGTTTGTTGTGCAATGGGAGGTAGAGCAGCGGAAGAAATTGAAATTGGAGATGTAACAAGTGGAGCTGCTGGAGATATTCGAATGGCAACGAATATCGCTCGAAGTATGGTATGCGATTGGGGGATGAGCGAATTAGGAATGATTTCATTTGGCGACAAACAAGATCAGGTTTTCCTAGGAAAAGAACTTTCGAGAGCTCAAAATTACAGCGAAGAAACTGCACAAAAGATCGATTACGCCATTAAAGATATTATTGATGTACAATACGAACGTGCCAAAACGATATTAAACGAAAACATTGATGCACTTCATACTTCAGCTGATGCACTGTTAGAACATGAAACGATTGAAGGTAAGCATATCCATGAAATTTTAGATCAAGGCAAAATAATCTCCCCTATTGTAAAGTCTATCCCATTAAGCCAAGAGGGAAAGAAGGCTGATGAAAATAAGGAGGAGAAAGCGGCAGATAAGTCTAAAGAAGATGATTTAGGTACTGACCCTGAACCTGTTGGAGTTCCCGCATAATTTTGGTTTTCAACGGAAATGATCTTGCCAAAAATTTCACAAACTCTATATTATTCAATCTTATGAGTAGGCATCCAAGTTTTAAACCACCAGGTGGAATAGCAGTTAAACGCAATGTTTTAAAACGCTTTGAACGCGTTGAACTTTTGCGCAAACGCGGGCAATGGAAAGAAGGGGATCGTGTTGTCTCCTTAGTTAAAACTAAACCCGAGGAGTAATTTCACTCATTTTGGGTTCTCAACCCAATTTGTGTACTCAGCTGTACTTCCAGCTTTCCAATATACCCATTCCGGGTTTTCGTATGGATGTTTCCGTATAAGTGTTTCTGTAAGGCTGCTAATATTATTATTACTAAACTTGATAGTTAGTTTCCATTCTTCACTTTCTTCTGCATTACTCTTCCAAATGTACTTAGATAAAATGGGACCTTCTATTTGAACACATGCGACTAAATTCTTATCAAGCAAAACCTGAGCAAGTAAGTTGGCATCTTTTTGACTTGAACAGGTAGTTTGACCTATTCCAATATCAGGTTTTGAGTCCGGCAGAAATTCATTGCAATTAATCATAAAAAAAACATTATGAACCTTCACCCACTTTTTGACCAATACCAAATCTAATACCGTGAGAGACGAATACTTAAAAGAAGCCCAACAAATTATTCAAGATCCTAATGCACTCATTAATGTGGTGTCTCGCAGATCCAAGCAACTTAAATTTGGAAACAAACCTCTAGTTGAATCATTAGAAAAACTTGAGCCCGAAGATATCGCGCTGAGAGAAATCATTGAAGGCAAGATTTCATACCAAGAGTGGGAAGAAGACGCTTCGGGTTCTTAATTAAGATTTTCGGTTTCCCGAATGGCCCTTTTTTGAATTAAGGGATTTATTAAATTGTGCCATGTCGAAAAAGAAAAAAAGTACTAGTGATTTGCCTGTCCTTTCGAATACGAAGGCACGCCATAAGTTCATATTAACAGATAAATACGAAGCTGGTATTGTACTTTGTGGTACAGAGGTAAAATCCATCCGTGCTGGATCGGCACAAATAACCGAATCTTTTGCAAGGTTCATTAAGGATGAACTTTTTTTATTTAACGCACACATTTCTGAGTATGAATTTGGTGGCGAGGAAAATCACCCCACACAACGCCCCAGGAAACTACTTCTTAAACGAAGGGAATTAGAAAAATTGAGGGTCGAGGTTGAAGCTGCAGGAAAAACAATTGTTCCAACTAAATTATATTTCAAAAATTCACTAATTAAATGCGAAATTGCTGTTGGTTCAGGAAAAAACATCCGGGATAAAAGACAGGATCTGAAAAAGAAAGTTGCCCAACGCGAAGCGGACCAAGCCCTTAAGAACGCAATCAAGAGGTGATAAATATAATATTACACTGTCCTGAAATCCCTCAAAATACAGGAAGTATAGGTAGAATTTGTGCTTTCGCAGGTTGTAGACTACACCTGATTCATCCTCTTGGATTTAAGATTACAGATAAATATTTACGGCGTGCCGGAATGGACTATTGGAAAACGCTCGAATTATTTGAATATGAAAATTGGGATAAGTTTTTAGAATCAAAAACCAAGCCGAAAAATATATATCTATTTACAACACATGCTTCCCAGACTCTTTGGCAAACAACTTTCGTAAAAGATGACGGTTTGCTCTTTGGGAATGAAGGAAAAGGTGCACCTGAAGAAATTCACCAGTGGGCGAAAACGAACAGGATTACTATTCCCAAATATAAAGAGGGATTAAGATCATTAAACCTTGCTGTTTCTGTAGGTATTGCAACCTATGAAGCAATGAGACAAATACATTCATAGATCTTAAAATAGAGAGAATTAAAACACATTCTACAAAAGTATCCATTCTGCTACCCGTTAAGGATGCACAAGATACTTTAGATGATTGCTTAAGATCAATCATCAACCAAACCTTTACAAATTGGGAACTGATCGCAATCGATGATTTTTCAACTGATAAATCATATGCTTTATTGACTCAATTTTCTCGAAAAGATTCACGAATAAAGGTCTACCAAAATCTTAAAACTGGAATAGTAAACGGACTTAATCAGGGGATTAGTCTAGCAAAATCAGATTTTATCGCTCGAATGGATGCGGATGATATAATGTTGCCCCATAGACTGAGTGAACAAATGCAGGTAATGCATGCTAGGGCAGATCTTGGATTAATTTCTTCTCTGGTTAAACATATTCCTTCAGGTAATCATGATACAAGAGGTTATAAATCCTATGTGAAGTGGACAAATGAAATAAAAAGTAGCAATGAAATTTCTGATAGTAGGTTTATCGAAAGTCCATTTGCACATCCATCTGTAATCTTTCGGAAAGAACTAATCCATATGTATGGGGGGTATCGAAGTGGTGATTTCCCTGAAGACTATGAATTGTGGTTAAGGTTTCTCAAAAATAATGTAAAGATGGAGAAAGTTGAAAAAGTCCTGCTCGAATGGAGGGATCGAAAAAATAGATTATCTCGAACTGATGCCAGATATAAACTTAGAGCATTCCAACGTATAAAAGCAGAATATTTTCAATATTGGATTAAGGATAATATAACTCTCCCATTACCCATCCATGCATGGGGTGCAGGTAAAATGGCCCGCAGACAAATACAATACCTTAAAGAATTTGGTATTAATGTAATGTGTTCGTATGAGGTTGATGTTCAAAAAATTAAACTTTCAAATGATCATTACAAAATCCATCATTATAAGGATCTCCCTCATCCTGGAACATGTTTCCTTGTCGTTTTAATAGGGCAACAAAAAATTCGCCAACAGATTAATCACTTCCTAAAAGATAGAGGCTACAAGATTGTAGAAGACTATATCTTCCTTGCTTAAACTTATACACAACCATGATTTTACCCTTGCTTGAAACTAGCCTCTCCATGTGAATCAAAGTACATAAACTTCCTTAACATTATGAAAACCATAACATTTATATTTTTCTTTGTTCAAACAATCTTATTTTCCACCCAGACACCTGAGGGTTTTACCCCTCTTTTTAATGGAAATAATTTGGATGGTTGGTGGGGATTGAAGACCGAGGATCCCCAAAAATGGCTCGCCTTACCTAAAGACAAATTCAAGGCGAAATGGAAAGATAGTCAAAACGATATCAAGAAGCATTGGCGAGTAGAGAATAATGTTCTTATTAATGATGGACACGGACTCTTCCTTTCAACCGAGAAAAACTATGGTGATTTTGAATTAATGCTTGAATATAAAACGGTTTCCGGTGCTGACAGCGGAATTTATTTAAGAGGGGTTCCCCAAGTGCAGATTTGGGACACGACTAAAGAGGGAGGGAAGTGGAAACTTGGTGCCGATAAGGGGTCCGGAGGATTGTGGAACAATGGTAAGTCAGGTGCGCGAGGTCGAGACCCCTTGCTTCATGCTGATAAACCATTTGGTCAGTGGAATAAATTTCACATTATTATGAAAGGTGACCTCGTTACGGTCAGACTTAATGAAAAGTTAGTAGTCCACCGTGCACCCCTCATTAATTACTGGGATAGAAAAACTCCTCTACCTAAAAGAAAACCCATTATCGAAAAAGGCCCTATCCAACTTCAAACACATGGAGGGGAAATAAGTTGGAAGAATATTTTTATTAAAGAACTCAAACCTGCTTGCTGTGATGAAGGTGATTTTGAATCAGTTTTTAATGGAGAAGATTTTGATGGTTGGCTAGGCCCCATACAAAACTATCAAATCGTGAATAGTTCGATTCAATGTAAGAAAGGTAAAGGTGGTACCATTTTCACAAAAGAGAAATATGATGATTTTGTCGTCGACTTTGAATTCAAGCTACCTGCTGGCGGAAATAATGGCCTAGCTATTCGCTATCCGGGTAAAGGGAATGCTGCCTACAATGGAATGTGCGAGTTGCAGGTCTTAGATAATGAGCATCCCAGGTATGCAAAACTGGACAAAAGGCAGTACCATGGTTCTGCCTATGGAATTGCAGCGGCAAGGCGAGGATTTCTTAAAAAAGCAAACGAATGGAATCATCAGGAAGTGACCGTTCAAGGTTCTAAAATTATTGTAATTCTTAATGGGAACCTGATTTTAGACGCCGACTTAAGCAAAACAAGTTCCTTCATGGCCAATAAAAAACATCCTGGGTTGATTTTGAAAGAGGGACATTTTGGCTTTGCCGGACATAATGATCCGGTTTCTTTTAAGAATATAAAAATTAAAAGAATCTGATTTCCTGCGGGAAGATCTCAGGTTCTTGCCCATCAAGCTAAACCACTAAATTTGTATCCTTCACTCGACATCAAGAGTTAGAAGCATTTGAAACAACATATATTCGCTGCCTAGGAAAATGGTTGTTACGATAAGTGAAACCCAGAAGATTTTACTGTATAGAGCATAGTTTTTAGCAAAAAAAATTACAGGCAGTAGTCCGAGCCTTATTAAACAAAGGGTATTGATTCCTAAAAATATCCACCCAATTATATGCATCCAAAGTGCCATACCTATTTGCTAAAGAATTTTAATTTCCTTACAACGAGAAACATCCCAATCAGAGAAGATTGATTGATTTTAAAAAATGGGATAAGTTGAAATCTCATGTTCCTTAGCATTAAATCGAATCAAAATCGACAAATTCAATCCAATCACCCAGCCTTTGAGGATATCAGGTCTTCCTGCATAAAAGAATTGAGTCAAAAAGGTTTCCAGACCGATGTTTATTTATTGCGGGGTGGGGTGGGCGTTAAACTTTTAAATAAAGACCATCCTTCAGTGGCACAAATTGCACACCTTCCCATTATTGAATTTGATTTTGATTACCCAGGTGAACCATCTCTTGATCACTTAAGCTTTTTTCCACTCCAAGGATTGAGGCTATCGCAATCCAATCTTACTTCTTTTTCCAAACTTGAGCGATTCAATCTAAGAAAACTTCATCTGGACGGAGTAGATGCTAGCGATTTTGAATCATTAGAAGTTCATCCATTAATCGAACTTTCTCTACGAAGAACAAAAGTGGACAGTCTTCACTTCTTAAATAATTCTGCAATTGAATTACTTTATTTGTCACAGACTGCAATTAATGATCAAGAACTGGAATATCTTCAGGATAAACCCCTTAAAAGCGTCGATTTATTCAAGTGTCCGGTATCCAACTTAAGTCCTGTTTGCCAAGAAAACCTCGAAGAAATCGTTATTAGTGGATCGCAAGTTGAGGATCTGACTCCACTTTCTGAATGCCCTCTTAGAAAACTAGAAATGCGGGCAACTAAAATTGAATCATTAACCCCACTTTCTAACTGTCCTTTGGAAATACTGCATCTACCGGGATCCAATATTACCTGCATAAAAGCTATTTCTTATTGCCCGATTTCGGAATTAAATTTAATCGGCTTAAAAATAGCTGATCTTTCTCCACTTCTAAATATGCCATTGCAAAAATTGAGCATCTCAAGAAATATTTTAAACAATGAACAAATTGAGATTTTAAAACAATTGGACTTAAGGATCCTACATTCTCCCAATGACCCTTTAGACCAAACGCCAGATGAGTTTTTTAAGAATTTAGACGAGGATAAGAATGGTGAATAGAAATCCTCATTCCGAACTTGTCCAATCCCCTATTATAAAATAGATATAACAACATGTCCCTTCGCCCACTACGAGATGTAAAAGACTACTACGATGTTGTAGTGGTCGGCAGTGGCCTTGGTGGACTAACTGGTGCAAATTTATTGGCTAAGCAGGGGCATTCTGTACTTCTGCTTGAACACCATTACCAATTCGGAGGTTTAGCAACATGGTTCAAGCGTGCAGGAGGGCATATTTTTGATATATCATTGCATGGATTTCCAGTTGGGATGATTAAATCCTGCCGTCGTTACTGGACCAAAGAAATTGCTGATTCAATTGTTCAATTGAAAAACATTCGCTTTATTAATCCCCAATACGATTTAAAGACCACTTTCGACAGGCTAGACTTCACTCAAATTCTTCAAGACTCCTTTCAGGTGGCTCGTAGCAAAGTTGAAGATTTTTTTGAGCATCTGCGCACAATGGATTACTTTGCTAAGGATGGCCGAACTATTGGTGACTTACTTGAGCAGTTTTTTCCGGGTCGGGATGATATAAAGCGCCTTCTCCTTGAGCCAATTGCCTATGCAAATGGATCTTCATTCAAGGATCCTGCAATTGCATATGGTATTGTTTTCTCCAACTTCATGAAAAAGGGAATTTATACCTTCAAGGATGGGACGGACTCTTTGATCAAAAAAATGGTAAACGAATTGAGAGGAAATGGTGCAGACCTTCGAAGGCAATGCAATGTGGAATCATTGCTGACCGAAGAACACGAGGGCAAACACCACGTTTCTGGTGTTATAGTTAATGGGAAAAGAATTAATTGTGGAGCTGTCCTCTCGAACGCAAATCTGAAGAACACTATTGAAAAACTGCTTGGACTTTCAAAGCTCCCAAAGTCTTTTGCAAAAGAAGCATCTTCTGTTCGTTTAAATTCAACTTCCTGCCAAGTTTACATTGGTCTTAAAAAGGGGGAGTCAATCCCTGAAGTGGGTGATCTGATATTTACATCAGAATCAGATTCATTTTCAACCGAAGAATTAACTGATTTCAATACTACAAGTAGGACATTTTCTGTCTACTATCCTGATACAAGACCAAATAGGAAAGACCCTAGATACAGTATCGTCGCTTCAATTAATGCTAAGTGGCAAGACTGGAATAGTTTGTCTGATGATGAGTATAAAAAGGAGAAAGAAAGGCTATGTGAAGAGTCCTTAGTCGCCTTACAAAAGATTATTCCGAATATCCGAGATAAAATAGATCACATTGAAGCCGCTACTCCCCGAACAATTCAGCACTACACCCAACATGCTGCAGGAGCTTCTTTTGGCACGAAATTCGAAGGACTTGATGTATCATCTTCTCTTCCAGATCATGCTCCTGGGCTTTTTCATGCCGGGTCAGTCGGTATTATAATGTCCGGATGGTTGGGCACTATTAATTATGGAGTCATTACTGCAAGCAAAGTTGATTCATTTTTGCGTAATAAAATCTGCTCTGCTCCAAAAGTAAACCAATCCCCTAATTTTTCTCCCGCTTAAACATTTAAATCACAAGATGGAAGATATACATAGAAGAATACCTCACCGTCCTCCTTTTTTATTCATTGATAATATTTTAGAAATTACAGATACAGGAGCGAAAGCTTCTCTTACTGTACGTGAGGATTTTTCTTTTTTTGAAGGCCATTATCCGGGAAACCCAATTATGCCTGGTGTATTACTTTGCGAATCAGTATTTCAAACAGGAGCAATCTTCTTAGCTGATTTCCTTAAAAATCAAACTCTTACCGATGATAAGGTGACTCCTGTTTTATCAAGAATTCGGGACGCACGTTTTAAAAGGATGGTTTTACCAGGTGATCAGATTGAAATCTCGGTTTCCATCAAAGACCAAATGGGCCAATTCTACAATCTGACCGGAGAGATTAAGAATAAAAACAAAACAGCTCTTACTATTTCTTTCGCTCTGGCTTTAGTTAAAGATTCTGAGTAAACAGAATGAGCTTTCTTGGGTTGGATGGTAAAACTTTCCTCGTTGTAGGAATAGCAAACAAAAAAAGTGTAGCATGGGCAGTAGCCAAGCTATTAGAAGAAGAGGGAGCACGGGTGATGTATTCCGTTCGAAGTGATAAACGAAAAGAAGAACTCGGAGCCCTCCTTAAAGATAGAAAAGTATTTGTTTGTGACTTTGAATTTGAAAGTCAAATTGAAGAACTAGGTCAGTCTTTAAAAACGGAGCTAGGTGATGTTAAACTTGATGGTATCCTTCACTCCATAGCTTTTGCAAATTATGCCGAAGGTTTAAAGAAATTTCATGAGACAAAAAGATCCGACTTTTTACAAGCTACACAAATTTCCGCATTCTCGCTTATCGAATTAGCAAGAACCTGTAAGCCTCTTCTCGCAAAGTCTTCATCCGTTGTGTCCATTGGGATTTCATCAACTGATGTGACCGCTGAAAACTATGGATATATGGCACCCATAAAAGCATCACTCGAAACGAGTGTTCGCTACCTTGCCAAGTCATTTTCTCATGACAGTGAAACAAGATTTAATTCTGTTAACGCAGGACCTCTTAAAACAAGTGCCTCTGCAGGGATCCCTGGATATTTAATTAATTATTTATACGCAGAGAAATTAACTTTTCGAAAAAAAGCACTTGCTACAACTGAAGTCGCAAATCTAGCAACTTTTCTCTTGAGCCAAAGATCTTCCGGTATTAACGGGCAGGGAATTATAATTGATGCTGGTATGGGGCTCAATTATTTCGATAGCGAAGTTGTTCAGTCATCGATGAAAATTGATGACTGAAACCAATTTCAAAAGTGTTGGAATTGAAGGTATGGCATATGCCTTACCTCCGGACATCTATTCCTCTTTAAAACTTGAAGATGAGCTTGCCCCCCTGTATCAGCGGTTAAAACTGCCTCAGGGCAGGCTTGAGTTGATGACAGGGATAACCGAAAGAAGATTTTGGCCATCATCTCACCGCCCATCAGATGCGTCAGCCGAAGCTGGCAGGAAGCTCATAGCCAAAGGAATTAAAAAAGAAGGGATTGATCTGCTTATACACTCATCCGTCTGTCGGGACAGGCTAGAACCTGCTACAGCTTCTTACGTGCATCGACTTTTAGGTCTAGGTGGAAATACTCAAATATTGGATATTTCAAATGCCTGCCTTGGTTTTGTTAATGCAATAATACTAGCGGCTGGAATGATTGAGTCCGGCCAAATCAAACGAGCCATGATTGTTGCTGGGGAAAATGGCAAACCACTTGTTGATAGAACGATTAAAATTCTAAATCAAGAAAACCTTTCGAGAAAAGAAATTAAACCCTTCTTTGCAAATTTAACCATTGGTGCAGGTGCAGTTGCATGGTCAATCGCCCACAAAGATTTATTACCCAAAGAAAGTCCAGTTCTGGGTTCTTTTGTTTGCGAAACTGACACCTCATACAATCATCTTTGCGAAGGTGACTCTTCAGGTGATGAACTAGTCATGCAAACGGACTCCGAAGAACTACTGCATGCCGGAATATCTGTAGCAAGCAAAGCATGGAGTAAGTTCATGCACTTGGATAATATACGCACACTAAAACCTAGTCTTATTGTCACGCATCAAGTGGGCAAGGTTCATACTAAAGCAATTTTTGAAGCACTCAGTCTTCCTCTTGAGAAAAATTATTCAACATTTGAGAACTTAGGAAACTGTGGTTCTGTATCACTACCCTTAACTTATACCCATGCATGCGAAAATTCACCTGCTCTGCAAAATGAACCAGCGATACTTCTAGGGATTGGAAGTGGTCTGTCCAGTATCATGCTTTCTATTAACTCTTGAGTATTCCTAGTACAATTTCCTCCCTTTATCCATTTAAGGGTAATTTCTTTAAAGTCACAGGTGGGCATAGTCTCCACTATATTGACGAAGGTGGGAAGGATGGAACACCTACGGTTTTTTTACATGGCAATCCAACATGGTCATTTTTCTATCGAAAGTTAATTTTAAGGCTTCAAGAGCATGGGAGGTGTATTGCACCAGATCACATCGGTTGTGGATTATCAGAAAAACCAAATTTCCCTGACTTTTCCTATAACCTAAAAAGTCATAGTGAAAATCTAATCGAGTTATTAGATCATCTTAAAATCGAACGGTTTAATCTAGTAGTTCATGATTGGGGTGGGGCTATTGGTTTAACCGCTTTTCGTAACCATCCTGAAAGAATTGAAAAATTGATTGTTATGAATACCGCCGCCTTTGTTTCAAGGGATGTACCTAAAAGAATATTGTTATGCAGGTTACCAATTCTGGGTAGCCTTCTAGTTCGTGGCTTAAATGGATTTGCCGGGCCTGCCACTTTTATGGCAGTCAAAGATGCATTACCTAATGATATAAAAGATGGATTCTTATATCCCTACAGAAACTGGTCTGAAAGAGTTGCTGTCTGGAGATTTGTTAAGGATATTCCCTACGAAAAAAACCACCC
>CAWVXY010000068.1:0-12449 GCA_963934295.1 uncultured Opitutia bacterium
ATTCCCTACGAAAAAAACCCCCCGACACTCCCATTGTTAAAAGAAACAGAGAGTTCGCTGAAAAACTATAAAAATACACCTATTTTAGCTTGCTGGGGGATGAAAGACTTCTGCTTTCATGAGGGTTTTCTAAAGGGTTGGCAAAAAAGATTACCCCATATTATTACGCATAAATTCGAAAATGCAGGGCATTATTTACTCGAAGATAATTTTGAAGGTTGCCGATCCAAAATAGAACCCTTTCTTTTCAGTTGAAGAATTGCACATTCTTGCACTTGCTTTTCTTATTCTTTACCAACAAATTGTTAATATGAGTGTAAAAAAGCCCTTAAGGAGTCGAGAGGAAAGAACTCATAATGTCGTATCCATCGAACCTTACGACAATACATCAGATGCCTACAGACCTGAGCAACCCAGGAAACCGGATGTCAGTTTTGGATTTTATTTATCCATCGCCATCATCACTTTTGTTACCATCTTCTTTTTTTCTATCTACGAACTTGCAGTTGAAACGTGGCAAAGGTTGAAGTAAGAGAAGGTTTCATAAAACCTTCATTCGCTGAATGTGCGAGCTTCATAACTCATCTCACTTCGGAAAGAAGATTATCCGCTTATACTGCACGCAATTACCAACATGCCATTGAGTGCTTTTACTCTTGGCTCCGCGAATTAGAAAAAAAAGATATCGGCCTAAATGAAGTTACCAAGTCACACTGCCGATCTTACATTATTGAATCTCAAAGCAAATATTCGCGAAAAACTTTAAGGAACCATATTTCGGGAATTCGTACTTTTTACAAGTTTTGCCAAGCTAGAAACTGGACGGATAAAAACCCTTTTCATAATTTAATTTTACCTAAATCTGAGAAACCGCTCCCAAAAATTCTCACAAAAACACAGGTACTCAAACTTCTAGATCAACCATCAATAAAAGAGGGAGATTCTGAAAACTTTAAATTCAACACACTTCGCGACTTATTGATTCTTGAATTACTTTATGCGGGTGGTCTTAGAGTAAGTGAATTAATTGGAATTAATTATGGTAACATAAACCATGAGAATGCATCAATTAAAGTCCTAGGGAAGGGAGGGAAGCAAAGAAACGCACCTATTGGGAATCGTGCTCATGAAACTTTAATGAAGTTTCGGGATGCCTTCGCTAAAGATACTTCTATAGACGCCCCTTTGATTATTAACAGGCAGGGAAAAAGACTATCCATCCGTTCCGTTCAAATCCTTCTTAAAAAATACCTCAAGTCAGCTGAACTGCCATCAGATTTAACCCCTCACAAAATAAGGCATTCTTTTGCGACGCATCTACTTGATAATGGAGCTGACTTGAGAGCCGTCCAAGAACTCCTCGGACATTCAAGCCTTTCGACAACTCAGATATACACCCATGTTTCTGCAGTCCGTCTCAAAGAGGTTCATGGACTTTCCCACCCCAGAGCCTGAAATTAGAACATTCCTTACACTGCCTACCCATTGTTATTTTCTATATCACTTAAAAAGAAAGTTGTAACCAACTGATATTCTTATTTTAAGATTATCCATGAATAATTTTTTTCTTCCCTTTGTAACCTTTTTCTTTTTTTCCCTTACTGCTATTGGAATTGATTTCGACTTTAAAGACCCTAAGGGTGTAAATAATATTATATTTCAAATGGATGCTCCCTTGGAGTCAATTAATGGATCAGGTGATGGTATTTCCGGGAAAGTTTCTTTCGATCCAGCAAAGCCCGAAAATACAAAAGGTACCATTTTCCTAGATGCTAAAAGTCTTCATGTTGGCAATCCAGTACTTAAAGAACATATGCATGGTGAAGACTGGTTGAATGTCGAGAAATTCAAGCTGATCAAATTTAAACTTTCTAAATTAGACAACCTTAGAAAGGTTAAAAACGATTTCCTTGCTGATGCTAAAGGAAAAATGTCCATTCGTAATGTAACCATAGAAATGAATATCCCCATAAAAATTACCTACCTTAAAGATTTGTTAATCAAAAGAAATCGCACCCCTGGGGATTTACTCATAATCAGATCTAAATTTATTGTTACCCGTGATGATTTTAATATCCAAAAAGGGCAAAATCTTGAAAAGGTTGCTAACAATATAGAGATTTCTTTAAATCTTGCTGGTGCTGCCCCTGCAAAGTAAGGTAAGGCAGTTTTTAAGAGGAAAGTATCGAGTTTCTTTCCTATTATTCCAGGCGAGATCGTGTATGACATGTTCTCGCTTTTACATTATTAGTATTTCCTCTATACTCCCTTTCTTCCAATCCTAATGAATCAAGAAAACATTCATCCGATCAATGATCTTTTGCTCAAACGCGAAGACAAAGAGTTGGTGCTTAATCAAAAGGGAAATGTATTTTGGCTTTACGGCTTATCAGGCTCAGGAAAAAGCACACTTGCCGTTCAACTTGAAAGGGACCTTCAACAGGTTGGAATTCACTCGATTGTGCTCGACGGTGACAATTTGAGGGATTCCCTAAATAAGGACCTCGGATTCAGTGATAATGATCGTGAAGAAAATATTAGAAGGGTTAGCGAAATGGCTAAGCTTCTTGTCAGTAATGGTCTTTTAGTAATTGCATCTTTTATCACACCCAGAAAAAAGTTTCGGGACCAAGCAAAAGAAATCATTGGAAATGAGTTCTTTCATGAAATTTACATCAAAGCCAGCTTTCAAAAATGTGAATCGCGTGATGTTAAAGGCCTTTACGCAAAAGAGCGAAAGGGTGGGGTGGAAAACTTAACAGGGAGAAAATCTTCTTTCGAAGAACCAACCAATCCGTGGATGACAATTGATACTGAGTTCGAGAAACAGACAGAGTCATCGCAAAAACTATTTGATGCCATTTTGAACAAAGTGAAAATTTAAAATATTCATATGCAGAATTATAACCTAACGCACCTTGATCAGCTTGAATCCGAAGCAATCTTTATACTTCGCGAAACTGCTGCCCAATTTGAACGCCCCGGTCTCCTATTTTCTGGAGGTAAGGACTCAATTGTTATGGCTCACCTTGCAACCAAGGCTTTCAGTCCGGCAAAGATACCATTTCCTTTTGTACATGTGGACACTGGGCATAATTTCCCGGAGACCATTGAATTTAGGGATAAATTCATCAAAGAAAACGGAGTGCAATTGATTGTTGGAGCAGTTCAAGATTCAATTGACCGCGGGACTGCAGTTGAAGAAACCGGACCAAATGCGAGCAGAAATGCATTACAATCGGTTACTCTTTTAGAAACAATTGAAAAAGAATCTCTTGATGCATGCTTGGGTGGTGGAAGAAGAGATGAAGAAAAGGCCAGGGCAAAAGAACGATTTTTCTCGCATCGAGATGCATTTGGTCAATGGGATCCGAAAAACCAAAGACCTGAATTATGGAATCTCTTTAACGGCAGGAAATCGCCGGGCGAAAACTTCCGGGTTTTTCCATTGAGCAATTGGACGGAGATGGATGTTTGGCAATATGCTAAAATTGAAAATATTGAACTGCCTAACCTATATTTTACCCACGAGCGTGAAGTAATTGACCGGAATGGTAGCTTATTGGCTGTCTCTGAATTTGTGTCTCCTCGGGATAACGAAAGTCCAAAAATGGAAAAGGTGAGATTTAGAACAATAGGGGATGCAACTTGCACAGGTGCGGTACTCTCGACCGCATCAAACCTAGATGATGTAATTGCAGAAGTTGCAGCATCACGTGTGACCGAGCGTGGTTCTCGCGCTGACGACAGGAGATCAGAGGCGGCAATGGAAGACAGAAAAAAGCAAGGTTACTTCTAAACTTTAAATTACATGACAGACCAAAATAGTTACTTAGATATGGACCTCCTTAGGTTCACAACAGCCGGAAGTGTTGATGATGGAAAGAGCACCCTGATCGGCCGACTTTTTCACGACACCAAAGCAATTTTTGAAGATCAATTAGAAGCGATTGAAAAAAGCAGTAAGCAAAGGGGGGATGAACATGTTAACTTAGCCCTTTTAACTGATGGCCTCCGTGCAGAACGCGAACAGGGTATAACCATTGATGTTGCTTACAGGTATTTCGCAACTCCCAAGAGGAAGTTCATCATTGCGGACACTCCTGGTCATATCCAATACACAAGGAACATGGTGACCGGTGCTTCTACCGCCAACCTTGCATTAATCTTAGTGGATGCACGAAATGGCGTGGTCGAACAAACTCGCAGGCATACCTTTATTGCAGACCTTTTAGGCATTAAGCACGTTGCTGTATGTATTAATAAAATGGATTTGGTTGGATATGAAGAAGGTGCATATGAAAAAGTACTCCGGCAATACACAGATTTTGCTTCACGACTTGAGAATGTTACTGATTTAACCTTTATTCCAATCAGTGCACTCAAGGGTGACAACATTGTTGACCGTTCTGAAAATATGCCTTGGTACAAAGGACCTCCCTTATTGTACCACTTAGAAAATATTTATGTCGGCTCAGATAGTAATCATGTGGACGCCCGCTTTCCCGTCCAATGGGTCATCCGGCCACACTCAGACGAACACCATGATTTTCGTGGTTTCTCCGGCCGTGTCGCTGGAGGTGTTTTTAAAACAGGAGATGAAGTTACTGTTTTACCCTCCGGATTTTCTACCAAAATTGCAAAAATCTTAAAAGGTAATCAAGAAATTGAAGAAACATTTCATCCACAGTCAGTTACCATCTTGTTGGAAGATGAAATTGATGTAAGTCGTGGTGATATGATCGTAAAGCCAAATAATCAACCAAAAGTATCCCAGGATTTAGATGCATTTCTTTGTTGGTTTTCAGGTTCAAAAAAACTCACAAAAGGCGGTAAGTTCATTTTGCGTCACACGACCAAAGAAGCCCAAGTCATCATATCAGATATTCGATACAAAGTGGATGTTAACTCACTCAGAAAGATGGAGGATATCGAGGGCTTCGATATGAATGATATTGGACGAGTGTCACTTCGTACATCGCATCCAATTTTTCATGACACCTATCGTAGAAATCGAAATACTGGTA
Organism: uncultured Opitutia bacterium; assembly: GCA_963934295.1. GTDB lineage: Bacteria > Verrucomicrobiota > Verrucomicrobiia > Opitutales > Seribacteraceae > Seribacter. The sequence continues at coordinate 5,028 of CAWVXY010000068.1, forward strand.
GCTTCATCCTGGTCGATCCATTCACAAACGAAACCCTTGCAGCCGGGATGCTTCGATGAATCTTAAAAATGAACAGGTAGACCAATTAAGGGAGTTAGGGCTCAGGCTTATAGACCAGAACTCAGCCAAAATACTTATACCAGCACAAAAACAGGGACCAGGCTTTTGGTTTGGCGGTGGTAATATTATACAGGAAAAGAACGGAAGAATTCTTATCTGTGGAAGATATCGAAATGCCGGTGATTCGACCACAGGGACTGGTGCTGGAGAAAGAGGGCTCGAATTCTCCATCTTTGCGGGTGAAAGTACAAATGCTGACTTTTCCAAAATCCTTTCTTTTTCAAAGCAAGACCTTGCTCACTCATCAGAAATTGTTTCAATCGAAGGTGGTTGCCTGCTTCAAAATACTCAATCCGACAAAATAGAACTTTTTATTTCTACGGAAAAAAAGATAGCATACCCCAAGGCATTAATTAATTTCCAAAAACCCGGTACCGGCGTTTGGACTGTTGATTTATTACAAGGCACAAAAGCTGAGTCGATTGACTTGGGTTCTATTCAGACAGTTGCTTCATCAGGTAATGGAAACACACTCCATGTAAAAGACCCGGTCGCTTTTAACTCTTCGAATGGAGACACAGAACTTCTATACTGCAATCATCCGTTTTCTTGGTCTAGTTCTAATACCGGTCTCGCACGAAGAACGGAAAATAAAAATACATTTAAAAACCTCAGTGATTCCGTTTTAGCTCGTGGTAATAGTTGGGATGTTGCCTGTTCCAGGATAACCGAAAGGCTTCAAATTCCTAAAGTCGGTTCCTTTTCTGAAATTCCCGACCTCTCACTTTACTTTTACGATGGAGCTGAGTGCCTACGCTCATTAGACCAAAACCCACAGGCAGCAAAACGCCCTAGGGGGTACTCCTGCGAAGAATTGGGCGGTTTAGCTTGGGGGTGGGATAGTGAATTTCCAAATATTAAACCCATATCCACTGAGTTCCCCTTATTTATATCGCCTCACGCAACTGGGTGTAGTCGATATGTTTCCTCAATCTTTTTACAAAATGAAAATTTATTAGCTACATGGCAACAAGCCCAACCCGACGGATCTCAACCATTGGTGGTTAACCAGCTTGATAAAAGGGAAGTTCATCGAATCCTTTCTCGTTAATTGAGGATAATTTATTGTAGCTAGAATTTTATAATTCCTGAAATTTCTTTGGGTAATATCAGTCTCGAAGGGAGTTTATTAGAGTGAAAAGAATTTTTAATCGAATTATAATTGTCCTTTTGTCCTTTTGGGGATTTTCAAGTGGAAACGCAGAAGAAAATTCTTCTTTACCCGTTAAAAAATGGTTAAATATTGCTTTCGTCTCGCACTCGACAGGAGAATTAGAACTAGATATTTTCCGGCCAAATGACAGTAAGGAAAGAGCCGTAGTTTTGTGCCTGCATGGAGGATTCTGGGCAAAGGGATCGAAGAAGTTTATGCATCCCCTTGCCGGAGATTTAGTGGAAAAAGGTTACATTGCGGTGTGTTCAAATTATCGCCTCACAGATGTAGCACCAGCTCCCGCCCAGTTGCATGATGTATTTTTCGCAATTCGCTTCCTTCGTGAAAATGCCTCCGATTATGGGATCGACCCAGAAAAAATCGGAGTGACAGGCTCTTCCGCAGGAGGATACCTTGCTGTGATGGCAGCTACTTTTGATGGAGGTGATCCACTGGCTCGCCCGAATGCTGCGGTCGGAATGGGAGCCCAAACGGATCTTACATCTCCGCATATCCAAAATTCAACAGTTTTGAACTGGTCAAAATTCATGGGTGGATTTTACCACCAAGTTCCACAGAATTATATCAGCCAATCTCCGATAAATCATCTTAGCCCAGATGACCCGCCAATCGCTATTATATGTGGCGAACTCGATAAACCTTCAACTAGGGCAAACGCTTTTCGTCAAAAAGCATTACAACTTGGAGTCCCTACTTCTTTGACTGAAATTTCTGGTGCACCGCACGGACTCCTTAAGGATACTGAACACAGAAGAATTGCAATCAACGCTCTCGACGAATTTTTTAGAATTCATCTAGGTAAATAAAGAAGATGAAGCATCATTAAAATTTTGATCTTTTCTTTTTGCTAAAATATTTTTTTGAGAAAAGTCATTATTTGAGAATTGCTGATGACTAAGACATTGGTGAAACTTTAATTCGATGGTTATTCGCACTCATATCCTATGGTTGATCTTTGCAGTATCTGCATTTTCGAAAGAACCCACTGAAGGGGAGAAGCTTTTTTCATTACACATAAAACCCCTCTTTGCTGAAAAGTGTATGGCATGCCATGGGGACGAACCTGAAAAGATAAAGAGTGAGTTTGATATGCGTACCCGTGAATCAATCTTACGGGGGGGAGAAATCTTTGAAAATGAAGTCCTGATCCCGGGGCATGGTGAAAAAAGTTATCTTTATATTCTTAGTACTCGAGTAGAAGAGGACCTTGAGATGCCTCCGAAGGAAACTGATCAATTAACCGATGAAGAGACCGAGTGGATTCGTGAATGGATTGATTATGGGGCCCCGTGGCCTAGTGACCAGCGAATTTTTGAGATTCAAGAAAAGTATGCCGAGGGTGAGAAAGTAATCACATCAAAGGCACTTTCCGAAGACTGGCAGAACCGCCGCTACGAGACCGAAAAGTTATGGGCTTACCGTCCTATCGAGGTTGAGAAGGTTCCAACTGGCAAACATCCAATTGATTGGTTTGTAAACCGAAAACTGAAGGAGGTCGGATTAAATTCTGCACCCGATGCCTCTGCCCATGAACTATATCGTCGTCTTTCCTTTGGATTAACTGGTTTACCTCCACAACCTACGGATGTCAGGAAATTTGAAAAAGATTTCAAAAAATCAAAGAATGCGATATCCGTCTATGCCAAGAAGTTAATGGCTTCACTTCATTACGGTGAACATTTCGCGCGACATTGGTTGGATGTGGCTCGATACGCCGATTCCGGTGGGTTCGCAAATGATTACTCTCGACCCAATGCATGGCGATACAGAGACTATGTAGTCCATTCATTCAATAAAGATAAACCGTACAATCATTTTGTGAAAGAACAACTTGCGGGGGATGAGATGGACTCGACGAAGGTCGAAAATCTGGTTGCAACCGGATTCCTTCGCATGGGCCCATGGGAACAGACGGGGATGAGTGTGTTCAAGGAGACCCGTCAACTTTGGCTTGATGATGTGACTGATTCAGTAGGGCAGGCTTTTCTTGCCCACGCCATGCAATGCGCCAAGTGCCATGATCATAAATTCGATCCTGTTCCGACTCGAGATTATTACGGAATGATGGCTGTCTTTTCGACCACGCAATTTGCCGAGCGTAACGCGTCATTTCTTCCCTACGAATCTAGAGAGGGTTTTGATTCCTTCACGAAGTTCGTTCAATCCAAAATTTCCTTTTACGAGAAACAAAATACCGAGCTTCAGAAAAAAATGACGCGGTTAAAAAAGGAGGAGTCAGGCAATGCCAAAGTTGGGGATAATGGATTAGATCCTGGCGATGAAGCCTCCCAATCACGAATTTATAAAAACCTAATTCGACACCGGATAGAATTGGACCGCGTACAATCCCTAACACATGCCGTTTACACCGGAAAAACCATAACCAAAAAAAATGTGCAAGGTCGTATCAATATGCCTAAAAAGCCATGGCAGGTAGGTTATTTTGATTCTGATGTCATTTACAGCGGTGGGGATGTTTATTCAAAGGGGGACACAGTGGAACCTGGTGGGTTGAGCGCTGCAGAGTCCATTGGAGGTATGAATGCAAGTCCTTTTCCAAAAGACAAAGGAAAGCGACGCTTGGCACTGGCCAATTGGATCGTGGATGAGAAAAATCCACTTACTGCCCGGGTCATGGTTAACCGTATTTGGTCATGGCATTTTGGTCGCGGTCTGGCCGGAAATCCTAACAATTTTGGTGGCACCGGTGAGTTGCCCACGCACCCTGCATTGCTTAATTATTTAGCGGATTGGTTCATGAGAAACCAATGGTCTGTAAAAAAGCTGAATCATTTAATTTTAACATCTGAAACCTATCGCCGAAGTAGCCTGTATCCAGACCCGAAATCACTCGATGAGAAAGATCCTAAAGATCAATTCTATGCCTATTTTCTCCCACGCCGTCTACAAGCAGAAGAAATTCGCGATGCTATGTTGCAAATTAGTGGTGAATTGAATCCAGATGTGGGTGGGATTCCCGCTAGGCCTGACATTAATCAAGAAGTTGCTTTCCAACCACGGCAAATCATGGGAGGTACTGCCTCTGTCTATGAACCTGATCCACTTCCCGGACAAAGAAATCGGCGTACCATCTACGCGGAAAAACTACGTGGATTACGTGACCCATTCCTGGAGGCATTTAACCAACCCGGTTCTGATACATCCTGTGAACTTCGTGAATCATCCACAGTTGCCCCACAAGCTCTTACTCTTTTGAACGCGGAAGAAGTGCAAGACCGGGCACTTGCTTTTGCCGATCGTCTATTAAAGGAAAGAAGCCATGAATCGGAGGTGATTCAAAGGGCTTTTGAGCTTGCTCTGGGACGTGTACCAGGCAAAGAAGAAGTCGAGCTTTGTGTTACACATTGGAAGAGTGCAACTAGATCTGAGAGTCAAAAGAAACCAGTCGCACCATCCTTCCCAAAAAAGATTAAAAGAACGGTAATGGCTGAAAAAACGGGAGAGCCCTATGATTTTTGGGAATTTCTTCCGGCTTTCGAACCTTACCAACCGGATCTTCAGCGCAGTGACACGGATGCACGCACCCGGGGACTTGCTCATATTTGCCTTGTTCTATTTAACTCGAATGAATTCGCCTACCTAGATTAGGTCATAACTCGGATACACCTTATGAAACAGCAAAATTTTGTCGCCAATCTTTCCCGTCGGGAGGCTCTCTATGGTTTGGGTACAGGGCTTGGATCACTTGCATTTTCCTCCCTCGCACAGGCAGAGAGTATTCATTCGATAGGTCCACATCATCCAGCAAAAGCAAAGCGTTGTATTTTTTTAATGATGGAAGGAGGCCCATCACATATCGATACATTCGACCCCAAACCGGAACTTGATAAAAGACACCTCCAGCGATTCAAGCGGAATGGCGAACGTGAGAGTGCCATGTCCTCGGGGGATCGTTATTTCGTAAAAAGTCCGTTTGATTTTATAAAAGCCGGTAAATGTGGAGCGGACTTTTCTTCTGAATGGCATCATTTGAAGAATTACGCGGACGACATGTGCTTCTACCGCGGGTGCCAAGTCGAATCCGTTAACCACCCAACAGCCTGTTATCATGTTAATACCGGTAACCGTTTTGGTGGTGATCCTGGCGTGGGTTCTTGGGTAACCTATGGCTTAGGCACGCTAAATGATAATCTGCCCGGCTTTGTCGTCCTGCCTCGATCCAGTTACCCCCAGGGGGGTGCCAGCAACTGGTCCAACGGTTTTCTACCCGCAGATTACCAAGGCACGCCCTTGAGGCCCGAAGGTAGCCCGATCCTCGATCTCAACCTGCCCAAGGGAATGACCCGCGAGGACCAGCGAAGTAACCTCGACCTACTTGCTCAACTCAATAAAAAACATTTCCAAAAGCGTCCGGAACAGGATGAACTGAATGCCCGTATGTCTTCCTATGAACTGGCTTATCGTATGCAGATGGAAGTCCCGGGAATTCTTGATATTGATGGAGAGACGGAACAGACCCGTGAGGCCTATGGCATCGGAGACAGCAAGACAGATTCTTTCGGCAGGAAATGTCTCTTGGCCCGTCGATTGGTCGAGAAGGGTGTCAGATTCGTTCAGGCCTATGCCGGGAACTGGGACAGTCACGATTATATTTCGCGTGCTCACGGCTCTCTTATCCGTTCCGTTGACAAACCAATCGCCGCTCTTCTTGGTGACCTCAAAACTCGCGGTCTATTGGAGGATACCTTGGTCGTATGGTGCGGTGAGTTCGGTCGAACCCCGGACAACGGAATAAGAGGTGGGGGAGCAAGCTATGGAAGAGATCATAACCCCAAAGCCATGACCATGTGGTTTGCGGGTGGTGGAACCAAAGCAGGGCATACCATCGGAGCGACTGATGAAATTGGGGCCGAGGCGGTGGATTGCGTCCATCATATCCGTGATGTTCATTGCACCTGGCTGAACTTACTTGGTTTGGACGATAATAAACTGACCTACTACCACGCAGGCCGTTACAAACAACTTTCCCAGTTCGGCGGCGAAGTAATCAATGAATTAATTGTGTAAACCGTGCGGAATTCTTTTAACTCAATGAAGCGTCGTTCTTTTATTCGCAACTCTTGTCTAATTTTTTCGGCACATCGGATGGCTAATAACCGTAACTTTTTTTGAAAACAAAAGAAATGAAGAATGAATAAGATAATTCTATTATGTTTGATGTCTGTAGCGAGTATGGGCTGTATCGGTATGATTAAAGAATATGATGTCTGTGTATACGGCGGTACGCCAGGCGGAATCACAGCCGCAATTTCCGCAGCACGGGAAGGAGCTTCGGTCGTGCTTCTGGAGCAGACCCGACATGTGGGCGGGCTGAGCACGAGCGGTCTGAATCGGGATGAAGGAAACCATCTCGACCGCCAGACATTGGGTGGCCTTTGTGAACAGTTTCTTGAAGAGGCCGTCAAACGGAGTAAGGGCAGATGGACGGAGGGTGGTGCCCGTACTTGGCAGTCCGGGATTGCTGAGCAACTTTTCCTCGAAATGCTGAAGCACGCAGGTGTGGAAGTCAGATACGAAAATCTTCTCGATCGGGTAGGGAAAGAAGGCACACACATCACTGAGCTTCGCGTACAGGGTGGTGAAATCTATCGGGCGAAGGTCTTTGTCGACGCCACCTACGAAGGCGACTTGATGGCGAAAGCCGGAGTGTCCTACTCCGTTGGGCGTGAGTCTGCGGAGCAATATGGCGAATCGATTGCCGGTGTTCGCTACCTCGATGACAAGGTCGCCATTTCGCCATTCGATGACGACGGTAATCGCCTTTTTGGTGTGATGCCAGGGGAGCCGCCCGTAGCCGGCTCTGCAAGCGAGGTGCCGATTTGTTACAATGTCCGTCTGAATCTTACCACAGATGATGCTAATAAAGTCCCGATCAAGAAACCTAACAGCTACGATCCGATGCAGCACGAATTGTTGGCACGCGCCCTTGAGGCGGGCCTGCTCAAAGATCTCAAGTCCATTATCGGTCTCTACCCAATGGGCGAAACCAGTAAGCGGGAGCTGAATAATCGCCAGTTTTCAATCGTGTCCATGAGTATTCCGGGCGCACAAACCTCATGGGCCGAAGCCAGTTTCGAAGAGCGGGAAGCGATTCACCAAAAATACCG
>CAWVXY010000069.1:0-11655 GCA_963934295.1 uncultured Opitutia bacterium
TTATTGAAAAAAAGGTATCGCGGGAATTAATTCCGGCCCTTAAGCGGTTGGGTGCAGAAGGTATTGTTGAGTTTCCCTTAAATAAATTAGTTCCATAACTGAAAAATGGCGATTTTAATGAATAATCTTGCCCATATTAAATAAGTTGTATTTATTTAAATTCTTGTTCTTTTTATTTAACTTATATTAATCCTTAACCCGTGTGTAAACTTTGGTCGCAATATTGCGATTTACCCAGTTTACATCCGAATTTTTTACATCCAAGCTATGAGTGCTATTATGGAAGAATTGCTCGCAGAGAGCAAAATTGAATTACTTAAAGAAGGTTCTGTTATTACCGGAACTATTATGGAAATCCGTCCAACCGAAGTCGTTATTGATTTTGGTGGCAAAGCTGAAGGGACTATTCCAGCACATGAATTTTTAGATTTAGGTGACCTTGAAATTGGTTCTGATCTCGAAGTGTATTTAGAACGCTTGGAGGATCGGGATGGTAATCCTCAATTATCCTTTGATAAAGCAGAACAAAAGAAAAACTGGGAAAAGATTGTTAACACGTGTGAAGAAGGATCGGTTATTACCGGCCGTGTCCGATCAAAAGTTAAAGGCGGATTGGTTGTTAATATTGGAGTTGATGCATTTCTTCCATCATCTCAGGTTGATATACAGGCCCCTAAAAACCTCGATCAGTTCGTAGGGCAAACATTTGATTTTAAAGTTGTTAAGATTAACCGAGAGCGTAAAAATATTGTCGTTTCTAGACGCGAATTAATCGAGGAAAGACGTCAAGACAAGAAGCGTGAAATTCTGTCCAAGATCAAACCAGGTGAAACTCGCCGCGGGATGGTTAAAAATATCACCGACTATGGTGCCTTTATTGATTTAGATGGTTTGGACGGATTGCTTCATATTACTGATATGAGTTGGGGGCGCGTTTCACATCCTAGTGAAATGGTGAAAACCGGCGAAGAAATTACAGTGTGCATTATTGACATTGATACCAACAGAGAGCGTGTTTCTCTTGGTTTGAAACAACTTTCTTCCAATCCTTGGGACGATATTGAAGGCAAGTTTCCAATAAATGCAAAAGTTCGTGGTAAGGTTGTGAATTTAGTGCCTTATGGAGCATTTATCGAACTCGAAGAAGGTGTTGAAGGTCTTGTCCATGTGACGGAAATGTCATGGACTAAGAGGATAACCAAACCCGGCGAAGTTTTAAATGTTGGAGATGAAGTTGATGCAGTTGTTCTCGGAATTCAGAAAGACGATCAGAAAATTTCACTCGGTTTACGCCAATTGGATGTAAATCCATGGGATATGGCTACTCATAATTATCCTCCGGGAGCGCGGGTTCGTGGTAAGGTTAGAAATCTTACTTCCTATGGTGCCTTTGTTGAATTAGAAGAAGGTATTGATGGTATGGTTCATGTTTCTGATATGAGCTGGACCCGAAAGATTAATCATCCCAGTGAAATGGTTAAAAAGGGAGATGAGGTTGATGCTATTGTAGTTGAAGTCGATGTTGATAACCAAAGGATTTCACTTGGAATGAAGCAACTCACCCAAGATCCATGGGAAGATATCGACCGACTTTATCGGATGGGTGATGTAATTAAAGGAAAAGTTGCACGCGTTGCAGGATACGGAGCTTTTATACAATTAGATCATGATATTGATGGACTTGTTCATATTAGCCAAATTTCTGAAGAACGGATTGAAAAGATTAAGGATCACCTCAACGAAGGGGATGAAGTTTCTGCTCGTGTTATCAAGATTGATAAAGAGGAGAGACGGATTGGTCTGAGTATCAAGGCCGCAGATTATGACGAAGATGCACTTGCTAAAGAAGTTGCTGCATATGATGAGGTCGGAGAAGACTTAACCACTTCATTGGGTGATTTACTTGATGAAGCAACTGCCTCTGAGGAGGAATAGTTGTATCATTTAGTATTTAACGATCTTCACAGGCTTTAGCTTGTGAAGATTTGTTACTTTTGAATGATATTTGCTTGTTTAAGAATTTCTTTAAGAACTTTTCCTCTCTCTTCTATTCTTCTCTCCTCCTCAATTTCTTCTGCAGTCCTTTGTTTTTCAAAAGTTGCCATGTTTTTGCGCAGTTGTCTTAGGGCTTGCTCTTGAAGTTGTCGAACTCTCTCCCTGGTAACTCCAATCTTAGCACCAACTTCTTCCAAAGTCATAGGATCACGACCCTCTAAGCCAAATCTTAATCTAATGATATCGGCTTCTCTTGGATCTAGCATGGATAAGACAATATTGACATCGCCTATAAGGCTTTTACTTTGAAGTTTTTCAAATGGGCTAATTGCATTATCGTCCGCAACCACTTCTCCTAGGGTCGAAGACTCATCATCTCCTATCGGTGTATCTAAGGATGTAGGCTTCTTGCTTACCGATTTTAGATGAGTTATTCTAGAAATGGGCAGGTTCATCTCTGACGCTAACTCTTCATCAGTTGGATCCCGACCAAGTCTTTCTCCTAATTCAGTTGCAGTTCGCCTCATTTGGGTAACTCGGTCAACCATATGGACGGGCAAGCGAATTGTTTTACTTTGGTTAGCCAAAGCTCTTTTGATTGATTGCTTAATCCACCAAGCCGCATAAGTGCTCAGTTTTCCACCTTTTGTAGGATCAAACCTTTCAACGGCTTTCATTAAACCAATATTTCCTTCATTGATTAAATCCAATAGAGATAAGCCTATATTTGCATATTGTTGGGCAATCTTAACAACCAATCTTAAATTGGCAGTGATCATTTTCTCCCTTGCTTGAGCATCCCCTTTTTTTATGAGATCGGCTAATTCAATTTCTTCTTGAACCGTAATTAGTGGAACAACTGAAATTTGCTGTAAATAAATGTTAAGAGATTCTTGTTCTGGGTTTTGCATATATTATACTTTTTAGACAGAATTAGTCTGAAATTCGTTCAGCTAAAGCAAGAGCTTTCAGCATTCCTTTGGCTTTGTTTAAAGTTTCCTGATATTCGTTTTCTGGAATAGAGTCGGAAACTATTCCAGCACCAGCTTGTAAATGAAGTGTATTTTTAGAAATCATGGCAGTTCGTATAGCGATACATGAGTCATGGTTTCCTTCGAAGCCAAAATAACCCAATGCTCCTGCATAAACATTTCTTTGTATTTTTTCAAATTCTGCAATGATTTGCATCGCTCGAACTTTTGGAGCACCACTTACTGTGCCAGCAGGAAATGTTGCTCTTAAAAGATCGAATGCATTGAGAGCAGGGTCCAATTTGCCTACAACTTCCGAAACGATATGCATGACATGAGAATATCTTTCAATTGTCATGTATTCAGCTGCTTGAACAGTTCCTATTTTACAAACTCTTCCAATATCGTTACGAGCTAGATCGACTAGCATTAAATGTTCTGCTTTTTCTTTTTCATCAGCAAGCAGGTCGATTTCAAGTTCTTTATCTTCTGCTTCATCTTTACCCCTTGGTCGAGTTCCAGCAATTGGTCTGATTAGAACATCGTCTCCAGTTAGCCTAACATGGACTTCGGGTGATGCACCTACTACGGAGAAATCTTCACCTTCGAGTAAAAACATGTAGGGTGAAGGATTGATTGCGCGAATCGCCCGGTAAAGGTTTATGGGGGGGCCAGAATAGGGGATTGAAAAACGTTGCGACAGAACAGCTTGAATAATGTCCCCAGAATGGATGAATTCTTTCGTTTTTAATACAAGTTCCTCAAATTCCTCCTTGGTCAGGTTGCCGTTTGGGTTTTCAGTATTTTCAAACCCTTGAATTGTCGCAGGAGATAATTCGGATGGTTTTGATAAAAGAAGAATGGTTTCTCTAATTCTCTCACAAGCTTTATAATATGCATGTTCAGGATCATCTCCAGGCACGGTATTCGCACAAATCGTTAATGACTGTCTTGCATGGTCGAAAACAAGAACTAAGTCTGCGATCATGAAATATAGAATTGGCAGATTCAGTTCATCTTTGCCTAAAACTGGTACGGTCGGTTCCACACGATTTGCATATTCGTAAGATACATATCCAACTGCGCCTCCGGAAAATCTGGTTTCATTTCCAAAACCTAAATAATTTATATCTCCCATTTCTTCTTCTACAATTTTAAGAGGGTCGGGCGGAGTGGGAATTTTACGAACTTTCTTATCGGAATCTATAATGGTCGTTTCTGTTTGATCGCATGAAATAATCTTTTTGGGATTGCAACCAACAAAAGAAAACCTGCTTACCTGTTCTCCACCAACAACTGACTCAAATAGAAAAGCGGGTTTATTCTTAGAAAGCTTAGCATATGCTGATAATGGTGTTTCTGCATCTGCGGTGAATTCTGCACGAACTGCGATTAAATCGTGTTCTTTAGATTGAACTTTAAATTCTTCAAGCGAAGGTAATGCGTCCATTAAAATATTGTTCTTTTAAAAAGTTTTATGTGAATAAGGTAAAAAAACTTTCTCAAACTCGTCTTTTATTAAGCAAGTATCTTTTTGTGATTGCACGAAAGGTGATTTCAATTTCCACATATAGATGTAACAGGAAGAAAAAAAGACCGACGAGCAAGAATAAAGAAAGGATAAATATGAAAAGACAAGTTCATTGTGTAATTATGGGAGGTGGGAGAGGAACGCGTTTATATCCTTTAACCAAATTAAGGTGTAAACCTGCTGTACCTTTGGCGGGAAAATATCGATTGGTAGATATTCCAATAAGTAATTGTATTAACTCAGGTTACAATAAAATTTATCTGTTAAGCCAATTTAACACAGCTTCCCTTCATCGTCATGTTCAAGACGCCTATCGCTTTGATCGTTTTGGGCGTGGTTTTGTTGAGATTCTCTCAGCTGAGCAGACTGAGCATGGAGATGATTGGTACCAAGGAACTGCCGATGCCGTTCGTCGAAATATTATGCATTTCCATGCCGCGCCGGATGACATTTTTGTAATTTTATCTGGAGATCAACTCTACAGGATGGATTTTTCTAAAATGGTCGAGGAGCATTTATCGAGAGGGGCTGAAGTTACGGTTGCGGCAAAACCGGTTTCTACGGCTGAAGCATCTAGTCTGGGATTGTTAAGTATTGGAGAGCATTCGAAAATTACCGAGTTTGTGGAAAAGCCAACTGATCCCGATGTAATTGCTGCTTTAGTCCCACCGGAATTAAAGTCAGAAGATGGTAAAAGCGATCGTGTTTTGGCTTCTATGGGAATTTATGTTTTTAACGCTGCATCAATGATTGAAGCACTAGAGGGCGATTCTAAAGATTTCGGAAAAGAAATTATCCCATCTTTAGTTGAAGACAAAGATATTCGTTGTCATGTATTTGATGATTACTGGGAAGATATCGGAACGGTGAAAGCATTTTTTGATGCTAATTTGCAACTTACTGAACCCGTTCCATCTTTTAACTTTTATGACGAAGATCATCCCATTTATAATTATCCAGATATTCTTCCCACGGCAAAGCTTACCGATTGTGAAATGGATAGGACTACTGTTGCGAGTGGATGTATGGTAGGGAGATCATCTTTCACTCGATGTATGCTAGGCGTTCGATCTATGGTGGGTGATCATTGTAAATTCGATAATGTCGTAATGATGGGGGCTGATTATTTCGAAACGGATGAGGAAGTTGAGTTGCCTTCAGGTATGACTGAACTACCTGATATTGGAGTTGGAAATAATTCAGTTATTAAAAATTGCATTATTGATAAGAATGCTCGGATAGGTCCTGGAGTGAATTTGTCTCCTTCTGGGTTGGAGGAAGGTTGGGCAGATGAATGGAAGGGGGTTTATGCTCGGGATGGAATTTTAGTTGTGGTAAAAAATGCAGTCGTCCCACAGGGAACTAAAATTGGCTCCGATTAATTTTTTTGCTTGAAGCATCCCTCCTTGCTAAATATCGGATTGGTATGACCAATATACCCACTGAATTATTTTACACCAAAGACCATGAATGGATTAAACAGGAACCTGATGGAACTTGTGTTGTAGGTATTACCCATCACGCGCAGGATAGCCTTGGGGATGTTACTTTTGTTGAAATGCCTACAATTGGGCAAAACTTTGATAGTGGTTCCGTTTTTGGTGTAGTTGAATCAGTAAAAGCAGCATCTGATTTGTATATGCCTTTAACTGGACAAATTACTGAAATTAACGAAGATTTAAATGATTCACCTGAGAATGTTAATAATGATCCATATTCTGATGGTTGGATGATTAAAATTAAACCTTCAGAGGGAATTTCCTTTGGGGAACTTCTCGACTGGGAAAGCTATAATAAGTTGATTGGTGAATCTTAGAAAATGATTTAAAAATCGCTTGCGAAAATACCATTTTATAGACTACCATATCGCTAGTCTGTGAAGTCTTCCCTCCAAATTTATCAAATTTATCATAACTTCTTAATCAAGAAGATTTTCGGGGTTAAATTTCAATTAGTTCCTTCAATACTTCTCTTGCTGTCATGGGCAAATTTAGGTGCAATAGAAGCTTCCGTTATAGTTGCATCGGTTGAGGGAGAGGTTACATCCATGTCTATAGAGGATGAGTTTATTGTAACGCTTAATTCCTCGTCGGTGGGGAAGAAAGTAGAGGAAAAGTCAATATTAGTTACGGGCGATACTGGTAGTGCGTCACTTCTATTTTCCAATGGTGCTCTAATAACTATTAAATCAGGCAGTCGTTTCTATTTACGAAAGTTTGCACAAAAGAATTTTTCGGTAGATCATAATGCGAAGCCATCTGAGCTTGAAGAAGAACCATCGCAGTCAGAACTTCTTGCACATCTGGATTTTGGGAACTTAATTGTTAAGGCACCCAAGCTTAATAAAGGTTCAACCATGGTGCTGAGTAGTCCTTTGGGCACAGCAGGCATACGGGGCACAATGTTTCAGTTAGTTGCGGTTAGGAATCCTGTTACGGGTGATATTACTGGCGGAGTAAATTTAATCTCCGGAGATATTTCATTTACAGATGTAGGCGGAAATGAGGTGTCTTTAGTTTCTGGGCAGTCATTGCAATTGGCCTCAGGTAAATTGGGAGAATCCATGGTAACTTTACCGGGTGGTTTGGTTAATTTAACCGCAACATATGGGGAATCATTAACAGGAGGTGCTATGCCTCCATCTATTGACATTCTTTTTCCCGGAGTTAACGGCGACGATACTTCTTCATCCAACACTTACAGTGCCAGTTCTTCAGAAAACTTTCTTTCTAGTGATACTGATTGGGAAATGGTGCATGATATTGCATCCGAAATCTTTTTCACAATTGAATCTTCTGAGACAAGTTCCTCGTCCTTTACCTTTAGCGATTTTTCTGATGCGGTTTCTGTATCAACACCAACCCCCCAGATACAGGCACCAAGTATTCCTTCAAGTGTTTCGGGTACCGTTATGGAAACGGTTGAAGGATTGGAAGACCTCTATATTAAGGCTCCAGTAATTGCACTAAATGAAGGTGCAAATAAGATTTTTAAAGATCAATTAGTTATTGAATACCTAGTCCAAAGAAAAAACCTTAATTATCCCCTTAACGATTTCGGTCCGTTTAAAATAATGTCAGAAAAGTCTGATACTTACCCATCTTACTACGCAATAACTTTGGGTAATATTGACATCAGTGCCGAAGTTGAAGTTTCCAACGTGGAGGCAGTGGATTACACAATTTTAGGACACGAATCCAAGATTACTCTCTATGTGGACGACTTCGCATTTAGAAAAGTAAATTTTGCTGATGGGAAACCAGTTTCAGCTAAAATTATCCCAACCGTTAGAATTGTTGATAGCCAAAAACCTATTGTTTCTTTTTTGGACGGCAATATTCAAACAAAACCTTTGCTGGTTGAAGGTTCAATCGGAGGCACTTTTATAGATCCTGGAATTTCTTTAGTTGATAATTACTACACCGAATTGGAAATTATTAATTTTAATGGTTTAACACAGGGTGCGGAGAAAAGTTCTTTTGGATCAGTTGATATGGAACTAGCAGGGATTTACGAAATAACATATCAGGGAATTTCAGACCCTTCCGGCAATCTAATTGATCCTACTACTCGTTGGGTTCAAGTTATCGATAATACTCCTCCTCTACCTACACTTTATGGTTCAAATCCGATATATGTTGATCTCAATGCATCCAATGTATTCAAAGATCCAGGTGTTTTTGCAACTGATAATTTAGATGGTACTATAGAATGGGGGGACAGTAGAATTAAAGTTTTAGTCGAAATGCTTGTGGATGATACTTTACAATCTTACAACGCTGTTACTAATTCATTTGAAAATGTTATAGCGGAAGCGAAAAAACAAGACAGTGTAAATGCTACATTTAGGATAAAATATCAAGTAACTGACTTGGCGGGAAATATGGCTGAAGCTTTCAGGCAGATAGTTTTAATTAATTCACCATTTAAAACTCCGACTATGGTTCTGCATGGTGAGAATCCGTTGTATCATGAAGTAAATACTGCTTTTTCTGATCCCGGTGTAACCGCATATAAAGATATGGGGACAGGCGTTTCTCCCATCAACCTAAACAGTAAGGTAAGTGCACTTGCATATCTTGGTTCCTCCATTTCTGGTTTGGATTCCAGTGTGGTTAATTATCATTTTAAAAATAATAAATACATTGACCAAAATGGTAACGAGGATTCAACCAAAAAGGTTGTGATTAAATACGAGGTTACTGATCAATTCGGTCATCAGGCAAAACTAGACCGTGAGGTTCGGGTTGTAGATACTACACCGCCTGTTATTTCGCTGAATGATGCCGGTGGTATAGATCTTTTGAACATTCAGGCAGGCGTATCTTTTACTGATCCAAGTGCTGTAGTCATGGACAACTACGACACGACTCCTGCTTTAACCACCAAGCTCAATTCTCTATCAAGCAATTCAGAAATGGTAGATCCTTCTGGTGGGAACATTTTTAATACATTATCCTCTATCGGTTTTTGGGAACCTGGTGACTATCAAATCGTCTACCAGTCATTGGATAAGAATGATAATTTAGGCGAAAGTAATCGTACTCTTCGAGTTGTGGATACAATAGCTCCTTTAATTTCTGTCATTCCTCATCAATTTCTTGCCACACCAGCTACAAATACTTTGAACTCTGAAGTTCCACTTATTTCTTCTGTTGTTGATTATCCTTCCAATCCGCTACCAACTGAAATTGTAAATGAGCTTTCTGTCCTTTCAGGTTATGATCATGTTGGTAATACTTATGTTCAAATTGACGCTGATCCATATATTAACACATTTGGTAGTCAACAAGACTTTTACATAAAGGACCTTCCCGGTGATCCAAATGATGTTAGCTTTGACGATGGAGTTTCTGGTCAGACTACAAAAATAGTTAAAGATAATTGGAATAGATCATTTATTTGGCATAGTGCTTTCAAAATTAATTTTAGCAACGGTGTTACCTTACAAGACCCTGGTGTTTATGTGCGAAATGATTCGAACCTTCAAGTAACAGTGAGTTCGAGTGTTACTAAAACTGATGATAGTGATGGTAGACCCTATAAATATTTTGTTTCTTACACATCAACCCAATCAAATGGCCAAACTGCCTCTGTATCTAATGCACGTACCATTCGTTTCATAGACGCAGTTGCCCCAACTATTGATCTTTCTCCAACAACCAATGGATCAACCCATTTTATTTTGGCGGAAGGTGGAGTTGATTACGGAGATACTGATTCAAGTATTTACACTTGGATTAATTCATCCAAAACCGGTCCTGTTAATTTATCTACTCAAGTTTTGGATGCAGCTGAAGGTTCAATACCAAATAAACTTGTTAGAACTATATTTAATGATTTTGTAAATGATGCAAACTTCACTAATGCAACTCCATTGGGTTTAGTTTACAATACAAATTCGATAACTGAAGAAGTTAAAACTGCAAATGAGGTTTCCGTATCTGTTTCTGGCTTAATCTCTACTAGTTATCCAAATAAGGGAAAAGTATTTACAATAAAATATGACGCCAAGGACACAGCAAATAATGTAGCTGCTTCCAATTACAGGTATGTACAAATAATTGATACTATGCCCCCGGTTATTTCTTCCCCTACCAATCAAACACTCATTGTAGATTATACAAGTGCATCGAATCCAAATGTTATGGATTTACAGAGCGTTAAGGATTACATGGTTGCCGATTTGAATGTAACAGATGCTTATAATTTTGAACCATCCGGAAGTTTAACTTGGAATGTTATTATTTTAAAACCAGGTGGCGGAGCATACGAACCTGGCGTTCCATTTCCCTCAAATAAAGAAGATGCTGGCTACAATGTTACAATCACTTCGACAGATTCCTCTGGAAATACAAGTGCTACAGTAACTCGATATCTCAAAGTAGGTGATACAAAAAAACCTGTCCTTACAATGATGGGAAAGGATGTCATTCATGACTTTCTCCGTTTCGCTACAAACTCGGGTTCTGGTTCTCCTATACCTTCAATTCAAACGGACGAAATTTCTGGAAATGATTTTAATTCATCAGGTTTTGGGGGAGGTGCACATCGTATGCTTTTGGCTGATTATAATTTCGTTGATCCTGGAGTTTATGCTGAGGATAATAATTCGGCATGGAACATCGCTGATAACTACCCAGATTTGGATGGTGATGGAATTGGGGAGGGGTATGTTTCGATAAAAGTGGATTCTCCAAACAAGGTTTCTCAATGTTCAAATGGTCCAAACATCATTCATGTTTATAGCCATTTTGATGAGCAGAGTGTTGCCTTAAATTCCAAGTCGCTTAAAGAATGGCAGACTTTGCTTGAATCAAATCTATATGGTTTTCCAACAGATGAGAATGGTACTGGAGGGTCCCCTGCAAAAGTCCCCAAAGTTTGGGATCCAAGTTCCAATACTGGTGATCATAATTTTACAGATTCAAATAAGGAAAGTGATACCTCAACCCTAACAAATCTAGATATGACGGTTGTGACCATAAACTATCGTGTTAAAGATGGGTGGGATAATTTTTCTGATCCAATGTCTAGAACTGTTTATGTTTACGAAAGTAAGCAATATTCAGGTTATGCATTTTATGCTACTCCCCTAACTGATATTAATGGTAATCCCTTTGAAGATTATGATAATAACGGGAGTACCGGTAATCCCTCTATGAGTGCATCAAGAAAAGATACTGATGGTGATGGGGTAAGTGACTTTTGGGAATTTGCATTAGGGAACCCAGGAGATTTTAAGAATCCATCCGTTTTTCCTGAAATGAATAGTTCTAACACCTTCAAAATTTTAAATCCCAATTATACAAATGGTATGATAAGTGGATTGTCGACCTCGGCTTTAACTAGTAATTTACAGAAGTTAAATGCCTCTTCACGTCTCAAACAATCTACAGAAAACGCAATTAAAGACTTTAGTGCTGTACAAGCACTCCCTTGACTTTTCGCCCCCATAGTTTAACGGATAGAACAGTGGTTTCCTAAACCGTAGATCGAGGTTCGATTCCTCGTGGGGGCGCCATTCTGGGAAAATGGTAAAGAGGGGCATAGTAAAACTCTTCTTACATCTATGCCATTAACGAATACAAGTTGATTGTATGCAAATTGCTTTTTATAAGTTTTAAGGATGGGAAATATTATGGAAATTATTTTGGC
>CAWVXY010000070.1:0-11532 GCA_963934295.1 uncultured Opitutia bacterium
CGCTCCTCCTGCGGACGCTCCTCCTGCGGACGCTCCTCCTGCGGACGCTCCTCCTCCTGCAGCTCCTCCTCCATCAGATGCTCCTCCTCCTTTGGCAGAATCACCACCTCCACCTCCACCTGTAGCTGATGCTCCACCACCACCACCACCACCACCACCGCCACCACCTCCACCTGTAATAGACAACACAAGCATAGTGGAGTCATCTCCTTTGATGAGAAATAAGCAAAAGGGGCGTGATACCGGAGGCGATATGGTCAAAGCTATAAAAACGGAGGCTCTTGTTAATGCGGGAGTAATTGACGAAAGTGCAGCTACTGATTTCCAAAAGTTAGAGGCAACACTAGATTTTGTGGAAGTCGCTGAAGAAGCAACTACTTTAGGTCTTGATTTTTCATCCCAGCTCAAAGATTTAGGCACAAAATCAGCAGATGATCTGGATGCATTGACTTCTTATTCTTCGTCTATTTCGGACCAAGCTTCTTTGGGGTTAGATGTAACAAGTCTGAATGCTAAATTTATTAATGATTCATCCCTTTCAACTGAAGATTTAGAAACCGAAATGTTAGAAGCAAAAGAGCTTAGCAGGAAGATTTCAGCAGGGGAAACATCAGCAGTAGAAGCACAAAAAAATGTGGACAACCAAAATGCAGCGTCTGGTTCTCCAGAAATGCGCGCTTTATTAGACGAGTTGAACAAACTTAATCTATCAGAAGATGAACTAGCTAAAGTTTTGAAAGATCTTAATGAAGGCCCTCAGGTATCTCCACCTGGTTCCCCTCCATCCTCTATCACCTCTCTCACATTAATGGATGAAGTTAAAATGCTTACCTTATTGGAAGACCTAACTATAGATGGAAAAATTGATTCTACAATGTTCATGGCTTCAGAGCAGGCTCTTGCCAGTGTTTTCTTTCAAGATTTGGTCGGTACATACGATGCTTTATCGGCTTTAGATCAATCTAGTTCGACCAATGATGCAGGTCAGACAGATTCGACCGATGATGATGAAATGGTTTTAGGTGGTAGAAAAGTTTCAATTGGTACAGGTAACTACGACCTTGTTGACAGTGCCAGTTCTTTTGATTACTTGATTGCCGCTACCGACACTCTTACCTTGTTGGGGGATGTTGTATTCAATGCATCTTCTGATGCTACTTTAATTCTCTTGTCTGCACAAAGTATTGATTTATCTGAAACTAATAGTATTGCTTTCTCGGGGGATGAACTTGGTATTGGTTCCTTTGATAGCTTAAATATTGAAAAAGTTGATCTAAAAGCAGAAGGCACTCTATCCCTTCGTTCTCTTGATAGTATTGTTCTGAAAAATTCAGCAATGGAAACGGCTGGAAAAGGAGCTGACTTTATTCACCTTTTAGCCGCTAATCAAATTACAGCGGATTCCGTTCAATTTTCAGCTATGGTGAAGCAGATTACTATGGAAGCTATGACAATTAATCTTTCCAATATTAATTTTCCATCTGGTTCGAATGTTAATTTGAACTCACTCTACGGTGGAATTGATGGGAAATACCCCAGTTTTGGTACCACTACCCAATATGGTCGAGTTAATTTTATACAAGGAATGTCCTATGGTTCAAACCCAGTTATGAATCGAACTAATTTTGATTTACACGGTGGAAATATCAAAATTGGAAATTCTGGAAATTAATAGATCCAATCTTTTTTTCAAATTTTATTTTATGAAGATTTTATTACTTTCACTGCTCCCTATATTTTTGTTTAATCACTTGATGGGGCAGGACTCAAACGCTACCACTCCCAAGGTCGAATCTGTTTTGCCTTCTGATTTCTTTGCTGGAGCATTGGAAAATGCACAAAATAGTGATGATGAACTTGGTACTCAACGACTTGTAGAGGTTAAGAGTTCTGAGCTTTCACCCTCCTTGTCACTAAGTACTTCTTTCAAGTACACATCTAACCCGGAAAAGAGCAATTTGTCCTCCAAGAAAGAGGATGGAACCTCCTTAGATTTAAGTCTTATGTTCATGCTTGGATTAGGTGAATATGGTATTGGAGATGAAGTGGTATGTAACCCATCTTTGATGCTCATGCATTTAAGGACTTATAACGATACTGTTAAGGATTTTGGAACTGATATGAGACTTTTTGATGTTGATGTACAGATTGCTTCCTTAACTTTTCCATTTGTGCTTCCAAATGATTACACATTATCAATTGGAAATACATATGTGCGTCCGATTTCTTTTCGAAACGATGGGGACTCCCCTAATCATCAAATGAATGGTGATATACTATCTTATTCCAACACACCAAGTATTTCCTTATCTAAAATTATTCCTCTGGAAAATGGTCATATTTTGAATTTATCCTCAGGATTGAGCTATGCTAGATCAAATGGTGATACATTATCTGAATCATTAGGTGATGCTACTTTTCAAACATTGCAGAGCTTAGTTGGTTTAGAAAATACACTTTCGAATGTTCAAGATGGAATGACTCACTCCTTAGGTCTTACTTACATCATACCTGTTGATGATAAACTAACCATCACACCCACAATTTCATATAGTAAAATGTTTTATAAAAAAGGTGCGAACTCCGGACGTGAAGATGTTACTTACATTCTTGGGGGATCCGCATCGTACACATACAGCGAATCTATTAACATATCTGCTGCCGCAAATTATACTGCCAAAGAAACAAATGGGGTAAATGCTGCAACTGAATATAGAGATTTTATAAGTGGATTCACTCTCGCAGTTAATCATTCGTTTTAAAGATTAAGGGTGTTTTTTTATAGATGAAATACCCAACCCAGGTAAAATGGGTTCTATTTCTTTTTTTAACTCTGGAACTATCAGCATTTTCATCCGAGGATGAAGTTCAGTCTCTTTTAAGCAAAGGGAAGATAGAAGCTGAAAGTGGTAATTTTACAGTTGCGTTAGGTCATTTTAATACTGCCATGGGTTATTTGCGGCAAGTTTCAAGCAGTCACCCATTAGTTGAAGAGGTTCAAAAAGAAATCCGGATTGCAAAGGGTAGGTCATTGGTTGCCAGATTTAAGAACCGGTCAGGATTGAAACCAAGAGGTAAAAGTGAATTACTTTCTCTTCAGGAAGAAACTGAAGATGTTAGGGTAACTCAGTGTTATGGAAAGGTTTTAGTTCGAGAAATCTGGCATCCTCGGGATATTAATCGAAAAGGTGAATTATTTGGTTTCGGTCGTCGCGTAACCATTTTACCAAGTGCAGGTATTGAAGTGTCATTAAATAATGAATCCAATTATGCGATTCGTTCTGTGGAAGCTGCTAGTTTTGCTATCGACGAGAATCAAGGTTTTGATTTTCATTCGGGGTCATTTTGTTTGTCCTCTCTTGAGAAAAATTCTCGATGTTCAATCAAAAGTCCTTTAGCAGAACTATCATTGATAAGTAAAGATCCGTTTGCAATTATGCTCGCTGTAACTACAAATGGCGGTCTTAAAATCATCGGTTTATTAGGTGAGATTGAGTTAAAACAAAAACAAAAGCCATCTGTTTCCTTACGTCCCGGACAACTGGTTTTTTCATTACCAGATGGATTTAGTCGAAAAATGAGTGTCGAGTTAAGTACTTTAATGGTAACTTCAAAATTAATGACAGCTTTTGATGAACCACCTTCATTTTTTAAAAAATTAAAACAACAAGCCTTAATACAAGCTCTTAGGACCAAGAAGCGATTTAGAACCATAGTAGGGGACGCCAAGACAAATTCTGATTTTCAGATTAAAGTTCTTAACGAAGAATAATTTTCTTTGTGTTATTTTTTCTTTTTGGAGTTTTATCCAATTCTTATGACCGTTCCGACATATTCTCCTTTTCTTTGAAATCAAGTGATTTATTAGCGAGTATTCGGAGCTGAATTTTAACAAATCAAAGATTTAGTTCTGGCTTTGCTTATTGATCCGAAAAGTAAGCACAGCTTAAAAATCATTGAAATGATCCTTTACGAGTCAATTCTCAAAGACTTTAATTTTATTTCTGAAAAAATTATCGTGGATACTTTCGAGGTCCATAAATTTACACAAAAAGTCTTTTATTTTCTTCTTACTTTAACTGAGATCCACAATGGAACTGGTGTATGGCTTGATAGAGAACTTATTTCAAAACAGGGAAGAAAAGGAGCTATTGGGGGTTAAAACCTTTCTCTTTCCCATCGCGAGACAAATTCACAGGAAATAGATTGAAATGTAGGAATTCTAATTCGTTGGTGGTCTTTTCCTGTTTCTCCTTCTTTAATTTTTAAAATATCTCCTCTTTCTAGTTTTGTTAATGCTTTCACTTCGGTTGTTAAAAGATTTCGTCTTTGTATTTCGTACATATATTCTAAACCATCGCCTCCAATCCCTATAAAAGATAAAGTCCCTTTTTTCTTTCGCATAGGGGAGACCATTCTGCAATATGATGAATTTTTCGGGTAAACCATTGGTTTTTGCCGGCTTAATATCGATAGGCCAAATTTCACCTGATGAGTTTCAAGTCGTAAGGGGCCGTTAATTTTTTCTATCCTATTGGACGATCTTATTTTACGTACTTCATGACTATAAAAATGGTTTTTAGCATTTAAAAATGGGCATGGTTTACCGTTAAAATAAGGAGCTTGTATGTGTAAGTCTCCCTGTTCCGATAGTAAGGAGGAAATTGATTGTAATGTATCACAAGTTTCTTTTTGTGCAGGTTCTACCATGATGATAAATCCATTTTGTGAAAGTATGTGGCTAAATTGTTTGATCCATTCTAGCCGTTCATTCAATTCGAAATTTTCAAAAATTTCATTCATTGAATATCCGAGAATAATAAGATCAAATCTTTGTTTTTTATCGAATAGTAAATCATTTCGTAAATCGATTCTTCGGGTATTTACTCTCGAATTATCCCATAGATGATTACACTCCCGGTGGATATTTTTAAGTAGATTTAAACTTTTTCCAGAATAATCCCAAGCGTCCAAAGTAATTGGATTATCAATTTCTAAAGATTTCAGTTGATGGATTGTACTTAATCCACTGGCTCCCAATCCTGAGCCAATATCCAGGATTCGAATAGGGCCTTTTCGTGGTTTTTCCCATCCTCGAAAAACACTAGCTTCTGAAACGGCTAGTGCCATTGCCTGCCAGGTTCGCGGAAAAAAGAAATTTCCGTAGGTGATTAAAGATAGATCTCTCGATCCATATTCATTGGGTCCAAAGGCTCGATTTTTATTAAACCGGTCGCTTTGAAGCACAATTTCTCTACGAATTAGGTTAAGAATCTTTTCTTCCCCATGATCAGGCCATTTTTGCAAAGCATAATTCCACCACCAATCCTCTATTTCTTTGGGATACATTGGAATGGTAAGGGTAGTTTCCATAACTAAGTTCTTACCTTAAACGAAAACATAAGTTTGGCACCGAAGAATATAGTCAATCTCCAGTAGAAGATTGATGGTCTATCTGTTACAATGAGCAGTTAAATCTTTCCACCGTAAATTGCTTGATCACCTAATTGTTCTTCAATTCGGAGGAGTTGATTATACTTACAAATTCGATCTGTTCTTGAAAGCGAGCCCGTTTTAATCTGACCTGCATTGGTGGCAACTGAAATATCCGCAATAGTAACATCTTCCGTTTCCCCGGATCGGTGTGATATAACCGATGTGTAACTTGCTTCCTTGGCCATTTCAACGGCATCAAAAGTTTCAGTAAGGGTACCAATTTGATTCACCTTTACCAGGATTGAATTGGCGACTCCTTGATCAATTCCTTTCTTAAGGAAATCAACATTGGTGACAAACAGGTCATCTCCAACCAATTGAACTTTATCGCCAATTGCATCGGTTAATTTTTTCCATCCAGACCAGTCATTTTCATCACAACCATCTTCAATAGAACGAATGGGGAATTTATTCACGAGTTCTTGGTAAAACGAAACCATTTCATCAGAATCTCTTTCTGAGCCATCGCTCTTGCCAAATACATATTTTCCTTTTTCTCGGTCGTAAAATTCAGAAGACGCCACATCAAGTGCAAATTGAATTTCATCCCCCAGTTTGTATCCGGCTTTTTCAACGGCAATGGCCAACGATTCCAATGCGGCAGTATTACTTGCCAGATTGGGAGCAAAACCTCCCTCGTCACCCACGGCAGTAGATAGACCTTGATCTTTTAATACTTTCTTTAAGGAATGAAAAATTTCACAACCCATTCGTAATGCTTCCCGGAAAGTTGGTGCTCCTACGGGCATGATCATAAATTCCTGAACATCAATGGGGGCATCCGAATGAGAACCTCCGTTAAGTACATTCATCATGGGAACTGGTAATACTTTGGAATTTGGCCCGCCGAGATATTTGTATAAAGGCAGACCACAAGCTGCAGCCGCAGCCTGTGCTGTAGCCATAGATGCACCTAAGATTGCATTGGCTCCAAGCACAGATTTATTGGGAGTGCCATCTAGAGTGAGCATGGCATTATCCACGGCGGTTTGATCCGTTGCGTCTAAACCAACAATGGCTTCCGCTATCTTTGCATTCACATTCTCGACTGCTTTGGAAACACCTTTACCAAGGTATCTGCCTTGATCGCCATCACGCATTTCAATGGCCTCGTGTTCACCAGTGCTCGCACCTGAAGGAACTGCAGCTCGCCCAAAAGCTCCGCCGCTAAGTTCCACTTCCACTTCTACCGTTGGGTTGCCACGTGAATCAATAATTTCACGTCCATGTACTTCAATAATATGGGTCATAATTTGAGGGGATGTATTTTAAAGATAAAAAGCCCAATAATGACTTATGATAAGAGGATGTCAAAATCCTTTGCGTAAAAGAATTTAAAAACAGCCATAGTGACTCGCTTTTATTATATTATTTAAATATAAAAAGGGGAGTAGTTATGGCAAAACCACGCAATGCAATCACACCAACCCGGGAAGAGGATTATCCGGAATGGTATCAACAAGTAGTGAAAGCAGCCGATTTGGCTGAGAATACACCCGTACGAGGATGCATGGTTATTAAACCATGGGGGTATGGAATATGGGAAAATATTCGGGATGCATTGGATGCAATGTTTAAGGAAACTGGCCATAAAAATGCCTATTTTCCACTTTTTATTCCCAAAAGTTTTTTACAACGGGAAGCGGAGCATATTGATGGCTTTGCGAAAGAATGTGCTGTTGTCACCCATTCTCGTTTGGAAGCGGATGCGGATGGAGTTTTACAACCAGCCGGGGAATTGGAGGAACCTCTCATAGTACGCCCCACTTCTGAAACTATTATTGGCGAACTATTTGCGCGTTGGGTCCAATCCTACAGAGATCTCCCACTTTTGATAAATCAGTGGGCCAATGTAGTGCGTTGGGAAATGCGGCCCCGTTTATTTCTTAGAACAGCTGAATTTTTGTGGCAGGAAGGACACACAGTACATGCCAATGCAGAAGAAGCCATAGTGGAGACTCGCCTGATGCTCGATACCTACGCCACCTTTGCCGAGGAATGGCTTGCGATGCCAGTTTTAAGAGGCGAAAAAACAGAAGCCGAACGATTCCCTGGTGCAGATTCCACTCTTTGTATTGAAGCGATGATGCAAGATCGTAAAGCCTTACAGGCTGGAACATCTCATTTTTTGGGGCAAAATTTTTCCAAGGCTTGTGGTATTAAGTTTCAGGGCGTGGAAGGTAAAGAAGAATTTGGTTGGACCACTTCATGGGGAGTCTCAACCAGGTTGATTGGCGGGATGATTATGACTCATTCGGATGATGATGGTTTAATTGTTCCTCCGAAAGTCGCCCCTACACAAATTGTTATCCTTCCCGTTACTCCCAAAGAAGAAAGTCGCCCCCAAGTTTTAGAGGCATGTAGATCTCTTGAAAAGCAATTGAAAAGTCTGAATTTTTCTGGATCTGGAATTCGGGTTGAAATAGACGATCGTGATTTAAGGGGGGGGGAGAAATATTGGCAGTGGGTAAAAAAAGGAGTACCGCTTACCTTGGAGATCGGACCCCGCGATCTTGAAAATAAAACCGTTTTTGTTGGGCGACGCGATAAAGGAGCGAAGAGAGAGGGGATGAACTTAATTGAATTAATTGAAAAGGTTCCAGATATTCTGGAAAATATTCAACAGAGTCTTTTTCAAAGGGCATTAGATTTTCGAGAAGAACATACCAGGATTATTGACGATAAAGATGAGTTTTATAAATTCTTTACTCCTTCAGGTAAAAATAAGTCAGGAATTCATGGTGGGTTTGCTTTGGTTCATTGGGACCGGGATTCGAAATGGGAAGAGCAGATAAAAAACGAATTAAAAGTTACAATCCGTTGTATTCCCGAAAATTCAAAAGAGGCGGGAGTATGCTTATTTAGCGGTAATCCAAGTCCAGGACGAGTGGTGATGGCTAAGTCTTACTAACCTTTCCTAAATTCGTTTATGCAAATCATTCACAGTATTGATGAAATGCAAGAAATCAGTCTTGGACTGAGAAGAGAAGGAAAGAAAATCGGTTTTGTTCCCACGATGGGCTTTCTTCATCAAGGACACCTTTCCTTGGTTGATTCATTAATTAATCAGGTTGATGTTCTTATTCTTTCCATTTTCGTAAACCCTACCCAATTTGGACGAGGCGAAGATTTGGACCAATATCCAAAAAACTTGGAGGGCGATATTAAACTTAGTGAAGAAAAGGAGGTCGATTTTTTATTTGTTCCTCAAAGTGAAGATGTGTTCGGGGATCAATTTTCTACTTTCACAGTTGAGGAAAAATTGACCAATACCCTATGTGGGGCTTCACGACCTAGTCATTTTCGAGGTGTGACTACAATTTGTACAAAGCTTTTCAATATTTGTCAGCCGCATATGATTGCTCTGGGGCAAAAAGATTTCCAACAGGTTGCGGTCTTGAAAAAGGTGATTAAAAATCTGAATTTTCCTATCGATGTAATTGTTAGTGACACAATAAGAGAAAAAGATGGATTGGCTATGAGTTCCAGGAATTCCTATCTTTCACCCGAGCAAAGGGAAGACGCTTTATTCATTTTTAAGTCCCTCCAAAGAGCGGTTAAGCTAGTAAAGGACGGGATTATCGAATGTGAAAAAATTAAAGAGGAAGTTCATACTCTTTTAAACCAGGGAAAATTAATTCGCGTGGATTATGTTGAAATCGTGAATAGGCAAAATTTGGAATCGATATGTAATATTATTCCTAATCACTCTATCATTGTTCTTGCTGCATGGGTTGAAAAAGTTCGATTGATTGATAATCACCTTCTATAACCTTCTTTTATCTTAATGAATCCGGAAAGCGAATATGATCTTGTCATTGTGGGTAGTGGTATTGCTGGCCTTAGTTTCGCGTTAAATGTAGCCAAGGCTGGATATCGAGTGGCAATCTTTACAAAAAAGGACAAGGCTGAATCGAATACTAATTATGCACAGGGTGGAATTGCTGCGGTTACCTCTGCAGGAGATGATTTGGACAAACATGTAGAGGATACACTGGAAGCAGGGGATGGTCTTTGTGATCCAAATGTGGTTCGGGAAATATTAAAGGAAGGACCCGATCGAATTCAGGACTTGATTAATTTAGGTGTGTCTTTTTCAAGCTTGGATGATGGCAGGATTTCACTTGGTAAGGAAGGTGGTCATAGTAAAAGACGTGTATTGCATGTTAAGGATGTAACAGGAAAAGCAATCGAAGATGCTTTATTGGAAGCTATCGCTAAGCAAGGGGTTCATTTATTCGAACATTATTTTGCCATTGATTTAATAACGGCCAAAAAAGTTCGTAAACTTGGAGTTGAAGTCGAGGGCGAGGATGATCGAGTTTTAGGATTGTATTTTTATGATGGTGTGGATCAGGAAGTAAAAACAATTGCCTCACCTGCGGTACTCCTAGCCACAGGAGGAGCGGGGCAGACTTATTTATATACAACCAATCCATCAATTGCTACTGGGGATGGCATTGCAATTGCATCTCGCGCGGGTTTGGAGTCGATGAATTTGGAGTTTATTCAATTTCACCCGACCACTTTTCATTCTCAAAAAGGAGATCGTTTTTTGATAACCGAGGCAGTTCGAGGAGAAGGAGCAAAATTAATTGATGGAAAGGGGAGGGCGTTTTTGAAAAAATATCATCCATTAGCAGATTTAGCTCCCCGAGATGTTGTTGCCCGAGCTATTGATCGGGAGATGAAACGTACAGGCGCACCTTTTGTACATTTAGACACCGTATCTATGGATATTGATTTTGCGGATCGTTTTCCCAATGTTTATAAGAATTGTTTGGATAGAGGAGTTGATCCGTCCCAAAACCATGTGCCTGTTGTACCGGCAGCTCATTATTCCTGTGGTGGCATTCCAACCGAGCTTGATTGTTCCACTAAATTAAAAGGGTTATATGCCTGTGGCGAAGTTGCTTGTACAGGTCTCCACGGGGCCAATCGATTGGCAAGTAATTCATTATTAGAAGCCGTAGTATTAGCTCATCGTGGATCTGAAGCAGTGTGTGCATTTCTTGAAGATAGAACAGAAAACACAGTGGGTTTACCCGAGTGGGTGGATGGAGATGTTCAAGTCTCGGATGAACGAGTTGTTCTTTCTCATAATTTGGATGAATTAAAGCGTACGATGTGGGACTATGTAGGAATTGTTCGTTCAACCAAACGACTGGAGCGTGCACAAACGAGGATTCGTAATTTAAGAAGGGAAATTAATGAATATCATTGGAATACAAAGGTGGATCTCCCCTTGCTGGAAGTTCGTAATTTGATTTGTGTGGCTGAATTAATTGTTCGTTCCGCATTGAAGAGGAAAGAAAGTAGGGGATTGCATTACACACTAGACTATCCAGACCTGGCACAAAAAGCGGAAAATGTAATGGTTTCTCCTTTCGATCGATAAATTATGAACAGAGAGTCGATGAAAATTGGCGTGGTTGGGTGTGGTGCTGTGGGTAGTTTTTATGGACTTATGCTTAAACAGGCAGGAGAGGATGTACATTTTCATTTAAGAGGTAATTATGAAGATGTAAAAAAGCATGGATTTTCTCTTATTCAGCAATCTATAGCTGGAGAGATAAATAATATAAAAAATGCCTCTATTTATAGAAATACGAACGAAATTGGAGTGTGTGATTGGGTAATTATAGCTACAAAAGCTACGGCGAATTCCGATATCCCCGGTTTGATTGCTCCGATGGTTGGAGAAAAAACATCTTTTTTAACCTTACAAAATGGAATGGGTAATGTGGAGAACCTCGCCGAAGCATTTGGAAAGGATAGATTGATAGTTGGGGGTCTTTGTTTTACCTGCATCAACCGGATAAACCCTACCACTATCAAAAGTTTATTGGCAGGCTATGTCCAATTCGGCCAAATTGGATCGAAACTTTCACCTAAAGCAAATCGAATAGTGGATTGCTTTGAAAATGCTGGATTGAAAGTAAGAAGGGCCGATTCTCTTGATGATGCATTATGGAGAAAGCTATGTTGGAATGTACCATTTAATGGACTTTGTATCGTGGGGGGAGGAATCACAAC
>CAWVXY010000071.1:0-11473 GCA_963934295.1 uncultured Opitutia bacterium
TGAACCGTTTTCTCTTTCCCTTTCTGTTCTTTGGGTTTTGTCAGGCTGAGACTAAGAAGCCCAATATTGTTTTCTTTCTTGTTGATGATTTGGGCTGGTCCGATGTGGGTTGCTACGGCAGTAAGTTTCATGAAACTCCAGCGATCGACCAGTTGGCCAAAGAAGGCATCCGGTTCGATAACGCTTATTCAACATGCCATGTATGTTCACCTAGCCGGGCAAGCATTCTAACTGGCAAGTACCCTGCCCGGACAAATTTGACGGAGTGGCTTGGAGGACGTCCCGAGCGAGACTACGAACCACTGCATCACGGGGAAAAGCTAACCGCTTTGCCGGACAAGGAGGTCACTCTGGCGGAGACACTCAAGAGCCATGGCTACGCCACTGCGAACTATGGTAAAGCACATCTTCGGGTGGATCCGAAGGCCTATGGTTTCGACGAGGAGATCACCGGGTGGGTACGTTCTTATCACTATCCTTTTGGGGGTGCTTACAATGAGAAACTGTCGGCAAAAAAAGGTGACTACTACACCGACAAACTGACTGATGCAGCGTTGGATTTCATTGAGCATAATAAGGACCGCCCTTTTTTCGTCCACCTCGAGCATTTTGCGGTGCACGATCCGATTCAGGGTCGCCCGGATTTGGTTGAGAAATATCGAAAGAAACTTCCGGCGATGCAAAAAGAAAATGGACCTGACTTCATTCTTGAATCCAATCCGGACGGTCCTGCATTGACTAGTGAAGAACTTAAAGCGTTAGCGGAAAACGATGAGCTTCAGGCTCATCAGGATGCCCGCGTCTGGTGGGTTAAGCAAAAGCAGGATAATGTTGAGTTTGCCGGAATGCTGGAGGCTACAGACGAAAGCTTGGGCCGAATAAGGAAAAAGCTCAAAGATTTGGGATTGGCTGATAATACCATTGTCATTTTCACCGCGGATAATGGAGGTATGTCCGCGTCTAACCAATACCGTGGGATCAATCACCCAACCGAATCATTAGACAGCCGTTTTGCCTCTTCGAATCTCCCATTGCGGGGAGCAAAAGGCTGGAACTACGAGGGTGGTATACGCGTGCCACTGGTTGTTTATTGGCCCGGCAAAATTAAACCCAATACCATTTCTGAAGCCTTGGTTACCGGAACGGATTTCTATCCAACTCTGCTCGATATGATAGGCATGCCCACCTTGCCCAATCAGCATGTGGACGGAGTCAGTTTCCTGCCTGCTCTCCGAGGCAAGGCTCATGACCGGGGTGCTATCTACTGGCACTTTCCTCATTACAGCAATCACGGCTACCAAAGCCCCGGAGGGGCAATACGGCTGGGGAATTACAAGTTGCTCGAATATTACGAAAATGGGAGCGTGCAGCTTTTTGATCTGGAAAAAGACATTGGCGAGCAGAACGATCTTTCCAAGGCTAAACCGGATGTCAGGGCGAAGCTCTTGAAGATGCTCCATGAATGGCGTCGTGAAGTGGATGCCAAAATGCCTTATTCTAAAACCGCAACTTCCAAACCCGCCAAGGGATCGCGGGTTATCAATACCAAGCCTGGAAATAACCCCCAATCAGGATCGAATTTAGCCGCCGCCGTCGCGTCCTTCGCTCCCGGTTGGAAGGTCCGCGATTGGGGCGGCCCGGCCATGAAGCCCGGCTTGCGTACCCAATGGGATGGACGGAAGAAAGTGCTCCTTACCCATCCGCTCAGCAAAACCGCCCCCTGCGTTCTGTCCCGTAAAATCGAGGTGCCTCGTGGTAAGAAAACAATTCTTGAGCTGGAAGTCACCAATCACCCAAAGGGAAACTGGAGATTGGGAGTTCTAGTCAACGGGAAGGAAGCCCTCAGTGAAGACATTACTGAAACAAAGTGGTGCAAGTTCCAAATCGACCTGAGCAAACATGCGGGAAAGACAGTCAGCGTGGAACTTTTGAACCAAGCTACGGGTTGGTCTCATGAAGCAGCGTATTGGAGCCGTATTAAGCTTGTTCACTGATTGTGGGTTAACCCAAAATTCAAGCCTTCTTCAGGTTTATGGTTTGAAGAGAGGTGTAGCTTGAGATCCAAAGTGGCTTGACATATCTTGACATGTCAAGCTTGCGGGTTTAATTTGATTATTATGAGTGCAATTAAAATAAGTTCGAAAGTGGAAGAGTCTGCTTGGAAGAACCTCCGTGAACTGGCAAAGGAGTCAAATCAAAGCATTTCTGGTGTTTTGACGGAAGCGATCGAGGATTATCTTCGTCGTCATCGTGTTCGCCCTGAAGTGATGAAACACCTCGAGGATTCCATGAATGCTCACGAATCTCTTGGTCAAAAGTTAGCGCAGTAAGTTGAAGGTTAAATTTCTCTCCACAGATGAGGTGCTTGCCATTCAGGAACGATTGATCGATCGATTTGGGGGAACTCATGGGGTAAGAGATCCAGGCATACTTGAGAGTGCTCTTTATCGTCCACAGTCAGGGTATTACCAAGACTTGGCAGAGATGGGCGCGGCATTATTCGAATCCCTCTTAATGAACCATCCATTTTTGGACGGGAACAAGAGAGTGGCTTTTTTTGGCACCGATGTATTTCTTCGAATCAACGGATATTTTCTGGATGTAAATGATGACAAGGCCTACAAGTTTCTGATGAATAAATTTGATACCAAGGCATGTGATTACGAAAACTTGCTTCCATGGATACGGAAATCCATTAAGAAAAGGTAATATAAAGTTATGAGAATTAAGTTCACCTTCTTATTTATTTTAGTTTCTTTCGCTTCGGCGAAGGAAGCTGATTGGCCGAGTCAGGAGGTTTATTCCGGATCGCATGTCAATTCCGCCACTGCCTATGATTATACTGGGGATGGAAAACAGGAAATTCTTTTCTCGGCCGAGGGAAAATTCTTCATGTATTTCGGTCCTAAATATGACAAGCCTTTCGTTTTTGCCCAAGCTGTGCCCAAATATGCCAAGATGAAACCCCGTTGCATTCATTGTGTACTCCATGATGTCGATGGGGATGGGGATCTCGATTTTGTGGGTTCCTATGTACGCGAAGTGTTCTGGCTTGAATGCCCCGATCAGAATCCAACCAACACCACATGGGAAATGCATCTGATTACTGATGAGATCTTTGGGGTTCATTGTATACGCTCTTATGATATAGATCAGGATGGTAAGAATGATTTGATCACCAATGATTTTAGCGATGACAAGGGACCCTATTCCCGATCGGTTTGCTGGCTCAAACCCAATTTATCGAAAAAGAATCCGATCACATGGACCATTATTCCCCTCGCCAAAGGTACAGCACAGGGAGGCAGTCACTACTTCGACTTTGGCGATGTGAATGGAGACGGGCGCATCGACTTTGCGATGGGTGCGAAGGGTAAACCTTTTGAAAATGGAAATTACTTTGCGGTTTATTATTCGGGGAATGATATCACCAAGCCCTGGCGAAAGGAATTACTCCCCGGTGCCGGTGAACAATTTGGAGCTACTCATGCGGCTCCCGCGGATGTGAATGGAGATGGAAAGATGGATATCCTCGCGACTCGTGGTCACGGGGTGGGGGTTATGTGGTTTGAGGGGCCCGATTGGAAACAGCACATGATTGATGACACCATTGATTCGACCCACTCCACTGATTTTGGAGACATCGATGGGGATGGGGATATTGATATGAGCACAGTCGGATATGAATCGAAGTTGGCAGTCTGGTACGAGAACGATGGCAAGGGAAACTTCACCCGTCACGTTCTCAGTCGTGATCAAATGGCTTACGATACCATGATCACTGATCTCGATGGCGATGGGCACAAGGATATCCTAGTCGCCGGCCAACGTAGTCAGAATGTGGTCTGGTTTAAGAATTCAAAGAAATAATATTATCAAATTTTTATGAAAATTACAGTATTGGATGGATATACGAGTAATCCCGGGGATTTGAGTTGGGAGGCTTTTGAGAAATTAGGGGAGCTCGCGGTGCATGATCGGACGACACCGGAGGAGGTAGTTGCCCGGTGTGCGGGTTGTGAGGTGGTGCTTACCAATAAGGTGGTGATGGACGCGGGGATCATGGATCAATTGCCGGACCTGAAATACATTGGAGTGCTGGCCACTGGGACCAATGTCATTGATCTGGAGCATGCCAGTCAAAAAGGGATCTGTGTAACCAATATTCCGGGGTACAGTACGGATTCAGTGGTCCAGCATATCTTGGCGTTCATCCTTCATTTTAGTTCTATGGTCAGTATACATAACGATGCGGTTCATCAGGAAGACTGGGTAAACTCAAAGGATTTTTGTTTCACATTGGGCACACTGAACGAATTGAGTGGGTCGACACTGGGAATTATCGGATTGGGAACCATCGGGAGAAAATTGGCTTCTGTCGCGGATGCGATGGGGATGAAGATCATTGCGGCTCATCAGTCGAGCATGAACCGATTGGAATTATCTTATGAGGTCGAATGGTTACCAGTGGATGAGGTCTTTGCCCGTGCGGATTTTTTGTCGTTGAATTGTCCATTGACTCCGGAGACGGACAAAGTGGTGAATGGCGAGCGTTTGCAAAAAATGAAGACCTCGGCCATTCTAATAAACACAGGCCGGGGACCTCTAGTCGATGAGCAGGCACTGGCGGATGCTTTGAACAGAGGGACGATTGCCGGAGTCGGGCTGGATGTGTTGAGTGCCGAACCCCCTTCCGCCGACAACCCATTGCTTGTAGCCAAGAATTGTGTGATCACGCCACATGTTGCCTGGGCCAGTTTGCAGGCGAGAAAACGATTACTCGATATCGCCTTTGATAATTTATCGGCCTTTAAATCTGGAAATCCTAAAAACAAATTTGCTTAAAAATAGTTCTTATTTTCGTGAGTGCCAAAATTTAAATTTGGCATCGGTTCACTATCTTAATCTTAAAGTGTAAATTGAAGTACTGCTTTAAAAAAAATCTATGATTTTTTTGCGATGATTTATTACGAGAAATAAAAGTGGGTTGACAAGGAAATAACTTTAGATGAGAAGTATTATCTATAATTAATTATTAAAAATTATAATCAAATTGATCCATCTTCCGTATTTGTCCGATATATATTCTGACGATATATGAATCTTAATTAAACCTAATCCTCAACGCCAATAAAATCATGTTGAATTTATACAAACCGTTATTAATAATATTAAGCCTAACATTTGCTCCAATGCTTTCATTTGCTGACGATCATACAGAAAATGAACCTGTTGCAACAGAACCCGCAGAAATAGTTTACGACGGATCCCTCAATCCTAATGACTTCGTGGGCGTTAGTTTCTGGCTTGCTACTGCCATGATGCTTGCAGCCACTGTTTTCTTTTTTATAGAACGCGACCGAGTCAAAGGAAAATGGAAAACATCTCTCACCGTTGCTGGTCTTGTAACAGGAATTGCCTTTTGGCATTACATGTATATGCGTGAAGTATGGGTAAATACAGGGGCAAGTCCCACAGTATTTCGGTATGTGGATTGGTTAATCACAGTGCCTTTGCAAATTGTTGAGTTCTATTTGATTCTCGCTGCAGTAACGAAAGTCAGTGTTAATTTGTTTTGGAAACTACTTGTAGCATCCCTCGTGATGTTAATTGGTGGCTATGCAGGCGAAGCTGGCTATGCAGAAGTAGGTCCCGCATTCTTCGTTGGTATGGCTGGCTGGTTATACATTATCTATGAGATTTTCAAAGGGGAAGCATCTCAACTCAACGAGAACAGTGGAAATCCTGCTTCTCAGCAGGCTTTTAAGACCATTCGAGCGATTGTTACTTTTGGTTGGGCAATCTATCCAATTGGATATTATCTCGCTTACATGGGTGGCGGAACTCACGACAGTGAAACTCTTAACATTGTTTATAACCTTGCAGACTTGGTTAATAAAGCGGCCTTTGGTCTTGCTATTTGGGTTGCAGCAACAAGCGACAGTGAGCAAACAGCTTAGTCTTTCCTATATATTTTCAGTCTATGGATTGTAGTTTAGATTTCCTGAGTCGTCTTCAATGGCGGCTCAGGAATTATTTTTGTGATGATCCAATCCTTAAGGATTATGTTGATGATCCATATTTTTGGTTCGGTCAAAAGATACGGGCAAAAATTTGCCTATCCGTTGGAAAGTCTTTTGGATTAGAAGAAGATCTCCTCTTGGACATAGCTGCATTTACTGATCTCCTTCATAACGCCAGCCTGATTCATGATGATCTGATTGATGACGATATTGAAAGAAGGGGATGTGAGACTCCATGGAAAAAATATGGCAAGAACAAAGCTCTTCTCCTAGGAGACTTATTAATCGCAAAGTCCTTAACCGTTTCCTCAAGTATTAGAACTAGTCCCTCTATCAAGGCGGCTTGGGCATTGGAAATTTCCAATTGCATAACTTGTGCAGTCAGAGGTGCTTTCAATGAACTGGATTTTAAATCCAAAACACTCGATGATATAATTGCCAATTACACGGACATGTCACGCGATAAAACTGGAGTGATGTTTGCCTTGCCCGCTCGTTGTGTTGCGATTGCGTCTAAAGAAAATCAAATTTGCTTGAGTGCGATAACTGAGATTTTTACAAACTTGGCAATTGCTTACCAGATTCGAGATGATCAGGCAGATTATCTTGGAATTAAAAACGGTCGCAAAAACCTGTCTGACTTGAAAAACAATCGTCCTAATCTATATCACCTTCTCGAAAATGCCATGTCTGACGAAGGATCAAAAGAAGAATTTATTGAGAATTTTCAAAAAGATCTTATTGCAAGAGCACTTGGTCTTGCGAAAATTCATATTCCTGAAATGAGTGACTTTTTCTCTGGTGTCATCATTCCATTTATTACCCTTAATTCTTTGGTTCCTTCTTCCAATAAACTACTTGGTTATTCTTGATCGATTATAATTTCCCTTTTCGCCTACTTTAAAATTGACTACAGGGAATCAGTCATTGCCCGCTAGGAAAGCTATAATTGTGGGAGCGGGTTTTGGGGGATTAGCCATGGCTCTGCGACTAAGACGTCTGGGTTATGAAGTTTCTGTAGTGGACAATAATCCGATGGCGGGAGGTCGTGCTCAAGTGTATAAAAATGGAGATTATAAGTTCGATGCCGGACCCACAGTAATCACGGCTCCATTTTTGTTTGATGAGTTGTTTGCCCTTTTTGGTAAAAAAAGGTCTGATTATGTTGAATTTCTGCCCGTTGAACCATGGTATCGCTTTCAATTTGAAGATGGTTCGAAACTGAACTATGGCGGTAAACTTGAAGATACGATTTCTGAAATCAACCGCTTGTCTCCGGGGGAGGGCTTGGGTTATCAAAAACTTGTCGAGTTTTCCAAGAAAATCTTTACAGTGGGATTTGAGAAACTCGCTGATCAGCCGTTTCATAGGTTTCACACTATGATTAAACAAGTTCCAGCTTTGCTCGCCCTGAAGAGCTATCTCTCTGTTTATTCTCTGGTTGGAAGTTTTCTTAAGGATGAGAGGTTGCGACGGGCTTTCAGTATTCACCCACTGCTAGTCGGTGGCAATCCACTCAATACCACTTCAATTTACTGTTTGATTCATTACCTTGAACGAAAATGGGGAGTTTGGTTCCCAAGGGGAGGTACGGGAGCGTTGGTTGAAGCGTTGGTGAAATTAATGAATGAAGTGGGTGTGAAATTGGAACTTAACCAGCAGGTGACCAAGCTAGTCGTCGAAGGAAAAAAAGCGTGCGGTATTCGCTTGAAATCCGGAGAAGAAAAACTCGCGGACCTGGTTGTTTTTGATGCGGACCCTCCAAAAGTATATCGGGATCTTATCGATTCCGAGCATCGATCAAAATGGTCAAATGCCAGACTTAATCGAATTTCTTTTTCAATGGGTTTGTTCGTTTGGTACTTTGGAACCAGTCGAACCTACCCAAAAGTTGAGCATCACACCATTATTATGGGAAAAGCTTTCAAGGAATTACTAGAAGATATTTATGATCGAAAAATTCTTTCTGATGATCTAAGTCTCTATCTTCACCGACCTGCGGCAACGGACCAAAGTATGGCACCAAAAGGAGGGGATGCCTTTTATGTATTGGCACCAGTCCCCAACAAGCTTGCCAAAATAGACTGGCAGGAATCTGGGGAGAAAATTCGTATTCAAGTGCAAACACAGTTGGAAGAATCCTTGCTTCCCGGGCTCGGAGACTGCTTGGAATATTCTCACTTTGTTACCCCGGATGATTTTGAGGGAAAGTTCAATACTTTGTGGGGAAGTGGGTTCTCAATAGCGCCTCTTTTTCGGCAATCCGCCTGGTTTCGATTTCATAATCGATCCGAAGATCTGGAAAATCTTTATTTTTGCGGGGCAGGCACACATCCTGGAGCAGGAGTCCCCGGTGTAGTTTCTTCAGCAAAAGTGGTTGAGAAACTGGTACCTCCCTCAAGGTTAGGGAATGAGTCTGCCTTTAAAGATATTTTCCGTTCTAAAAGTCGGACTTTTTCGTTAGCTTCTCTGCTCCTTCCTAAGGAAAGAGCGGAAGCCATTTTCAGATTATATTATGTATGCAGAACCCTTGATGATTGGGCGGACGAAGGTGAAGGTGATAAGTTGAAGGATGCCATGAATTGCTGGGTAAATCATCAACCACACGAAGTATTGGATCATTATCGTCTACTTCAGGCCCGATGGGGACTGGATTCTCTTCCTCTAACCGAATTAATGGAAGCGATGATTGGCGAACAAGAGGGTGTACGAATCCAAACAGAAGCTGAACTGTTAAAATATTGTCATGGTGTGGCTGGAACAATTGGTTTGATGACCTGTCCGATTTTCGGGGTCACGAACCCTGTCGCCATGCAGCACGCTGATGATCTTGGAATTGCTATGCAACTTACCAATATTTGCAGGGATGTTTATGAAGATGCGGAAAGAGAGAGGATTTATTTACCTGCAGACTTTTTTGAGAATATGCCCTCAGTTGAGGGTCTGCTTACCGATAATTCGGAATATTTGATTGAGATCAACCAGGTCAAGACCCGTTTACTTGGTCTTGCGGAAGAAAGGTATGCAAGCGGAGAAGCGGGGATATGCTATCTTCCGTTGAGAATGAGGATTGTCGTCCGCTGGGCGGGTCGCATGTACAGGGAAATTGGAGAACTGATCAAACAAGATCCTTCCCTCTATCATTCCAATCGGGCTGTGGTTACAAGTGCTAGAAAGATGAGAATCTTATTGCCCAGCCTATTTCAGGCATTTGTATTGTAGCCATTCATGACCTATCTGGAGTTCCTGATTCTATTTGTAGGCATTCCATTTGTTGCCATCGCCCTTTGGGCATATAAAAAACATTGCCTGAACCAAAAAAACATCCTTGGTATCGCAATTATAAGTGTGATCGCCTTAGTTTATACCACACCCTGGGACAACTATCTAATAATGGAAAATATTTGGAGCTATCCAACTGGCGTAGTCCTCGCAACCATTGGTTATGTGCCTATTGAAGAATATGGATTTATGGTTATACAAACGATGTTTGCGGGCGTTCTCTGGTCTTTGGTTTCGAACAAAGTAGATGTTACGTGGCTCAGCTTTTCGGGAAAGGGAATCGTAACAAGCATGATCTTCGGCATCCTAGGGGCTTACTTTTTGTCCAAAGAATCTGGAACCTATGCCGGACTCATTATGATTTGGGCATTTCCTCCTTTAGCTATACAATGGGGAATAGGAGCAAGGACACTCATCTCATCCTTTAAAACATGGATGCCTATATGGGCCGGATTTACCCTTTATCTTTGCCTAGCGGATGCCTATGCCATTTCTGAGGGCATTTGGACGATTACTCCAGCCACACGCTCTGGCATTGAGGTCGGTATTCTTCCCATTGAGGAAGCACTCTTCTTTGCCCTGACCAACTTGTTTGTCCTGCAGGGCCTTTGCCTGTGGCAGGCATGGAGAAATAAAGAATGATAAAATGGATTGAATGGAAACCGCTAACACTTGATTCAGCTTCAGGAGAACAATTTCCAAAGTCATATTCACTAGGGTTGACCAAGTTTACCATGGCATTGCTTATCCCAATGGCGATATTAGGTTTTCTTAGTGCTGATTGGCCCATATCCTACCAGCTCCTTCCACTGTACATAAGTCTTTTTCTTTTTGGAATGCCTCATGGCGGGGCCGATCATCTTTTAATTTGGGGAATGATTAAAGATAGTACCTGGGTTTTCCGGATTTCCACACTTCTGCTGTACCCAACTCTTTCTATCTTATATCTAATATGCTGGCAATATCAGCCCGTGGCTTCTGCTGTTTTCTTTATTGGAATCACTGTTTTTCATTGGGGGCAGGGGGATCGATACTTGTCAGTGAAATTACACGGTGCGGGCTACCTTGAACGGTCTGTACTGTTGAAGGCTCTTCATATTATGGCAAGAGGAAGCTTACCTATCCTGTTACCTGGTTATCTTGGAAATGAGACATATTGCCTCTTTTTGCAGGAAATGATCCGGCAGGGAGGACAGGTCGAGTATGATCTGTCCTTGGTTTCGCAAAATGAACTTTTCTTCCTTCTAGTTCCGCTGATTCTAGTAGTTCTACAAATCGCCTTATCGAACATTCAATTACAAAAAGGGGAGCGAACTGCCTGGTTAGTTGATCTTTTCGAGTCATGTTTCCTTTTCTTATGGTTTTTATTTCTTCCTCCTTTATGGGCATTAGGAATCTACTTTGCACTTTGGCACAGCTTAAGGCATACTCTTCGTATTATCTGGGTCGACCCTGCTGCCAAACAAAGTTTGATTATGGGTGCTTATCTAAAACTTAAAGCAAGATGGTTACAGATCAGCGGATTGATGACCGTTCTTGCATTAGTGGGATTGTGGTTCCTTCTTGCACTTCCATTATCTTTTCGAGGTATTGAACTTGACTGGTTGGGTAAGGCAATGTTGGGCATATCAATCCTTACTCTTCCGCATACGGTAGTGGTTTGTCTGATGGACGTTCTTCAATTTAATAGGTTTGTCTCAAAATGAGAATTACATACTATTTAGTAGTATGAATCTAACATCTTCGAGTCCGGTTAATCGTAGAAACTTTCTAAGGGGAACTGGGTTATGCCTAGCTCTTCCGTTTTTGGAGAGCGGTGCATCCAAGGCATTGGCTTCGGTTGAACCCGCTCGTCATAAGAAAATTTTGGCTATTGGTAATCATTTAGGATTCTACCCCGGTGCTTTCTTTCCCAAAGAGAAGGGAATGGATTATGTAAGCAGTCCAACTTTGAAGAATGTAGAAAAACATCGCAAAGACTTCACGGTGTTTTCTCATCTTGATCATGATGTGAGTGGGGGACATGGCGGAGTAAACTCATTTCTTTCAGGGGTAAGGAAGCAGGAATCCAAGGGTTTCCCGGAAAAGAATGTTTCCCTTGATCAGATTGCCGCAGAACATGTGGGCAGTGCGGCACGTTTTCCATCCATTACTGCCGGAATTGGGGA
>CAWVXY010000072.1:0-11185 GCA_963934295.1 uncultured Opitutia bacterium
TGCTATTTTTAAGGGAGCTTCTGCCTTTAATCAGCCAATTGGTGACTGGAATACTAGTCAGGTTACCATTATGAGTCAGATGTTCTATGGTGCATCGGACTTCAATCAAAATATCGGTAACTGGGACACCTCCGCAGTCACCCATATGAACGAGATGTTCCGCGAGGCTTCATCTTTCAACCAACCCATTGGAAGTTGGGATATTGGAAATGTCACTATATTTGGTAGTATTTTTCATGGGGCTTCGACTTTCAATCAAAATATTGGCAGCTGGAATACTTCAGCTCTTACAAATATGCGGGGGGTGTTTAACAGTGCCACAGCTTTCAATCAAAACATTGGCGACTGGAATACTTCCTCCGTTACGAATATGCAGGAAATGTTTAAGTACGCTTCTTCTTTCAATCTTGCACTAGATCAATGGGATACCTCAGCCGTTACCGATATGCGTAGTATTTTTAATGGTGCTTCTGCGTTTAATCAAAATCTCGCTGATTGGAATATTTCATCAGTCTCAAAATTGGGTACTATGTTTTTTAACACAGCTATCTCAAATGCAAACAAGGCGGCCATCCATTCCTCTTTTAAAACCAATTCTAACTGGACGACTGACTGGTCGGGCTTCGTCGGCAATACTGCCCTCACCAACTCCAACTTCCAGACCGCGGTAAACTTGTGGTTCTCGGACGAGGCCAATGCGACCTACGCCTACGGCCACATCAGCGACTGGAATGTCTCGGCAGTGACGGATATGTCTAATGCCTTTAAACAACGTGCTTCATTTAACGAGGATATCAGCGGTTGGGATGTGTCTTCAGTTACCAACATGACTTCAATGTTTTATTCGGCAAATTCCTTCAACCAGCCTATTGGGGATTGGAACATGTCATCTGCCACAATCTTGAGAGGTATGTTCAATGGAGCCAATTCCTTCAATCAGCCAATTGGAGGTTGGAATATTTCATCGGTGCAGAACATGAGCTTGATGTTCAGGTACGCTCAGGCC
The DNA here is from genome assembly GCA_963934295.1 of uncultured Opitutia bacterium. GTDB lineage: Bacteria > Verrucomicrobiota > Verrucomicrobiia > Opitutales > Seribacteraceae > Seribacter. The sequence goes on from CAWVXY010000072.1 coordinate 1,007, forward strand.
TTCAATCAGCCAATTGGTGATTGGAATGTCTCCTCTGTCACAACGATGCGAGACATGTTTTATTCTGCCAATGCCTTTAACCAAGCTATTGGAGGCTGGAATATTTCATCTGTTACTGATTTGAGTGGGATTTTTAATGGGGCTAGTTCTTTCAGTCAGCCAATTGGGGATTGGAATGTTTCTTCGGTGATCGATATGAGCTATATGTTCAGGTATACACCCTCATTTACGCATGATATTAGAAATTGGAATGTTTCTTCGGTTACGAATACCAATAACATGTTCCAGAACGCTATTCCTTCCACCGTGAAGAAAGGGGAAATTCAAAAAGTTTTTTCCAATAACTCGAACTGGACCTACGACTGGTCGGAATTCGTGACTTACGAACCGATCACCAACGCCAATTTTCAGGATGTGGTGAATTTGTGGTTTTCGGACGAAGCGAATGCGACTTACACATACGGCCACATCAGCGACTGGAATGTGTCGCAGGTGACGGATATGTCCGAGGCCTTCAAGGATCGGACGAACTTTGATGCAAACATAACAGACTGGGACATGAGCAACGTGACCAGTATGAACCACATGTTTGCCAATGCCACATCCTTTAATCAACCGATCGGCAATTGGGAAGTTTCCGCAGTGACAAACATGCACTACATGTTTGCCAATTCCATGTTTAACCATCCGGTCGGAGACTGGAATGTTTCCTCGGTCACTAATATGGCAGGCATGTTTGCCAATACGCCCTTCAATCAACCGATTGGCGATTGGGTTGTCTCCTCGGTCACCCGAATGGATAGGATGTTCAAGAGTGCCACGCTTTTCAATCAACCGATTGGGTCTTGGGAGGTTTCCTTGGTAACTGAGATTCAGGAAATGTTCAAGCACTCATCTTTTGATCAACCGATCGGAGACTGGAACGTTTCCTCGGTTACCAACATGGAAGGTATGTTTGCCAATTCGCCATTCAATCAACCGGTTGAGGATTGGGACGTATCCTCGGTCACGAAGACGGACTGGATGTTTTCGGATGCCACTTCTTTTAACCACCCCATTAGAGATTGGAATGTATCATCAGTCACCAACATGACCAACATGTTCAACAACGCGAACTCTCTCTCCAACTCCAACAAGGGCAAGATCCAAAAAATATTTTCCTCGAATGCGAACTGGACCTACGACTGGGTGGAATTTGTTACATACGAACCGATCACCGATTCCAATTTTCAGGCCGCGGTGAATTTGTGGTTTTCGGACGAGGCGAATGCCACTTACACATATGGGCACATCAGCGACTGGAATGTGTCATTGGTGACGGATATGTCTAATGCTTTTCAAAACCGTGTAAGTTTTAATGAGAATCTAAGCGGTTGGGATGTTAGTAATGTGACGAACATGGGCTACATGTTCAGCGGAGCCACGACATTCGACCAAGATATCGGAGATTGGAATATATCAGCCGTCACGCATGTGACCGACATGTTCCGTAATGCCACCGAATTTAATCAGGATATCGGCGATTGGAATACAATAGCTATTAGCAGTATGCACCAAATGTTCCGAGGAGCGGCATCCTTCAATAAAGATATCGGTGACTGGAAGACTTCTGCCGTAACTAGTATGAACAACATGTTCCATGCCGCTGATAATTTCGACCAAGCCATAGGTAATTGGGATATATCTAATGTAACGAATATTGCTGGTATGTTCAACGGTGCAACGGCGTTTAATCAAGACATTTCCAATTGGAATACTTCTGCCGTAACGACCATGAGCTCTATGTTCAAAAACGCTAGCGATTTCAATCAAACCCTCGGAGATTGGAATACTTCCTCCGTTTTACTTATGAACGAAATGTTCCGCGGAGCCACATCGTTTAATCATGGCCTCAGCGGATGGAACACATCATCCCTCACAATGATGGCAGAAATGTTTAAGCAAGCCTCGGCGTTCAATCAAGATATCAGTAATTGGAATATCTCCGCAGTCACTGATATGAGTAACACTTTCGCAAACGCCTCTGCTCTCTCCGAAACCAACAAGGGCCTGATTCACGTATCATTCTCACCGAATCCCTACTGGCCCTTCAGTTGGTCTGCATTCGTACCCAACCAAACTCCGTCGAACTTGCTTCTTTCTCATTCTCAATTTGCCGAAAACTTGGCGGTCGGTTCTGTAATAGGCACTTTCAGTGCTTTCGATCCCGATACTAATGATACCCTCTCCTATTGGCTAATGGGTTCTTCTCATCCGACCAACCAACTTTTCTCGCTTCAATCTACCAATGGAGTTCTTCGAACCGCTACCTCATTTGATTACGAGAGCAATGCCTCATCATTCCAATTAAGCGTAAAAGCTAGGGATTCTTTTGGTTCCTCAACAGAAGGTAATTTTACGATTACCCTATTAAACGATCCATCTGACGATACCTTGATAACTCAAGCCCTTTCCGATTCCAATTTCCAAACTGCAGTCAATCTATGGTTTGATAATCAGGCAGAAGCCAATGCCACTTACGGGCATATCAGCGATTGGAATGTATCGGCGGTGACTGACATGGCCAATACCTTCAAGGGTCGAACCAACTTCAATGAGAATATTAACAGTTGGGATGTTTCCTCAGTGACGAACATGGCCCACATGTTTAGCGAAGCTATTACCTTTAACCAACCTATTGGTAGCTGGAACACCTCTTCAGTAATAAGCATGGCTAGAATGTTTCGAAAAGCCGCTGCATTTAATCAGCCAATAGGAGATTGGAATGTTTCTTCAGTAGAAAATATGGCAGCGATGTTTGCAGAATCTGTATTTAATCAACCAATAGGAGATTGGAATGTTTCTTCAGTCTCAGATATGCCTTTGATGTTCAATAGAAACTCGTTTTTCAATCAACCTATTGATAATTGGAATGTTTCTTCAGTAAATTCAATGAATGGAATGTTCATAGGATCGGCATTTAATCAAAATATCAGTTCCTGGGATGTTTCTTCGGTAAACAATTTGAATGCTATGTTTTGGGGAACTCCCTTTAATCAACCAATAGGGGACTGGAATGTTTCTTCAGTCAGAAACATGAGTTCAATTTTTAGAACTGCCACTAAATTCAACCAAGACATTAGCCAATGGAATGTTTTAACGGATACTAATATGACCGACATGTTCTACAATACGCCATCCCTTTCCAGCATCAACAAAGGCAAAATTCACTCATCTTTCTCATCCAACTCGAACTGGCCCTACGATTGGTCGGAATTTGTTGAAGATAGCCCAACAGAATCCAATCCCGCTTTTCCAATTTCCGATTCTAATTATTCGAAAGCATTCCCTGAACATTGGGGTGCTCCTCCTCCAAATCAAACCCTTGACTTTGTTCCTTTTCCGGGAGGGTATGGCATGGGAAGTGGTACAATTGCTAAATGGATTCAGGAAAATCTTGATCGTGATAAAATGAACAATCTAGGTGAACCGAAAAATCCAGAAATCGACAAGAATTCAACTAACCCGGCCCCTCCCGTTCAAATTTATATTCCCATCGTACAAACTTCTGAAGAAAAAGACTACCTCGATGGGACCTATACTCTGAGGGGTAAAGTTCTGTACAATGGAGGAGCTAAAATTAACGAGGTTGGTATTTTAATCAGCGAAAATATCCTACTCAAAAATGCCATTCGTATTCCCTCAAACTTTGATCGAAATACAACCAAATTCAGAATATCATTTTCAGACTTTCAACCTGATAAAACCTACTATTTCAAAGCCTATGCAATCAATTCAGCGGGGGAAAACCGCGGAAGTGTAAAGAAGTTCAAAACCGCTCCAAAAACTGATTCCACCAGTTGGTACAAGGATGCAGAAAGTTTACCCGGAGGTTGGAAAAAATCGGATTGGTTGGGTGCATTCCGTCCGACTGAACAGACTTGGGTTTACCATGCGGAACTGGGCTGGCTCTATCCTTCCCCCATGCGGGACGGAAGCCTTTGGTTTTGGAATCAGACCGATGGGTGGAGATGGACCCAAAAAGGAGTCTTCCCCTACTTATTCAGATGGCGTGATTCGAGCTGGGTCTACTTTCAAGGAATATACAAAGGCCGAGCCATTTTTTTCAATTACACAACCAAGTCATTTGAATAAAATCGATTAGTCTCATTCAATCTGAGTTAGATTGAACTGGTATCAGACAAGTTAATTCAGAGTTGTTCAGTTGGAAAAATAAACCATTCCCTGCCAGTCAAGCAGGACAAGTTCATTCTCCGCAGACATGCAAAAATTAACCGGTTTGAAAGGACTTTCTGGTTTACCGTTCACGAATTTGGGTAGATCATTAATCACCTCTCCATCAAGCATAAATTCGATGTATTTCTTGGAAACTGTCCGATTATTTTTCACCTCAATTGCCCAGCATTTTCCAGTTCCCCAGTCCCCAAAAATATAATGTCCGTATAATTCAGGGTGCTTGGATCCACGGTAAACAATCCCTCCGCTTACACTGGTTCCCTCGTCGTGCCCATATTCAAAAACCGGATCAATAAATTCGATCTCCTCTGATGGTTTACGGTTCTTCAGTGAAAAGGCGTTGGTGCCCTCGCGAAAACTCCAACCATAATTGCCTCCCTTTTGAATCAGGTTGATCTCTTCCTTCATATGCTGACCCACATCGGCACAATAAAGATTGTTACTTGGCATATCCCAATGTAAACGCCATGGATTCCTCATTCCGATAGTCCAAATTTCTCCCCTGTAACCAGGTTTATTTTTAAATGGATTATCCTCAGGGATTCCATATTTAAGTGCACCTTCGGTTTTATCCACATCAATTCGCAATACTTTTCCCAGCAATGAAAAAGTATTCTGGGAAAAGTCGTGCGGATCATTCGCCTTACCACCGTCCCCAGTTGAAAGGTAGAGATATCCATCGGGACCAAATTCTGGCACCCCTGAATTATGATTCCAGTAAGGCTGTTCGATCTCGATCAGGGTCCGGTGATGGGTTTCATCTAAGAGCAATTTCTTCCGGTCCTGCATTCGTCTTTCAACCAATACTGAACGCTTGGGTTCCTGAAGAGTATGGTAAAGATAAAAAAGTCCGTTGCTTAGATATTGTGGATGAAAGACCAAGCCCAGTAAACCTTCCTCAAAATCCTTAACGATCATTTCCTCTGAAGATAATTCCAAAAAAGTACTAATCTTTTTACCCTTAGATTCAGAAGGAACCATCAAAACCTGTCCTCCCTGCAAAACAAGCAGAGACCTACCCGATCCATCCGGAACCACGACCCAGGAAATGGGTTTAGGTGTTTCTGTTTCTTTTAACTTTTGCTGAATGGGGATGGATAACTTTTTCGTTTCAGCAAAGACTCCCAGCTGAAACAAGAAAAAAAGGAGTACAGCTAAGATCGAAAAAAGAGAAGAGGTCATCCTTTTCCCTTTACAATTTTTGGAACAAATTACAAATTTAAATTATGAATTTGCCAAGACTGCCCCGTCGTTCGTTTATCTCCACCCTGCCTTTTTTTGTAACTCCAGGTCTCATGGCCGAAGCCCTGACCCTGACCCCCAAGCAAACCGAGGGCCCGTTTTACCCGGATAAAATGCCGCTTGATACCGATAATGATCTAATCATTATCAATGACTCCCTTACTCCCGCAGTTGGAACCGTTGCCTACCTGAGTGGGCAGGTTATCGACATTAAAGGGAACCCCATTCGAAACGCACTCGTGGAAATTTGGCAGGTTGATAATAACGGTATCTATTTACATTCAAGGGGGGGGAATCGTGATAAACTCGATTCCAATTTTCAGGGATATGGAAAATTTCTTACTGATTCAAAAGGAAATTATTCTTTCCGCACCCTGAAACCAAGTCCCTATTCCGGTCGGACGCCTCATATTCATATGGCGGTTTCAGCAAAAGGGCAAAGAAAACTTACCACGCAGTGCTATGTTAAAGGAGAACCAAGAAACAAAAAAGATTTCATACTTAAACGCGTTCAAGGAAAAAAGGAAAGAAATTCATTAATTATTCCCTTCAATCCCTTAGCCAAATCCAAAATAGGGGAAGTGACTGCCAGGTTTGATATTGTTTTGGGTTGGACCCCGAAAAGCTAAAAAATTTTAAAGAAGTCTGGACCTCCTTTCTTTCTACCTTGAAAAGAAAGGCTGTCTTTGACATGTTAATAACTTTTAATCCATTCAAAACATGAACACTGAATCCATTATCCAACCCGATCCCGAAATTAAAGGCGAGCGTGGGCCCGCCATGAAAGGGGCTGATGTACTTGTCGCCGCTCTCGAGCGCGAAGGAGTGGACACAATTTTTGCTTACCCGGGCGGTGCCTCCATGGAACTCCACCAGGCTCTTACCCGATCGGAAAAGATTCGAACCATTCTGCCCCGCCAGGAACAAGGCGGTGGGTTTATGGCTCATGGCTACGCTCGTGCAACCGGACGAGCCGGTGTTTGTATGGCAACTTCGGGACCAGGTGCAACCAATCTCGTTACCTGTATCGCCGATGCCTACATGGATAGTATCCCAATGATTGCTATTACCGGACAGGTTTATCAGGAGTTTATTGGCAAAGCAGCTTTTCAGGAAACTGATTTCTTCGGTATGACCCTGCCGATCGTTAAACATAGCTATTTGGTTCTGACAGCCGAGGATTTACCCCGAGTGGTTAAAGAAGCTTTCTACCTCGCTGAAAGCGGTCGCCCTGGCCCTGTTGTGATCGATATTCCAAAGGATGTACAACAGGCAGTGTTTGAACCCTTTTTTCCTGATGAAGTCACAGAGATGGAAGGCTATAAACTAGATCACCCCAAGGCCACTGACGAAGAATTAATTGAAGTTCTCAATTTAATTTCCAAAGCCAAAAAACCGGTTCTGTACACGGGTGGTGGTATCATTTCCGCGGAAGCCCACGAGGAACTTAAAGAATTTGCCGAGCTTACCGGTTTGCCCGTCACGCACACTCTCATGGGTCTCGGTGTTTTCGACCCCGACCATCCACAATCCTGCTACTGGTATGGAATGCATGGAACCGTAGCCGGAAATTGGGCGGTATGTGAGAGTGATTTACTGCTTTGCTGTGGAGCCCGTTTTGATGACCGAATTACGGGTAAGGTAGACAAGTATGCTCAGGAGGCTTATGTCATCCACTTCGATGTTGATAAATCAGAACATAATAAAAATGTTCATGCCCACTTCCCTATTCGCACAGATATCAAATATGCCCTAAAACGGATGTCTGAGTTAATTAAGGAAAGAAAGCTCGATAAACCCGACTTAAAATCCTGGATGGATACGATTACTGGCTGGAAAGAAAAATATCCTTTCAAGTACGAAAAAGGAAAACATATTAGCTCACAGGAAGCAGTGGAAGCACTCTACGAAGTATCCAAAGGTGAGGCAATTATTACAACCGGTGTTGGTCAGCACCAGATGTGGGCGGCCCAATATTATCGTTACAAAGAACCAAGAACTTATATCTCCTCACTCGGGTTGGGCACGATGGGCTTTGGTTATCCTGCTGCAGTGGGTGCAAAGGTTGCCCGTCCTGATAAGGAAGTAATCGATATTGATGGGGATGGTTCATTCCTCATGAATGTACAGGAATTGGCTACTGCCAAGATTGAAAAAATCAATGCGAAGTGCCTCCTGCTCAACAACCAGCATCTTGGCATGGTGGTGCAGTGGGAAGATCGATTTTATGAAAGTGTTCGTGGGCACACCATTCTATGTGACCCCGAAAATATCGGTGGACCTGAAAACGAGGATGGCATTTACCCCGACTACATTAAAATGTGCGAAGGATTTGGGGTAAAGGCACGCCGAATCATAAAGCGCGAGGATTTACATGACGGAATTCAAGAAATGTTGGATGCAGACGAGCCATTCCTTCTTGAAGTAATTGTTCCTCACACTGAACATGTCCTTCCGATGATCCCCCAAGGTAAATCGGCCAAGGAAATGTTGATTGATTAAAATTTCCTTAATTATTGTAAAAATAGATCCGACGAAAGATATTTTTCAGTTCAGAAAATGGGTTATTTCGATAAAGATTCGATATCATAGTATGATTTATCAAAAACTTTAATTTTGTAACCTCAATTATCTCTATCTGGATTTGTAATTCTAATGAGAAATATAATAAATCTCTAGATTTAAAGCATTATTTTTAACTTGATAAACTAAAAAGAATACGCTTTAGGTTAATTAAAGATTATACGATGAATAAGGAAAAAGAATCGGAAGAAGTTGAAAAAAAAGATGAGATTATTCAATCTGGATCACTCCATGCTAAACGAGAAAAGAGAGCCATCGTTCGAGAATCTTTGCGTGAAGCACGGAGTAAACTAAAGGAACTCCAGAAGGAGATGTCATTAGGCAAAGACTATGCCGATGATGTTGTTTCTTGCAAAGGAGAAATTGAACTTCTTTTTAAAGAGTTGGAATCCATTGAGGATGGTGGCCATGCTACGTTTCTAGAAGCAAAAGAATTAATCGCTCCAAAGAAAAATGTTTCCGAGAAAAAGCTCGCTATTCGATCAAAAATGGAAAAAGCGAAAAAAGAAATTTCCGAATTGGAGAAAAAACTTTATTTCCCGACCTTGGAACAACATGAGAGAGATCAAATCATTATCTCGATTTCAAAAGAAAATGTAGCCCTTGAGGAATTAAAAGAGGAATTAAACGCCCTCAAAGAATTTAATCATACTCGATTTGTATTAACTCGGGATGAAAACAAAAAAATCGCTGAACAACAGCAGGAATTAGAAAACATTGAAAGTCAGGTAGCCGAGATTAAAAACTCACTCATGGAGGCAAACAGTAAAGGGGATGGTCCATTGATCGAAGAACTACAAAACCATTTGAATTCTCTGGATCAAAGGAAATCCGAATTACTTCCCGATGAAATGGACCCTTTTCTTGAAGTGGAAAATTCCGAAAATACAAATAATAAATAGGACTCTTAAAACATATCCTTTCTGATTTTACTGGAAAACTTACAAAAGAATTTATGAGGAGGGACTTGAGCCCTCACGCCAGTATCAGTGAAGGATTTTAAGTTCTAAGATTGAATCTGATAATCGATAGGCATAAGACTTTTATTGTCATCTTGTTGTTGGTTAAAAACATAAATAGCTAACCAAGAATGAGCAAATTCGCTTATAAAAATTTCGAGTTTCAACTTAACAAACTCATACTTCTGTAAGCATCTCAATTTCAGTAATCAATATCGCATTTCTTCGTATTGTTGCCAGGGTTTGAACCATTTTGGAAAGTTGCAGCGGTTTTTTATTCTTCAAGTATTAAGTTCAATGAAAATAGCTCAGCTAGTTGATGCACGAACGTTTCACTATGAACTGAGAGTGAGTCCTCGGATTGCCCATCATTATAATTTGCCAACCCCACCCCCAAAAAAGTGACTTGCTCAAGATCATTAAAATAGACTCGCACATTAATTTCATGAATCCCGCTCCCTGCATAAAATTCTGCCCAATATTTTGTAAACCGACCCATCTTTTGGACTTTAGGCTCAATATGAATGTAAGATGCAGAATTTTTATCATCAGCTGGAAGTGTAAGAATTTTGACGCGTTCCTGCAAAAGGGATACCTTTATCTTAGGCTCAATTTTCCACATACACTGAATTTCCTTAAAATCAGTATGGGTTTTCTTTGGTTTATAAGGAAGTTTCATCGTAATTATTTTTCCACAATATAATTTTAAATCTTAAAAATTTTTAAGGGACTAGTCGATATGGTAATAGCGGTTCTGATTTATTTGGTATCATCCACACGACTGATTCTGTTGTCAGTTTACGAACTTAATGCAAAATTTAATTCATAAGCAGAAAAAAGATGAACTAGCGAATAAGCCATCAATCAAAGCCCCAATCCTTTTATTTACAGAGTTTTGCAAGCCATTACAAAAGAGTGCCCGAGGAGGGACTTGAACCCTCACGCCATTACTGGCAACGGATTTTAAGTCCGCAGCGTCTACCATTCCGCCACTCGGGCATGCGTAAGCATATTCGTATAATCTTTTGCCAAATAAAAATCGAGTAAATTCTAGATAATCTTTAATTTCGTTCAGAAAAATACTATTTCACCTAAAAAATACCTATAAAATTAATTATAAAATCTAAAGCTTGCATTCATAAAATTACTATGGTTCATA
>CAWVXY010000073.1:0-10969 GCA_963934295.1 uncultured Opitutia bacterium
TTAGTACTGAAGGGCGACAAGAAAGTAAATGTCTATACTTGTTTATTTCTTACAGTAAATATTCAGGGCAGCCGATTTCCTTAAGGAGAAATGTGTGTTCGGGCTGGCGGCACATGAGTAGATCCAGATGACTGATGATGTAAGGGCAGTCCTCTCGACATTTCCTTTTTCACCCTTGTATAGTTTGGATCACCCGCATGGTTATTACATTCCCACTAGTCCTTCGTGTGGGCGAATGGTTCTTCGGTTCTGTCCCAGTAGACGAAATATCCATACCGGTTGGTTCGCACTCCGTAGTTCTTGTATGCAAAAGCAGTGACTGTGGTATCCCCCCCATCGGTCTCCGAATTTTTCATCAAGACGGATAGATCGTTTCCTTCCAGTTGTTTTTTTAGGAGATAATGTTAAGGGAATAAGATTCTTACCGCCACTCACCGCACTCCGCCCTTCATGCATTGAAGAGCACCATCCATAGCTTACTTGTTTAATTGGAAAACGACACGAAAGCCCATGGAATCACTACGGTAACTTGGGGCAAAACCAATAGAGCGCTTGGCAGAACTCAGGTGTGTCCCACGGCTGTACCAAGAACCACCCCGCTTGACCCGAGTCGAGCCCGATGCGGGGCCTGTTGGGTTTGTCAAGGTGCCGCTTGGATAACTGCCATACCAATCGGAACACAACTCCCAAACATTACCGTGCATGTCATAAAAACCCCATGAATTAGGGCGATACGACCCAACCACCCTTGTTTTCTCATATCCACTTTCTCCGTAGTTTGCCCAATCCGAATTTATTTTTTCTCCCCAAAAATATCTCGTCGTGGTACCTGCTCGACAGGCATACTCCCATTGACTCTCAGTGGGCAGGGTAAAAACCCAACCTTCAGGAATACTATTTTTTTCTTTTTCGTTCAACTTTTTACAAAATACCACGGCATCTTCCCATGACACGGTTTGAACGGGTAATTTCATTCCTTTGAACTTACTCGGGTTATCTCCCATTACGGACTGATATTGTTCCTGAGTTACTTCATATTTCCCTAAATAAAAACCTTCCGTCAAAATTACGGTGTTAGTATTATAACCGTCGCCCCTCAGATAACTGCCTGGTGGACACCAAATCATTTCGAGGTTTTTTGCACTTCTTGCAATGAATGTCTTTTCTTGTTGGGATGATTTTTTGGATGCATCAGCAAGATCTTTCAGGTCACCGTTACTTTCGCTCTTTTCATTATTATCTGACCTCCCTTGGTTCCTTGATTTTCCGTCCGAACCAGTCAAAGAGGGTAAGGTTGATTGGAAAACAATCCGGAATCCCATGTTGGGCCAGTGGGCGTCAGGGGCGTAGTAGCCACGCACATGAGAAAGCAGGGACACCCTGTTGTCATGGCAGGAACCACCCCGCTTGACCCGAACCGTGCCCGTTGCCGGACCTATTGGGTTTGTCAAAACACCACTTGGGTATTTGGCATACCAATCGGCACACCATTCCGACACATTACCATGCATATCATAAAAGCCCCATGGGTTGGCAGCATACTGTCCCACATCGCACGATTGCGTAGAGTCCTGTCTGTTTTCCCAGTTATAATTCGCCCGCGAGGAATCAATCTCATTACCCCACGAGTAGGCGGTTCTCGTACCTGCACGACAAGCATATTCCCATTGACTCTCTGTGGGCAGGCTAAAAGCCCAACCTTCAGGAATCCTATTTTTTTCTTTTTCGTTCAACTTTTTACAAAAGGCCATGGCATCTTCCCAAGATACTTTTTCAACGGGTAATTTCGCCCCTTTAAAAAAACTGAGGAAAGAACTTAGATTAACTCCCATTACGGACCGATATTGTTCCTTAGTTACTTCGTATTTCCCCAAGTAAAAACCTTCCGTCAAAATTACGGTGTTAGCTCTAGAGACGTGGCCCCTAAGATAACTACCCGGTGGACACCAAATCATTTCGAGGTTTTTTGCACTTTTAGCAATGAATGTCTTTTTTTGCTGGGATGATTTTTCGGATGCATCAGCAAGTTTTTCCTGCTCAGTTTTAGGTATTGCGCCCAATGGGTCTTCTTGAGCATTAACGATATTACTAATAAAGATAGAGAGTATTATGAGAAAAATTTGTTTCATATTTATTCCTATAGAACGCAGATATGAGCTACTCGTGACAGGTCAGACACTCTTCACTTTCTAAGTTAATATCAAAATCACCTTAACACCTTCAAAACCGCGTGCTGTCACTAGTTCCCTCCACAGACTGGCCCTACTTTCATTCTTAACTAATTTTCAATACAATAAACATAGTTTTATGCTCTTCTTTTATAATATCAGAATAGATAAAGATTCTTACATCTCCCCCAATATCATCATCATTAAACAAAAATTCTCTAGATGCGAACTTTGGAGTAACCTGTCCTAACGCGTCACTAAAGCCTTCAAATTCCGTAAATCGAGCAGATACACTTACAGCTAAACGATCTTCTACTTCTGTAGTGTCTACTTCCACGGAAATACCTACATCGATAGAGTCTTCAATGTGTTCTGATATTGCAAATTGTTGAACATCTGAAAACTCAACAAAACCAATTGCATCAAACTCTTTAGAGCCAAAGTTATGAAGAACACTTGCTTTTGCTATATACTCCAAGTCATTCCCATGCCCATCAAAGAAAGCAATAGGTTTATCTGACGCATAAATACTCAAATGCCCAATCCTTGCATTGGATGTCTTTTCTTCTTGGGATGAGTTTTGGGATGCATCAGCAAGTTTTTTGGGTTCGGGGGGCGGAGCGGTGGGGTCCCAGGCGAGTAGGGCATCGACCTCGCGATTGAGATCGGAGTCAAATGCAAAGGGATCATACGGATCATACCCTTCAAACTTCGAATCAGTGCGTTTCAACCAATCCTCCTCGTCCTCAAACCTCTTGGACACAAGCAGTTTGCAGTCAGGCAGGGCTTTCTGAAGACGGGTCAGGGCCGGTCGGATCCCTTTTTTGTAATCTCGAGAGTGGAAGGAATCGGAGAAATCAATGACTTCCAAATTCTTCAGCCCGGCAAGTTTGTCTAGGCTCTCAGGGGAAAACTCCGTACAATATTGCAGGCTAAGTTTTTTCAAAGCAGTCATCTTGGCCAGATGGTCAAAGCCTTCGTCTCTGATTCCGTTGCAATCGAAAGAATGTCCTAAGTACAGTTCGCTCAGATGTTTTAGCTTTACCAGGTGCCGAAGCCCGGGCCCTTTGAATAGACTGATCGCAAACAAATTCAGGTACTCCAGGTGCTCCAGTCGGGCCAAGCCTTCTAGTCCCTCATCCGTAACCTTTGAGTTGCCATTAAGGTTCAGAGATGTAAGGGCTTTGAGTTTTGACAGGGTTCCCATGGACTCGTTGCCAAGACCGCAGAACTGCAGGGATAGCTTCGTCAGGCCCTTCAACCCGGTTAGGTGCTCAAGCGATGATTTTGGGAAATTACATGACCACAGATTGAGGTTTTCCAGAGCCGGCATCCATTTCACCAGGCAGAGAAAGTCATCATCAGTTAGGGTCAGATCATCCAGGTGCAATTGGGTCAGCTTGGCAAATTGCTTCGCCTTCATCTTGGAGAACTGCTTGGGGTCCAAGGTGCGTAGCCGTTTGAGGAATGCCCCCTGCGTCAGGTGCAGCCCACGCTTGCGCCGATCCTCTTCATTGCCCTGGGCAGTCGCCTTAGGGTCGGCGAATGGATCATCCGGTGCTTCGACCTTCTCGTTAGGGTCGGCGAATGGATCCTCGCTGGGGCTGGAGATGCGATCGGTGTCTGATGCAAAGGGATCATCGCATATATTTTTTGGATAAAGATGAAGCATGAGACCTTCAGAGTCTCTATTTTTTTCATTAGCGTTTCCAAATGAAGACACCAACAGGAATAATAAGGCGATATTTTTGATTTTCATATTTTTGAGGTAAGGTTATAGTTCAGTGGCGCAGCTTGTCTTTTAAATTCGATTCATTAACGTTATGTTTTTTTGACGGAAAATGGCCGTTCATCTGCCTCTTGCGTTCGCATTCTCTTCGGTGGCCGAATAGGATTTATGTCCATATGAGTCTCGACCTAGTATTTCGTGTCGTTCTTGCGGTATCTGGGCCCGGTGTTTTTTGATGATGCTTTCATACTCCGCATGATCGATCACATTGTGCCATTCCTGCGGATCCTTCGAATGATCGTAGAACTCTTCCGACCCATCGTTGTATTGAATAAATCTACAGTGCTCTGAGAGTATCGCATAGTTGCCCGGTCCGAAGTTGGAGCGGGCCATATAGGGCCAATCAGCTTCGACATCTTTCAGTAAAGGGACCAGCGAGTGCCCTTCATGCCTGGGATCCGCTTCGAGATTCGTTAACGCCAACAAGGTCGGGTAGATATCCAACAATTGAACGGGCTTGGCGCACACCTTGCCTGCGGGAATATTTGGTCCAACAATAATCAGGGGAACCCGAGTTCCATCTTCCCATAAACTTCGTTTGGCGAATCGTTCCTTTTCACCAAGATGAAAACCATGGTCGCTGAAGAGGACCACATAGGTATTCTCGCCATAGGCACCCTCATCAAGCGCTTTGATCACGCGTCCAATTTGCGCATCCACAAAACTGACACAGGCCAAATAGGACTGAACCAGAGGTTTCCATTGTTCATTTCCCATCACCCATTCATGGGTCGGCGCTATGTGCTTCAGCCTGCTAATGTCCACGCCATAGGAGGAGATGTCGGACAAGTCATCCGAGATCACCTTTGGCAACTGAACGCTTTCAATGGGGTACATATCGAACCACTTTTGGGGCGCAAATTGAGGCACATGCGGACGGTAGAAACCGACGCCCATCCAGAAGGGCTGTTCTTGCGTTTCGGCGAACCGCTCTTCT
This sequence comes from uncultured Opitutia bacterium, assembly GCA_963934295.1. Taxonomy (GTDB): domain Bacteria; phylum Verrucomicrobiota; class Verrucomicrobiia; order Opitutales; family Seribacteraceae; genus Seribacter. Next base: position 4,895 of record CAWVXY010000073.1, read on the forward strand.
GCCCAGCTCGCAATTTTATGATCAGGCATCTGATCGTCGCGCGCAGGATACACACCCCAATCCCACAGTCGCATCCCTGGAAAACGACTGATTTTCTTTTTAGGCAGGGGGCCATAATGCCCAAATTGGCCAGCGTAGTTGGGCACGTGATATTCGTTAATCCCTCTTGCGTTGTGGAATAGTTTTCCAGCAGCGAATACATTATAACCTTCTTTCTCAAATCGTCTGGGTATGACAAGGCTCTTGCTGGCCACTGGCGATTCTCTGATGTCCGGATTCAAAAAATAAATACCCGAAGTGCTGGGATAGAGCGAAGTCATCAGACTGGCGCGTGACGGATTGCATACTGGGGACTGACAATGGGCGTTACTAAACAGGACCCCACGACTGGCCAAACGGTCCATATGAGGCGTCTTCGCTTGCGGGTGTCCGCCCAGGACACCAATCCAATCATTCAAATCGTCGACCGCGATGAACAGCACATTCGACTTAGGGTCGGCAACTGGATCATCCGGAGCTTCGACTCCTAAGACTGAATCATCGCACTCCAGGTCTCCCAGAGCGTACTGAATCCCGTTTAACATGAATTGAAGCAACTTTGGATTCTCAAAACTCTGGGCGTTATGCGATGGGCTGCAGTAAAAAACACGCCCTTCTCCATGGGGTTTAATCCACGAGATATACCGGGCAATATTCTTCTCCGAGCGGCCAAATAGCTTTGCTTGTTCTTCCGTCGTAAAGTTTGGAAGTTCCATTTCCAGCAACGGGCGGAAGTTGATTTTTGAATACGCTCCATTGAAACAGTACGGTTCGTCGATATGCACAAGATCGTCGCCCTTGAAGGCACTCGAAATCGGGTGGTCCTTCTCCAGCACTTTGCCAATGACCCTCGTCTGTTTCGGGTGATAATGGAACGAGCCGCCCATGGTTTCGCTGAACGCTTCGGATTTATTCTGCATCAGGATCGCACCGTGAAAGCCAACCAAACCGTTCCCTTTTGCAACGTGATCAATCAGGTTCGCCTCCAGCTCATTCGCCTTATCCATATCTCCGAGCTTATCGTAGAAAAGGTTTCTACTCGGATTCTTAGAACAGTTGTTGATCAAGATAATCGCATCGAACTTCCCAATATTCTCCTTCTCGAAATGAGTGATATCGTCACTCACGACCACGTCGTAGGCACCGCTCTTTTCCCCCATGATCCTCACGACTTCCGTCATGTGCGGCGTACACCAGTGATGATAGCCAGTGATCAAATTGAAAACCAGTGCCAGTCGCTTTTCCCCGGGCTCAGCCAAGGGGCGCTCCGGGGCGATCGCTTCGATCTTTGCCTTCCATTCTTTCGTGAGCTCGAACATTGGAGGTGGTTGTGCAACTACCGAAGCGGCAAGAGCGGAAAGGATCAGCAATATAGTAAAGCTCGTTGGGATGAATCTCATACGCATTATTCTTCTACGATTTCCAAAATTCCCCGCATGATCATCCAATGCCCGGGGAAGGTGCAGATAAACGGGTATTCTCCTGCCTCTTTGGGCGTATTGAAATAAATTGAGTATTGCTCCTTTGTCTTCACGAGTCTCGACATGGCAATAACGCCCTTATCTTCAGGGACGTAGTGCTTCCCGATTGCGGAGGGATCAGCGGCCAGCATCATAGACTCTTCGCCGATCGCCTTAAGGCGATCCGGTTTTACGACGACCAGATTATGCGGCATTTCGACATCCGCGTTCTCCAACACAATGACTGCCCGGCGACCAGCCCGCATTCGAATGCGTCGCGGCTCGAATTGAAGACCGGGTACACATTTGACTTGAGCCGTCTCAAAGCCACCGAGGCTTTTGCCCAGTCGCTCCTGAGCCACCAGGCGTTGATCGAGCGGGAAGCTTCCCTGAATTGGAAAATCATTGAACGCTTGCTTGGCAATTTTCGTGTAGCCGGGAAAACCTGTAAACGGCTCATCGCCTATCTGAATGATCGAATAGTATATATCCGGAGAAAAGGGTTTACCGTCAGTGGTTTTGAGATCCAAATACAGATGCAGTTGCATCACCGGATGCAGTTGAGGTATCTCGACAAAAAGAGTGCGACCGTCTTCGATCAAATGAAGCGATCGGATTTCTACAGGGTCATGCCCGGCGATACCTGGTTTCTTAACCGAGTATTCAGAAGATCCATATCCCTTGCTATACAGGTAATTCCACTGCTCGCAAAAGGCGTTGGCCAAGGAAAGCGATTCTGGATCAATCGCGGTATTGAAGCGTACAATCAAACCATTGGAACGGGTCTCTACGCCCTCAGGAAGATGCAAGTCACCTCCCTGATATCGCACCCGTTGCAAGGAACCGGGCTCCTGATAGTAGCTTGCCCAGCCGGCGGTCCCAGCAACGTAGAACTGGCCATCATGCGGATTGTAGCGCGAGCGATGAGCCCCGGATAGAAAGTCGCCGGGCAAGGGAACCACCCCACCCTGACTCCGATCGCCGATCTCTTCACGCAAGATGAGGTAGTGACTGCAGTCCACGAGCGAGGTTCCCAGGATCGCTCCCGAAAGCGGGCCAAAGCGATCATCTTTCGGTAGGAAGGCAATGTCGCCCGCAGAGCCATCGATCCCACGCGGGATAAAGCAGAGTGGCAGATCATAGCCGTATTTCCCACGGCCTTTTTGGGGCCCATTGAAGCCGTGATAGCTCCCTTTGCGAACTTCGAAGATGCCAGTGGCCGGTGTCCATGTTCCCTCCTGCGATGTGGCCAGCAGGAGTTTGCCATCCAGTGAGACGCCGGTTCCGTTGCTGTTTCGTAATCCTGTCGCGACCGATTCCGGCTTGGTCCCCTCCGCAAACCGGGTGACCTGAAACCCCTCCGCTTTCGTAAACCAATAGAGCGTTCCGTGTTCGTCTTGATGCAAGGTACAGGCATAGGCGTTTCCAGGCACCGCGGGATAGTCACGGGTTACGCACTCATAGAAGTCGGCTTCATCATCCCCGTTGGAATCGTGCAAGCGGGTAATCTGATCCCGACCGAGGACGATAATCTTGCCGTCTTGGACAACCAGTCCAAGCGGCTGATGTAGACCCGCCGCAAAACGCCTCCATATCAGCTTACCAAGTTTGCCATCGATCCCATCGACCAACCAGACGTCTCCCATCAGGGTGCTGACCGCTGCCCTGCCATCCGGAAGAAAATCGAAGCCTCCCACGCGAAAGGGCGTTCCGAATGGGTTTTCGTCGCGATAGGGAATCGTCAAGGTATCGATCACATATGGACCGGAACCCGTACCCAATTCTCCACGAGTGACCACTTGGTGCGAGCTCCATTGGGCCGTTTGCCTAAGCGCCAACCACTTCGTTTTTCCTTTGTCGTATTTCGGAGGAAGCGAGGAATTCAAAGCGATTCCAGGTTCCAACCTTCCGTCCACCGTCATCCTTCGGGTAAGCTTTCCATTGCGAAACCAGACGTGATCGTAAACCGGGACTCCATCAACCGAATAATGGAAAACGACCCGCTTCCCATTGCGATACAGGCCCAGAAATTGAAGCTCCAACGCTTTCCCATCCTCCCTTGTCCACGCCGATTCGCCAAGGTCGAGAAGACGCTTGCCTCCCGGCTTAACTCCGGCATTCACCCCGAAGCGCTTTGAGTCGTAGACCACTCCCCCTTGCCAGGAATCGGTAAAGGTCAATCGCTCGGTATCGAAAAGAGCCGAGGCTTCCTGATCTTCTCCAACCGCTACAACGACTGCCCGTACGGTTGTCCGCCCGAAGTGGTTCACCACTTGCGATACCATTCCACCCATGTCCATTTCATTGAGCCGTTCGTCCGTATACAACGAATCGTCGTTTTGCCCCCAATGGCCAAACTTGCCGCCATCCAATCCTGGGAACTCAGGAAGGATTTCGGGCATCGGCTGATCGCCGCGAGCCAGCATACGTCGAGCCTCTTCCGCATAGTAATTACGAATTCGGTTTTGCGGGAAAGGTTGCGAGGTGGAGGATTTTGAGGATGTGGGTTCGGAGGCGTCATCCGAAATGTCCTCCATAAATTGCGCGTAGATCCGTTGATGCGCTTCGAAAGGATCTGAGGGTTTCTCATGAAGCACGAGACGCGCGTGTGCCTCAAGCGGCTCTCCGGTGCGCACGTCCCGGGAAAAGAAACTCAGATACATGGAACTATGTTTCTCGATGTTAGTCCAAGTCTCTGGCGGCGCCCCGTCCTTGCGATTCGGCGTCACGCATACGGCACGGGTTGATTGCGGATCACTCATCAGGAGGATCTCATAGGAATCATTTCCCGCCACCGCCAGAGGTAGGGCAGCGTAGTTCTCGGGGATAAATGATGGCCACTTCCAACTCGAATGAACGCGACCCGAGTTGGCTAAGGGTTTTCGTGCCTCTTCATTGAGTGGATAAAACCCGTAGTCCCCCCCCTGAACGGCGGTCTCACTGAAAACAGGCAAACCATCCTTCTCCAAGTATATCCCCTTCAATAGATCCAAGGCCACATAGTTCGCCAGGAGAATCTCAAAATTCTCAATGTCCCTTTTAGGATCAACAACGATCTTCAAGTCAATCTGTGCGGGGCCCGAAATCTTCCAGGTCGCCGAAATGGTCACTGGGCGTTCGTCGTTGGCCGGCCAGGTCAAAGTCGCCCCATCGCTTGCCTCCTCGATGTCCGCATCTTCGTCGCGCAACGCACCAAAGGATTCGGTGGCGGAATATACGCGGTAGAGATTCAGCATGCCGTGATGACGCCGTTTGCCGCCGACCTTGCCGACCGGCGGGTGGGGGTCCCAGCCGCCTGGCTGGAGAACCAAACCACGCAAACCATGCCGTGCATAACCGCGCGGTAACTTACGTTGATCCCCTGCGACGAACCTTCCCTTCAAAGCCGAGGTTTCAAACCGGAACATCTTGACGCCAGCCCACCCACCATCCGATCTGTGCCAGTCTCCAGCAATCTCCTCGGCGGCAAGTGGAAATACCGCAACCAACATCGCCAGAGTGATGCCGTTAAGGATAAGTTTTCGAGCGATCAATTTCATTTTGATTCCTACTTTAACATAGAGAACCTCTGCTGGCTTGAAGTAACCCGTCGAGTTTTTGAACAAACTCGGCGTGACCAATCATTCAGGACTGTGGCTTCTCCTGTAAACAGCGGGTGTTGTGTGCATGATTCGTTTGAACTCCCTCGTCAAGTGGGCCTGATCGCTGAAGCCACACGCAAAGGCGACCCCGGCTATGGAATCCTGGGATTGTATCAGCTGTTTGCAGGCTTCATGAACACGGACCTTACGAATATAATCCCTGGGGGTGACATGGAGATGGCGTCGAAAGGCTCGCTCAAGAGAGCTCACCGAACGCCCCGAGGCGGTCGCCAGATCGATAACCTGGATTGTGCCACCGTAGTTCTTCCGGATGTGAGCGATTGGGAGTCGCAATTTCTCCGGCATCGCCGCCGTGGAGACCTCCCTCTGGTAATCTCGGGCATGGCCCGCCACCGCCACGATCTCACCGGCCGTGTTGCGCAATGGAACCTTCGTCGTGACGATCCAGTCGACAATTCCTTGAGGGGTCGTTATCAGCTCGACGCGATTCCGAATGGTGTCGCCATTGTCGAAGAGAGCTCGGTCGTCCTTCCGATAACCCTCCGCGATGTAGGCAGGCAGAAAATCGGCATCGGTGCAGCCGATCACTTCCGCCTCGTTCGTTGCCCCAAACAGGCGCACCAATTCCTCGTTCGCCGCGAGGTAGCGCCCTTCCCGATCTTTCACAAAAAAGAGGCTCCCAGGCATGTGCCCGAAAAGAACCTCTACACCGTTCAAGAGATCAAATGTAGATTTCATGCTTTGCACCCAGGAGGACCGGAGATTCGATCGGTCTCTGATACAAAGGGATCCTCGATTATGTTTTTTGGAAAAAGAGTAAGCTCTTCAGAGTCTTTATTTTTTTGGTTAGCGACCGCAAATGAAGAGACCAATAGAAATAATAAGACGATATTTTTGATTTTCATATTTTTGAGATAACCTTAAAGCTCAGCGGTGCGGCTTGTCCGCGTCCGCTTGAGTGCCTTGTACGGTTT
>CAWVXY010000074.1:0-10755 GCA_963934295.1 uncultured Opitutia bacterium
AGCAGGAAGGCTATATGTCCCTCGAGAATCTTGCGGTAAATGATCCGACCAAAAATCAATATCAGTTATGGATTGTGGATCCTGAACGCGATGAACTGCCCGTGGATGGAGGAGTCTTTGATATCACCCAAAAAGATGGTACGCAGATTATCCCCATTCGTAATTCGTTAGCCATTACAAAACCTGTCGCTTTTGTGATCACACTTGAACAGCCTGGTGGTGTGGTTAAGTCTAAACAGGAAATTGTGGTCGCTTTGGCTAAATCTTAGCATTGTATTTAAAGACTCATTCGAGTCTTATCTAGTTATCATGAAAAGAGTTTACTCAAGCTATTTACTAATTGCCGTATTGGTGACCTGCATGTCTGGATTATTTGCCCACGACCATAAAGTTCATGACCGAAACCCCAAAAGTATTGGAAAAGTTCTGGTATTTGGTGGAACCGGCTGGTATCGGCATCCGGAAACGGCAGCGATCAATGGTTGGCTTTCGCGTTTATCTGATGAACTGAAGATGCAGGTCGATGTGACGGAGAGTGCCAAAGATATCTCAAGTATATTATCTCGTTATCAGGTGCTCATATTGAACAATTCCAATCAGCTCACCAAAATCCTTGATCAAAAACAGAGAAAAATCATCGAAGACTGGTACAACAAGGGAGGGGGAATTGTTGCCCTGCATGCTGCACTGGTTCGTCAAACTGAGTGGCCATGGCTTAGTAATCTGGGCGGATGCGATTTCGATAGTGATTCGGAATATTTAGAAGCCAAAGTTTTGGTTGATCCTAAGGCCAAAAATCACCCTACCGTCAAGGGACATGGCATGAATTTTATGTACTCTGCCGACTGGACGAATCATACGGAAAGCGTAACGGGCAAACCCGGTTTTCAGGTGTTGCTACGTGTGGATGAGTCAACATACGAACCTGTCAGGAAGTTTTTTCAAGATCGAGGCGGCAAAGCAATGGGCAAAGATCATCCAATCGCGTGGACCAATACTCTTAATGGTAGGTTCTTCTACACTGAATTAGGTCACGATGTGCGATCATTGGAAACCCCATTTGGCAGGCAACATATCATTGAAGCCATTCGCTGGGCGGCAAAGATCCCTGAATAGTTCCCTTCTCTGCTATATGGAAGCTAAGTTTCTTATCGCAGCATTTTTGTGGTTTTCACCTTTCTGCCTATCGAATCCTTTGAAGGCTTCATTGAGCGGTGACTTGATAACACCCGTCATGACGGAAGAAAAACCCGCTCCGGGCAAAAGGGTCAGACAAGTCTCTCCCGAGTATCAGGGGACAGAGGTATACCATACCCTGTACCTTCCAACCGATTGGCAAGAGGGAAAACGCTACCCCGTCTTGGTCGAGTACACCGGTAACAAGTTTCCAGCTTGCGGATCAACCGGAGAAGTGAAGGGAGCTAATTTGGGCTACGGCTTAAGCGGAGGAAAAGGATTCATCTGGGTCTCCATGCCCTACATTCAAAAAGGGAGAAAAGAAAATACTGTGACCTGGTGGGGCGATCGACAAGCCACCATCGACTACTGCAAAGACAACCTACCCCGAATCTGTGCTGAATTCGGAGGTGATCCCGAAAACCTTTTTATCTGCGGATTCTCGCGTGGTGCCATCGCTTGCAGTTATATTGGATTAGCAGATGACGAAATTGCCGCTTTGTGGAAAGGAATGATCGCCCACGATCATTTCGACGGTCAGAGAAAATGGGGCTACCCCCAAAGTGATCGTGCCTCCGCCCTCGAGCGACTTGCACATCTCAAGGGTCGATCCGTCCTGGTATGCGGAAACGCCAATGACTACCTGAAGAAGCATCCCGAACTTGGAAACTTTACTTTTTTACCCGTCCCCGTGAGCGAAATCTTCGATATTCCTGAAGGTCCAGTCATCCACCGTCACACTGACCTCTGGGCCCACCGAGAAAGCCCAACCCGTCAAAGAGCTCGCGTCTGGTTAAACAAACATATCTCAACGAAAAAATAATCCTAAGGCATAAGAATCCCTTTGCTATCATTACAAAATATCTTTGAACATAGATATTTTATAATGAAATATTCCAAAAAACTGCTTTATCTTATCTGTATTTATGTTCACGCCCTAGTTTTCGCCAAAGAAAACCAACCCAATATCATTTTAATTATGGCTGATGACATGGGATACGAAGCTCTATCTTCGAACGGTAGCGAATCCTGCAAGTCACCCAACTTAGACAAACTTGCCGCAGAAGGTGTGCGCTTTACTAATTGTTTTTCCAACCCCATCTGCACGCCCTCCCGAACCAAAATCATGACCGGCCAATACAATGTCCGAAACTATGTGAAGTTTGGGATGCTGGACCGTGGACAGACCACCTTCGCTCACCAACTTAAGGCAGCTGGTTACAAGACAGCTATCGCTGGCAAGTGGCAATTGGGAAATCAACCGGATTCGCCCCAGCATTTCGGCTTCGAAGAATCCTGCCTCTGGCAACATACACGGGGTGGACGTTCCAATGAAAACGGAAAAAGAATCGACCGTCGCTTCGTCAACCCGATGCTTGAATTCAACGGAAAAGAAAGGGATTTCACATCAGGGGAATACGGTCCACAGGTCTGTACAGATTTCGTTTGTGACTTTATCGACGAAAATAAAAAAAGACCATTCCTTGTCTACTATCCGATGATTCTTACCCATTGTCCTTTTGATCCCACACCCGACTCCACCGATTGGGATCCGAAGAGACTTGGTTCGACAACCTACAAGGGGGACAAAAATGATCCACAACGTCACTTCATCGACATGGTAAATTTCGCCGATAAAATGGTTGGGCAAATCATCAAGCAGCTCGAAAAATCAGGGGTTCGAGAAAACACCATCCTCATCTTCACAGGAGATAATGGAACCGATAAACCCATCGTAACACCATGGAAAGGCACGGAAGTCGTGGGCGGTAAAGGATCCATGAGTGACACCGGCACCCGCGTTCCCTTAATTGTTAACTGGCCGGCTGGTATTAAAAAGCCCGGTCGGATAACAGATGAACTTGTTGAGTTCACAGACATGATGCCCACCCTTTGTGAAATCTCCGGGGCAGACCTGCCAAAAAATCACCCTGCAGATGGTTCCAGCATCGTTTCCGTCCTTACAAATAAGAAAGATATTCGAAAAAAAGATTGGATCTACATTTGGTATCGAAATCAGGTCATGATCCGTAATAAAAAGTATTCCCTTTTGGCCAAGCAGGATGGAAGTGGTGCCACGCTAACCCGTTACAAGGGACAGTTTAACGGGAAAGAATTGGCGGATCAAAAAATGAATAAAGCTGAACGCAGAATCAAAGAGGAGTTTGAAGATATTCTGGCTCAAATGGCCAAAACCCGTCTATCCTCTGCTAGTGCTGAAGGTAAAGCTATGGGACTGAAAAACAAATCTAACCGATAAGTCTCACCATTAAATCCAATGAGATTACTTTCATTTTTCCTCTCTCTATCCTTTGCGACATCTCTAGCCAACTCAAAACCTAACCGGACAAGGCCCAACTTCATTCTCGTCATGGTCGACGACATGGGCTATTCCGATATCGGTTGTTACGGCGGGGAGGTCAAGACCCCCAATCTCGACCAATTGGCTAAAAACGGTTTGCGGTTCACGCAGTTCTACAACACCGCCAAATGCCACACCACCCGGGCCGAACTTCTCACCGGCAACTACGCGTACTCGATTGGGGATAACAATATGGAACACGGGGCTACTTTTGGAGAAGTGCTCCGACCGGTTGGTTATCGTACCCTGATCTCAGGAAAGTGGCACCAAGTACCTCTCCCTACAACCAGAGGTTTTGACCGCTACTACGGATTGGCCGATGGATGCAGTAACTTCTTTAATCCCGGCATCAACGCTCGTCCAGGGGAGGGCCTTCCGGGAAGAAAACGAAAATCCTTACGTCGTTGGGCCATCGAAGACAAGGTGATCATGGGCTACACCAGCCCGGACAAGAAATTCTACCACACAGATGCCTTTACTGATTACGCCATCGACCGCCTCGACGAGTACAAGGACGAAGATAACCCCTTTGTTCTCTACTTACCCTACACCGCACCCCACTACCCTCTTCATGCTTGGCCTGAGGACATAGCCAAGTATCGGGGTAAATACAAAATCGGTTGGGATAAGATTCGTGAGCAACGTTTCAAACGGATGAATGAGATGGGAATCATCGGTCCGAACCACAAGCTGACACCTAGGGCTTCTAAAGCATGGGATGACTTAACCGAAGCACAAAAGGATACCGAGGATCTCAAGATGGCGGTCTACGCCGCCATGATCGACCGTGTCGACCAGAACCTCGGCCGTCTTTTCGCCAAGGTCAAGGAACTGGGCGAGTGGGACAATACCCTGATCATGTTCCTAACCGATAATGGTGCCTGCTCCGAGCAACCCAACACCACCCCGGATATTCCTCCCGGACCAGTCGAGAGCTATCGTACCGTTTCGGTTGGCTGGGCCAACGCCAGCAATACTCCCTACCGTAAATTCAAGTCAACTGACTACGAAGGAGGCATCCGTACACCCTTCATTGCTCACTGGCCGGGCGTAATCAAACCGGGCATGACCAATCAGGTCGGCCACATCATTGATATATCTGCGACCTTTCGGGACATCACCGGAGCGAAGTATCCCAAGCAAATCCAAGATAAAAAGACCAAACCTCCCGTCGGTAAGTCCCTGCTTCCAATCTTTAAAGGTGATGAAAGGAAACCCCACAAGGAAATCTTCTGGCGATTCAACCGGGCGAATGCTGTTCGTCAGGGTGATTTGAAAGTTGTTCGTGCTGGAAAAGTATGGGAACTTTATAACCTGCGGGCTGATCCTACTGAAGTAAATAACTTGGCAGAACAGATGCCGGAGAAAACGGCTGAACTTTCTAAAATGTGGGAAGACTGGAACGAAGAGTGTAAAAAAAGACCCTAACACAACCCAACCTCCTTTCGCTCTATGTCCTACAACCTGCTCCTAAGGAAACTATCATGGATCATAGCTTGCTTTATTTTCCTACACCCGGTAATTGCCGAAGAATCTTTTGAATTTCCAATGATTTCGGAGGTTCTACGGAAGGTCCTTTTTCCTCAGGGAGACGGTGGATCCAAGTATTTCCGGATTCCTGCTATCATCACGGCAAAGAATGGTAATTTACTCGCAGTGATCGATGCCCGCCGAAATACCACCCGGGATCTTCAGCATACCCGCAACATCGACATCGCGTTCAAGCGAAGTTCAGATGATGGCCAAACTTGGTCTGATATTGATTTCATCACAAATTTCCCGGATGGAGAGGTTGGATCCGACGCTTCCTTGGTTGTGGAACGCAAAACAGGAAAAATTCTTTGCTTCTACAACTACCTCGACCACGACACAAAATTCAACAAGTCCAGGCCATCTAAGACGGCGGTTAACTATCGCTATTTCCTCCAGACAAGTGACGATCATGGGGAGACCTGGTCGCAACCAAGAGACATTCGGGATGAGATATTACAAGATCATCTGACCCGACGTGATTTTGTTTTTGTAACCTCAGGCAGAGGAATGCAAACCAAGTCCGGATTGATCATTCATACACTGGTTCATGTGGGAAAAGCGGGTTATTTATTTGGGAGTTCTGATCAGGGTAAGACTTGGGGAGCCTTGAAAAAAGCGTCACCATTCTCACCTGCCAACGAATCCAAATTTATAGAACTAAGTGACGGTACCTGGATGATCAATGCCCGAGTCAACGGTTCGGGATATCGATATGTTCATCGCTCGACCGACCAGGGGAAATCCTGGATAAGCAAAAAGGAAACCAACCTGCCTGACCCGGGTTGTAATGCCGAACTCTTGGTCTATACATCCAAAAAAGACGGGTACGCGAAAGACCGTCTTTTATTCGTCAATTCTCACAGCAAAAAAGGTCGGAAGAACCTTGTACTCAGTATCAGTTATGACAATGGAAATACATGGGCCTTTAAAAAATGCATTGAAAAAGGAGCGGCAGGCTATTCAGCCATCACTGCCTGTAAAAATGGAGATATTGGAATTTTCTTTGAGAATGGAACCAAAATGACTTTTGTTCGTGTCTCGCTCAAAGACCTGACAGATGACACTGATAAACTTACCCAGCCTTATAAAATATGATGATCAGATTGCTTACTCTTCCCCTTCTTTTGCTTAATCACTCCAACTTCGCCGGTACCCGGCCAAATATTGTGATCCTCTATGCTGATGATATGGGAGTCGCGGATGTTTCCTACGGCGATCCGGAGGCAAAGATCCAAACACCCCATCTCGACCGATTGGCATCGCAGGGTATGACGTTCACCGATGGGCATAGTTCATCAGGCATTTGCACACCGAGCCGCTTTGCCCTCCTTACCGGGCAGCACCACTGGCGTCGATTTCACGGAATAGTTGGAGCCTTTGGCGGTACCGTCTTTAAACCCGATGATTATACTATCGCCAAAATGTTCAAAAATAAAGGCTATCACACCGGATGTTTTGGCAAGTGGCACCTCGGGTGGGACTTTGATGCCATTCGTAAACGGGGAGCCAAGAAAGGAGATCCCCGTGCCCAGTCCTATGATTGGACAAAACGATTTCCGGACGGACCTCTTGATCAGGGCTTTGATTATTACTTTGGGGACGGGACCATCAATTTCCCTCCCTACTGCTGGATCGAAGGCGACCGCTTTGTAACTACCCCCACTAAGCCAGTAATTAGATCTAAACCACTTGCCGGGGCAGGAAGCTTCCGACCAGGTCCGATGGCTGAGAGTTGGAACCCTTATGATATTCTCCCCACTATCACACAAAAGACTGTAGAATGGATTTCGAAGCAGAAAAAGGATCAACCCTTCTTCGCTTACCTCGCCTTCAATTCGCCCCACTATCCAATCGTCCCAAACAAGCCTTATCACGGGAAATCGAAAGCCGGTTACTACGGGGACTTCGTCATCGAGACCGATGCCATGGTGGGCAAGGTGGTTAACGCCTTGAAAAAACACGGCTTTGCCGAAAACACGCTGGTCGTCTTCTCCGCCGACAATGGACCCGAGACTCATGCTTTCGAAAGACTGGAAACTTTCAAACAATGGAGCTCGGGCAAGTATCGTGGCGTCAAGCGCGATGTCTACGAGGGAGGACACCGCGTTCCCTTCATTGTCAAATGGCCAGGAAAAATCAAGCAAGGCTCGGTTTCCGAGGAAGTGGTGAGTCAGGTCGATCTGGCGTCGACCTTTGCCAAGATCATTGGACACCCCCTCCGCAAAAACCAAGCCATCGACAGCTACGATCTGATGCCCGTCCTCAAGGGTGAGAAGTACGACAAGCCCCTCCGCGTGGCCACCGTCCAGAACACCTCCCCGAAAAAATTCGCCCTCCGGCAAGGGGATTGGGTCTATATCAATGCCCCGACGGGAGCAGCCAAGAAGGAAAGTCCCGCCTACTTGGAGCATTTCGGCCTCAAGGCATACGGGAAAGGTCATGAAGGCCTGTTGTTCAACCTGAAGGAAGACCCGCGCCAGTCCGACAACCTCTACGCCAAGTATCCCGAGCGGGTCAAAAAAATGGGCGAGCTTCTCCAGAGCTACCTCGATGGTCGCCCCTGCGCCCCGAACAAAAAATGATAAAGCCCAAGAACAAAGGCGGAAAAAAGGGGAGAAAGAACAAGCCGGAGAAGTGATGACGAAAGTTTTTCGACAACTTTGTTTATTCGGCTTTGCAGTTGCGACACCTCTGGCAGGGCAGAAACAAGACACGGGGCAGTCCCTCATCACAATAAAAGAGATCGATGCAAAGCTGGAAAAACTTTCTTCGGGCTATGAAACGGTGGAGGGGCCGCTCTATGATGGGAAGAGCCATCTTCTCTTCACTGACATTCCCAACCAGCGTATCTGGCGACTCAACCTGAAGACCCTTGGGACCACGCTGTTCAGGGACAAGACCGGCGGAGCCAACGGGCTCGCCTTTGACTTGCGGGGACGATTGCTGATGTGCAAGCAACGGGAGAAGAGCCTTGCCCGCCTCGAGGAGGACGGGACGGAAACCGTGCTCTTGAAGCCGACGAGGATGGGGAAAAACAAGAAGGTTTACCCTGTGGGAGTCAACGACGTGGTGGTTGATCGCAAAGGGCGGATCTACGTCACGGTGCCGGGCGCGGGATCGATCTACCTTCTCGACTCCGATGGTGGAAATCCACGACCAGTCATCAGCGATCTAAAGGGGCCGAACGGCTTGATGCTCTCACCGTGTGAGACAACACTCTATGTGTCCGAATACAAGGAGCAGAAACTCCATGCCTTTGATATCGACCCCAAAACCGGAAAACCCTCCAAACAAAGACTTTTCTCCCAAGTCGAACAGCCCAGTGATTATGGATGTGACGGCATGACAGTAGACCATCTCGGCAACCTATATTGTGCAGGTCCTTACGCCGTGCGGATATGGAGTCCGCAAGGCAAACTGCTCGAGACAATTGCAGTCCCGGAAAGCCCGACTAATTGCGCTTTTGCCGGACCTGGGAGCAATGTCCTTTATATCACCGGTCGAAAGAATGTTTTCCGGATCCGCTTAAAAACCAAGGGTGTTCGCTAAATTTGTAAAGGTCGTTCAGCACCTTATTAGTTTTAGAAAGCCAAGCCTAAAACAAGAAGGTTTTAATGAGGATTGAAGTACCCGAACCAGACTATACAAATCGGTTCAGGAAGTTAACTAGGTGATCAGGGCCATGACTCCCGCAAAAGCAAAATGATTTTTAAAATATCCTCTTTCGTAATTCTTGGATTATCTCCAAGTACTCTTGCTTGACCATCTTTTCAGCCCGATCAAAAGTAGTTACGATCCGACTTCGCTCACTCTTTTCAGGAAAATCGTGGAGGATCGTTTTTACCCTCATAGTGTAGATCCTTAGATTCTTAGACTTCTCGAGAGAGTTAAAATCATAATGCTTGCAATTCAAAGACCCTTGTAGACCTGCTTCTTCAAAAGCTTCTCTTTTTGCCTGTAAACGATCAGATCGTTTTTTCGCACGATTTCCTTTCGGTAGTATCCATGATTCTCCCTTACGACTAGTCACCAATACAACCTTCCCTGATCTGGTGTAGGCAAAAACTCCCACCTGGTAATCATCCCGAACGGTTGCCAACCATTTATCATTTTTTTGTATTTTTAGCATAATTATTTTTTGTTTTTGAGGAGTCCCACCACGAGATCCTCAATAATTTGCTGAACGCTTGTATCCTTCTTCACCGCATAAATCTTCAGCTTTTTTAAGACTGACTCCTCAAGACGCAAAGACGTGTTTTTACGCTTTGACTTCTTATTGTGAGATTTAGACGACATAATGATATAATTACATAATGACGTCAAAATGTCAAGATATTAAAGTATCACAATTTTCATTAGTCCCTAATTAATAATATGTTTTGAACTCATTATGAGAGTTTTAATTGCTCTAATTTATGTTAAAAATAGATTAAACCACATAGAACAACTGTGCCGTTGTAAGAATTTAAATATTAAGACATATAAACTATATGAAGCTCAATCGATTCCTCATCGCCTTATTTCTTCCCTTTTTTATTTTAAAACCTGTTTCTTATGGAAAGGATCGGGTTTCCCAAATGCCCAACCTCATCATTCTTCTGGCTGATGATTTAGGCTATGGAGAACTTGGGTGCCAGGGAAATGATGGGATCCCCACCCCTCATATAGACGGAATAGCCAAAAAAGGAGTCCGCTTTACTCAAGGCTATGTAACAGCTCCCAACTGCAGCCCATCTCGGGCCGGTCTGATAACAGGAAAATACGGCACTCGGTTCGGACATGAATTTAACCCAACCGGAGCCAAGAACGAGCAACCGGGGTACGGCCTCCCCCTTTCTGAAAAGACATTGGCTGATTCTCTCTCTATGGCCGGATACGTAAACGGATTGATTGGCAAGTGGCACCTTGGAGGAACCGCTCCCTATCATCCATTCCGTCGTGGTTTTGATGAATTTTTCGGATTTACTCACGAAGGCCACTACTTTGTTCCGGAACCGTGGGAAAGAACAACCACTTGGTTACGACGCAAAGTCCTGCCTGGTGGAGGAAAAGGCATAAGAAGGTTCGGAAAGGTGATCTACTCGACTCACTTGGGCAACGAACCTGATTACGATGCCAACAATCCGATCGTACGCGGTAGTCAACCGGTACGGGAGGAGGAATACTTCACGGATGCCATTACGCGAGAGTCCGTTGATTTCATCGACCGTCATGCCGACAAGCCTTTCTTTTTGTTTGTTTCCTACAATGCGGTTCACAGCCCCCTGCAGGCTGCTGATAAGTACATGGAAAAATTTAAGCATATCGAAGACATACAGCGACGAATCTTCGCTGCCATGCTTTCAAACCTTGATGATAGTGTAGGCGACATTTTGAAAAAGCTGGAAAAAGAAGATTTGGAAAAGGATACCCTGGTGTTCTTCCTTAGCGATAACGGCGGACCAACCAGAGAATTGACCAGCAGCAATCTACCATTACGTGGAGAAAAGGGACAAATGTACGAGGGTGGTATCCGGGTACCCTTTCTTTTTCAATGGCCTGGAAAAGTACCTGCGGGGAAAACCTATGATAGGCCCGTACTGAGTACAGATATTTTTGCCACCATTCATGCAGCGGCAGGGGTATCTAAACCCAAAGGTGAATATATTGAATCTTATGACCTTCTTCCTTACCTCACAGGAAAG
>CAWVXY010000075.1:0-10468 GCA_963934295.1 uncultured Opitutia bacterium
AAAACACCACGAACTTTTGGAAAAACAGGAAGAGGCCGCCAAGAAATGGTATGCCGAGAGGGGAAAGAAATATCTCAACGAAGATAAGCGCAGAAGCTTGCCCGACGAAGAAAAGCCGCCCCGTTATGTAGGCTTAAACCCAATCGAACAAGGCAGGCTCAAGGTTCGACGCCAAGACGATTGGATTTGGAGCCGTCGGCTCGAACGCTACAAACCCCTTGTGCAATCCGTGTACAACGGTCCCGTACCCAAGTCTCTCAATGCTCGTAAAATGCGCCTGCCCAGGAAGATACCCGATGGGCCGTTTCCTAAGTCTCACATTCTCCAGGGAGGTGCACTCGAAGCTCCCGGAGACCGTGTGCAACCAGGCGTCCTAAGTGCCCTCGGTCTATCAAGCTCCGATAACCCCAAGGATCCTTATCTGATAACCAACGACAGCACCGGCAGACGATTGGATTTGGCCAAATGGGTTGCCCACCCGGACAACCCTCTTACCGCACGTTCAATCGTAAACCGAGTCTGGCAAAGGCATTTCGGAAAACCCCTTGCCGGCAACCCGAACAATTTTGGTGCGAAGGGAAAGAAACCCACACATCCTCGGCTTTTGGACTGGTTGGCGGCCGACTTCGTCCAGCACGGATGGAAATTCAAGCGACTCCACAAGCTGATCATGCTTTCCGAAACCTACCGCCAAGGGACGCAACACCCGGAATTCCAAAGACTCCGTAATGAAGACCCCGACAACCACCTGCTTGCCTACCGCCTGCCCCGTCGCTTGACCGCCGAGGAATTGCGCGACAGCATGTTGGTAAGTACGGGCGAGCTTAACCGCCAAGTGGGTGGGCTACCGGTCATGCCGGAAATCAACATGGAAGTGGCCCTTCAGCCTCGTATGATCCAGTTCTCCATCGCCCCCGCCTATCAACCTTCGATTCGGCCCGAACAACGAAACCGCCGTACTCTTTATGCCTACCGCGTGCGTGGACAACCAGACCCCTTCCTGGAACTCTTCAACCAGCCCAACCCCAACGACTCCTGCGAAGAAAGAGTCGCCGAGTCGGTCACTCCCCAAGCCTTCAGCCTTCTCAACAGTGACTTGATGAACGACCGGGCCATCGCTCTGGCTTTGCGAGCAGAGAATGAATTCGATGATCTTCGAATGCAAGTCAAGAGGGTGGTTCAATTGGCTTTCGGTAGAGTTCCCGCAAAGAAGGAATGGGACAGACTTGAGAAGTATGTCAAAAAGATGAGGGAATATCATCTCGAGCACGAACCGGAAAAGACCGAGTATCCTACCTCCATTACCCGATCCCTTGTCGAGGAGGCCACTGGGCTTCCTTTCGACTACGAGGAAATTCTTCCCGCTTTTGAACATTACCATGCCGATAAGAAAGCCCATGAAGTAAGCCCGCAAACCAGAGCTCTCTCAGATTTGTGCCTGGTTCTCTTCAATGCCAATGAATTTATGTACGTCTACTGATATGAACATCCCATTTTACGTTCCCGAACTCAACCGCCGTGATTTCCTCTACGGACTAACCTCTTCACTCGGAGCCTTGGCCATGACCGATTTGATGGCGAAAGATTCTGCATCCTTTAGCGGCGAGAAGAAACCGATGCACGAACCCAAGGCGAAAAACGTCATCATGCTCTTCATGGAAGGCGGCCCTAGTCAGGTCGATACTTTTGACCCCAAACCAAAGCTCAACGATCTTCACAAAAAGGAATCGAAACGGCCGGGAAGCCTAGCCTCCGGCTACAAATTCTATGTGGGCAGTCCTTACGGTTCGCGCAAGGTGGGGAAATCCGGTTTGGACATGAGCGATCAATGGATCCATCTGCCTAAGGTGGCCGATGAGTTGTGCAACTATCGGGGTTGTTTCGCCGAGTCTCTCAACCACCCGGAAGCTCTCTTTCACATGAACACGGGGAGTCGACTGGGAGGCGACCCCTCTCTCGGCGCTTGGGCCAACTACGGTTTGGGTTCAGTCAACAAGAACCTTCCCGGATACGTCGTTATGACGGAACTCGCTCTCCCCCAAGGCGGATCACGCAATTGGTCAAATGGATTCCTGCCCGGTCAGTACCAAGGCACCCGCCTGCGTCCGTCCGGTTCTCCGATCCTCGACTTGAACGCTCCTTCCCACAAGACAAGGCGACATCAAAGAGAGGCCCTCGACGAACTCGCTTTCCTCAACAAGAGCCACATGGCCAAACACCCCCAGCACGAGGAGCTGGAATCCCGCATGCAAAACTACGAATTGGCCTACCGCATGCAAATGGAAGTTCCCGGCGTGATCGGACTGGAAGGAGAGAACGATAAAACGAAGGACGCCTATGGGCTTAACCAAAAGGAAACCGCAGAATTTGGGAAACAATGCCTGATGGCCCGCAGGCTGGTTGAAAAAGGAGTTCGCTTCGTGCAAATCTTCTCGGGTGGATGGGACAGTCACGACTACCTCGAACGGGCCCATGCCGCTCGCATCAAGAGCGTGGATCAACCCATGACCGCCCTGATCCAGGATTTGAAAAAACGGGGTATGCTTAAAGATACACTTGTTCTTTGGATGGGTGAATTTGGAAGAACTCCGGATAATAACCGGAGAGGAGGAGTCTATGCCATCGGTCGCGGACACAACAACCAAGCCATGACGATCCTCATGGCAGGTGGTGGTGTCAAACCCGGTAGTATCGTAGGAGCTACTGATGAATTGGGATCGGGAGCGGTTGAAGTCGCTCATCCAATTCGCGATTTCCATGTTACCTTACTTCACCTTCTTGGACTGGATGATAATAAACTAACCTACTTTCATGGAGGCAGATACAAGCAGCTCAGTCAGTTTGGAGGACAGATCATCAAAGAGTTGATTGCCTGATTACAGAACTGATTTACACATACTCAAATCCTTTACCCGGCTAGCCGTTTAAAATTATCATGATAAAAACCTTACACATAACAACTCTTTCCCTATTTTTTCTCTATTCAAGTTGGGGAAAGAAGCCAAACATTCTCTACATCATGTCGGATGATCATGCCGCTCATGGTATATCAGCCTATGGAGGTCGTTTAGCCAAAATATCCCCAACCCCCAACCTCGACCGCCTGGCAAAAGAAGGGGCTCTTTTTCAAAATGCCTTCTGCACTAATTCAATCTGCTCACCTTCCCGTGCCTGCGTCCTAACCGGGCAATATAATCACACAAATGGAGCGGTCGACCTCAGTGGTAAAGTACTCCCTGGAAAACAAATGCTCGCGATTGAAATGGGCAAAGCGGGTTATGAAACGGCCATGATTGGAAAGTGGCATCTCAAAGTCGAACCCAAGGATTTTAACTATTACTGTGTGCTTCCCGGACAAGGCAAATACCATGGCCCCTCCTTTCGAATTCGGGGAGAAAAACCGTGGGGGAAAAATCTGATCGAATTTCCAGAAAAACACTCCACGGATGCCATCACTGATCTGACCCTTGATTGGCTTAAGAAAAGAAAGGATGATAAACCATTCTTTCTAATGCATCACTACAAGGCTCCTCATGATTACTTTGAAAATGCAGAAAGATATGAAGATTATCTTGCTGATATTGATATTCCCGAACCTGCCACTCTTTGGAAACGCGATCCCACATTCGGATCTCTCGCCACCCGGGGATACAATGACGAGTTAATTCCGCATATCGGAACATCCATCGGAAATCGTAACCCCCGACGATCCTACCTGCGCGATCTGCCCGAGAGATTCCCTAAGGAATTTCCTGAAAACTATGATCCTAACAATTTTACCGACGAAGAAAATACTCGCCTTGCCTACAACGCCTATCTCAAAAAATTTCTTCGGTGCGTAAAAGGAATTGATGATAATCTGGGTCGCCTATTTGACCACCTTGAAGCCAGTGGCCAAATGGATAGTACCTTAATTGTATACACTGCGGATCAGGGCTTCATGCTCGGCGAACATGATTATCAGGATAAACGATGGATGTATGAAGAATCCATGCGAATGCCCCTTATGGTCCGTTATCCAAAATCGATTCAGGCAGGCCAGAAATTTGATTCGATTATTGAAAATGTGGACTTCGCCCCCACCCTGCTCGACTTTGCCGGTGCGTCTATCCCCAAATCTGTCCAAGGTCGTTCATTTAAAAGTATTCTTGAAACCGGAGAAGAAAAAAAGGAATGGAAAAAAGCCGCTTATTATCGCTACTGGATGCATATGGCTCATCATGATAATCCCGCCCACATTGGAATGAGAACCAAGCGATATAAACTCATTTACTTTTATGGGTGTAATTATCAGGGAGAGTACCAGACACCGGCAGGGTGGGAATTATACGATATGAAAAAGGATCCTCAGGAAACCAAAAACATCTACGATGATCCAAAAAACGCCAAGCTTATCAGCTCACTAAAGAATTGGATGGCAAAACTGCGAAAAAAAGTGGGAGATGATGGATCCCATTATCCAGCGTGCGAAGAAATTGTTCAGGAATTTTGGGACTACAGTGAAGCAGATCAGGAAAAAGCCCGAAAAATATCCAGGGAGTATTTATCCAGAAGAAAGGCTGAGCTTACATCAGGATTGCTTAACCCAAAGACCTTTGGAAAACCTTGATTTAGAATACTCTAAACTATTGACTTCCCTACATGTTTGATCATTCGATTGAGGTGTTCTTGCCTATTCGTAATCACCCTAAATCAAATGAAAAATTCCAAGTTCCTCATAATGCTCTCTCTTTGCATATTTTCATGCTGCCTTATTTATGGAAAAAAACAGCCGAACCTAATCGTTTATATGATCGACGATTTGGGATGGAATCAAATCAGTGCCAAACAAGCCACAATGGGCACTCACACCGGTTCCTTTATCACCCCTAATATTGAAAAAATTGCCAACCAAGGCTTGAGTTTCACTTATGCCTACACCCAACCCAATTGTGCCCCCTCCCGTGCAGCCATGCTGTCGGGACAATATCCTGCCCGGATAAACAACAGCGTGTATATTGTCGGGAACCTAAACCGGAACAAAAAACCGGGTATCACCAAGGAAGAAGCAAATTTCACCGGCCCAAAACAAAGTGAAGATGTTGCCTCCTCAGCTATTACTATTGCTGAGGCTCTTAAAAAAAATGGATACAATACTGCCCATATTGGAAAATATCATGTGGGTGGTCACGGCACGGATAAAACAATGCCTGAAAACCAGGGGTTCGATATCAATATTGGAGGATATTCGCAAGGTCACCAACCCACCTGCTTTTCCAAAAAGATTAATGATTCTTGGCAATTCGCAAGACTTGGGCAGGGAGACTTCGACCGCTTTGCCAAACCCTACACGGAAGCGTATGTAGAAAAATACAGTATTCCCAATAGTCAGATCGGAAAACCCAAGCATGTATGTGATGCCCTTGCCGATGCAATGGAAGAAACGGTCGATACGCTGTCTGCCAAAAATAAACCATTCTATTTACAACTCCATGCCTACGCGGTTCATGGACCCGTACAGTCCAGACCGGACCTCAAAGAAGCCGCACACAAACGTCTGGATGCAAAGAATTCTAGAAAGGCTAATTTAGCTGGTTTCATATCGGGAATGGATGCGGTCCTTGGAAGACTCCTTGATTCAATCGAAGACCCAAATGGGGATGGGGATAAAGGCGATAGCATCGCTCAGGACACCCTGATCATTTTCACATCAGACAATGGAGGTACCCATGGTGACAACCTTCCTTTACGTGGAGTGAAAGGAATGTTTACCGAAGGTGGCATACGTATTCCTCTGATTGCCTATTGGCCCGGTATTATTCCCGCGAACACGATTAGCGACAGGATGGTTCACGGAATAGATTTTTACCCCACTCTCCTTGAACTTGCAGGAAGTACATGGCTTCCACCCGCTAAAAAGCATCCATTAGATGGAGAATCTTTTGCTAAATTTCTTCGTAACCCAAAACTTTCGGATAAACGATCTCCCATCTTTTATTTGTTTCCCGGATACATGGATGTGCGGGCCCAGCCATGTGTTGTCGTTATTGATGAAATCGAGAATAAACGTTACAAGTTACTTTATTACTACGAAGCCAATTCGTGGGAACTTTATAACCTTACGGATGATATTGGAGAAGACAGAAACATAATCAAAAAGCATCCAAAGATCGCCTCCAACCTATCGAATAAAATTCAAGACTGGCTCGGGCAGAAACATCCAACCTGGAAACCAAAATTTCCACTTTCTAAAAAAGACGGTAAACCGGTTCTTCCTAAGTTCCTGTAAGCAAAACTTTTTCCTGTTAAATTATTAATGAAACAGGAGATTGATTATATGAACAAAATAAACTTTTTAATTCTTCTGCTTATTGCGATGGTGTCCACAAGCACAGCTGAAGATCGTCCCAATATTCTCTGGTTTGTAATTGATGATATGTCCGCCAATTTCTCCTGCTATGGAGAAAAAGCGATCGAAACCCCCAATGTGGATAAACTGGCAGAACAGGGTGTTCTTTTTACCAAAGCCTATGCCACCTCCCCCGTATGCTCCACTTTTCGATCCTCTCTGATAACCGGAATGTATCAAAATTCAATCGGGGCTCATCATCACAGGAGTGGCAGAGGAAAAAATAACATTCAACTACCTGATGGAGTGAGACCCATTCCTGAAATTTTTCAGGAAGCAGGATATTTTACATGCATTGGAAGTGGTCTGAAAAATTTCGATTTCAGAAGCCTGCCCTCGAAAACCGGAAGAAAGGGAAAGACAGACTATAATTTCGACTGGGATACTAAGATATATGACAGTCATGACTGGTCGAAAAGGAACGATAAGCAGCCCTTTTTCATGCAAGTACAGTTGCATGGAGGGAAATTACGGGGAGCCGCGGAAAAACACTATGAAATTCTTGAAAAAAGAATGATAAACCAATTTGGACTTCAACCCACTTCCCACGATTTGGTTGAACTGCCTCCCTATTATCCAAATGATTCAGTTCTTTTGAGAGACTGGGCTACTTACTTCGATACAGTTCGCATAACCGACTGGCATATTGGTCAAGTTATCGAAAGACTCAAAAAAGAGGGGATTCTAGAGAACACGGTAATCATATTCTTTACCGACCATGGAATAAGCCATGCACGCGGAAAACAGTTTCTCTATGATGAAGGAACTCACATTCCGCTTGTGATTAAAGGGCCAGGCGTCCCGAAAGGGAAAAAAAGGAACGATTTGATTGAGCATATTGATATTGCTGCACTTTCGCTAGCAGCAGCTGGAATCCAGATTCCTCAGAAAATGGAAGGCCAAAATATTCTTTCATCAAAGCACCAGCCAAAAAAATTCATCTTTGCCGCCCGTGACCGTTGTGGAGAAGCTGCTGATCAAATTCGTTCGGTGCGCTCCAAAGATTTCCTCTATATAAAAAACTTTTTTCCGGAAAGACCCCATCTAATGCCGAGTAATTATAAAGACTCTAAATTAATCATTAAGCGACTTCGTGACCTGCATGCTGAGAAAAAAACAAATACCCTGACCAATAAACTATTGTTCTCCCCAACCCGTCCAAGAGAAGAACTTTATCTTTACAATCATGATCAATGGCAGACTAAGAATCTAGCGGAAAACAAAAGGCACGAAAAAACACTTACCGAACTAAGAAAAAACCTCGCACAATGGATCATACAAACTGGAGATCCCGGACCTGAAACACTCGATGTTTATATTCTTGAAACTGAAGATCAAATGAGTTCAACCGGAAACAAGGTTTCGAGAGAAAATTACCGAAAGAATTCTGAATTATATAAAAAATGGTTTAAAGATGGAAAATAGCTCAAATTTTCTCAGAGATGAGTATCCTCCAATTTTATTAGATTAAATGCATATTAAAGAAGTCAATGCAGGATAGGTACTAGCTCTAAATTTTATTCTTACTCTAGTTCCGCATTTTCATTTCAGATCACATATCTCCACTTATTTCCCTACAAATCGGAAGTATCTCATTAGCCCTTTTTCAAAATCGGTAAAATAAAATTGCTATTAATCTTTTAGCTCTCCACCAATATCTACCACATGTTTCTTAACTTTATTTTACCCACAACCTTCATCTTTTCTTGGGTGATTTATGTCTTCAAGAATGACCCAGATGAAATTATATTCTATTCAGTTTTTTTGTTATTTCCCTACCTCATCTTAGTTACGAAAATCAGAGGTATTCGGGTTATGAAGAAACTATCTCCTCTTGAAACTCTGATTACTCATGGTAGTATTGAAGGAGGCTTGAACCCAATTTTCGCCATTGTAGCAGAAAGGAATAAAGGATCTTACAAGTTATATTTCAATGGAAACAAAAAAAGCCAGAGCATCGTTTCAGTACAAAGTTTTTTATCCAAAAATACCAAACAATCCAGAGACAGGGCTTTTTATATTCAAATCCAACTAGAAAAAAAATTAATTTCGTATGCTCCACACAAAGGAGCAACATTGTGGGGACAGGAAGAATATGCTCAAAATATCTTAGATGATATGATCGCAAATGGAGTAGAGACTCACTAAGCAAGTCCTTGTTTTATTTCTAATGTTCAAATTTCTTTTCAGAAATGATTATCCATAAGTATTATTAGATTTATCACATTTTTTCCGAAACAATTTAAATTGTTATGTCATTACTATTGTAAAAATTTTAAATTTCAACCCACTGCTCCCTCCATATAAATGAAAATCACACAGGACTCTCCAACCTATTTAGAATGTAAAAAGTCAGCTCTCTTCGGCTACATTTTATCAATCGTTTTAATGATTGGAGGCCTAGTTGGAGCGATCATTATGTTTATGAAAAGCTCCTCTCAATGGTGGATTGGTCTAATTGCCCTAGCGATCGGCATCCTAATATTATTTCTTACCAAATCCATTACCCTAATTGCAGATGGAAACATAAAGCAGGTTAAGATTGCCACTAAATCTCTGCTTGGGGCGAGTGATAATGCTTATGCATTTAATGACATCAAAGAAATCGTCATCGAAGAGGACAGACAATACGAACGGGACTCAGATGGTGATCGTAAAGATAAAACCAGTTATGTTCTAATTTTCAATTTCCATAACGGATATCAGGAAGCCCTCAATTTGACCCCTGGCTCATCTTCGAATATCGCTGTAAACGGGGTAAATATGAGCCGCTTCTCGCAAAACAACGCAGTAATGAATATTGGACAAAGACTTTCAGAAGTAATTGGTGTTCCATTTAACCACAAACGGCGTGGAGATATGGATCTTGGGGATATGGTCAACTCGGTTGGTGAAGTGGTGCGTCAAGTGAAACAAGCTTCACAGGACGATCAAAATAGACCCCAGGTTTGATTCTCATTTCATAATCCCTTCCTTTAGGTTAAGGCGATACCCTAACTTTTGATTTTAGCTTTAAGGGTTCTTTTTAGTTGGGTTATCCGGTGCGATTTGATTCCTTTGAGGATGAAAATCCTGTTTCGTCCAAACCCTTCAGCCCTATGTTTAAATTTTTGTATAAACTGCTTTATTTTAAATTATGCCTATTTCCGTTCATGCTCTTAAGTGCGGAAGGCAAAAGAAAACCAAATATCATATTTCTACTTTCCGATGACCAGAGTACATACTCTCTTGGCTGCTACGGGAACAAAGATGTAAAGAGCCCTGAACTTGACCGCTTGGCCGATGACGGCATGGTCTTCGACAGACACTACGATACGACAGCCATTTGTATGGCATCCAGAGCCTCTGTCATGACCGGGATGTTTGAATACAAACATGGCACCAATTTTGGCCATGGTGACATGCTAGTTAAAACTTGGGAAAAGACCTACCCGGTAATATTACGAAAGCATGGATATCGAACTGCCTTTGCCGGGAAGTTTGGATTCGATCTTAGGGAAGGGCCCAATGGGAAAAGACTGCCCTTGCCCGAAAAAGATTTCGATAAGTGGGGAGGTGGTTCGGGGCAGACGAATTATTCCACAGCAAAGAATGAATCGATGAAGCATTATGCGAAAGATTACCCACACTCCACACGGTCTTATGGTGCCTTTGGTCGAGACTTCATTCTAGAATCCACCAAATCGAACAAGCCTTTTTGCCTATCAATAAGTTTTAAAGCTCCCCACAAACCGGCCACACCTGATCCGGTTGACAATCATGTCTACGCTGAAAAAACTTTTAAAAAACCGTCAAATTATGGACGAAAATATGGGGAGCATTTTTCCAAGCAAAGCAAACAGGACCGACAATACGAGCGTTTTCATTCCTGGAACTATTCAGACAATTACGATGATGTGATGGCAACTTATCATCAACAAATCTACGCGATTGATGTGGCGGTAGGCATGATTAGGAAAGCCTTAAAGGAAAGCGGCACCGAAAAAAATACCGTTATTATTTACACATCTGACAATGGTTTCTTTTGTGGCTCTCACGGGTATGGGTCCAAGGTCTTACCCTATGAAGAATCCTCCCGAG
>CAWVXY010000076.1:0-9979 GCA_963934295.1 uncultured Opitutia bacterium
AAAAATCCGGCCAAGCCGGTTGTGGGAAGCAATGCCCGCCTGATCGAAAGAAAAAAGGATGGCTCCGTGTATTGGCAAAATACTTTGATCGAGAAAGACGCCAAGATTCCGGAGTACGAATAATTCTTGTTTACGGATTAACAAATAAATCCGAGGTAACGACTTCGATCACTAAGTCCCGAAAACCAAGATTCTGTTTTTCAACTTTTTTGAGAATGCGGTCGATGGTGGGGCGGTCGGAAATTTCCATCTGCCTGCCCAAGGCATATTCCATGAGCTTATTGGTTAGGGCACGAATGAATTTTGGATGTTCGTTCCTGAAATGCCAAACGAATTGGCCAAGGTCTTTGAATTCCTGACCTCCTGGAAGAACTCCGGATGCGTCGATTTTTTTTCGGGGTCCATAAGTGGTGCGAAAGCGGCCGATGGCGTCAAAGTTTTCCAGGGCAAATCCAAGCGGATCGATCTTGCGGTGGCATTCGGCACAGGTGGGGTCGGATCGGTGTCTTTCCATTTGATCCCGAATGGTAGTGGATCCACGGGTGTCCGGTTCAATTGGTTCGATATCCGGGGGCGGAGGAGAGGGTGGGGTGCCGAGGATATTTTCAAGCAACCAGACTCCCCGGATGATCGGGGATGTATCGACTCCATTGGCAGTCACGGTGTGGATGGATGAATGCCCAAGCAAGCCACCCCGGGGATGGCCTTCCGTACTGACCCGAATAAAGGAATCAGGATTGGGGAAATCTGATTTTCCCACGGGTAAATGGTAGAGCCGGGCAAGGGCAGGGTTGGTAAAAGTGTATTGGGCAGTTAGAAATTCCGAGGTTGGCAGGTTGTTATCCAGTAGGTGGCGAAAGAAAACATGGGTTTCCTTACGCATCGCGGAAGCGAGGTCATCTATATAGTATTCTTTAAAACGGTGATGATCGGGAGGGGTGTTGCCCAGATTATCGAGGGTGAGCCAGGCATTGAGAAATCCGTCCACGAAACGGTCTGACTTTGAATCCCTGAGCAAACGTTCAGTCTGTGCCCTGAGGATGTCGGGATGGGAAAGCTCTCCTGTGCGGGCGAGGGTAAATAACTCACGGTCGGGCATCGAGGACCAGAGGAAATAACTGAGCCGCGAGGCGATTGCATGGGGGTCAATGTTGTCCGTTTCGGATTTCGGTTCTTCCTGTAAGTAAATAAAATGAGGGGAGCAGAGGGTTGCTTTGAGGGAATCTTTAAAGGCCTGCCAGGAATCGATCCCCTTGGATTTTCGTGCAACATAAACTCCGTGAATGGCATCGATCTGTTTTTCTGTGGGGGGACGACGGTAGGCCCGCTTGAGGAAATTACTCAATTGAGTGCGAATATTTTCCGAGTCATAGGTGCTGCCTCCTAGAATTTCTTTGTGCGTGCGGGTGGGCCAGTGATCAATGATCGGTCCACTCAGGAAGAGGTGATGAATCCGAACCTGTGGAAGTTTGGCATGTTGCAGGCCGTAGACTAAATTTTCATTACCGGAAGAGAGAGGGGGCAGGCCATCCCGTTGACGGAGAAACTGGGCTGCCTCAATGTGGGCATTCCGGGTGAGGTGTGATCCGTTCAAAAAGATCAGGCGGGGGGTGGATCCCTTGTTCAGCCAGATGCGGGCGTGGTACTTTTTTCTTTTCCCGTCCACCATTTCAAAATGAGCCAATTTAGGCTCTAGGGGCTGTGGTAAATGAAGGGGGCCGACTTCGATATTGCCCGGCACCACGGCGAGGCGGAACGGTTCGTCCGTTCGGGTACGGGCAAAGTTTTTCTCATAAGGGGGTACCCGGTAAAGGGCGGTGGCATCAAAGGCGAAGAAGTAGTATCCATCAAAAGGCACGCCCTCGGATAAGTCCGACATGTATGCATAGGATCCCATATGCCGCTGGGATCTGGGGTGTTCGTAAAGGCGGATATGATTGGGGATGTTTTCCACATCGCGGAGAATGCTTTCGAATTTTCCGGTCAGCGATTTCCGGCGCTTGTCGAGTTGTTCCGTGGACATGGACCCTGTCATGCCCTTCAAGCCCCAACCCAAAGATTTAAGTGGTTCATCAACAGATTCCCGTTTCTGCACACTGGTCATAAACCCGGTGAATTCACCCTGTTCGAAATTTCCGTTTTGAATCCATTCCCGGGATGCGGGCTTGTCGAGGGAGGGCAGGGCTTTTTCCACCACCAGATCCGCGGCCCGTAAATATTGATCGAGCAGAAAACCGGAGGTGACTAAGGCATGCCCCTGATTGTCGAGGTGATGAATTTCCTTATCCGATGGAAAGCCTTCGGTCGGGTCGAAGGCATCGGTGTTAAGATGAAAAAGGTCACTTATAGTGTGCAGATATTCCCTGCGGTTCAGGCGTCTCAGAACGGTCTCCCCACCTTTATTTTTACGCTTTGCTTGGGCCTCTGCAATCGCGGAGGTGAGCCAGGCCACGACTTCCTTTACTTCAGCGGGGTCGGGTCGGGGTTCCTCCTCCGGAGGCATCTCCCCGAGGTTTAACTGGTCAAGGATATCCTGAAAGAGGAGTAAGTCGTCATCATTCTGAATGGGGTGTAAGAGTTGGTCGTAGCGCCGGTCGGCTTTCTGTTTTTCAGGACCGTGGCACTTGAAACAATGCGTTTCTAAAAAGGGAGTGATTGTAGAATCAAAATCATTTTCAGCATAAAGATGGATCAATGCACTGAAGAAAAGACCAAAGATGCCCAAAGACAATTTTTTGCCCATAGTACGATTTTTCCTACAGGGTTAACGTTCCTGTGGAATGGGCGAATGTTTCATCTTCCACTTCCAATTGATTCAGGATCGAAAGATAGAGATTGGATAAAGGAACTCGTTTATTTTTGGCTCCCGGCATCGCTACATGCGAACCAGTTTGGTAGCCCCGACCCGCCATTAAAATGGGCAGGTTGTTATTGGTGTGGGCATTGCCGTTCCCCATTCCACTGCCAAATAAAACGGTGGTTTCGTCTAGGAGTGAGGAACCGTTGGGTGACTTTTTCGATTTAAGCTGATCAAGAAACTGGGAAAAACATTCCATTTGATAAAGTTCGAGAGCAAGCAGGGCATCAATATTTTCCTGCTTCTGACCATGATGCGAATAGGCGTGGTATCCGTTGTTCAGGCCAAGCAGTCCGGTATTGAACTGAGCCCCGGCCATTTCGAAGCTGGCGATCCGGGTGGAATCCGTTTCCAAAGCCAGGGCGATGAGTTTGTAAAGAACGGGAATATCTTCGACCAGGTTACGGTTGACTGGTTCATCGATCGGGGCATTGGGCTTGGGGACCGAGTGCCATTTTTCTTTCTGCTGAATTCCGGTTTCTACTTCACGAATCGAAGTGAAATATTCATCGAGTTTATCACGGTCCCTTCCATTGAGCCGTTTTCCAAGATTACGGGCATCTTCCCGCGTGGCATCGAGAATGGATTTCCCAAGATCATAGTGCTGGATGACCTGCTGGTTGTTTTTGGATTTCTCCTGGATGAACAGCTTACGGAACAGATTTTTGGGACCTTCAATCGGGGGTACACGTACACCCGAGCGGGTCCATGACATCTGACAGCCCCCGTGCAGACCATTCTCAGAACCCACCACCAAGGAAGGGAATCGGGTCTTGAAGCCAAAGACTTCGGCAGCCCGTTGGTCCAGGGAAAGGTTCCCATCGGGCATCGATGGGGCTTGCGAGTGTTTTACTCCGGAAAGAAAGGAATGCACGGCGAAGTGACCCCCTTTAATTCCATGATCAAGGTTGGAAAAGACGGTGGTTTGATCGAGGTTTCCCTTTAGGGGTTCAAGTGCCTTGGGCAGAGAACGAATGGGCCCCGGATCGGTGGGAAAGAAATGGGAGGCATGAAATCCAAACGAATTGCCGATACAGACCAGCCTTTTCATTTCGTTACCGGTGGACAAGTTTATCTTAGACCCTGGAATCTTGGTCAAGCCAACAGATTCCATAGCCGGTAAAGCCAAAGCACCTAACGATCCACGCAAAAATAGTCGACGATTCATTTAATAGTACATTTTGTCCTGTTTTTTTAACAAGGCAAACCTTATGGATTCTCTAATACAAAATTTCTGGTATAATACCAAGCCTCTCCAAGAGGATGATGATTGTAAAAGGCTTAACTTTCAGGCAATTCGTGAATGGTGAAATAAACCGGGCCGGAAAGTGCCGAACCGTTTTTTCCTGTCACTGCAAAATCCAATTTTAAATTGTGGCAGGGAATTAATTTCGGGATTTGAACGGTCAGAGTCAGTCCATCATCCGAGAGCTCGAGTGAATCAATAGCGAGTTCATCAATTCCCCTGGTTTCTGGATCGGATGCCTTGAGTTGAGGAGAACCATAGCCCTTGGACCATTTGTAGTTCCATGCGCTCGCGGAGAAGGATTCCCTGGTTACTGAGTCGGGTTTGACCGGTTCAGTAAAAGTAAGCTGTAATCGATTTTTGCGGGCCTTGGCTTTCGTCAGGTAAATTCCGGTTTTCCCAGTATAACGAAGTCGTTGTATACTTCCCTCCTGAGTGGCTCCTGCCTGCCAACCGGTGAGTCCAGAATAGTAAATCTGGCCATCGAGTGGACTCTTCGCGGCCCGCATGGTTCCGGATTCCATTTTCAGGGGGAGCGAGTAAACCGCACCCTGCATGACATTATTTATTTTATCCATCATCACATACATAGTGGCCGCTTTTCCGTAGGAAGTGTGAAAATACTGTCCGCTCAATGGTCCCAGTCTTTTATCTTTCTCGACCCAAAGTTGTCCGCCAGATGAGCTGTCCAGTTCCTGTGGCATGTAAACGATTGGCTTTACGATCTTTTCAGGATCATATTTATCTCCGTGCTTATTCCATGAACCTGCTCCGTGGAATGCATCCTGGCTGGTGATGGAAATTTTACTGGCCGGCACATAAGTGCCCTGATTATCTCCCAGAGTGATCCGACCGTCCGGAAGTTTGCCAATCCCATTGGGAACTCTTAGCCCGGCACCCAGTACGGTTGAACTCTTCCCGTCGGCGGATACCTTGACCACTCCTCCTGGTACCGACCACTCGCTGAACCCTCCGGTGCGTCCGTAGTAAAAGGACCCATCATTGCCAACTTCGAGGTCAAAATTATACGCATGCCATCCTTTGTCCGGTTCGTCTTCATTAAAAAGGGCTTCGTAAAAGTCCGCTTCCCCATCGTTATTATAATCGTGGAGTTTGACAATTCTTCCTCGAGTGATGGCAGTAAGAACGCCATCCACGACTTTCATGCCGAGCGGTTCATAGAGACCAGCGGCAAATCTCTGCCAGGTTACTTTATCCAGTTCATCATTAATTCCGCTCACGATCCATACATCTCCGGGAAGGGTCCCCACGGCGAGACGACCATCCGGGAAAAAGGCGAGGGAAGAGGTACGCATCCATGAGTTGTAAGCGTTCTTCAGAGGCACGGTAATACTGTCCATAGTGTAGCCCTGAAAGGTGGAGGTAGCGAGTCTACCCCTGACCGTATGCGTGGTTTTCCATCTCTGTGGACCGCCATGGGTCTTATCAGAAAGATTGACCACCTGATCGGTGGGAGCTTTGTCATGTATTGAATCACTTTCGTCGTGAGCCAGAGCCACATTCAAATGAATGGGTTTGCTACTTGCGGGAATTCGCAGCACGAGTTTTCCGTTTTCACTGGCCCGGAATTGGACCCCGTCATCTTTTGCCTGAAGCCAGGCAATCGAGTGACCAATAGTGGCAATCCTGCCCTCGATCTTCGGAATGTCATCGAGAATAATTAATTCCAAGGGATTCCTGCCGGCATTGATCGTCAATCGGTGATGAATAACCGGGATTCCTCCGATTTCCTCGAGTCTGGGGCTTTCTAAAACCGGGCGTCCCTGCACGGAGTAGGAGATAACCGTTTCATCTCCGAACGGATAATGTCCGTTATAGCGCAATTGTTCCTCCGGCCATACAGTCTTTGGGAAAAGGTCAGGAATTGGGTTCTCCGCTTTACCGTCCCATGCCCACTGCCAACCATCGGACCGCACGATTGATTCAAACCGGGCACTGGGCAAGCCTCCGGCCCGTAGCCGGTGATGCAGGGTTCCACTGAAATCGAGGAATCCACCAGTCCATGCCCCAATCGTTCTCATGGTTCCCAATTCATAGGAAATGGTGGTTTTGTTACCCAGGTCCAGGGTGAGTGCGTTATTGCTTTTGACATTTCCAACCACTGGGGAAATGAGTGCCCTCCCGTAGTCGCGCAGGTAGCCTGAGCGGGCGAGTTGCTCAATTCTTTCCGCTTCATTTCCGGTGCTCTCCGGACTTTTGGGCATAGTGTATGTGTTGGACTGATCAAATTTCACATATAATTCAGGAGCCTTTTCACGGATAATTTTTTCCCGAAGATAATGAATCACTTTGTATCGGTCGGCTGGGTTTAACTGAACCGAGGGCATCATGTTACGGAAGCCGTAAGTCAGGGTCTTAAACATGCTCAATGGATCGCCGCCATTTTCCATTTTGTTTTTTGTGAACGAACGAGCGAGTGGATTAATGGGAGGTGTGGTTCCATCCTTACTGTGGCAGGATGTGCAGTTTTGAAGGTATAATTTCCGTCCCGCCTCGAGGTAGTCATCATACGGCTTTGCTGAATTGAAGTAGGCCAGTTCACGATGGTTTACATTTTCGAAATCGTTCCATGCAATCAAAGATCCTGGGAAAGCTTCCCCCCGGTTCAGTTTACTGATTTCCTCCCCGTCAAATGGACGGTTATGGAGCTCGAAATCATCAATTTTCCCATCGAAGTAATCCCCATATTTTCCTTTCCCTAGAACGGCAGCACCAAAGTGGTAATGATCAAACTGGGTGGCATAGCCCATCTGTCCACGACCCCCTTGCGCTTTTTTTTCAGCATTTAAATAAAGGGTTGGACCGGTTGCCTGGCCGTAGGAAATGACCACATGATTCCACTGCTCTTTCTTGACCCCGTTCACAACTAATTTCCAGGGTCGCTTTTTCTGTTTCGGATCACCAAAGGAAAGGGAACCACTCTCATAAGTTAAACGATAAGCCTCCCCGTTATTTTCATTCCGCACGATCCCCAATAAATCTCCTTTTTTATCGGAGCTGGCCTCGAACCAGAGAGAAAGGGTCCATCCGGAAAGTTCTCCCATCGGAGAACCCCGGTAATACCCCTTGCTCATGGCGAGGCCGGATCCGAGAGCGGGGAGGTTATTTTGGGGTAATGGTGTGCGGCCACCTTCGAATTCAACGGAGATCGCTTGAAGAGATGAACTTATCAAACCGGCGGCAATAAGGAGGGGTTTGAAGAAAGAAACGATGGAAAGGTGATTTTTCATGAATGACCGGGCTTAAAATATGAATTTCGGAGGCAGTTTCTATTTCCTAGGAACAGACTCTGTAAAACGCAAGCCATACGGCAGGCTTCCCCGCTTATTTTTTACCGTGATCTGGATCGTTCCGTCCGTCAAAATACTTCTCGCGAATCCACTTCGGTTGCCAGCGGTCCAGTGTTCTCGCGTCATTATTGTAGCTGGGTTTGAAGGGCAATCGTTTTTCCGACTTTAAGGGGTAGGGGTCTTTGAGATTTGTTCTCCATGTAATCATTAGTTGCTCCATTCTTTTTTGTTGTTTGGAGAAGTTCTGATTCTGGGCGAGATCCTTTATCTCATGCGGATCTTCCTCCAAGTTGAAGAGGAGTCGATGATTGATTTGCGGATAGATATGGAGTTTCCACTTTCCGTCATTCACGCTCCTCTGGTTGTCCTGAAAGGGCAGGAAGAGAGATTTTCTGACCTCCTTGGCATTTCCCCGGATGATCCCAGTTAGATCTTCGGAGTCGATTTTATTTTCAGGTTTAACCTTAGCCAAATTGCAGAGCGTGGCATAGAGGTCATGCACATAAGTAAAAGCATTACTCGATTTCCCTTTGGGTATCCCCGGTCCACTTAGGATAAGGGGGCATTGCATACTCTGCTCATAGACATTTTGTTTGCCGAGCAGGCCATGACTGCCCATCGCGAGGCCATGGTCCGCGGTGTAGACAATGATGGTGTTGTCGGCATGGCCACTTTTTTGCAGGGCTGATAAAATCCTCCCTACCTGTTCATCAAGATGCGTAATTAATCCGTAATACTCACAGAGTTGATCGCTGATCATTTTCTTGGTGCGTGGCCAGGGAGCCAAGCCCTCGTCCCGTCCGGAGGTAGCTTGTGGGGCATTCTGAAAAGGATGCTGCGGAAGAAAGTTTTCGGGCAGGGGAGGCCGATTCTTGTAATAGATCTCCCGATATTTTTTGGGCGGGTTTCGAGGATCGTGGGGTGCCATGAAAGAGACATAAAGAAAGAAAGGATTTTCTTTTTCTGCCTTTTGGATGAAGGATATGGCATCGTTGGCAAAGACAGTGGTTGAGAATTCTCCTGCCGGTCTTTTGTCGCTCAGCTTTCCATCCTTCAGGTCCTGCACATGGAAATCAGTGTGATCCGCCATGCCTCCCATATAAACGGATCGTCCATTGGAAAAAGACTGATCCAGGGTTTTCTTTCCATTGTGCCATTTGCCAATGATGAAAGGCTGGTAGTTTCCACTTTTTTTAAGCAGGGCGGGGAGCGTCTGGTTGGACCCCCAATTTGCCTGAGGCTTTTCACTAGGCAGGGTCATCCAGTGCTGACCGGTCATCAGCATGGCCCGACTGGCCACACAAACCGCCCCACTGAATGAGCCGGCACAATAGTTTTTACGAAAACTAAATCCTTCCTTGGCCAATCGGTCTAAATGGGGAGTCTGGATATGAGGGTTGCCGTGGGCGGCAATCGTATCCGCCCGTTGGTCATCCGCAAAAAGAAAGAGAATGTTGGGCTTTTTCTTGGCCGGCAGGAAGGTGCAGGAAAGAACGAGAGCCAACACTAACCGGATCATGAATCAGCTGGCTACTTTTTCCCGGTAGGATTCCACTTCCCAGTTTTCGATAAATTCCCGTGCCCGGTCGGTCATGTACTCCACGCTGCCAAAAGCTTGGGAAAGCTTAAGGACTTGAGCACCATCCTGAGCAAAAAGCAGGGCAAGCCCGGCATTTTTCTGGGTTTTACCCAACCCATAGATACGATCGCCATGTATAAGAACTTTAGGAGCAAACCCATGCTTGTTCTGGTAGGCGTCGGCATTTTCCTGAGTCAATTCATCTGAAAAAGGAAAGGCCCGTGCATAAACGAGATGATCCGGGGTGATTGGTCCGGGAACGCATTCGAAATATCCAGAGGATTCAATGAACGCAGCATCTTCCCCAAATATTTCCTGAATTTTGGACTCTGCTTCGGAGTCTCTGGCACCCTCGGAGATACCAAGATCTTCGGTAATTCCGAGTTTTTCATATTCCTCCCGGAGTGGATTCATCACGCTGGCATAAAGGGAACGGATTTCTTCCGCGGTATCTCCGGATACGAAGATGCCGTGATTTTTGAGCATGATGATCTTCGGAATACGGTTGAATTCGGCTTTGTAGGCATCGATACGATCTTTCAATACCATGCAAAGAGTGTACCCGGCATCGATGTACTCGACCCAAAGAGCATCGGGGAAGAGCCGTTTGCACACGGACTCGCCATCCTTCGCACAGGTCATGCCATTGACAAGGAGGGCATGAGTGTGAACCACAAACTTGGTTTCAAGAATGTTGTGCAATGGCGCTTCCACGGATGGGCGACCGGCATCGTTGAGAACGGCTTCGCCCATAAAGTTTTTAACCAGTTCCTCACGGGCATGAGATTCTTCGGGCGTTTCCACATCATAAAGCCCGTTGACCTTGGCCCGGTTCAGGGTGACGAAAGTCTCCTCCTGCAAGCCGGCCAGAGTGGTGCCGGATGGTTTTACCCAAAGGGTGGATTCATCTTTGTAGGAAGTGTTACCTCCTCCGCCCTTAACATATTCCGGCGTTCCAAATTCGTGAGAGAGTTCGACGATGGTTT
>CAWVXY010000077.1:0-9592 GCA_963934295.1 uncultured Opitutia bacterium
TCAATCCCCAGTTCTTTTTTAACCATGGTTGGATAATCGAGGTGTTTAAGTTTCCTGCTTCGGAGCAAACGATTGAATGTATACTCCTGAATTCCAATCTGAAAGCGGTTCGGATCATTTTTATCCTTAGCCAAAAGATCAAATCCAAAAGGAATTCCGATAGAACCAATTGCGAGACTGTGTAGAAAAAGACGCCTGTTTTGAATTTTCATATCTTTCATCTTGTGACTTACCCAAAAAAAAGAAAGCTCGAATCTTAAAAAAATATTTTGCCCATAATGATTAGATTATTAACAATGAGTATCTACTTTTAAGTTATATGAACTTTCCTCCCATACTTCTTTTACTCACCTTTTTCTCGCCTCTCTTTCTAAGTGCAAAGATTGACTTCGCTCATCAGGTCATGCCCATTCTGAAAAAGAATTGTGCGGAATGCCATACCGATGGAAAAAAGAAGGGTGGATTGTCCATGAATACACGGGCGGAATTTCTTGCCGGTGGAGAAAATGGTGAGATGGCCGTTCCTGGTAATATAGAAGATAGCTGGTTCCTTGAATTGGTTTCATCCGATGACTTGGATGAAAGAATGCCTCCCAAGGGCCCCGGTGTTTCTCCTGAACAATTTAAAATTCTTCACCAATGGGTGAAGGAAGGAATGGTCTGGGAAGATGGAATTTCACTCGGTTCATCTGGATGGGAACCCAAATTAAAACCTCGGATGGTCACTCTTCCCAAAGCACGCAATGAAAGGAACCATCCAATCGACCGCATCCTGGATCAATACCACCGCAATCAAAAGAAGGCTTCTCCTCCCTCCACTACGGATCGGATTTTTGCTCGTCGGGCATTCCTTGATACGGTCGGAATTTTACCCACACCTGAAGAATTAAATGAATTTTTAAACGATCGGGCTGAGAATAAAAAACAAAAACTGATTGATCATTTATTGTCCCGGGATATTGCCTATGCGGATCATTGGCTTACTTTTTGGAATGATTTATTACGAAATGATTACACCGGAACTGGTTTCATCACGAAGGGAAGAACCCAGATTACCACCTGGCTATACTCAGCACTTCGGGCAAATAAGCCCTATGATCAAATGACCCGGGAATTAATTGATACCAACAAAGATGCGGAGGGTTTTATCAACGGGATTAAATGGCGGGGAAATGTAAATGCCAGTCAAACCCGAAATATGCAATTCGCCCAGAATGTGTCTCAAGTCTTTCTTGGAATCAATATGAAATGTGCCAGTTGCCACGATAGCTTTATTGATCGTTGGACCCTGCAGGAATCTTATGACTTGGCCGCTGTCTTTGCAGAGGAACCGCTTGAATTGGAACGGTGCGATGTGCCAACCGGAAAAATGGCCACCCCGCGCTGGATGTTTCCCGAACTTGGACAGATCGATCCAAAGGCGAAAAAGAACGAACGGCTTAAACAGTTGGCCAAGTTAATGACTCACCCCGAGAACGGTCGTTTCACACGTACGATCGTAAACCGGGTATGGGCGCAATTAATGGGACGCGGTATTGTTCATCCGGTTGATGCGATGCATACCAAGCCATGGAATGAGGATCTGCTTGATTTCCTCGCCGTCCAATTTGCTAAAGATGGATACGACCTTAAAACATTTCTTCTTTTCGTAATGACTTCGGAAGCATACGGGGCTCAAAGCGACCGGTTAAAAGAAGAACCCAGTGGCAATTATGTTTTTAATGGCCCCGTGCCCAAACGGATGACTGCGGAGCAATTAATGGATTCAATTTGGCAGGTTACCCAAACCTCCCCAGCCAAAGGAGAAGCAAAAGTGGACCGCTCCCCTGGATTTAGTAGTAATTTACCTAAACCGCTAATAACTCTTGGAAAACCAAAAGCTATTAAGGCTCATTGGATATGGGGTCCAGACTCCCAAGCCCGAAAAGTAAAACTTCGCACATCAGTCGATTTACTCAATGCCCCTAAGATTGCTTCCTTCCTGGCTACATGTGATAATGCATTCTCGCTCCAAATTAATGAAAAGTATGTCACATCTTCCAAAGAATGGACGAAACCACGTTACCATGAAATCTCGGGCTTTTTTAAAGCCGGCAAAAATTGGATTGAAGTGGATGCAGAAATGTTTGGCGGGGGAGCCGGCTTTATCGCCCAATTTATTTTGGGAGCGGGTGATCAAAAAATTATTCTCGAAACCGGTAAAAACTGGGAGTTTCTGAAAAATAAAGAATGGATAGCTGCAACCGAAGTATACCCCTACGGATCCGGTCCCTGGAAACGCCCACTGGAAAAAGCAAAACAAACAAGCCCCGGGCTCAATCAGGATGGACCCTCAGTTCGTGCATCCTTGGTGAAGAATGATTTCCTTATGCGCTCTCTCGGTCGTCCCCACCGCGATCAGGTGGTTACCTCTCGCCCGGCCGAACTCACAACCTTACAGGCAATCGACTTGGCAAATGGAGAGATCCTTTCCCAGTACCTTGCTCAGGGTGCTAAAAACCTCACAAATCAACTCGCGGAAAAACAAAATTTTGTCTCCTGGCTCTATGAATATGCACTCGGGCGACAACCGAGTGAGGGGGAGAAGAAATTACTCCAAACCGTTGCCAATGACTCCAAAAACCCGCAGCAGGTCGAAGACTTGCTTTGGCTGGTTTTCATGCAACCCGATTTTCAAATTATTCGATAAGTAATATCAATAACAGATCATGAATATTCCTGAACAAATTCAAAGAAGAGATTTTATTAAACAACTCGGACTTGCCTCCACTGCAGCAGTGGCCACAAATGGAACTCAGGCATGGGGAAATGATGTGGTGATCCATCCAAAAGCCAAAGCAGACTCCTGTATCCTGATTTGGATGGCCGGAGGAATGGCGGCCCCTGATACTTTTGACCCTAAACGATACCTCCCTTTTGAAAAGGGATTAGAGGTCAATAAGATCCTCAGTACTTTTCCTGCAATCGACACAAATGTGGACGGCATAAAAATTTCTCAAGGCCTTGAAAATATCGCTCAAGTAATGGATCGGGGTACCCTGATCCGATCTGCGGTACAACCCGACTTAGGATCGATTCTTCATTCCCGGCATCAATATCACTGGCATACCGGATATGTCCCTCCCATCACCGTGGCGGCCCCCCATCTCGGTGCATGGATGGCCAAAGTGCTCGGCCCGAAAAACGAGGTAATTCCTCCTTTTATTAACATCGGGCAACGCTTGGAAGGTGTGGGAGAGAAAGAGGAATTAAAGGCCTTTACCACCGCCGGTTTCTTTGGTTCCGAATACGGACCGATGAACCTACCCTACCCCGAACAGGCAGTGCAGTCAGTACAGCCACCCAAAGGAATGGAGCCAGGGAGGTTTTCCAATCGTTATAAACATTTCAAGAAACTCCTCGATCAAAACCCCAACCGGGAGCAAATAAGTGATTTCCAAAGGGAATCGATGCTCCGTTCGATGGAATCTGCCCATCGCCTACTTCAATCCAAGGAAAAAGATGCATTTGATCTTACCCGCGAATCCAAGGATTCCTACGCAAAGTATGGAGATACACGCTTTGGAAGAGGATGTCTGCTGGCCCGCCGATTGGTGGAGGAAGGTGCCCGCTTTATCGAAGTAACCACTGAATATGTCCCCTTCCTTCATTGGGACACGCATGAAAATGGGCATACCACTGCCGCCCGCATGAAAAAGGAAATTGATCAACCAATCGCACAGTTGATTCGTGATCTGGAAACCAAAGGAATTTTGGATCGAACACTCGTTATTCTCGCCAGTGAATTCAGCCGTGATATGATGATCGAAGGTGTACCTGGATCCAATGCTAAGGATCAGTCTCGTGCCCGAGCAGAGAAACTCAGCGAAATGAAACAGTATGGATTGCACAGACACTTTACCGGGG
Organism: uncultured Opitutia bacterium; assembly: GCA_963934295.1. Classification (GTDB taxonomy): domain Bacteria; phylum Verrucomicrobiota; class Verrucomicrobiia; order Opitutales; family Seribacteraceae; genus Seribacter. Next base: position 3,907 of record CAWVXY010000077.1, read on the forward strand.
GTACCAGTATTGCCATGTGGGGAGGCGGTGTGAAGAAAGGATTTGTCTACGGAAAAACCGCGGATGAACGTCCGTTGATGGCCGTGGAAAACCCTCTGTCTATTGAGGACCTGCATGCTACGATCTACACCGCGATGGGGATCAACCCCAAGACTGCCTATGAAGTGGAAAAACGTCCATTTTACGCGACCAAGGACGGAATCGGTAAAGCGGCGAAAGATATCTTTGCTTAAAAATCATTTCGACTTCCAAGTAATCATTGCACTCGCCCTCATCTTTGGGCAAAGAATAGAATAATGATTACAAAACTGGCATTAAATTTACTAGTAATTGCTCTTGTTGGGGCATCCACACTACTGGCTAAGAAACCAAATATTATCTGCATCCTCGTGGATGATCTCGGATACAGCGATCTGTCCTCTTTCGGGGGGAAGGACATAAAGACTCCTGCCATTGATAAGTTAATGAACTCAGGTATGCGGATGAATCAGTTCTATGCGAACTGCAATGTCTGCACACCCACCCGGGCATCTCTGTTGACCGGTCGGTATCCCGACCTTGTGGGTGCACCCGGAGTCATCCGCCAAAACCCGGAAAGTAACTGGGGGTATTTCAACCCTACCGGCCCGACCCTACCGGAGCTTATGAACCAGGCTGGTTATCACACCGGCATGGTCGGAAAATGGCACCTCGGCTATGAGGCGCCCAACCTCCCAAACAATCGCGGATTTACTTTCTTCCATGGTTTTCTCGGCGATATGATGGATGACTACTGGACCCATTTACGCGGAGGAATTAATTGGATGAGACTCAATAAAAAGACCATCAAACCAAAGGGACATGCCACCGAAGTATTTAGTCGCTGGGCAATAAATTACATAACCGAGCAATCTAAAGATACGACAAAGCCATTCTTTCTCTACCTTGCTTACAATGCACCCCACTTCCCCATTCAACCACCTGAAGACTGGCTGAAGAAAGTACAAAAAAGAGAACCTCAACTTGATCTTAAGCGGGCAACCAATGTGGCATTTGTCGAGCACATGGATCATGAAATTGGTAAGGTTTTAGATACGGTCAAAAAACTCGGAATTGCCAAGGATACCCTGATTACTTTCTCGTCCGATAATGGAGGCTCTATTCCCCATGCTGCCACCAATGATCCTTGGCGTGGAGGAAAGCAGGAACACTGGGAGGGTGGAATCCGTGTTCCAACCTGCGCAGTTTGGCCTGGGAAAATTCCGGTATCTCAAACAGATGAACTGGGAATCACCATGGATTTATTTCCCACCTTTGCGGAGATTGCAGGTATAGAAGTGAAGAATGAAATCGAGGGAAAGAGCTTAGCCCCTATCTGGTTGGACGGAAAAAAAGGCGATCCAAAGCGCACCCTTATTTGGGTCCGTAGAGAAGGAAACTTCCGCTATCAGGGACGAGCCTACTATGCCATTCGCGAAGGAGACTGGAAGCTACTCCAGAACCATCCCTTCGAACCGATGCAACTGGTAAACCTAAAGGAGGATCCAGCTGAGCAGAATCCAAAACCGGCGACTCATCCGATCGCTCGTAAACTTATCGGAAAGCTCATGCTCCACCTGCAAAAGTCAGGTGATATGCCCTGGCAGAAGTAAAACCGTTATTTATTTGGGGGTAGCTTCGCCATGGGGATAACGGTAGTCCCCCTTGGGATCGGTTGAAACCTTAGTGGACTCCCCCGATTTCAAATCATAAAGATAAAGCGATTTCGATGCATGGTATACGATACCGGATTGGTCGCGTGTCCATCGGGGATAAGCAAACCATCCAGGCTTTTCATCCTGATTGGCAATCGGCTTACAATTAGAAATTAATTTCTTCTCCTTGTCGAAATCAGCGAGGTACAATACTCGGCCCGGTACTTTCCGTTTAAAACCTTTCTGAAATTCAAAACATATTTTCTTTTCATTCACTGATAGACTAAGTCGGTCGAGGTATCCCTTCTTCGCCAACTCGCATTCAATTTTTTCGAATTTTGGTTTTTCATTGTTCCCGAAACTCATAAGATAATACGCTCTACTTTCTTTAGGCGGAACATGATTCACCAAGACTCGACCATCGGTTAGGCAAGTATATACCCATGTATGGTAACTATCACTCGTCAATGCGACCTCATCGCCAGGTTTTGCTCCGATCTCACTGATCATCACATGGTACCCCTTGCCACTCGGATTTCTCCGGTTCCAAATCGGACGATTGCTCCCGTCCCGGGTCCAGGTCTGGTTAAAATTCGTCTTCTTGGCATCCGTAATTTGGTGGAATCCCGTACCGTCGGCATTGATGATACAAATGGCCGTCTTCCAGTTCCATACCTCAGGAGCATTCACATAGCGGCGAAAGAATACCAATTTGTTACCGGTCTTCGACCATGATGGCTTGAAATCCCAATGCCCCTTGGTTAATGGCTCAGAATCCGGATATCCAACATAATTTACATGGATTTCTCCATTCTTATAATACGATATTCTATGATCTGGTGATTTTTTCGAATTCGAACTATTTTCAGCATACAAGGTACCAAGAAATAAGATAAGAATGGAAAGAATTATTTTCATAAAACCTAGAATGAGCTGTATTTTCGTAAGAAATCTAGCAGTAACATAACCAAAGATCACATATCTTTGGCCTTAGTCACATTCGTCAATCTCAAGAACCCTGGTCGATCATCCAGACATTGCGATAACGCACATCCTGTCCATGTTCCTGCAATTTTAATCCACCTGGAGCGGAAGTCACCTTAATTCCACCATTAGCTTTTTGAATCTCGGCGTTGTCATGAACCTTGATTCCATTCCACCAAACCGTAGCTCGGGCATTAGCAATTTTTTTGTCACCCTCCCACTTCGCATCCTTAAAGATAAAATGAAAAGCATGCCATTGACCGTTGGGTCTCCAAGCATTCCGGTCAGGTACACGATCCATACAGAAAGCGGCAATCCCATGCCCGCCAATTTTCCAATTATACGGGTCTTCTATATTTTTTCCCTTAGGTGATTCAATCTGAATTTCATATCGGTTCTGCATGTAAACTCCACTGTTGGTATAACCGTCCGGCTTACCATCTCCACGGGCACCCATCATAATGAATTCAACATGACCCTCATAACTGGAATATTTCTTTTTGGTCACCAAGTCATGGGTCCCCCATTTTTTTCCACCATCAGTCATCAGGGTTTTTCCTTTACCATTGGGGTTTTCCATAATCTTCCAGGTAATTTCCATATCCTTCTTGGGCCACATTTCCCAATTTTTTTTAACTGATTTCATGGTGCCATCAAAAAGTACTTCAGCCCCCTTGGGTGCTTTCAGACCAACATCCTTGCTCTTTTCATATCCGCTTTGTTCTTCGGGCTTTTTTCCGGCATGTAAAATACCCGAAATGGATATAGCAATTATAGCGGTGAGAATCAGTTTAATCAGTTTTTTATTCATAGATTGTAATGTTATTCGAAATTTAAAAATTAAAATAAGGCTCAATCGTCCTCATCATCCTCATGTTCGTGGTGGTGATCTTCTTCCCGCCACTCTTCCCAAATTTCTCGGGCTTCATGCTCAGACATTTTCCCTAGTCTTACCGCTGCTTTCATTCCGCGGGCAACCTGTTCCCAAAGTTCTTCCTCATCTTCCCACAATGGACGAACTCCGCCTCGTTCACGGGAATGCTCGCTTTCTGCCTCATGATGACGATGCAGGTTTCTCTCTGCTTCCTCTATTTCACGGTATGCCCTAGCCATAATCCGTTCAGCATCCTCTTCACTCATATGGCCTTTCTCGACTGCCTGATTTATTTTTTTCTGTTGGTTTTCCAAATCAATTTCACGATGGGCAAGATGGATTTCCCTTTGTAAATTACGCCGCATTTCTTGTTCTTCTCTGCGAGCTTCGTTTTCGCTGAGGTCTCCCTCACGAACTGCTGAGTGTAACTCTTTCATACTCTCTTCGATTTCAAGGTGAAGTTTACGGGCAACTTCTTCTTTCAGTCGTTGGGTCTGTTTGATCCGCTCGTATTCGGAATCAGCCTCTTTGCGGGACATCCGCCCGGAACTCACTGCTCCTTCAATCTCACCCTTTACTCTAGTCCAATGAGCTTCTTTTTCTCGTTCATGATGTTTACGCTGGAGTTCCTCCAGTTTGCGGCGACCCTCTTCATGGGAAATCTTTCCTGCTCGTACTGCTTCATGGATACCTCTTTGCTCATGATGGATTCGTCTCGGTGCTTCTCTCTCTCCTCTCCCACGAGGCTCCCTTTCTCGTTCCCGATGATCATCAGCAAAAGAATAAAAATTCAAAAGGGAGAAAATAGTAATGGGTATTAGAATAAGGGATTTTTTCATAAGCCGAAGAAGTCTATGTGTCAGCAAGGAGAGAAAAGGAAATTAGCTTACTTCTTTTTCTTCTTTTTTGAGCATTCTTGTTTTTCGAGGGTGCAAGTTTTTCCTCCCTTTTTACAGGCAGCAGAATCTTTCTTAGAACCGGATCCAGATTTATTACATCCTCCTGATTTACAGGCATCCTTCTTTCCGCATTCCTCTTTTCCTTTTTTACAGGCAGACTTTTCGTTCTTTTTTCCACAATCTGATTTACCCTTGGAATCTGGGCAAGTCTTCCCATCTCTAGCAGGACCGTGACCAGGACCTCTGCCCATAGGAGCAATCATACCCTTGTGTGGACCACCCCGGCGCATCTTTGAATGGGAACCATGTCCTTGCGGATGTGTGCCACTAGGTCGATGCCCTCCTCTGATCTGCATTTCCATCTGCTTACGGCGCATATCCCATTGTAAATTCTCCATATCCCAGTCACGACGCTCGCGATCAAATTCACGCTGCATGCGCTCACGCTCATGATTTAATTGCATCAACTGCATATCATGCTCTTGCTCGAGGCGTTCCAATTCGAATTCCAATTCACGAATTTCAATCTCATGCTCAAGTTCTTCCACTTCTCCCCATTCCTCTTCGTCTTCATCCCACTCATGATCGTCATGCTCTTCCTCATTATCGTGACCATGTTCACGAAGGACAGCATGCCATTTTTCCCACCCTTCTTTCTCAGTGATTTTGCCGGCTTTCACCGCCTGCTTGATACGTTCGCCCATTTTGTGGAGCTCGTGCTTATGATTGTCCGCGGAAACGGAAAGCATTAAACAGAGGAAAAAACAGACAGACAATATAGATACGAGTGACTTTTTCATATAAGGTATTGGGTTAACGAAAAATGAAATTACATAACAAAACATAATAAAAACAAAGTAAACTTCTTTTTGACGCTTGATCTCCTTTTGTTGAAATTTCAATCTAGCACCATGTATCGTACTTTTCTTCCTTTTTTATTCCTATTATCATCCATTTCTACTCAGGCTGAAAGGCCTAATATCATCCTCGTCTTCATTGACGATATGGGATGGGGAGACTTTTCCTGCTTTGGAAATGAGCATGCCAATACTCCTCACATTGACCGGCTTGCTAAAGAAGGGCTGCGCTTCGATCAGTTTTATGTCAACTCGCCCATCTGCTCTCCATCCCGAGTGGCTATTTCCACCGGACAATATCCCCAGAAGTGGAAAATCACTTCCTACTTGAGCAACCGGGACCATAATAAAAAACGCGGCATGGCTCAGTGGCTCGATCCCAAAGCACCCATGCTAGCT
>CAWVXY010000078.1:0-8761 GCA_963934295.1 uncultured Opitutia bacterium
TCGAGTTTACGGTTATTTTTTAAGAAAGAATCTTTTCCCGAGCGAAGGACTAGCCGGTCACCACGGGATTCGACAATGATTAAGGCATCAATAATCGGGGATAGAAATTGGGGATCGCCTGGTTTAAGTAAGCATTTAAGAATTTGAGTGAGCACTTTTGATTCAAGCTTTTCGTTGTTCGCCGATGAAGCCAAAATCTTTAAGGCTGGATCAGGAATGTCTTCCTTATCCACGAGTTGCGAGGCCATGGTTGGGATAAGCGACGAATCGTTTCGGGCAAGTTCCACCATTTTGAGAAGAGACTCGTTATCCTCGATCCGGTTTTGGCTCATCATCGCTAAATAGACCCCCACTTTTTCATTCGAAACCAAACTGACTGCCTGGCGAAGAGTGGTAAGGATTCGAGAAGACTGCTCCCAGGTTGTCATTTCATAATATGGCCCACGGGTGTCGGGCCTGCCTCCCCAGTGCTTACTGTCCCACTCCTTTTCTTTGTGGTATAGACGGGCGAGGATTTCAAAGGAGTGATCGAATAAAATGCCTTTCGGATCTTTCAGATGCTCCTCCAGTGAATTAACCACGTCGGCATTATGAATTCGCATCAGAGCAAACGATGCTCCTTTTCTTTGGGAACTGCTCGAGGATGGATTGTTTAAAACGCCTAAAGCTGGTTGATAAGTGCCCAGGGCTTCAATTGCCCGATAAGCAACATGAGCAAGCGTGGGATCTGCATGTCCTAAACTTTTAGCTATTTCATTGGCCAATTCTGGCCTGTTTTGACGAACCGTGGAAACGATCGCCTCCAGGCGGGTTCGAGGATCAGAACGATTGAGCCCTGTTTTTAATAAATCAACTGGGGCCAAACCGGCTTTACCCTGGGTGACCAGATCCATGCCAAAATCCCCGAGTGCCCGCATGACAAAGGGAGAAAGGTCAGGATCATTGGAGAGATCAGAAAATACTGCCAGTTCTTTTTCACGGGGAAAACCTGCACTCAGTAAAAGCCGCTGGGAAATCGAATACAGGGCGATTACCCGGGAACGAAGTTCTTTCGTAGAGTCTTTGGCAAAAGCAAAAAGGGAGTTCGTGGTTTCATCGGTTTCAGGCCTTCGAAGTAAAGTGCGCTGGGCTGACATCGCCCGGACCTGACTGGGCGACTCAAACAAAGCAATCAATTCCTGATCAGAAAGTTTTTCAAAATCCGGGAGGGGTTCGGGAATATAACCCTTTGGCTTTACCTGCACCACGAATCCATGCTCCGGACCGGCCCAGTTAAAGGATGCTGGACCATTCCAACTGGCCTGATAGACCCGGCTCATGCCATCGACATCGGCATCGGTTGGACGATTCACTTTAATAAAATTTTTAGGAGCTTGCGTTTCGACAAAACCCGCCCCTTTTCGCTCCACTTGATGACGGTATAGACCTGCCCGTCCCCAGTCACAGGTGAAGGGGGCATTGGCCCATTCCTTCGGGAAGCCGGGCTCGTGGATGTAGACCCCTCCGCACCCGGAACCACCTCCGTAATCAGCCAATGGGGCAATGATTTCATCCGCAAAATTCAAATACAAACGGGGATATCCATGATCATCCAATCCACTGAAATGATGAAAGCGTACATTCCACCCTCCCCCGTCATTGGTATTATCCCGTCCGAACAAATCGAGCAATGGACTGGTGGGTACAGCGAGAATGTTTCGGGTGCCATAGGAAAATAACTCCAATCCGGAACCGTCCGGACGAAAACGGTACACACCCCCTCCGCGGTTCTGCAATTTCCTCCCATCGGATCCGATTGCTTCAATGAAACCAAAATCTCCTCCAGCCACATAAATCCAACCATCCACGCCCAAATCCAAGCCATTGGTGGTATGATCGGCCGGTCGATCCTTGAATCCGAATGCGATATTGGAAACCAATCGCTTGCTGTCCTCGGCTACCCCGTCTCCGTCCTGATCAAAATAAACCGAGACATGGGGAGGGTGCAGGAGATACAACCGATCATGATCCCAAATCAACCCACGGGGGGAATCAATCGAGGCAATAAACTCGGTTACCTCATCGGCCCGTCCATCTCCATCCTTGTCCCGCAACCGTAAAACCCGCCCACGTTCGGCATCTCGGCCCAACGAACCACATCCGTCACTGGAAACATAAAGATCGCCATTGGGAGCGGCTGCCACATAGACCGGGTAGTTCGCCGCTTGCCAGGGTGCAAAAAGAGTGGCCTCGAAGCCATCGGGCACACTCACCCCACCCTTTTTAAGAACCGCTGCCTCTTCGGCAGGAGTAAGTTGTACAATACCCGGTTTGTAGTTTCCACTCTTGGCAAGAGTGGAATGTTTGTCGGCAGCAAACCCACAGAGTCCGTTGAGAAAAAGGCCACAGAGAAGAAATTGAAAATATTTAGACTTCATATGTTAGTAATTTGTAAAAGCTTACAAAAAGTTTTGGTGTTAGGTAAAGCAATCCACTCCGAACGAGAGTTCAATCTGAAGCACACTTAAAAACTACTTTTTAGTTACCCAGCTTATTCCATTGGCCACCATATCCAGGAACTCTTTGGTGGATACAGTCTCGTTGTGATGCCCCATGGTGGTCGCATAAAGCTTAAATCCACCTTTTTCCTTCACCCAGGCCAATGCCTGTGGGGCGGGTGGTTTATGTTCGGCACCATTGTCTCCATATGCCAGCACAGTGGTTCCCTCCATCACCGTGGGGACCATGTAAAGCTCACCCTTGGGGGTTCTCCATTTTTTGGGCAAGCCTTTGACCACCGGGTGCCCGGCCTGTTCTTGGGCAATGGTTACATCATAGGGGACATGGGGACCGTGTCCGGAAGAAACCACCCCGAGCATTTTATTCCAGCTCTTATCTTCGGGTTTACCTTTAAGATAGGGGTGATAGGTGTGCATGGCACAGTGCATCGCGATTGCGGGAACTCCACCCTGATGAACCGCCACGACTTTATCGATAAATTGAGTGTCATCCTCCCGGGCAAAGCAGAAGTTATAAAATATAAAATCAAACCCTTTAGCCCAGTCTTCCCGGCCCAGTAATCCTTTCATACGCCTTGGATCCATCTCGAAAAGAATTTCCCACTCCACCGATATACGCTTACTTATCTCCTCGGTAATTATATTTTTCTGGGTGGCATAGTCATGATGCCCACCCCCCGTGACTAGCAAACCCTTAAGAGGGGTTATCTTTTCATTTGCAAAGGAAAAAAGAGCCGTGAAAAATAAAAAGAGGATAGAAAATAATTTCATAATTGGGAGGTTTGCTGAATAATTTGGTTTAAATTAAAACATTCATCTAACACGAGTCCCCGATTGAGACAACCCAGAGATTACCGAATCAATCCGGGTTACCCCCTTTAAATGTCAATCCTTTCAACCAGAGACAAGCTCAGTCCTTAAGGGGCTTTATCCAGACATTACGGAAACGAACCGGGTTGCCATGATCCTGCATTTTCAAGGGTCCCTTATCGCTGTGTTTCTTATATTCGGAAATCGAGTGCGGGCCTCTCCATCCAGTTCCACCACTAAGCTCGAGATTGTCATGAATCACATGACCATTGTGAATGACATGAAATTTTGCCTTTCGGGTAACCTTTCCCTGATCGTCAAACATTGGACGATGAAAAGTAACATCATAAGTCTGCCACTCTCCTGGTTCACGACTGGCATTCACCAAAGGCTTGGCCCGTCCATACAGGGCTCCGCACTGCCCGTCCGGATAAGTGATATTTTTGTAGGAATCCAAAACCTGGATTTCATATTGCCCCATAAGAAAGACCCCGCTGTTTCCACGCCCCTGCCCACTCCCCTTTGCTTCACTGGGTGTGGCAAATTCAATATGTAATTTACAGGATCCAAACTCTTTCTTGCTCTGCAGGTAACCACCCCCCCGGACTGATTCAAGAGCTCCATCCACTAATTTCCACTTGGTTGGCCCACCATTGGTTGCCTGCCAATTTTGGAGAGTTTTTGGGGTACCATCAAAAAGGACGACTGCTCCCTTGGGCGGCTTGGCGGCTTTGGCATTATAAGGTTTCGGGTTCACAACGGGAGGCTGCGGCTGTTTTTCCGGATCCGTCTCATGCACCTTGATTCCGTTGATGTACATGTATTCCACCTTGCGTCCGTTTTGTTCTTTAATTTCCTTACGGATGATTGGCCCGCTTGATTTCAAAGAAATGGCAAAGACATGACAAGTTAGCGTTGCGATAAAAAGAGACAGGGCTGATAATTTAAACATCTTATAAATTTCGTCTGATACTTGGTCATATGTCAATTTCATTGCCGAAAAGAAAATCATTTTTTCAACTCAATCTATGAATCTCAATTTACTCACTTTCTTTATAGTTCTGGCATTCCTATCCTTGGGGAAAACTTTGTTGGCAAGCACCGGACTTGCTCCCGAAGTTACCGACCTTAATGCCGCAGATATCTCGTTTGAAAAAGAAAAAGGAATACCTTATCTCAAAAAACCCTTCATCACTCTTAAGCCAAGAGACAGAAATGATCAGCTTACAGTAGGTGAACTGGGAAAAGACGGAGGTAAAAAAGAGAAAATCCTCCATTATGTTCGAAAACTGGCTGAACCTGCAGACAGCCCAAAGCATGGTAAAACCGACAGCCTATTGATCGCATACAAAGATAAGTTGATTTTCGAATCTTATTTTCGAAGAGGAAGGGCCAACTATCCGCACTATCAGATGTCCATCACCAAGTCTTACACTGCCTACGCCATAGGTAGAGCCATTCAACTTGGCCACCTTTCCATGGAGGACTTACACAAACCCGTGGTATCCTTCCTTAGGGAAATCAAAACCGACCAATTAGCCAAAGGGGCGGATAAAATCACCCTTCATCAAGCGATGCAAATGAGGTCTGGCATTCGATTACCCAAAAAGAAAATTGGCAATTTTATGCAAAAGCCCAATCTGCTTCGTGGACAGGGACAAGCCCGTGCTTACTTACAATTCACTGAAGATCTACCCGTTCTTCCAAACTCTTCATTCCAACCCTTCAAATACCAGGCAGCCGACACCGTCTTCACCATGCAGGTCCTGGAATCTATTGTTCCGGGATCCGCGGAAGGTTTCATTCGTGATGAACTACTCAAGCCAATGGGTATTCTCAACTATGGTTGGCAGGAAGATCTGAGCGGGTTCCCCAAATCAGCAGCCGGTTCCAGTTTACGGAACCGCGATATGATCAAGATGGGTTTGCTTACTCTCCATCAAGGAAAATGGAAGGGGAAACAACATCTGCCTAAAGACTTTGTTAAAAGAGCCACTTCACCCCTGGTTCAGACAAATGAAGAAAACTTTTACGGCTATTTTTGGTGGAGTCAGACTCGCGAAATCAACGGTAAAAAATATCCAATTATTCAGGGACGGGGAGCGGGCGGTCAGTTCATCTTTGTCTTCCCCAGTCTCGACCTAGTGGTGGCAGCCACTGCACACAACAAAGGCATGGGCAGGATGCTCAAAGAACTCCCCGAAAGACTGATTCCTCTGTTCAATTAAGACCCATACAGTATTATACACGCTTAGGGCTAATCCTTCCCCTGAGGCATGTTAGTGACTCAGAGCAGAGATTAGTACTTTTTTACTTAATAAAGGGGAAGATTGCACTTTCAACATGGGAGTCTTCCATCGCAGTTTCCATTTTTTTAACGATCTGAGGGTTCATGGAAGCAATATTATTTTCCTCACCGATATCTTTGGACAAGTCATAAAGCTCGACCGGAGAATTTGGATCCTTACGAACATTCAAACGAATCCCCTTCCATTTCCCCATACGGACCGCCTGCTTGCCACCTCTTTCATGAAATTCCCAATAGAGATATTCTCTTTTCTTTTGTTGATTCTTTTTACCCAAGAGTGTGGGAGCGAAGGATACACCATCCAATCCGGTAGGAGCTTCCGTGCCTGACAATTCACACAGGGTGGGTAACAAGTCCCAACCCGCTGCAATATGGGAGCTGGTGCTTCCGGATTTAATTTTACCAGGCCACCAGGCAACTGTGGCAACCCGGATGCCTCCCTCATAGAGATCGCGCTTATATCCCTTGAGCGGACCATTACTGTCAAAGAAGTCAGGCTTGTGACCACCTTCTTTGTGAGGGCCGTTGTCCGAGGTAAAAATCACCAGGGTATTATCATCGATCTTAAGTTCTTCCAGAAGATCAAGAATCCGCCCGACATCTTCATCCATATGCTCCATCATCGCCGCAAAGGCAGCCACCGGATTGGTGATCACCGAACCTCCATACTTCCCGGTAACCTTTTCAAATTCGGGAAACTTCTTCCGCCAGGGAGCAATCCGCTTTTCGGGAGACTGCATCGCCGCATGAGGAATCGTGAAGGGAACATAGCAGAAAAATGAATTATCCTTATTTGCCCGAATGAACTTCAGGCACTCGTCCGCAATCAATGTATGAGAGTAATGCTTACGATCCAGCATGACCTTTTTCCGGTCGCTCCATACATGGGTGGGATAAAAATTATGGGACTGGCGCTGGCAGTTCAGCCCATAAAAGCGATCAAAACCCTGATTCATTGGATCACCTTCGGTACCGGGAGCACCCAGTCCCCATTTACCGAACATACCCGAAACATAACCTGACTGTTTTAGGACTTCAGGGATAGTCACTGCCTTCATGGGTAACGGATGTTGCCCTTCGGGTTTGATCTCTTTATTACCGCGGATGTAACCGCGTCCTGAATGATGACCGGTCATCAGGCTGGAACGGGAAGGCGCGCAGACCGTGCTGGAGGCATAGAAGTCGGTCAGCTTCATTCCCCCCTTGGCCATCCGGTCCACATTCGGAGTCTTAAATTTTTTCTGACCAAAGCAGGAAAAATCCCCGTACCCGGCATCATCCACCATGATGTAGACAAAGTTTGGTTTCTTGGCCAAGGCCACGCATGAAAGGAACAGGAAGCTTGTAAGAGTGATGAGAAATATTTTCATAATTTAAGTACTGAGCAAATAATCATTTAATTGGCAGAAGAAGAAAAGGTCACGCTGAAATCTATAATCTAAAAATAATATCCTTCGGATCAACGGTTAATAATTGACCCGAAAGCCTTCTTCTCTTCCATCCTATTATATGAGAAACATTTTACTTTTAGTTTTCTTGTTTACAGGATTTCTCCAGCTTTCCGGAAAACCCAACATTCTACTCATCATGGCCGATGATATGGGATATTCTGACCTTGGTTGCTTCGGCGGGGAAATCCGCACGCCAAGCCTCGATTCATTGGCCGAAAATGGGACCCGCTTCACTAATTTTTACAGCGAAAATATGTGCTGGGTTTCAAGGGCATCGATGATGACGGGTATCTACCACCGAACTTCGCTTAAAGATAGTGCCCTCCACCCCCGCTGCCTAACTCTACCCGAGGCTCTAAAACATAATGGTTACCGGACAGGAATGATGGGTAAGTGGCACCTCGCCGGAAAATACAACAAGAATAATGATCGGGATGCGGTTTATCCCGACCAACGGGGCTTCGATCACTTTTACGGAATTCTCGGCGGAGCAAGTAGCTTTTATGCACCCTTCGGTCTCAAGAGAAACCGTAATTCCATTGATCATGAATTTATGAATGACGAGAATTACTACTTTACCACGGCGATTGGTGATGAAGCGATTTCCTTTCTAAAACAAACTCCCGATCAAACGCCTTTCTTTCTTTATCTGCCCTTCACTGCGGCTCACTGGCCTCTTCATGCTCCTGTTAAAGATATCGAAAAATATAAGGGAGTATTCTCTAAGGGTTGGGATCAATTGAGGAATAAACGATTAGAACGGATGAAGAAACTTGGAGTGATCGACAAATCAGTCAAACTTTCTTCACGACATCGCAAGGTTCCTTCATGGAAAGATGAAAAGCATAAAGATTGGCAGGAGAGAAGGATGGAAGTTTATGCTGCTCAGGTAACCAGCATGGATCGGGTAATCGGAAATGTAATCCAGCATTTGGAGAAAATTGGTAAGCTAAATGACACGCTCATCTTCTTCACTATAGATAATGGTGGATGTCATGTGGAATACCCACCACAACGGAAGGGAGATTACCTGCCCGAAAAAACCCGTAAAGGAGAACCGATGAAACCGGGTAACCTTCCTCATATCATGCCCGGGCCTGAAATTACTTACCAGAGCTACGGCTATGGGTGGGCCAATCTGTCGAATACCCCTTACCGGCTCTTCAAACAATATGATCATGAGGGCGGAATCCATACCCCTATGATCGCCCACTGGCCGGACAAAATTAAGAAAAAGGGATCCATCAGCCATACCCTTTCCCATTTAGTGGATCTCATGCCCACGATTCTAGAAGCCACTAATATTACACCCACGTCCAAAATCCGGGGACAAGAAAGACTCCCGTGGGATGGAAGATCGATCTTACCTTCCATCGAAGGAAAAAAACAAACAGATCCATCCTTGCTCTTTTTTAGCCATGCACGCGGAAAAGCAATACGCGTGGGAAACTGGAAACTGGTATTAAATAAGGATAATAAAAAAGAAGCCAAATGGGAATTGTACGATATGAAAAAAGACCCAAATGAACTCAATGATTTAGCCGAAAATAACCCAGACAAAGTCGACAAACTCGCCAAAATATGGCAGCGGGAAGAAACAGATCACCTGCGAAAATCCAAATTATAGAAGGTCGACAAACCATTACTTTTTATGATCACATAAAACCACTTTTATGAAAATCCTTCAAATCTCA
>CAWVXY010000079.1:0-8652 GCA_963934295.1 uncultured Opitutia bacterium
GGTTGTAATTTTAAAAGAAGGTAAAAGCACAGGACAGGAACAAGAAAACCATGAGCATACTGCTCGTTCGTTTGCCATGTAATCGAAAGTTGTAATGCAAGCATTCCCCAGATTGAGATTAAACCTAAGGAGCTTAAGATTAATTTAAAACTTTGTAATTTGGAATCGATTTACAGGAATTATAAGGATTATTGCGTAGTTGGAAAGGACTGAGGGAATAATTGAAATAAACTCTCTTTTTCCGCTCGATCGAACTTGGAGAAATCGATGCTTTTTTGCAATATCATGGCTTTTTCAGAGTCGTGATTTATTTCAAAAATTTGAGAAGATATGAAGGCCCATGCGGGTCTGGTATTTTGCCAAATACGCCAATCATTGATTGATCCTAGTGCAACCAATGCTTTGTCCGGAGCACGATTTCGTAGTTGGGCAAGTGCCAAAGTAATTCTAGTTTGTGGAGAATCTCGTAGGATTATGTTTTGCTTAGCTTCTTCAAGAAGGGAATCTAACTTTTGGGACGGGAAAGCTAAAAAGGGATCGAGAAGTTCAAAATAAAGATAAGTCTCTGCAAAAAATTCATCATTCCCGTGCACTTTTGAAAGTTTTGTCATCCATCCTAGAAGTTCTTCTAAAGTAGCGGAGGCTGAACGGTGGTGCATCAGTTTTTTAAGTGCATAGCTTTGGTGAATAGGTTGATCAATTAATTTTCCGAGAATGTGGGTTAATCCTCTTAAATCCTTTGTGCTTTCCAAATAATCACATATTCCACGAACTAATCTGGGGTCATTTCCCAATACAGGTAACAGGCGATCGAGCACTTTGATGGATTCTTTATAATTGCCTTCCAAGGCAAATGCACGTGATTCAATAACTAATCTCCAACGCTCGGGTATGATGGGGGCGTTATTGATCTCGAAGTGAATGCTTTCAATATCATTAATTTGAGCCAATGAATTCATTCTAAGCTTAAATAATTCCTCCTCAACTTTGGCTTTAGAGGGTGTCAGGTACTGGGTTAATCTATTGAATGCACCTAATCGTGCCAGCCATCTGGAAAAAACTAGTAAGTCATTTCTTTGATCCAAATCGAATTGTTCTTCGCAGGATTTAATAATAGCGTCTCTCTTAACTTCATCTTTGGTGGACAAGTATTGGAGGGCGTAGACTCGCATAAAGTCAATCGGTTCCGCATGGGAGTTAGATTGAAGCAATTCCACGCATTTTTGCAGGCTTGATGGAGACAGAGGGTTGAGGACATGGAGTAAGGTCATATGACGAACTGCTTCAACACCTGATTTACTTTTCCTTGAGGCCAATTTAGCTAATTTTTTCCCAATTAAAACCAAGTTTTCATTGTCTTGTAAATGAACAGTTAATCGAGCAAATAAAAATATGCTTTCAGCATGTGTTGGATGATTTTCTAAAGATTGTTTCAGCACACTTTTCGCCTTGAGTGGGTTGCCTGTTTCAGCAAGGAGTTCGGCTGTAACTAATGAATTATCAGGTGACTCCAACCATGCATCAATCCTCAATAGCGAGTTAAGTTGTTCAATAGCAATCTCGCCTGCAATTCGTTTTTCATGAATCGTAATTTGATCATTTTTAAGTGTTTTTATACTGCGATCAAGAAGCACGGTTCTTTTTTCTTCTGTTGCTTCCTCAAAATACAGAATATTAGCCCATTTCTGAAGTGCTTCAGTTGGTTTTGAGCGAAAGAGTAATTTGAAGAAGTTTTCTCTTGTTTCTAAGTTTTGGGGATCTAATAGATTCGCAATTCGAGCCTTCCTAATACCATCTTCCAAAAGATTTGTTTCATTACTTATAGATTCATCCTGATAGACTTTAGAAAGTTGTAGGAGTTGGTTTGATTTCCATTGTCTTAAGAATGGCATGAAAAATTCGGATGCAAAAAAGCAAATTCCGAATAAAAAGAGCCCGAAAACGAAAAAAATATAACGTAAACTTAAATTAAACAATTGGGATTAATTTATTTTGATGGATTACGAGTAGGCTACCGCATTGGCCATTTGTTTAATTTAACAAAGCCAATAAGCGGAGTGTCTTCTTGTGATATTATCAAGCAGGGTCAGAACTCATAGGATGAGCACTGGGGAAATCTAATAAATCTTCATTAATCTCAACTTCTGAAGGGCGGCCGAGAATTTCAAATAGTACTTTCACTCTTTCTCTGGCAGGAATTAATTGAGTAACCGTACCTTCATCCCCTTTGAATAAGCCAGAGATTGCCTTAACTTTGTCACCAACTTTATGGGGTTGATCCGGAATTTCAAGTATGCCATCGGGAGAAAGAAGCCGAAGTTCTATCATTACAGGAGCAGGGACATGAACCGGAACTTCGTTTCTTCTTACGATGTAGGAAACGCCTCTCGCATAATGAACATTTCGAATATGAATAACAGGATCAAATTTGGCAAAGAAATAACCGGGAAAAAGAGGTCGTGCAGGAGCAGCTTTTTCTTTTCTGGGACGCATGGTTCTGGGAAGAAAAACTTCGACATCTGATAGGGTGCCCAGCGTCTGAGCTGCAAGCATTTCCATGCGAGGCTTTGCCCTCAGGCAATACCAGCCAATTGACCAGTCTTCGTATCGATGGGGATCCATTACATCTTTAAAAACCCAGCCAGGGCGGGAAGCAGTCTGCTTCCTGTTTTGGTTAGCTTTTTTAATTTCTCAAGCCTGATAAGGTGAAACTCATCTAGTTTTTTCTCCTGTGAAAGGGTTTGTTCCATCCGGGTAATTCTTTCCTTTGCACTTTCCAAATGTGGCATGATTTCATCGTTAATAAAACTGGAAAACAATTTACGGAATTCGGTTTCTGCTGTGTAGTGATCTCGTCTGTCACCAGGGACATAAGTAGAGAAAACCGCTTTGAGTGATTTTAAAGTCTTCAAGCCCTGACTTGCAGAACCAATACTGATTTCTAGACGAGAAGCAATTTTATCCATGGACAATGGAGATTCAGAAAAATACAAGAGACCATAGATCTCTCCAACAGAGCGGGGCATTCCTAATATTCCCATCATGCGGACAAAGAAATCAATCGATTCCAATTCCAAAGTACGCATACTTGAATCGAGTGTCAGGATATCTGTTTTATTTTTTGACAAAATCTAGTTTTCATTAATTTCAAAAATAAATGAAATTGGCAAGCATTGTCTTTTATCTAGTTAATTAACGAAGTGATCTGTGAAGTTTGATCTTCTAATACATTCTTGCTCTTTGGATAGTTCTAGCCGATAATAGGAATAGATTTTATGATCAATCACAGAGACAAAGGATATGCTACTTTACACAAGTTAATTTTGTTGGGGGTCATTTTTTTATGGTTTTGGTGTTCATTAAATATTTGGGAATCATTAAATTATTCTTTGATTAACCTGCCTTGGAATTATGCATTAGTCGCATTAGCGGGATTGGCGGTTGCAACCTTTGGTTCTTTGCAAAGATATGGGTTGTTTTTTATGAAAAATGGATGGGGGCGCATTCGCGAATCTTTATTGAAAGCGAATTTTCAAACAGCACTTATTGCATTTTTTGTCTTTGCATCTTATTTTGCGACTAAAGATAACGAAACGAGTCGATTGTTTTTGGGTTTCTACATATCAACATGTTGGCCGTTGTTGGCATCGTTCAATTTTGCCTTACCTGGTCTTTTTAAGCGAGTTATTGGTTTTCAGTTAATTACTCGAAAAAGTCTGATTATTGGTGATTCAAATTCATTGGACTCCCTTCGATCATGGATTAAAAAGCATACCGAGAAAGGCTTCAGCTTTGAGGGTACATTCACAACTGATGAGAATAAACCCTCTTTAGTCGGTTTGGCTTGGCTTGGTTCATACGATAAATTGGAGAAATATTTAAGAGAGAATAAAACTCACCAACTCATCCTTTTACCTAATAGCAACATGGAACAATGGATAAGAATCGTTGCTGATTTAGGAGCAAAATACGGATGTAGAATTTTGGTTTATAATAATTTATCCGGCTATTTCGATTCCCGTCTCGTTTTTGTTGAAGAATCGGGCAGGCAATTTTTCTCGCTACAAAACGAACCATTGGAGAGTCCGTTTAACCAGATGATCAAACGCTGCTTTGATCTTATCGTAAGTATTCCTGCTTTAATTTTTATTCTCCCTCCCTGCATGATATTGGTCAAGTTTTTCCAAATTTTTCAGTCTGCCGGTCCCCTCTTTTTTACCCAGGAACGAGTGGGTTTAGCTGGTAGCACTTTCACAATTTGGAAATTTCGTTCGATGGAGTTTGCAGAAAAAGGAGAACGAGATGAATCGGAACAGGCCTCGCCTCATGATAGTAGGATATTTTCATTTGGAGCATTCATGAGAAGATTCAGCATCGATGAAATTCCTCAGTTTCTTAATGTACTCAAGGGGGAAATGAGTTTAGTGGGACCTAGACCCTATTTAGCTAAGCATGATTTTATTTTCGAGAAAGATTATAAAGCTTACAGGATTCGTCAATTTGTTAAACCTGGTGTAACCGGGCCTGCTCAATGCCGGGGTTTAAGGGGTGAATTTACTGACCCTGAGTTAATTAGAAAAAGAATTGAATTAGACTTTAATTATGTGGGGAATTGGACAATTTGGCTAGATTGCGAGATTGTTTTACGAACAATTGGCCAAGTGCTCTTTCCACCTAAAAGTGCTTACTAACAGATAGCTAACTTTTTCTGGGGTTGGTGAGCAATAATTGTAAAATTTTAGGAGTTACCTTTTTTAACGGTACTTTAAAAGAATCATTAAGATTATCTAAGTTGGGTGGGTTGGTTGTTGCACCTTCTGGACCCGGTTTGGCCTGTGACCTGATAAGTTGTGATGTTTATGAAAGGTCCCTTCTAGAAGCGGGCTTAGTTCTTCCAGATAGTGGATTGATGTGTCTTTTTCAAAATTGGTTTAAACAGCAAAAGATAACGAGGATTTCAGGACTCAATTTTTTAAAATATTATCTTGAAAATTTTAATCTCGAGGAATCCTTCTTTTGGATAATGCCCAATAAATCTCAGGACAAAACCAATCGTTTATGGCTATTGAAAAATCATGGCTTTGAAATCGAAGAGCACGAATCTTATTGTGCTCCTCTTTATGATGAATCGGGTACAATACAGGATTCAGTTTTACTCTCGATGATTACTAAGGTTAAGCCAAAAACAATATTTATACAATTGGGTGGAGGCGTTCAGGAGAGACTGGGTATATTTTTGAAGGAAAATTTAGAATACAAGCCAACGATTTTGTGTACTGGGGCGGCATTGGCTTTTCTGTCGGGGGAGCAAGTTCATATTCCCAAATGGGCAGATCAATTATATCTTGGTTGGTTATTTCGATGTTTTTTTAATCCAAGGTTGTATATGCCGCGTTACGTGAAAGCATTTCGTCTGATATTTTTACTAGTAAAGTATGGTGAAAGAAGTCCTAACCGATAAATGGAAATAATTGATGGTATAGTTTTATGAGAAGGTCCCCAAATAAAAAAAGAGCTTCAGTTCGTGCTTTGGGCTGTCGCCTAAATCAATATGAAGCGATTGAAATGGAAGGACGTTTAAAGTCCTCTGGTTATGAAATTGTTTCTTTTGGTGAAAGGGCTGATCTTGGTGTAATTAACACCTGTACTGTGACTAACGAAGCTGATGCTAAGTCAAGAAATGTGATTCGACGTTTTATAAGAAAAAACCCTAATGCATTAACCGTTGTGGTCGGTTGTTATTCGCAAATGGATGCAAATCGAATAGCTATGATCGAGGGAGTTGATTATGTAATTGGTAATCATGACAAAATTAATTTTCTTGATTACTTGGATAATGAAAAACCAAAAGTTCCGGTTATTATAAGAGAACGTATAAGTAGGGAGGACTTCAGTATTGGCTTTGTTGGCGAGCCTAAGTTTGAACAAAGAGCGAATTTGAAAATCCAGGATGGATGTGATTTTATGTGCTCTTTTTGTGTAATTCCATTTTCAAGAGGAAGAGCGAGATCCAGAGACTTGGAGGACTTGCTAAGTGAAGTTCATAGAATGGTGGAAAACGGGGTGAAGGAAATCGTTTTAACCGGGGTCAATCTTGGGACATATTTTTCTAATGGAGTAGATTTTTTAGGGTTACTGGAAAAAATTTCCCAAGTGCAAAATTTGAACCGAATTCGAATAAGTAGTGTTGAGCCAACAACTATTCCTGAGGAAATTTTTTACTGGATGGCAGATGAAAACCATCCTTTAATGCCATACTTACATGTACCCATGCAGTCAGGCTGTAATATAATTTTAAAAAGAATGAAGAGGAAATATGGACTTGAAGAAATGGCGGAATTTTTTGATCGGGCTACTTCCGAAGTTCCAAATATTTGTTTGGGAACAGATTTAATGGTGGGATTTCCTGGAGAGACTGTGGATAATTTTCGAGAAACTTGTGATACATTTATGAATTTCCCTTTTGCTTATTGCCATGTGTTTACTTTTTCTGAACGAAAAGGGACTCCTGCAGCTAAAATTCCAGAACAGGTTCCTATGGATGAAAGGAGAAAAAGAAGTGCTCACTTACGAAGGATTTCTGCTTCTAAACGAATGGAGTTTTTTAAATCCCAAGAGGGTAAGGTAAGACGCGTACTTTTGGAAAACCCAAAGGATGAGACTCTTGCTGGTTATACTGATAACTATACAAAAGTTATCATTAAAAATTCGGATGTTAGTTTAGCCAGTCAATTTGCTGATGTAAGGCTAAAGCAGGCCAATCCTGAATTTGTTTTAGGGGAACTGGTATAAATTTTCCTCTATTCAAAATTACTTATTAGGTTGAAATCGTTCTTATGCTTTCTTTGTGGTTGCTTCTATTCCTAACTGCTTATGAATAGTAAACATGTCAAAAATTTTACTTTGTGACGGACACAATTTAGCGTTTCGAGCTTTTTATGGGATCCGGGAATTAAATCGTTCTGACGGATTTCCCACAAACATGGTACATGGATGGCTTCGTTCCTTTTGGAAGTTGGAAGACGATTTGAACCCCACGGGGATTAAAGTATTTTTTGATAAAGGAGGGTCTACTCGAAGGGAGGCACTTCTTCCGTCTTATAAAGAGAATAGGGGAGCACCTCCTGAAGGTTTTAGTGAGCAATTAGAGTGGGTGAAGAAACTCACAAAAGCTCTTGGTTATGGTGTCTGTGAACGGACAGGGTTAGAAGCAGACGATTTAATTGCCTCTGCCGTTGCAATTTATAAAAAATCAAACGAAGAAGTTTTAATTGTAAGTGCAGACAAAGATTTAGCACAGTTAATTTGCACGGGAGTGGAACAACTGCTTCCACCACCAACTGCTAACCCCCGATTGGGCTGGCGTTTATTAAATGAAGATGGTGTAAAAGAAAAATTTGGTGTTTCCCCCAAAGCAATATTGGATTACCTAGCCATTATTGGCGATCAAGCCGATAATATCCCTGGATTAAATGGGGTAGGGCCTAAAACTGCAAGTAAGTGGCTCCAGGAATTTGGTGATTTAGAAAACATAATTCAAAATGCAGGAAGAATAACCCCAAAGCGATTTTGTAGTATAGTTTACGAAAAAAGAGCTGACTTGATGCGCAATATTGAACTTGTTCGGTTGGAATCAGATATTGAACTAGATTTGTCTGATTCGAATCATCCCAATTTAGAATTGATGGAAGAAATCTTTACTGAATTAGAGATGAAAAAATCTTGGGAGGAAGCACAGAAAAGATATGCAGCGAATTAATTTATATTAGGTAATTTACTTGCTAAGATCTTTGAAAGAAGATGTTTTAAAACGCTTTTTATGAGCACATTATTAAATTTTGGTCTTCCTAAAGGAAGTTTGGAAGATCCCACTATCAAACTTTTCGGTAAAGCAGGATATCACATTACTAAGGGTTCGCGTTCCTACACGCCATGTTGGGATGATCCTTCTATTGATGGTCGTTTTGTTCGGGCTCAGGAGATGAGTCGATATGTGGAGGATGGTTTTTTTGATTGTGGGCTCACAGGAAGAGATTGGGTTTTGGAAAATAATTCTGATGTGGAGATCGTTGCAGATCTTGTATATAGTAGATCTTCGAATCGGATTTCAAAATGGGTGTTGGCAGTTCCCGAATCTGCCCCAATTCAATCCGTTTCTGATCTAAGTGGAATGACAATAGCTACTGAATTAGTTAATGTTACCCGTTCTTATCTTGCTAAGAATAATGTTGATGCAGAGGTTGAGTTTTCTTGGGGTGCCACTGAAGTAAAGGTACCGGAACTCGTTGATGCGATTGTTGACCTCACTGAAACGGGCAGTTCTCTTCGTGCTAATAAATTGAGGGTTATTGATGTGCTGATGGAAACAAATACTGTCCTGGTGGCTAATAAAACTAGTTGGGCAAACCAAGATAAAAAGGCAAAAATTGAAAACATAGCAATGATGCTGGAAGCTGCTCTTCAGGCGGATTCAAAGGTTGGTCTAAAGCTTAATTTAAAACGTTCCGAAATTAATGAGGTATTGAAAGATCTTCCTGCACTAAGAAAACCTACTATTTCTCCCTTGAGCGATGATTCGTGGGTTGCCCTTGAGACGGTTATTGAAAAAAAGGTATCGCGGGAATTAATTCCGGCCCTTAAGCGGTTGGGTGC
>CAWVXY010000080.1:0-8551 GCA_963934295.1 uncultured Opitutia bacterium
GGTGGTCGCTTTGAAGTCTTTAACATGGAATGGTGTTTTTCCATTGTGGGTAATTCTTTGCAGTCCCTCATCAGGCCTTTGCCATCCTCGGGCGGTGGAGGCATAATAAATTGATTTGCCTTTTGCATCCATGGCAATCCGAACGCCACCTGCGCGTAATTCCTTGGTATTTAGAAAAAGAGTGGATGCACCCTGCCAGGCACCATCGACCTTTTCCATCATTACACGGTTAATTCTACGCCCGTTTTCGTCCGGTACAAGCATCTGTCCATTGAAGGGGCCAAAGTTTT
Organism: uncultured Opitutia bacterium; assembly: GCA_963934295.1. Taxonomy (GTDB): domain Bacteria; phylum Verrucomicrobiota; class Verrucomicrobiia; order Opitutales; family Seribacteraceae; genus Seribacter. The sequence goes on from CAWVXY010000080.1 coordinate 291, forward strand.
CGGTTTCGATAATAAAAGGTTCACCACATGAACTCATCGTTTTTCTGGTTAACTGAACGGATGGTTGGTTGTGCAGATCATCAAGCATTTTACGGGGAAGAAAAATCGGTGTACCCAAGTTTTTCAGGTCAGGATCCCAGACCAAACTTGATGGATGACCATTAAAGGAGCCTGGACGAACATTATAAATGGGGGAACCGCCACGCCAGTCTCCCTGGTTATCTCCGCACCAAATTTCTCCGTTCGGTGAACGGGTGATTCCATTGTGCATCCGAAAGCCACTCGCAAAGGGGGTAAGTTTGCCATTCTTGTCGTAATGAACGACCCAACCCCGTAGATGATTCGATGAAAAATTTCGGCCCCGTCTGCCTTCCTTTGAATAGTCACCCCGGGGAGTATGAAAAGTGGGACCATTGAGGGATGCAGTGCCTAACGCGATGTAATATCCTCCGTCACCGTCTCTACAGATTGCGTTCGTTTCATGATAATTTCCACTTATTCCAAAATCGGTGGACAGGTTGTTGTAACGGTCGGCTTTTCCGTCCTGATCGGTGTCAATGATCTCAGTCAGTTCAGCCATTTGAGAAACGAGAATATGACCGGGTGCAACCAGTACCATTCCCATCGGGTTATGGAGACCGGTGGCAAAAATTTTCCACTTGGTTGCCTTTGGGTCCTTACTTGGCTTGGTAACCACCACATCGCCCCGACGAAGACAGGCATACAAGTTTCCGTCTTTGTCAAACGCTAAACCTCCGATCTCTGGGGGCATATCGTCTGGGAAGGGAATGTTTTCAATGGTGTAACTTGAGACCGAAGCGAACCCTGATGATATCAGGCAAAGGGAGAGAAGAAGAATAGTTTTCATGATTATTTAGGTCTGATGTTTACCGTACCGATTTGATGAACAGAATTAATGAATCGTATTCTGCTTCTTGGAGTTTGTATGGTGGCATCATTCCGGTCAGGTACCCTTTAACAGTTTTGGCCATCGGATTTTCAATTGATTCACGGATATAAGCTTCGTCCACAACGAGAGAGGAAGCTTTTAAAAATTCCCTTTTGGAACCGAAGGAATCTTTGAGCGTGGGACCGTGGTTTTTACCGCCATCCAAAGAATGACAGGCAATACAACCCAGAGAGGTGTATAGCTTTTCCCCAATTTCCGTAGTCGGTTTTTTTATCGGTTCTTTTTTCTCCTCGGATGAAAACCGCTCACCGGCGTTGGGTCGTATTACAATGCTAAGTTTTCCCGCAGTTTTGCTTTTAACTTCGATCTGGGTGCTGGGTGAGGAAAATTCTAGAACCTCTTTATTTTTAGATGAGAAATCCAGTCTTAAAGTCTGTGTGGATGGCCCGGGTTGTATCTTGATTGAAATTTTACTCGAACCCGTTTCAAATTCATAAACGGGTAAACGATCCGAACCGAGTGAATAACCACTATACTTGGGTGACCCTATATCGGAGATCGATTTTCCATTAATGGAAAGTGGATGCCTGCCTATTGCTTTGTAAAAAACGAAACCATGTAACCTTGGGACATAACCAAACCCTTTTCTTCTTCCGCTATTACGATCACCCCAGTAATTTTTCATATCAAGGAATCCATCAGTCCAGGCATAAAGCAGGCGGCATTCAGTAGTGTCCCAGACATACGAAAGAGGCTTACCCAGGTTGACTGCTATAGCAGCAGGAATACCATCTATCGGTTGGTATTGCTTCGTTGCCTCTTTTCCACTGCGTGGACTGTACTTGGGCGATGGCAGACCTTGTGAATGGTTTGGTAATACCAAGTCTTTGGATAAACCAAGTGTAGGTGCAAATGTGCGCAGCAAAAGGGGGCGTTCAATGCTCCCCATCGGTTTTAGGTCGAAGGTTAAATAACCATTCTGTGCGTAAGCAGGCTTGGGAGCATGTTCATTTGCCGAGAGAAGTGAGCCCTTTTTGCCATACACAAGTAAAGCAAGGGCGGCACAAATAAATTTGGGGAATAAGAATATTTTCACAGGAAGTGGGTTTTGACCAATAAGACGAAACTTAAAAAAGTCGATTGTTAGCCATTACTTCAATCAAAAATTTTCAAGTTTTTGATTTAATTTTAAACAACACCTTAGGAATGATCGCCCGACATACCCCATATGAAAAATATTATTTAGCTTTAATTACACAAGTTCCGGCAATCCGATCGTGTAGGCATCTTCGTCCTTTTCCAAAAATAAACAATATATTAACAAGGTTGATAAGTGAGCCGACTGTAGGAATTTGATTAACGAGAGAAAAAACAAGATATCTAAGAGTGTATAGATTGATTATACTAACTTGTTTTCTTTCCATATTAACAATTTTAATATTCATAATTTTTTTCCCAATCGTCTGTCCATTTTTAACTAAAAATACACCGTTTAGGACGAGGAAAAGGGCTTGCCCAACGAGAAATGCCATAATGTGCTCCTCCTTGGATAATGGTATTCCATTTGCAAGTCTGGGTAACATGGTGTCCCAAAATCCAGTGGCTTTAGCTATTCCAAATAAAATAGGGAATATAATTAGTGCATCGATTATAACTGCTCCAAGACGTGCGCCTCTGCCGGCTAAATCATTATTCTCTTCTGTCATTTTTTCCTTTCAGTATTTGTTTATTGTTGAGTTACTTAGGGAAGTTTAAAAGAAATTGAGCTTTTATTCTATTATAAGATCATTCTAATTTTGTAACCTGTTACATCAGTAGTTTATTACATCGTACCTTTGACAAAGTGCTGATATATATTAAACCATGAAATTACAGCAGGGGCAGGTTTGGGTAAAAGGTAAAGATAGTTATCGGATTACAGAGTGGGCCCGAATGACGATTCAATACAAGCACTCCCATAAAGCGAAATTTAAGGAATCGGATGTGATTGAAGTTTCAAAGAAGGAATTTTGCCGACTGATAAAAGGCGCAGTTCTTGAAGAGACCGAAGATTGATTTTTTGGCTCGACCATGGAGGCGTCTGCTCTTGTAAAGTATTACGATGTCAATTTCCATTGGAACTCCCTTTAAAAATTTAGCTAAAAAAATCCTTCTCTGCGGTTCTGGTGAATTGGGGAAGGAGGTGGTGATTGAATTGCAACGGTATGGTGTTGAGGTCATTGCAGTCGATTCCTATGCAGCCGCACCTGCAATGCAGGTTGCGGACAGGTGCCATATTATTTCCATGCTCGACGGACAGGAGCTTAAACGGGTGATCGAACTGGAGAAACCGGATTTAATTGTGCCTGAAGTGGAGGCTATCGCCACGGATACTTTGGCTGAAATGGAAGCCGCTGGTTCGGTTACGGTTATTCCTACTGCCCGGGCAACTCAGTTAACAATGAACCGGGAGGGTATTCGCCGGCTTGCTGCAGAGGAACTCGGATTAAAAACATCTCCCTTTCTTTTCGCTACAACCGCGGAGGAATTTCGGCAGGCTGTGGAAACGATTGGAATGCCCTGTGTGGTGAAGCCCATTATGAGTTCATCCGGAAAGGGTCAAAGTACTATCCGTTCATCAGATCAGATTGAAAAGGCCTGGAACTATGCTCAGGAAGGTGGTCGTTCCGGAGGGGGGAAGGTTATTGTGGAAGGATTTGTTGAATTCGATTATGAGATTACTCAGTTAACCGTTCGCCATGCCGGTGGAACATCCTTTTGTGATCCAATCGGGCATGTGCAAGTGGATGGAGATTACCGTGAGTCCTGGCAACCTCAGCCGATGTCAGCAACTGCAAAACAAGAAGCAATACATTATGCACAAGCAATTACAGATGCCCTTGGTGGATACGGAGTCTTTGGTGTTGAACTTTTTATCAAAGGGGAAGAGGTGCTTTTTAGTGAAGTTTCTCCACGACCCCATGATACGGGAATGGTCACGATGATTTCTCAGGATCTATCACAATTTGCACTGCACGCTCGGGCAATCCTTGGTTTACCCATCCCCGTTATTCGTCAGGTTGGTCCATCGGCTTCCAGTGTAATTTTAGTCGAGGGCGAATCATCAAATGTTTCTTTCGGTAATTTAGATCAGGCACTTCTTACCCCCGATACCCAACTTCGCCTTTTTGGAAAACCCGAAGTGCATGGTCAAAGAAGAATGGGGGTGGCACTTGCCCGGGCAGATTCGATTGAAGAGGCACGCGAAAAAGCGAATGAGGTGGTATCCAAAGTGAATATTTCTTTATGAGCGATATTCAGGAGCTGATTGATTTACTGGTTAAGTTCAGGGATGATCGGGATTGGGGACAATTTCATGATTCAAAAAACCTTGCCCTTGCTCTCTCCATAGAGGCTGCTGAATTGAACGAATTATTTCTTTGGAAAAAAGATTCTGAGTCAAAGAATATTGACAGAGAGCGCTTAAAAGAGGAATTAGCTGATGTCTTTGCTTATGCCCTAATGTTGGCAGAAAGAAACAATCTTTCTGTTTCTGATATTGTGAAACAAAAAATTCAAAAAAATGCCGAAAAATACCCGGTTGAAGAATGCAGGGGTTCCTCAGCAAAGTATAAGGAAACTTAACTCCCTGAACCCCGGCCCTTGAAGGTCAATTCAGCGATACCCGACTTATCAAGTTCGCCGAGGCCAAGTTCAACCATCTTTTGATATTGGGCAAGAGTTGCTTTTGCGAGTGGTACATTAATACCTGCCTCCTCGGCCACCGAGATTGCGATCCCAGAATCCTTGGCTGCATGATCAGCCGAAAAATAACATTCATGATCGCGATCGAGCATGTCATCCGCATCCGTTTCAAGTACGCGTGAATTGGCCCCGGTCTGGGAAAAAATTTCACAAAGCATCTTAAGGTCGAGCCCAAGGGCATCACCAATGCCCAAGCCTTCGGCAAGGGCAGCGGTGTTTATATTCATAACCATATTAACCAAAGCCTTTACCTGGGCAGCCCGGCCGGCTTCCCCCACAAAGCGTAGGTTTATACTCAGGTCATCCAGTAAATCTTTTGCACTTTCGAAAACTTCACGTTTTCCCCCGATCATTAGGTAAAGGGTACCTTCACGTGCCTGAGTGATACTTGATGCCATGCAACCTTCCAAAGTTTGGGCACCCACCTCAGATGCTTTTGTCTGAAGTTTAATATGCATTGCAGGCGAGAGGGTGGCGCAGTTAATAAAAAGTTTGCCGGTTGCCTCTTTGAACAAATTGTCATCAGAGTCAAAAAAGATTGCTTCCATCGCTTCATCGTTGGTCACGACTGTCAAAATGATATCAGATTTTGCCGTTATCTCGGCCAAGGTACTTGCGTGATTGCAACCTAATTCCTCCGCCAATGCTCTGGCAATACCTTTGTCCACATCATTTACACAACTGATATGGTACCCTTTATCTTTTAAATTTCGGGCCATATTTGCCCCCATTCGCCCAACCCCGACCAATCCGATTTTCTTCTCTTTTGAATTCATAAATATTCGTTTTTGTAAAATTAATTAAAACTTCTCATTGAATGCCTACTCTTTTTGCCTAAGTCGAATAAATTTCTTTTTTTGCTGAATTATGGTAAATACAGATCGTTGTTAATTCTAGGAATGGATTGGCTATGATAAACTTAACTTGCCAACATCCCTCAACTTGGAATATGCCTGCTCTGATGTTTGGAACAATAAAAAACAAGCTCGGGGAAACGCTCGATTACACATTTCATGAAGGTTCGGCGAATTGCCGTGACCTTTTACTCATTGGTCACGGAGTCACTGGAAATAAAGACAGACCGTTTGTGGTTGCTTTAGCCGATGCTGTTTCGGCTTCCGGCATAAATGTGATTCGCTTTTCTTTCGCCGGCAATGGAGATTCCGATGGTCAGTTTCGGGACTGTACGATTTCCAAGGAGGTGGATGATTTACAGGCAGTTTTATCCGTGGTGGAAGAAAAAAATTATCGGGCTATTTATGCCGGTCATAGTATGGGAGGGGCAGTCGGAGTATTGACTGCGGCCAAGGATTCGCGGATCAAATTCCTTATCTCGTTAGCCGGAATGGTAAGCACAGAAAAATTTTATGATACTGAGTTCGGGGAGGAAACACCTGATACTGGCTGTATGTGGGAGGAACCAGACTGTCCACTTTCCTCTGCTTTTAAAAATGATTTGAAAAGCATTCATTCCACCGCCCCCCAAGCCGCTCAGATCACGGTGCCCTGGTTGCTTGTTCACGGAACTGCGGATGATGTGGTCTTAATAGACGATTCCCAAGAAGCATATTCCCTCGCATCCGAACCCAAGAAACTAGTTGAGATTAAGGGGGCTAATCATGTTTTTTCCGAGGGTGGACAGAAGCCTATGATTGAGGCAGTGATAGGATGGTTACAGACTAACCTTGATTAGATTTATTTAGATTTTAGTCCGACAGTATTAACCGAAATAATCTGATAATTATATTTCTTCTCACTATCGGCTGACTCATCAATGAAAACCATTTCTGTGAGCGGCATTATTGGAGTATCGCTGTATAGAAGACCCTGAAATAAAGGACGCCCGAATTTATTCGTGGGGTCCTCCGGTACCTGTGCGATTACTTTTCCATTTCGCTTAATCAGAAAGTGGGAAATTCCACTTTCCAAATCTGCTTCCGCCTTCCAGGATAATTGCTTCCCTTTTCTTTTTATGTGGGTGGGAGATGGGGGAGGTGTTAGATCTATGATCTTAGTGTCCTCTACGAATTGCATCCAGGTCTGGGCAATTTTTGCATTCGGTAACCAGACTGCTTCGAGTGGGTTCCTTTGAAATTTTGATTTGGGTTGGGCTTTCTTACCTAACAGGGGAGCGAGCCATGCATTTTTGGTCGGCATGGGGCTAAGTTTTTTTCCAGAGGTTTTAGGCAAACGGGCGGAGAGGCAGGTATCAAACCAGGGAATTGCCATGTAGCGGGAATTTCCACATTCATGTGAACTGAGCGGGTCAATCGATACCCCCACTAATCCACCTGCACCTCTCACTTTCTTGAAGAAGGTCTCATTACTGGGCCAAACCCGTGCAAACCTCCCTTTTTTTTCAGTGACTCCCTCTTTTGTTCCCGGGTTGCACATAATTGGAACCTTAAGGACATCTGCCGGTAGATCATGCGGTTTAATTTGGGGGCGCTCCGGATTTGCTTCCAACATGGGAACCCCAGAGCGTAACCAACATGCGATTACTCGATTGGGGTAGAGCATGGTCATTCCTCCCACCCAGTGTCCACCACCACTATGTCCCCATAGTGCCCACGGCACCTTACTTAATTCGGTATGTCCGCTCATTTTGCCCAGATCATGCAAACTTTTTAAAAAGGTCTTATAGGATCCATTTCGAGGATCACACCACATTTGACAATCCGCTTTACCGGGTTGTTCATAAGTCGGGGAGAGCAGGGCGCAGTCATGTTTATTGGCGAGGGCTTGCCAGTGAAGATCCCACGCACCGGTCAGTCCGGACTTGCAAGATCCTTCTCCACATCCGTGCTGATGAACCACCACGCCTTTCAGTTTTTTGACCCCTTCTGGGATCCAAATGGTATATTGTACCGGAAATATGAGTTCGCCAGGTTTTACAGAAGCTTCGTATCTTACCCGAAAGTACGGGGGTTCCGCTTCTGGAGAAATATCATAGGGCGGATTTTGTCCAAAGAGAAATGAGGATAAAAAACTAAAGAATATGAGAAATCTTGTCATAAAAATTTTCAACCATGGTTTAGTCATTTAGTAAATAACCGAAGATAGGTTTTAATTTTATATAATCGAGCAGGAGTTACTTTTCAGAGGGTTTTTAGTACATTTTATAATTCCCTTTTGGACTTTTTGTCTACCATCAGTAGTATATGTGGATGATTTCTTCCCCTTCATCCCCGCATGCGGAGAGTGTTCAAAAATTTGCCCTGGAGGTAAACTCGGTCCATAAGTCGTTTGGACAGGTTGATGTCCTCAAGGGGGTCGATCTAAAATTAGATATTGGTGAACGGGTTGCATTAATGGGCCCCAGTGGTAGTGGTAAATCCACTTTGCTCAATTGTATTTGTGGGATTGAATCAATGGACCAGGGAGAAATCATTTTGGGTGGTGTATCCCTTAACGATATGAGCCCAAAAAATCTTGAGCAAATCAGGCGACAGGCAATCGGGTATGTTTTTCAATCCTTTCATCTTTTGCCCACACTTTCAGCGATGGAAAATATAGAATTCCCTGCTCAGTTAGTTGATATGTCCAAAAGAGAACGCAGGGAAAGAGTCGAGAAGTTACTTGATGCAATTGGCTTGTCTCATCGGGC
>CAWVXY010000081.1:0-8513 GCA_963934295.1 uncultured Opitutia bacterium
GAGCGACATCCAAACCGAGCACGATGGGTTTATTGGTCGTTTTTCCATTCGGTATAAAATTGTGCCCGCCAAACATGCCGATGTCATTACGGGAACCGTCCCGGTCGTTGAATCGGGCATCGGGGGGACCTTTGTTTATACAGGGGGAGGTCGATTCAAGAGTGCCGTCTGGATTGACTTTCGGGTTTCCCTCGATGGTGTCTTTCGCAAATACGCCCCCGCCAACATGAATTGAACTTTGATCATTTGACTGTCTGTAAAAAAGATTATTTTGAACAAGGGTACCAAATGCAGGTGCCCAAATTAATCTATTCCCTGGATAACTACCCGTGCCTTGTCTCACATAACAATTCCAAATTGCGTTGCCCAAAATCTTGTTCCCTGAAGATGATTGTACGAAAATACCTATACCAACCGTGTTTTCTGTGCCGTTGTTGTGGTTGTCAAAACAACTGTAGATAAGGTTGTTGATAATTTCTGCACTAGTTGACACCCCCACACGAATACCGATGCAAACATAAGATGTATTGGCATTCGAGTTATATGCATAACCATGTATTCGATTATTTAAGATTTGAACCCTAGAATTGGTACCATTTAAATCAATTCCAATTCCTTCTAGGTTTCGACCGGCAAAATCATTTCCAATTATGGTTGCATTTCCGTCAAAAGTGGAGTGACGGATTGTGTTGTAGGAAATCAATGAATTGGAGGCCTTACTGGTGAGCTTTTCTGTGATGGTCGACTGACCGATGATGGTACGGGTGGGAGAGCCAGAAGAATTGTTGGAATGATTAATTGATACATCTTTATCCACCGTGGATTTGATTAGTTTTAAACTTCCTTGGTTGATAGTAACATTTTGATGAATGTCGGACTTAGTGATAGTTAAGTTTCCTCTGTTAACCAAGACAAACCCGATAATATCACAACCAGTAATTCGTAGGCTGGATTTGGTTGTATTTAGATCACCGCCAAAATCTACATTGGTGATTTGTAAGTCGGAATCAGACGCATTAAGCTTCTGTTGGACTTTCAGTCCCTCGAGAATTGATATACCAGATGCATTGTTGAAGGAAATGCTCTTGATTTCGGGGATTAAGTTTTGTTTTCGGAGGGTAAGGTTTTTTCCGTTAATTATGAGGTCTTCATCAAAAAAGGCTCCGTTCACTATGATTTCATCTCCTGAACTGGCACTGTCGATAGCAGATTGGATAGTTTGCCCAACATTGACTGTAAATACCGCTCCGTGAGCGAGGCTGCTTCCGAGGATTAGGCTGAGGAAAAGGGTGAGGATGGAAGATTTCATGATCAAAAATTTACTTCACGGTGGCTCCGGTGGATTCAATGGTGACGGTACCACCCGTGGGTACGGCAATCGGGGCAACATCCAGACCGAGCACAATCGGCTTATTGGTGGTCTTTCCATCAGGAATAAAATTGTGGCCGCCAAACATTCCGATGTCATTACGGGAGCCATTGTGGTCCTTGTACTGGGCGTCGGGTGGACCCTTATCGATGCAGGGGGAGTCGGAGGCGAGGGTGAAATCCCCATTGGCAAGATCGGTAAATTTCGGATCGGCATCAATCTCGTAGAAGGATTGGCAACCACCGGTTATTTTACGCAATGTATCAGCATCGTTGTAAAGGAGGTTGTGCTCAATAACCGCATTGGCTGGAGCGTTTACAAGAGCGGATTGAGGTGCTCCTCTATATGATTTATTCCCACATCGCCAAATTCCATTTCCAATGATTGACACAATAGCTTGACTCTCAGCTAAAATGCCAATGCCCCGTGAGTAAGAATCAGGTCCTTGGTTCCATTCATTATAAGAATTCCTACAATTATAAATGATGTTATTTTCAATTGATGCAATCGCTCCGGATCTAACCCTAACTCCAATCATTTCGTATTCTGATCCAAGACCGTGTTTTTGAGATCCGCTATAATCGTAAATCCTATTATTGTTTATGGTAGCCCGACCCGTAGACATGACTTCAATTCCAATCCCCTTGTTTTGATTGCCGTTGAATTCACAGCCCACAATTTCTGCCTGTTTATGAATCTTTAATCGATACACCTTGCAGTACTGGATACGGGTGGTGGATGCATTATTATCGATTGAACCGAGCAGGTCACAGGCATGGGCAAAGAGATGGGACTTCTGACCACTACTTTCGCTGACATTCAGTGCTCCGACTTGTACCTTGAGTAGGTTGACCTTACTGTTGTTGATATCAAGCGTGCCAATCACCGGCATCACATCATTTACTCCGCGAAGAGTCAGATCTTTCCCCTGAATACTACCCGTGCCACAGGGACTTTTGACAATGGCAATGACATCGCCAGAGGAGGATGCATCAATCACATCCTGCAAGACATCGTTGGGTTGAACGAACCGGGTCGCCCCGTGGGCGAGGGCGGTTCCGAGAATTAGGCTGAGGAAAAAGGTGAGGATGGAAGATTTCATGATCAAAGAAATTATTTCACGGTGGCTCCGGTGGATTCAATGGTGACACTACCGCCGACGGGGACGGCAATGGGGGCAACATCCAGACCGAGCACGATCGGTTTATTGGTGGTCCGTCCATCGGGAATAAAATTGTGACCGCCAAACATACCGATGTCATTGCGGGAACCATCCCGGTCATTGTAAACAGAACCTCCGGGACCCGCATCAATCGCGGGGGAATCGGAAGCCAAGGAAAAATCTTCATTGGCCAGATCGGTGAATAAAGGATCTGCAATTACCGCATCGGTATTGACCGCACCTCCCATGACAAAATTTGCGGTAGTGAGAACATCTTTTTTCCAAAAAACATTGTTGGTTATGGTAACATTTTCATTGGGTGCATAAATTATGGTATTCCCAATTTCAGATCCTGGCAATTGATGGGCAGTAATACTCCAAAATATATTGCCTGCAATTTTTGTGGCACTGGTGGAAACAACATAAACCCCCATCCCGATTTTTTTTTCCGAACCTTGTCCGTTTGTGTCTCCAATGTTATGGAATAAATTATTGGAAATTTCAGCCCGTGCATTTTCGCTGACCCGTACTCCAATTAATACATTCTCAAGACTAATGCTCGAATTTACCCAAAAGTCATGAATGCGGTTGTTTCTAACGATTGCATTGGTCGAACTGCCACGAATATCAATTCCAATGGCTTTGAGTGCACGACCATTAAATTCATTGCCGGTAATTTCCGAGTGGCCCGCAATTTTGGCATAGCGGATGAGGCAGTAGGAGATATTGGATTTTGCAGTCTCGCAGGTGAGTTTTTCATTGATAGTGGCACGAAAGAGCAAGGTGTTCGATAAACCTCCATTAAAACCAATACCGGTAAAATTTGCATCCCCAGCCACACTGGTCTCAATTAATTCAACGACTGAATTTGTGGCATTTACATCACCACTTATTTCACAGTTGTAAAACCTGACCTTGCTTTGATTGGACTCAAAATCATTGGTCACTCGAATATCTTTGACTAAAGACCCCTGCGTTACCCCTGTAAATTTGATAGAGTGAATCTGGGCACTGCCTGAAATACTTCTGAGAATTAAGGTTTTATTGATGATGGTAGCTGTGTTGTATACCCCATCGGCAAGCACCAACTCATCGCCTGAGCTGGCTGAGTCAATTGCGTCCTGAAGTACCTCTCCGGAATTAACTGCTATCACCGCCCCGTGGGCGAGGGTGGTTCCGAGGATGAGGCTGAGGAAAAAGGTGAGGATTGAATTTTTCATGATCAAAAATTTTACTTCACGGTGGCTCCGGTGGATTCAATGGTGACACTGCCTCCGACGGGGACGGCAATCGGGGCAACATCCAATCCGAGCACGATCGGTTTGTCCGTGGTTTTTCCATTGAGAATAAAATTGTGTCCACCAAACATGCCAATGTCATTACGGGAGCCGTCCCGGTCATTGTAGCGAGGATCGGGTGGGCCGGCATCGATGCAGGGGGAGTTGGATTGGAGTTGGTAATTTCCATTTTCCCAATCCACGAATTTGGGGTCAGACATAATGGAGTTGGATAGATTTCCGTTTCCTCTGGTTAGATTATTAATGTTCCAAGTGTTAAGATTCATTTTTACGGGTCTAGTATCCACCTTATCCCACAATACGTTATGAGATCCAAAACTTTGAGTTGATAGTTTTGTTAAAGAGTCTCCACTAGTTAGTCCACTCTGATGGTAAGAAATGAAGCAATCCCAAATTATATTTGCGAAAATTCTAGAGGATGAAGTATCTCCTGTAAAAATTCCGACCCCTGAGTCTACTTCGCTGCCATCCTTGTTTCTATCATTACAGGAATGAATGATATTATTTTGGATGGTTGCTGTTGCACTATTGCTTACCAAAATCCCAATGCATGAATTGTTGATTAGGGAAGGAGTGGAAAGGGAATAATTTCGAATGATTGAATTCTGAATGATAGCATCGGATCCCGCACCGCTCACCGTAATGCCAACCCCTCCACCTCCGCCACCATCAAAGGTACAACCCGTGACTGTTCCTTTTTTGTTAATGAGCATGCTTCCCACATCGGAATACTGAACGGTAATAGCGGATGTATTGCTCTCGATATTTCCAACTTCGCATTGATGAACTAAATGGTTGCCATTTTGTTCGCTGGAATCGGAACTTACAATTTGCCCGATTTGTAAACCGATCAAGGTCACCGCACCCCCATCAAGGGTAAGTTTTGTAAGGTTTGGGGTGCCTCCGGATTTGGAAATAGTTATATTTTTATCTACAATTTGGTATTGTCCTGAAAAAGTACCGGGCAATATTTTTATGTGATCATTTTGATTAGCCGAATTGAGAGCAGTTTGTAAATTCTCTCCTGGAGTTACCATGACAGTTGCCCCGTGGGCTAGGGTGGTTCCAAGAAGCAAAGTACAAAGAATAAAAGAAAGAGTAGTTTTCATGGAAGTCGGAAAAGTATAGTGAAACATAGTTATATTAACTTAGCCAAAATGGGGTAAATCGTACTTAGCACGGAGATAATTTAAATAAAAATGTGTGAAAAAGGGGAATACTTGGTAACATTCAAACTTGGTGGAGTTTGAAAAAGTAATTTCTTTGCCCGCTGAACTGTATGTCATATCTTCGTAAGCACGGAAGATTGTGTTATTTAATTACTCTTTTTACTTAATTTTTAAGGATTGAGTCAATAGTTTATCTTATCATTGAATTTTACTAAAGGATTTTTTTACGGGAATAAATGGGTAATGGTGTTAGTGGGGAGTAGATTCCGAGTGCTTTGTCATCGGGAGGGTGTAGCCCGTGGCGATCCACTTTGATCCAGTAAACGAAGAGACAAGCTGTTCGCGTTCCCCGAGACACGATGGATTGCCGCGTAGGCACTGGGGGTGCCTTCTCGCAATGACAATATTTTGTTCAATTCTATCCTTACTACTCTCGTCATCGCGAGGGTGTAGTCCGTGGCGATCGACTAGTTCAGCAAATCTTACCGTACTGATGGGATGCGTCGATTGCATACAGTGGATTGCCGCGTCGGTCACTTCGCTCCCTTCTCGCAATGACAAGGAGGGCGAATTGGAGTACTTTGGGGTGAGTTTAATTCGCCTACAGGTGAAAGTGGATTGCCACGTCGGCACTGTGGGTGCCTCCTCGCAATGACAAGGGGATTAAATTTTGATAGGAGTACATTTTAGGTTGTTGATTAGGTGCGTTTGCGCGAGTTTTGAGTTTCGGATGAAAACGACTCAGTATTTTGAATTTACCAGAAAAAGACCGGACCGGTCGATGATTCTTGATGAATGGATACTTTCCGCGATTAATAATCCGGAAGACCAAGTGATTCAATCGGATGGAAGAATAAGAAGGTGGACTTGGGTGAATGAATTATCTAAGTATTTAAGGGTAGTTCTGCTTGAAGACGGAATCACTGTTCATAACGCATTTTTTTGACCGAGATTATAAAAGGAGAAAGAAACATGAAAATTAACTACTTTGAGGATACAGATACTGCGTTGATTCATTTCACTGAAAAGAAAGTGGTGGAAACCCGCGAGGTATCGGAAAATGTGTACCTTGACTTGGACGAGCATGGAAATCTAGTTTCCATGACTCTCGAACATGCGGGAGAGAAGGCAAATATTGAGGATTTTTCATTCGAAAGATCGAAGAGTCTCGCCTCCTAAATTCTTGATGTTTCTATAAGGTCGTTTTTTTAGTTGGGCAGTAGATTGCCGGGTCGGCATCGTGCGTGCCTCCTCGCAATGACAAGTAAGGAGATCAATTAGGAAAAATTAATCGATTTTTTGGATGAATTAAGGTAATATGCATTTATCGTGAAAAGCTATCGTGAGATTATATCCATTCAAAAAGGCAAAAGAGGGGGTAAGCCTTGTATTCGAAACCTTCGGATTACAGTCTATGATGTTTTGGGCTGGATGGCATCCGGAATGAGTAAGGAATTGATTATTGAGGAGCACCCTGATCTTACTCAGGATGATCTAAATGCCTGTCTTTCTTTTGTTGCAGATCGTGAGCGTGTGCTCGCGAGTGCATGAAACTACTCTTCGACCATAATTTAAGTTTTAAGCTACCCAAGCGCCTGTCTGCGATATTTCCAGGCTCAATAAGTGCAAGTGCGGCGGGTCTGAATACCGCAACAGATTTACAGGTTTGGGAATATGCGAAGGAAAATGATTTTGTTCTGGTGACGCAGGATGCGGATTTTATTGATTGGAATCGATTATTTGGAATACCGCCCAAAATTCTTTGGATTCGTTTCGGTAATCAACCAGTTGACTTTGCTGAGCAAAGATTTCTGCTCCATGAAAATGCGATTAAGTCTTTTGATAAGGATGATGAGATCGAGGTTTTGGAAATAAATTAAGGAGGAGTTATTTCCGACTGATTCCATGGGATGGTCGATTTAAAAGGTGAAAGTGGATTGCCGCGTCGGCACTGGGAGTGCCTCCTCGCAATGACAAGGGGGCTACTTTAATGATTCGGTGGTATAGTCGTAGTAATGGGCTTTGCCATCCTGTTTTTTCAGGAAATAGATCCAGTTGGCAGAAGTGTGGTTAAATAGGTGGGGAAATACACCGTTAGCTGTCCAGAGCCAGCCAAATTCCTGATTCCATAGCCAAAGGTCTCCGCTCTCTCCATGGGTGGCATGCATCCAGCCGAGTTCGGTATGATAGAGCCAGGAACTGGGGAAGGGGCGGAAGGAACCAAACCAGGGCGATGTGCGCCATCCTTCCATAGTTTCTGGAAGGGGAGTCCACCAGTAGGTTTTGGTTTGGTTGGTATCGGGTTTGACCGGAGTAACGGGCTTGGGTTGTACCACGATAGTCTGGTTATTTTCAGAAGTCGGGGTGGCGTTTTGATCCACGATGGGGGCGGTTGTAGAATTAGAATCGGTTTGGTTTTGATCGATAATGGGAGGGGTAGTCTGATTATGATCTGTTTGGTTTTGATCGATGACTGGTTCCGTAGTTTGATTCGATTCAATGGAGGGTTGTGGATCGTCACTTGGATCATTGAGTACATAGACAGCAAATGTATTTTGAATCGATGCATTGAATTGATCGGATACACGGACGGTGATTGAATAGGTAGTCCGGTTGGATTCGTAGTCAAATAGGATTGCGGAAGTGAGTGTTCCGTTTGGATCGAGAGAAAATACTTGGCTCTGGGTGGATGAATTTCCTTCGATGAGGGAGTAGGTGAGGGTGGTCTTGGAGTCGATGTCCTGAGCAGAGAATGTACCGATGGTGGAACCAATTGGGCTGTTTTCCATGATTGTCAGGTTAGAATCTGCAATTAATTGAGTGGGAGCGGTATTGGCAGTTGAATTGGCATCCAATGGATTGGAACCGTAGGCAAGTTCTGCGGTGTCGGAAAAGCCGTCGTTATCATCATCGGGATCGTAGGCGTCCTCAATGCCGTCGCTATCGAAATCTTCCACGATATTGGTAATTTGGACGGTAAAAGTTTTTCTAATGGTTACATTGTATTGGTCCCGGACTTTCGCATTTATAGTGAAAGAAGAATTGGATTCGAAATCAAAAACGGCGGCCGTTTTGAGGGTGCCGTTAGAATCCATGGAAAATAGATGATTGTCCATCGCATCCGCTGGGCTTTGACCACCTTGATTGACCAGTCCGAATGTGAGAGTTGAGTTGGCATCCGGATCGGTGGCAGTCAGTTGGCCGACAATAGACCCAATCGTTAGGTTTTCCGCAATTTGGAGTGGAGTGCTTGTGTTTAAGTCGGAGGGGGAGGCATTGGCGGTGGAGTTTGCATCCAATGGGTTGGAGCCGTAGGCAATTTCGGCGCTGTCGGAAAATCCGTCATTATCATCATCGGAATCGTAGGCGTCCTCGGTGCCGTCTCCATCATTGTCCTCCACCACATTAGTCACCCGAATAGTGAGGCGTTTTTCGTCAAATCCACCATTCCCATCATTGGCACGGAACCAGATTTCGTAGGTGTTATTAGCATCTGCATCGGTGGGATTCTCAAA
>CAWVXY010000082.1:0-8004 GCA_963934295.1 uncultured Opitutia bacterium
TGAGTAACCTGCTTATCCTCTTGAAGCGATGTAAATTCAAATGTTCCTACCCGAATATGTGAACCGGCGATCCGGGTAAGGATTGCACCGGGCAACTCGGTTTCCCGGTATACTTTTTCTCCGGTGGTTACGACTGCCAAACTCCTCGTGGTGGGGATACCCAGAGCGTGCATGGCTTCGCTAATGATATATTCACGAAGCATGGGGCCAAGGGCAGCCCGTCCGTCTCCACCCCGGGAATAGGACGTTCTCCCCGAACCCTTGAGTTGCAAATCTAGTCGTTGCCCGGAGGGAGTCAGGTGTTCTCCGAGAACAATCGCCCTTCCATCTCCTAGCATGGTAAAGTTTCCGAATTGATGCCCGGCGTAGGCTTGTGCAAAGGGCTCAGTTCCTTCGGGTACGAAGTTTCCGGCAAACAAATCAGCACGCACTTCCTTACTCATGTCAGAAAGATTAAGTCCTATCTCATTGGCCAGTTTTTCATTGAAAAGAACAACCCCAGGTTGACGGACCGGAGTGGGAGATAATTTGGAAAAAAGTACCTGGGGTAGTTTCGTGTAAGTACTTTCCAGTTGGAAAATAAAATCAGTCATAAAATTTATTAAGAAAGCACCTGATGGTGATCAGTTCAACTTCAGATATTCCACGATATCCCGAAGTTGCTGGGCATCAAGTCCGAGGCGCGATGCCGGAGCCATAAGGGAGGAATTCATTTTTTTACGAGATTTAATATCCGATTTTGCAATAACCAAATCCTCACCCCCAAATACTCGAATGACTAATGGATCGCCTTCCGCCTGAATGAATCCCTGAATTCGTTTATCTCCTTTGACCAATAACTCGGTACCTTCATAACCATGAGCCAAATCGGCGGATGGATCGGTGATAGCTTTGAGAATAGTCTCCCGGTTCTGCCCGCTTCCCCAACCGGCCAGAGTCGGACCAAATTCCACACCCACAGAACCAACTTTATGGCAGACATAACAGCGGCCAATTTGTTGCTTTCCATGATCTGGGTCCCCTGAAAGGGCAAGGATTTCATCTGCTTGGGGAAGTTTGGTTTCAGGGCCGAATGAAGTGGGTGCAATGCGATCGACATAAATAGCTTCAGAGGAACTTTTACCATTAAGTAAGTCCTTGGCTTGGTATTTATTCCAAATACCCTGATCGCGTTTATCAATAAAAGCTTTGGCGAGAGAAGAGGTTTCATTATTTGCATTTTTTGCGATGCTAATCATGGCCTTGGCTGCTTGGGGAGCGTCGATCAGACTTAAAGCAAAGAGCATGGATCGGGTAATCTTATCATCCAGTTTCTCATCGAGTGCCCATGATTTGATTTCGGGTATGGCGGATACCGTATGGAGTCGCCAAACCAAACCAGCATACTTTGAATTATAGTTTTTTGCTCCCATGTTTTTCTTTAATACCGAATAAATTTTTTCCTCTTTGTCAGTACAGCCAATACCAAAAGCTTCCACATAATAACGATCCTGCCCATCGTATCTCCTTGCAATTTCGAGTAAGATCTCCCGAGCTTTTTCAAAGGGCTCATACCGCATAGCTAGAGCCACTTCCCGACGAACAAGGGGCGAAGAATCCTTGGCTAGTTTTCCTGCATGTTCGAGCATACGATGATTCTCATGACGAAGGGCACGGAATGCACAAACTCTGATTTTTGGATTTTGATTTTCAAGTTGAGATTCGACGATTTTTAGACCGTCGGATCCGAGCTTAGCCAACAACCAAATTGCCCGTCCCTGAATGAATTCATTGGAATGATTGAGGAGTTGACTTACAGCGGGTATGGCTTTTTTTCCAGCTCTCTCCAATCTTGAACGTCCAATCTCACGAACATTGGGAGAAGGATTTTGGAGAGCCTCAATTTGTCCGGCAATGGAGTTACTATCAACAGTGGGAATGGATAATTGGACACCCTTGGGTGCGATTCTATATATGGCACCTGTCTGTCCCACATCCCGCGTCCCGTGGCCGCCTACCCGGGCATCAAACCAGTCGGCAACATAGATCGCACCGTCCGGCCCGATACACACATCACTTGGGCGGAATAAATTGATTAATCCATTGATCCGACCGGCACTCGCGAAATCAGCACCAGCAAAATTTTTCTTCGGATTACTGGTCAGAAAAATATCCCGTTGGGGTAGGGCAATACCTGCACCTTCAGGTTTGGGGTGGTATCCAAAAAGAACATTACGGGCAGGTTCACAACTGATCACATAACCACCAAACCGGTCTTCCATGATTCCATTCTCATAGAAAGCGATACCAGTGGGAGAGCCTCCTCCGTAAACATCGCCGGCTGGCACGATACCTGGATCCTCCTGCCGCCATTCGGCAACCTGCGTGGTTTGCCCGGGCATTTTATCACTTCCCCATCTCCTTAGTCCATCCTTTGAAGTGAAGCCCATGTTTCCATATTCCATTAACCAAGCCGTACGGCTGGCGGGTGGATCATCGTTATCATTTTGAAAAACATCTCCCAGCGAACTGATGGACTGCTCATAGGAGTTTCTAAAGTTATGGCCGATGGGACGCATCCCAGTACCATCCTGATTGACTCGAAACGCAACCCCTCCCAGGTAAATCTGGCCATCCGAACTTGGTTTTCCGGAAATCTGCTTCATGGAATAAAAACTTCCCGCGTTTAATTGCCAGCCCTCTTTATCAGTTACCTGTGCTCCTTTGTTTCCAAAATTTAGATAATATTGTCCATTCGGGCCCACAGTAACGGAGTGTAAACTATGATCATGATTATTCCCGCTAAATCCGGTGAGTAAAACTTCGCGTTTATCGACATTCTCATCGAATCGAAGATTTCGATCCACATCAGTATAAACAAGTAAATCGGGGGGTTGTGAGACAATGACTTTGTTATCGACTACTGCAATTCCAAGGGGCGAGATGAAGGAATTTTCCTGAACGAAAACATGAGAGCTTTCGGCTACCCCGTCTCCATCTTTGTCTTCGAGTACCACAATCCGGTCACCGTCCGGTTGGGTGCGCTTGCCACGATAGTTTCTTCCCTCGGCCACCCAGATACGTCCCTTGTAGTCGATATCCATATTGGTTGGATTGAAGAAGAGTGGAGATTTCGCCCATAAGGAAACTTCTAGCCCTTCGGGTAGAATAAATTGATCGGCTGGATAGTGATCAACTTCTGGAAGGTTTTGTTGAACTCGGGCAAGTTTGGGCATATCAATAGGCTTGTCCGATACAAAAAATTGAACGCTGCTTTGCGTGCCACTTTGCTGATCACTGCCTCCATTATCAATCCCGGCAAGGCATCGAAATTCAACAAACTTATGATTTTTCGGTAGTTCATAATGAATCACACTATTTGCATGGGTACCGATACCATAAGCGATATCTTTTCCATTAATTCTTAGGGGACGTCCTCCGCAGTTTTTATTAATCTGTACTTTTCCCCAACCCGATTTTGCGTATTTCCATTTCAGATCAGTGAGCCTGGTTTCTTTACCACTACTATCGATCAAGCGGGGGAGGCCCCAGTCCGCCCAGTCGCATGAATAGGAATTCGAGCCATCGGATACGGTTAG
Source organism: uncultured Opitutia bacterium (assembly GCA_963934295.1). Classification (GTDB taxonomy): domain Bacteria; phylum Verrucomicrobiota; class Verrucomicrobiia; order Opitutales; family Seribacteraceae; genus Seribacter. The sequence goes on from CAWVXY010000082.1 coordinate 3,579, forward strand.
ATATAAACTCTGAATTCCTTTGATTTTTGCCTTCACTTCCACGGCATGCCCCTTGGTTTTGGTCGTAATGAGTTTGCTGGTAAAAAGAGCATTCTTTGGATCGACGGGTTTAGCTGTAATAGGTTCTGGTTTTTCTTTGCTTTGTATGGTCGAATTGGAGGATGACTTTACGCCTTCTTGGGGAACCTCCATTTTTGCTGTCCAAATGATCGCATTGAGCACGCAGGTTCGGAAATCATCATTATCCCAGGATTTATGATGATGGGCACCGGTTATACCAAAACCCCGTTGCCCGTTAGGTCTTTCTGATGCCCATCCCACATGCTGCTTCTCTTTTCTTTCCAAAACTGATTTTTTAACATGCGGATTATTACTGTGCGGACCGTCACTTCTCTTAAGGGTGTCTGCTGGAGGTAAGGCACTGAGAATGGGTGTCACCCCCTCCATGCCGTCTCGAAATTTCATATGGTAGTACCATTCATCTTTTAGGCTAAATGGTTTTACTCCACGGGTAATCGGATGCTTGGGAAGTGTTTTGAAATCAGCAGTCCAGTGCGGGTTAACCGACCAAAAGACTTCAAAATACCCGCCGAGCCATTTTTTCATCATGTCTCCAGGTGCTCCCTTGGGCACCTCAACTGCATAATGAACGCAGACCAACCCCACTCCTTTTTCAGCCAGGGCATCAAACTCTTTTAAATATTTATTTATTGGATGACGTCCCCCGCCATCAGACAGGATAACGACGGTATCTGCATTTTTGAAAATAGAAGAGTCGGTAGGCCATCCACCTTTATGAATAGCAGTCTCAATATTTAGACCCGACTCTTTTGTCAGGGCATGGGATAGCAAGTCGACTCCATCTCCCCAATTATGTGCATTGGTACCGTGGCTATCTTTTCCGGCAATAAGAACAATTTTGGACTTTGCCCCGGAGAAGTTTGGTAAAAAAAGAACAACAAGTAGAAGTAGCGATGAAAAAGTGTGTTTTTGCATGAATGTAAAAAGAAAGGTTTTTTGATTTGAAAACAACGAGAAAGCGGGTGATTGAGGATTTTTTTCTGATTATCTCTTTCGATCTGAAAGATGAGGACAAATCCGTTTTGGTTAAGCAACTTGTTTTTGATTGTCAGAAAGAGGGCATCTGTTTTCCTGTTAAATATGGAATTGATTAACAAAATAGAGGCCCAGTTTATAAACATTCTTTCTCAAAATGTTGGAGTTAGTGAAATAAATGCCGGATATTTATACGCTCTAATTGCACTCCTGATAATAATCGGAGTCGGGTGGATAGCCAATTTTATTGTTAAGCGCTTTGTGCTCGGATTAGTAAGATCGTTAATCAAGAAATCCAAAACATCAATTGGTGAGCATTTGATCGAACAGAAGTTTTTCCATCGCCTGTCCCATTTGGCACCTGCATTTATAATTAGTTCACTTTCAGGTGTCGTATTTTTAAATTACCTATTTCTTAACGAGTTGATCGAAATAGTAATTAATCTTTACCTGGTGGTCATTGCACTTTCGGTAATCGATTCGTTGATCAACGCCTTGTATAAAGTTTCTGAGGATAGCAAAATTGCATCGAAACTTCCCCTTAAGGGAATTTGTCAGGCAATTAAGATTTTAATTAATGGAACGGGTGTTATTTTTATTCTTTCTATCTTGTTGGATAAGTCACCGGTTTATTTCTTTTCCGGGTTGGGAGCCCTGACTGCAGTAATCTTACTGGTTTTTAAAGATGTTATCCTAGGCTTAGTTGCCGGTGTTCAATTGACCACCAATAATATGGTCCGTAAAGGGGACTGGATCGAGATGCCCAAATACGGAGCGGACGGTGATGTAATTGATGTGTCTTTAACCACAGTTAAGGTCCAGAACTGGGACAAAACAGTCAGTACCATACCGGCTCATGCACTGGTTAGTGATGCGTTTAAAAACTGGCGCGGAATGAGTGAGTCCGGTGGACGTCGTATTAAACGATCGATACACCTCGATCTGTCCAGTCTGCATTTCCTCAAGGAAAGTGAAATTGAGGAATTGGAAAAAATTGAACTGCTCAAAGACTATTTTAAAGGAAAACGTTCTGATATCGGAGAGAAAGGTTTGGCGGTAGAGAAGCAGGGATTAGTCGCCCCATTATTGAATGGCCGAAATTTGACCAATGCCGGAACATTTCGTGCTTACTGTCTTGAATACCTTAGGGCAAATCCTGCCATTCATAAAGAGGGGATGACTTTTCTTGTCCGTCAACTCGCACCCACTGATAAAGGTTTACCCATTGAGATTTATGTTTTTGTAAACGATGTCAGATGGGTTCATTACGAAGCGATTCAGTCTGATATTTTTGACCATCTTCTTGCCTCCCTTCCTATTTTTGGTTTACGCGCATTTCAATTGCCCAGTGATTCAAGCTTTTCCCATCTGGTCGGACAAAAAGCATAGAATCTATCGACTTTCCATTAAACTGTGTGAAACGAACTAAGCTTCTGTTTGCATGCTCCTTACTTTTGTTCGGATGCTCGCAGGACGAATCAATGGAGTTATCTGATTTCACCAGCGATGGATGCAGTCTTTTCATTAACGGGACTTTTGATAATCCGGAACTATGGAAGGAGTGTTGCCTTATGCATGATATTGCATACTGGCAGGGAGGGACCGAAGAGGATCGGATGCAGGCAGACCTCGCTTTTAAAGCATGTGTCGAAAAAAAAACCGGTGATTCCACTCTTGCGAATTTGATGTACGAAGCAGTCCGTGTAGGAGGGGAACCCTATTTTCCCACATGGTACCGATGGGGGTATGGTTGGCCCATTGGACGCGGCTATAAAAAGCTTACGGAAAAGGAAATGGTTATGGTTAAGCAAAAGCTAAGTAACTATCGGGCCTCCGATTGATTTCTGTTGGATGAAATGTGCAATTATAGGTGGTGGTGCAGCTGGTTTTTTTTCTGCGGTCAGACTCGCTGAACAGAACCCAAAGGCTGAAGTATCAATTTATGATTCGAGCAAACAATTCCTTAGAAAAGTAAAAATCTCTGGTGGAGGCCGTTGTAATGTCACTCATTCTTGCTTCGAACCCAAGGAATTAGCTAAACATTATCCGCGGGGAGAGAAGGAACTGAGGGGGGCTTTTTATACCTGGCAACCCCGGGACACCGTTGACTGGTTTGAAGCTCGAGGGGTTCAAATAAAAACAGAGGATGACGGCCGTATGTTTCCAGTTTCAGATAATTCGCAAAGCATCATTGATTGCTTAGAAGGGCAGGTTAGAAAAAAGAATATTTCATTATGTAATGGAGTCGGAGTTAAATCATTACTTCATGACGATGAAAAATTTACTCTCGGGTTTTCAAATGGCGTGAGTAAAAGGTTTGATCGCGTATGCATTGCCACGGGTTCGATGAAATCCTCATCACTGACAACATCCCTCGAGAAACTGGGGCATACCATTGAACCATTGGCACCATCTCTTTTCGCCTTTGATATAAAAGATGAACGGTTGAAAGAATTGGCCGGGATTGCGGTTAAGAATGCATCCGTGCGTATTCCGCCCAAAGGAAAATTTCAAACTGGACCTGCTCTGATTACTCATCGTGGACTGAGCGGGCCGGCAATTCTAAAACTTTCCGCATGGGAGGCTCGGCAATTGAATGAATTGAACTATGAATTTCAGATCGAGTTAAACTGGTTGGGAGATCGTAAAGAGTCCGATCTACAATCCCTTTTTTCCCGCTTGCGCAACCAGCACGGCCAACAACTTATTAGAACAAAAGTGTTTGAAGGTTTGCCCAGACGGTTATGGGAGAAAATCCTGAAATATCTGAAAATGAGCGAGACTATGCAATGGGCACAATTACCTAAGAAAATGGAAGCCGAGTTAATTCAGGAACTCACTTCAGCCAGGTTTCAAGTATCTGGAAAAACGATGAATAAAGAAGAATTTGTAACCTGTGGAGGGGTACGCTTAAAAGAAGTGAATTTTAAAAAGATGGAAAGCCGACTTATACCCAACTTATACTTTGCCGGGGAATGCCTCGATTATGACGGGATTACCGGTGGTTTTAATTTTCAGGGTGCGTGGACAACAGGGTATATTGCAGGCACCGCAATGGCAGAATAATAGGTTTCTTTTTTTTGAGTAGTACGATTACTTCCTAAATTAAAGTTCCTTATGCAAAGAGAGAAATAAATCTTATCCTGCTATTTTTCTTTTATCCCCACCGTTCATTTATTTTTAAATTTATAAAAACTTCACCCATTGAAGAGATTGGCAATGCATTGAGAAGTGCCTGGACTTGCTTATGGTCGAATCTAGTTTTACTGGGACCCCGGGATGGTAAAAAATTACAGGTATTGCCTCATTAGTTTGAGAGTCCTGTTTAGTTGGAAACTTAAGATTCAGTATTGGTAGGTGGTGGATCTTT
>CAWVXY010000083.1:0-7986 GCA_963934295.1 uncultured Opitutia bacterium
TGAATGGTTTAAACCCTGGTACATCCAATTTATCAAGTGGTATTCGAATTGGTGCTCATAAAGATATCTCAGACTTCCTTAAGGGCAGTATCGCCGAGTTCTTAATTATAGACGCTACATTAAGCTCAAGTGAGCAAAAATCAATCGAAGGCTACCTCGCTCATAAATGGGGCTTGCAGGGGAACTTGCCAAGCAATCATTCCCATAAAATAGTTGCCCTGACACGCGGGCCAATCGTTACCACAGATGCTAATAATTCGAGTGCAGCAGGTACTTATTATGTGCGCCCAAGCGATGCCGCCTCGCAGAAATATGCAATTTCTTATGTGGATGGACAATTAATCAAGAGTAACAAGACGGAACAAACCATTGCCTGGGGGCAGGACTTTTCCTCCTATGGTGTAAATCAGTATATTGACCTTAATGCAAGTGTTGCATCAGGTTTACCGGTCACCTACTCGCTTAGCGATGCAACCGTTGCAGAGCTTGCAGTTACCATGCAAAGCAGCTTGCAGGGTTGGTGGAAAATGGATGAACTCAGTGGCTCAACCATGAACGACTCATCGGGTAATAGTCGAACCGGAGTTATTCCGACTTCTTCCTCTGCACTTGGAAGCTCGGGTAAATTCGGTAATGCATTCGCTCTTAACGGAAGTAATGTTTACGCATATACTTCAGGATTTAAAGGAATAACCGGTGGCGATCGCCGCACCATTGCTTTATGGTTTAAAACATCTACTGCCAATAAACCAATACTCCAATATGGAGCTGCTGGAACAGCCACTCTGTTCAAACTATCTCTTAATTCTTCCGGGGCTGCGGTTCTTGATTTGGGCGGAACCACAATAACAACTTCCACAACGGGTTTGGCAAATGGAGCTTGGCATCACCTCGCTGCTACCATTCCAGCTAGCGGAAACACGGGCGGTGCAAAACTCTATGTTAATGGTTCTGCGACAAATGGATCAGGTTCCACTGCAATCAATACGAGCAATGCTAATGACCTAAAGATCGGAACGGATGGTTCTGCATACTTTAACGGACTCTTGGACGATGTTCGTTTCTATGGAGCAGAATTAAACTCGACTTTAATTACTCAACTGTATGGTTCTGGAAACGGTGATTTTAACCGGATCTATGTAAAAGCAGCGGGTAATGTGACCATCACTGCCAACCAGCAGGGAAATAATAGCTATGCTCCTGCACCTGCTGTAACAATCGCCGCATCTTTTGATAAATCGGATCAGACGATTTCATTTTCCCCGATTGCAGATAAATCTGTGGGTGATTTCGACTTCTCCCCCACTGCTGTTGCCAGTTCTGGTTTACCGGTAAGCTTCGCCAGTTCAGATAGCCTGGTCGCAGAAATTCAAGGCACTGCACCAAATCAGACCATTAAGATTCGTGCTGCGGGAACTGCAACCATCACTGCCAGCCAGATTGGAGACAGTGGATATAATGCGGCAACCAATGTAACACAGACTGTAACTGTGGGCTATTATAACCTCCAGAGTGACTCCTTCCCTGGTCTTCGCCTCTGGGTGGATGGAAATAATTTGGACGGCGATACCACAGAAGATATCGTAGCAAATGGATCAAATGTTACTCAATGGATTGACCGTTCAGGGAACAATAATCACCCTGGTCAGGGAACCAATGCAAATAAACCGACCTATGCTGAGAATGTCCTCAATGGAATGGGTGTGGTTCGTTTCACTGCGGCTCAGAGTCTTAATATTAGCACAAGCAATGATTTCGTAACTGTAGTCGCAGTGTTAAAACAAGCATCCAATCAGACTGCCGAAACGAAACCGTTGGGGAGTAATATATTTGCCACTACGGCGGCGGGTAAGTTTGGGCTCAAACGGCAGGGAAGTGCATGGATGGACTCGGGGGTATCTTCTCAAACTTCCGCACTCTTGACCATGCAGTTGTCAGCTGGCAACTACGCACTCTTTGTTAATGGTGTAAACAAAGGAACCGGAACAGATCCTATCGCACCCGACTCCGCAACCAAACTGGGTAACGATTTCGCCGGTGATATTGCGGAACTCGTGGCATATAGCAGTGTTCTTAATTCTGGAGTTCGTCAAAAAGTTGAGGGTTACCTCGCTCACAAATGGGGATTGAATTCCGACCTACCCTCTTCTCATACTTATAAGGTCGGAAAACCTGCCTTCGGTGGTGCACAGGTTCTCACTTTTCAACCCGTGCCGGATAAGCAAGTTGGACAAACTGTTACCCTTGATGTCAGTTCCGATTCTGGTCTTAGCGTATTCACTTATGATAGCAACGACAGCAGTGTTGTATCCTTCTCAGGAAATGTTGCGACTCCATTAAAAGTTGGCAAAGTTACGATTACTGCCACTCAGGGTGGTCAGGCACCATGGTTATCCGCAACCGCGACTCAGCCCTTCATTGTAACGGCCACCCCACGGGTAGATCAAACGATTACATTTACCGATATCCCTGACAAAACCGTTCAGTCTGCCAATTTTGAATTGAATGCAACGGCATCTTCCGGATTGCCAGTTAGCTTTATTGTAGTCTCGGGTACAAGTGCGACCGTAGAATCTAATGGAACGGTAACTATTGCCGGAGCCGGTGTGACAACAATTCGTGCTTCTCAGGACGGAAATGGGAGCTACAACCCTGCCCTGACTGTGGAGAAAACATTGACTGTAAATAAAGTCACACAGACCATAACCTTTAACAGCTTGAGCAGTGCAAGCCTGAGTGCAGGTACCTATGAACTCAACGCCACTGCTTCTTCCGGTCTATCAGTTAGCTTTACCAGCGACGATACAACCGTGGCTGAGGTGAGCGGTAATACTCTTACACTGAAAAAAGGTGGAACCATAACAATTACTGCAATACAGGGAGGAAACGGCACCTATCTCGCAGCAAGTGATGCCACTCGTTCATTGACCGTATTGGATGACACACAACAGGCACAGACCATCACTTGGAGTCAGAACCTCTCAGGGCTTACTGTTGATTCAAGTGATACCAATATGACTGCCAGTGCGTCGTCGAATCTGACCGTTTCTTACTTAAGTTCAAATACCAATGTGGCAACTGTAGTTAACAACACTTACCTACACGTCGTCGGAGCAGGAAGTGCCACCATTAGTGCAATTCAGGCTGGTAATGGACAATGGCAGGCAGCACCTACTGTGGAGAAAACGATCACGCTATCCAAAGCCGGACAACGAATCGTAACTGATAGTAACCAGACATCCCTACCAAACCTGACCATTGACAACGGGGACTTTGAATTTGCTCCTGCCCTCAAGTCAGCAAAGACAAGCAGTTTTGCATCCACCGGACTTGCTCTTGCCTACTCCAGTTCTAATGCAAATATTGTTGAAATAACCGGAGGTGGAACACGCCTAAAACCAAAAGGAGACGGAACCGCAACGATTACCGTCTCCCAATCTGGTAGTGCAATTTACAATCCGGCATCTTCAAAGACCTTCACAGTAACCGTAACCGAAAAGAGCCCCTATTCAGACTCGCTCCCCGGTATGATCTTATGGTTGGATGCCAACGATATCAACGCGGATGGCTTGGCTGAATCGAATACTGACTTCATATCAAACGGACAAAAGAGTCAGGCCAGTGCCTGGGCCGACAGGTCAGGAAGTTCAAACACATTGAGCCAAGGAACCACCAACTTGCAACCGGTCCGGGTGGTGAGCGGTGGAAAGCCAGGATTGGCGTTTGGATCCACACAGGGAAATGCGGGAGCACACATGACTGCGACGATGCCAAGTATTCTCGCAGGCAATCCTAGCTTCACTCTGTTTGCGGCCGTGAAGACTGCCGGAACCCAACCGGAAAAAATCCTTCACTTCGGAAATTCCGCAGGTACCGCCGGACAGGTATTGGGGATGGCCAAGAACGGTGGCTACTACTTTAACGGCGGCGGCGAACTGAGCTTCCCTTCGGTCAACTTTGGCGGAAATGTTCAGGTCGGAGTATTCCGCCGGAAAGCCAGTGCGACTTATGCCGACGGTGAATTCTTCTTTAATGGAACCAACCAGATCGGATCGGCTCAATCCGGAACCAGTGTACCCTCAATTCCATCATCCGGAACAAGGGAAATGATTGTTGGAGCAGGACGAAACGGAACTGCTGCAATTGCAAATCAATTGAGCAATGCGGTCATCCACGAGATTATGCTATTCTCTGGTAGTTTAACTGACTTTGCAATTCGAAGAATGGAAGGTTACCTCGCTCACAAGTGGGGCTCCGAAGCAAGACTCGTCTCCGGACATCCCTTTAAAACAAGCGAACCATTGTTTGGTGGCTCCCAGTCAATTTCACTCAACCCCACCAATATTCCAACCGATAGTTCCGACGGGGTTCCCTTTATGTCGATCTTTGACTCAGCCTTTGAATTGGAAGGTGCCTATGCCACATCCGGACTTGCTCTTACCTATGAGTCGAACAACACATCAATCCTTTCTGTTACCTCTGCCGGTCTGCTTCAACCTAATGGGCAGGGATTAGTGAGGATAACAGCGACGCAGACTGGTAATTCTTATTTTTCTGCCGCTACTCCTGCGACATTCAATATGAAAATCCTTGGGAAGCGTTCACAGACCGTGTCCTTCAGCACGCCAAGTGAAGTAAGGATTGATCAACCGCTTGATTTGAATGCGACCGCCTCCTCCGGCTTGGATGCCAACTTCTCGATTGCATCGGGTGGAAGTATCGCCTCGCTCTCAGGAAGCAGACTGACCTTTTCCGACACCGGTTCGGTCACCGTTCGTTCCGGGCAGGCAGGGGATTCAACTTATGCACCAGCCAATCCGGTCGACCGGACTTTCCTCGTCAAACGCCCACTCAAACTGGTATTCGATGCCATCGGGGATATGGGCATGGGGCAAAGCTTCACCGTCAAAGCAGTCGTGCTCGACGGAATCACCAACAAGCCCGTTCCGGTTAATCCTACCTATTCGATCGTATCCGGAGCAGCCACGATTAATGGCAGTCAAATCACCTGCGGTAGTTCAACCGGTACCGTCACCGTACGGGCCGTCGCCACCGGAACTCAGTACTTCACCAGTTCCGCGGACACCACATTCAACATCACCAACAAGCAGGGACAGACCATCTTCTTCAAGCAGGGAGAAAAAGGAGGTTTACGTGACCTTCCCCTTTCGAGAAAACCGATTCCCATTGGACGTATGGCCACGGCCACTTCAAATCTGGGGATCACTTATTCGCTTACCTCAAACCCGGGTAATGTTCTTCAAAAAGTGGGAACGGGAGCCAATGCCATTCTTGTGTTTAGGAAGGACTTCAGTGGTTCCATTCCCAACGCCGGTCTGACTGTTCAGATTACTGCCACTCAAGCGGGCAATAATTCATACAACGCAGCTGCCAGTGTGGTTCGGGAAATCACCATTAAACAACCTGGTAAAAGTGCGTTCTTTGATGAACGCAGACTCGACCCTCGTTATGAAAAAGAAAGAACCAAGTTTGCTCGTAAATTGGCGACCAAGAAAAACCTCAAGGGATTGATTGATCTGAATGGGGATGGTTCCGTGAATCATCTGGATGCAGAGCTTATGTTTGATTCCGATGACACCGACTCCGATGGAGATGGAATGAGCAACTTTATGGAACGCGCCTTTGGTGGGGACTCCCTATCCAGTGATGCCAAGTCTGTCCTTCCTCGATCGGTTAATAAAAAGGACGGCAAACAAAGAATTACCTTCCAAAAATACCAGGACACATACAACTCGGAAGGTATTGAGTATATTGTGGAAACCAGTTCTGATTTGCGCACATGGACCACATCAGGGATCACCCAGGTAGATCTAAATGGTGGTGCCGCAGGAAAAGGAGTGAATGCTGGCGGGGGTATGGAACGTGTTCTTTATGAAACATCGGGAACTGCTGCCTCAAAAGGCGGCAAACAATTCCTGCGAGTTCGCTTAAGAACAAAATAATTAATTTTGGATAAACGATTAGAAAAGACATGACCTAATTTTTTCTGATTTATTTCTTCAGATGCGAGAATGCTATTATTCGTTACTAAAAAGGCTCAAATTTATTAATTAAATAATTTGTTTTTTTAATACCTTGCATCATTTCTTAGGATTTACTTTGGTTGTTATCAGCCACCACGCTAAATTTTAATGTAAGTATTCCTAGTGTCTCTTCAATTAACAGATATACCAATTATCATCAGGGAACACCTTGAAGTGCTTGGTCCTATTGACCATTTTACTCTGGCGGTCAATTTATTTATTCTTGTTTTCTCCAAATGGTTCGCTACCCGGTATGGAGTTATTAAAGACAAAGCCAAAAGCCAGGCACGGCTTCGTATCCTTCATGTAACGAATTTAATTCTCTTTACCACCTATTTAATTGCGGTGGTCTTTGAGATTCATTTAGGCCGTGCCATCAGTCAGACCTTCCTTGTCGTTCTGGCAAGTTATTTACTCATTCATTTTGCGGAAGCTTTTATTCTTAGAAAATATGGAAAAAGTAAAACCATAGAAAATTTTGCCCGAACAACAGAAACTCACACATCCAGAACTTTAGAACTTTTTGTGCTGTTTATTATTATCACCATTACCTTTGTTCTGCTGATCAATATTTGGGGGCTTGAAGATTGGCTTCAGACAACCAGCGTATTAGGGTTCATTGCCCTATTTATTTTTGCCAGTAAGGAATACTGGGCAGGAGATTTTCTGAGTGGAATTCTTATCATCAGTCAGGGGCGTATTGAAAGAGGGGATGTTATTATGATAAAAGACGAAGGTTTAACTGCAATTGTACTTCAGATAAATAGCTTCCAGACCATCGTTCGAGATCTTGTTAATCAACATGATATTATTTTACCCAATTCCAAATTGCGCCTTACCCGTGTAGATGTTTTAAAAACTGACCTGAAAAGAGGAATTCGTGAATTTCAGGATTTCTGGTTTGGGTATGGAACCGCCAAGGAACAAATTGAAGAAATGCTTCTTGAAGTTTGGAATCAAACCGTGAGTGATGGATTGATTGATAAAAACGGCGGCTATGTCGTGGCAAATAAAGAATGTGGAGATCATGGGGTTAGATGGCGACTCGCATACACCCTTAAATCACCTCATAAAATCATCGAGACTGGAAATAAAGTCAGGGAATGGGCTTACCAGCTTCAAGATAAATATGGTCTCGAACTGGCCACTCCAATAACCCACGATATAAGCAAGGGTATTCTCAAAACCAACACTTCATCCGTTTCTTAAAATGGAGATAGATGTCGAAGATATTGAATCACTCGACCCACCCGAAGAAAAAGAGGAACCCTGGTGCCATACCTGCCATGCCTTTACGGATTACCGGAGAAAATGGGATACTTACAACCGGGCAGACATGGACGGTGGTTTTTATTCCGAAATTGTTGAAGTGCCACACTGTATCAAATGCGACCACTCGATACTCCTTATTTCAACATCGAGGAAACTGGTTTGGTTTGTCAATTTTCTCGCGCTACTGACATGGGCTGTCGGTTTACTTTGTGTGATTATATTATTTGAATTTACCTTTAGCTCATTCACCGGTCTCCTCATACATGGTTGCATTTGTTATCTTTTCAGCAGACTTCCCAAAAAATCCAGACTCACTCTTTCAAGTTGGAAAAAAGCAAAAAAAGAAAATGCGGTGCGGGAGCTTTTACAAAAAATTTAAAAGGAGGTTCTGATTTGTGAGAATTGATGGACATGTTCATTTCGTGGGAGATGGATCCAATGGCAGTGGATGCTGGCTTAGATCCAGCACCTTGCTGGACCGCATAGTGGAGCCCATCGTAAAAGCACAGGCGGGAATTTCAAAGTCCAGTCGCCAACTCGGTATTGATCAAGCTTATGAGGAACGACTGATTGGACTGATCGATGACTCTTCACTCGATTCCGTTCTCCTGCTCGCGATGGATTACCCCTACGACGAAGATGGAAACTGCCTTAAGGAAAAAGCAAAATT
>CAWVXY010000084.1:0-7758 GCA_963934295.1 uncultured Opitutia bacterium
GGTAATTTTTCCTTTAATTTAATTCCTCTACCCAATTCAACTGAGATCAAACTTTCCCTCGCTCAGAATGCTGGTGTAGATTCCGGTGGGGATGGTACATTGCCCGCCAGTATATTTATACAATTGGTTCCTCCCGTACCAGGAAAGTCAGATCTTGTTAGTTGGTGGTGGATGGATGAAGGAAAGGGGTCGATTGCAACGGATAGCATAAGTGGCAATGCCGGAGCGTTGAAAGGGGGGACTTCATGGTCTCTTGCTTCAAGATATGGCACATCTCTTTCATTTCAGAATGTCGGTGATTACGCTGAACTTGGTGTTCCTGCAAATGGTTGGGATAACGGAGAATTTAGTTTGAATTTTTGGTTCCGGAGATCAGAAGAAGGTTTCAGTTGGTCGACTCAACAAATGTCCAATGTTATGCTTAGCCTTGGCAATGAAGAAAATTCTTCGCTTCAATTAGGAACCAAGGGAGAAAGTGTTGAACTTTTTATGAGTTCTGTGGGGAAAACGGAGAGGACTACCATCTCTGCTGGAGTCGAGGATGGAACCTGGCATTATTTATCAGTTTCTTATAATTCGAGTCTTGTTTTAGGAGATGAGTTGTCCATTTATTTAGATGGGGAGCTGATTGGTTCCACAAGTCTTTATGCTGGAGACTTATTGAGAAGTGGAACTATGAAATGGTTGCTCGCAATTGCTCAAATGAATGCACCATCTAATGGTCGGTTCATTGGTAATATCGATGATTTACGAATCTTCAATAAAGCTATTTCTTTATCTGAGCATCAATCTTTTTATAACCAAGGAAAAGGAGATTTAAACCTAGCCGTTTTAGCTACCTACCCTACTGCAACTCATGGTAATCCGATTGTGATTGATTTGAATTTTACCCGCTATGGAATGCCTTGGGTCGTTGATTTTAACCAAACTATGCTTGGATTGAATAATGCCATTCTTCATGAGGATGTAAATACTTCTGCTAGTTCAAGTTTTCGAATTGAACTCAATTCCACAGTCGATCCGGGCATTGTGGGAGTTTCTTTGCCCGCGGGGATTGCCAAAGACTCATCGCTCACAGGGAATAAACCCCTCTTCTTTAATATTGGATTCGGTCGCCCCGTTACCAGGCTTGAGAACTTGGTTGCATGGTGGACGTTTGACGAAGGCAATGGATCTACTGTTACAGATTATATGGGGGGGTATATTGGTAATTTGATCAATAATGTGGACGGTAATGTGACCTTTGATAATTCTAATTCCAAATTTGGTTATGCACTGAGATTCCCCAAGAATGCATGGGTGTCTACAAATGCCTACCCTGCTGCCATGGGAGTTGGGGATGCGAATCCAAGAACCATTTCATTTTGGATGTTTGCGGAACCGCATGCCAACCCGAACGGAAGCAATCGAGATTATCAAACTGGAATTTATGGGATGGGGCAAAGAAGCAGCAGTGGTTTTCATCGAATGTGGGGAATGCGTGGGTTGTGGGATACTGCGAATTATAGAAGAATCTATTCGCAACATGGGGGATGGGATCCACAGATATACATTTCCGAGGGGGTTAAGAATAAATGGATGCACATTGCTCATCAGTACACGGGGACCCATATTAAGGCTTATGTTAATGGCACATTGAGGAGTAATTGGTCCAAAAGTAATATACTTACCGGTAATGTATCTCCTCTTCAGTTTGGCAGGTTTACCGATGAGACTCGTAATGATCGAACATTTAAAGGGTTACTCGATGATTTTAGGGTTTATAACGCGGCTCTCAGTTTAAGTGATATTAGTAGGTTGTATAGTGGTGGTTATGGTGATGTTGATGTTCGTTCGTCTTTTGATGTGGATTTGGTTGTTGAAGGAAATCCCAGTGTTGGGAAGGTTACATTTTCACGAGGTGGTGAACTTGTGGATGTAAATGATTTTAATGCAAGCCAAGGAGATCTTTCGATTCCCGGGGGAACTATTGTACCAAACTCAATTACTAGAGAAAGTCTCGGTACTTACTCATTTGAATTCTTTCTTGATCAGGAAAATGTTGTTTCTCAAATATCTATAATTAACGGTTCCGTATATGATGAATACAACCAGACCAATGTGCCTCCAGTTGGTCAACCCGGAGGAAATTCAATTGCAACTCGCAAAATGTACCGTGCCGTTACTCGTGGAGAAAATCTAGTTGCCTGGTGGCCATTTGATACGGATGCCTTAAATAGTAATAAGGCGGTAAGTAAAACTGTGGGAATGCAGGAAGTCACTCTTTATGACGCAAGCATTTCTTCCTTTGGTAGATTTGGTCGTGGGGTTCGTTTTCGTAAGGATCAACCTGATGCTCGATTGCGAGTGGAGGATAATGGCATTACTTTGGGAAGTGCATGGACTTTAACCGCGTGGGCCAGAAATTTATTTCCACCAACAGCTGGTGGTAGGTCTTCTTTGTATCGTGGGCAGGACAAACTTTCCAATAACGATTACGACCGGTATTTCTGCGTGCGTGGGAGCGATCGAATGGTTTGTCTGTTTGATGGGGATGTAGGATGGGGACCTAATAGGTATCGCCCATCGGGATATCAATTAAACCCTGTTGGGATTATGGACTGGCGTCATTTTTCCGTTCTCGGCAAAGGATCAAGGACTAGGTTTTTTGTGGATGGTCTATTTGTAGGAGAAGCCGACAGGCGTGATCAAAGTGATGTATACTACATCGGGAATTCGAGTACTGGAGAAGCATTTGCTGAATACCTTGATGATGTTCGCATTTATAATGTGAGCTTGGAGGACTATGAGATTTCGAAAATATATGGCGGTGGATTTGGAGATCAGTTTACTTCAGTTAGGATTGAGGATAACTCTACGGCCGATTCAAGTCCTAGAAAGCTAAAGGTTTCTTTTGGTAAAGATGGTCAACCTGTTGTTGTCCCAAGCCTGAGTGAATATAATATTGGATTATCTGCCGGAGAAGTCATTGAGGTCAATTCAACCATAGGGGGATCATCCTACTTGGTTTCTCTTTTACCTGACACTAATACTACCCGTTTTTCAATAAGTGCACCTTCGGTTCCTGTTCAGTTTGAAAACTTAAGCCTTTGGTTAGATGCAAATGACTCAAATTTGGATATTCCTCCATTTGCTCTTTGGTTGGATTCAAATGATAGTGGAACAATTACTCACGTTGCTAATAGTGTAAGTCAATGGAGTGATAAAAGTGGAAATAATAATCACGCTACACAATCGACAGTTTCCAGTATGCCAAATTATTCTGGAGGTATGGTATCTTTTGACGGAACTGATGATGTTCTAAAGATCGCTCATGATCCATTTAAAAATTTGCAGGAACCAGCTATTTTAGCTGTTGCCAAGTGGAATGTATTATCAACTTGGAATAATGGTATTGTCGGTTGGCATGGTTCCGCCAATAATGGTTGGTGGTTGGGACAATACAGTAACGAAAATAAACTTACTTTTACTCTAAGAGGAACAACTGGAGGCGATGATACAAACCCTACATCTCCATCCAAACTTAATACATTCTTAGTTGCTGCATACCGTAAGGATGGTGTTCGATATGTAAGGCACAACGGTTCCCAAATTGTTTTCATGCCAGGTGATACTGGGAGTATTAGCTATTCTGGCACAAATCGGTCCTCAATTGGTGGTCGATTCGAAGGAGATAATTGGACCTCGCCAGGCAAATTCTTAAATGGAGAAATAGCAGAGGTTATTGTTCTTAATGGTGCAATTAATAGCGAGATTACAAACATTGAGGGGTATCTTGCTCATAAATGGGGGGTTTCATCGAGCTTGCCGGGAGATCATCCTTTTAAGAACCAGGTTATCAGTTATTTAGGAGATGGAGTTTGGAAGGATAAAAGTTTAAATTTTAATCATTCTTTTGAAGTAGGTTCTCCTACCCTACTTAACAATGAGCAGAATGGCATGCCTGTTATGAGCTACTCGGGAACGAATGGTGAAAGTCATAGTTTTAATATGATCGAAGATATCAGGACTGTTTTCTGGGTCATTTCGGAAGATCCTAGCGTTTCAAGTTCAGATTTGAGGTATTTGTTGGGTGATTCAACAATGGAACCAGATTGGCATAATAATGGAGATGGTAATATTTGGGGTACAACATGGGGAGATTCAAAAGTTTTTAACGGATACACCCGTTTGAGCGGTTCAGTTATTGATGGAAAGCAAACATCTAAACCAAATAATTTATCTATTATTTCCCTGCGAACGCTGGGGAATGTCCAATCTGATAATTTTAGTAATGATCGAAATGTTGCTGGAAGAAGCTGGAAGGGTAAGCTTGCCGAATTGCTTATTTACAACTCAGCTTTATCCGACTCGGATATTGAAAAAGTTGAAGGATACCTTGCGCACAAATGGGGGTTGAGTTCGAGTTTGCCTTCCAATCACTCCCAAAAGAGTCAGGCGGATATTTCAATGGGAAGTAAATTTAGATATGATTCAAACTTTTCTGTGGAAAGCCTTGTGCTGAATCATTTTTCCCACGAGCGTGTTTATAAAGAGGAAGAATTGCTCAGTCGATGGAGATTTGAAGAAGAATTTGAAATAGATGGCAAAAAAGTTTCCTGGGATGTCGCTAAAGCAAGAAATCATGGATTTCTTCAGGGTAACGCATCATTAGGTAATGGTCTTTTTGGGCGAGGTCTTGTTTTGGATGGTAATGGCGATTACTTTGAAATCCCACATTTCCGAGGTTTATTTGAGGATGGCAATTTTACCCTTTGTGCATGGGTCTATTTAGATGATATTGGAGTCGATAATGATCAGCATGACGGTGTAATCTTTGCGGCCGATGGCAACGATTTAAAGTCCATGTTACTTTGGTATGATGTAAATTCATTGAGCACAGCGAATCGATCTTTTTCTTTTAACTTGGGAGCAACCGGAATAAATTTAAATCGTCTTAATGCCCCGGATTCTCTTGCAGTTCAAGGTGTTTGGCATCACTTGGCGGTTTCCGTTAATCAAAAGCAGCATTCTATTTATTTGGATGGTGCCGAAGTGGTTAGAACTGATTTTGCTGGAAATGCAAATGCCCATATTGAAGGAAATACTTTAAGGCTTGGTTCTTGGAGTAGTAGTTCGAATCATGATTTTTCAGGAATTCTGGACGATGTGCGAATTTACGATTCTGCTTTGAGTCCAAATGACTTGAGTATACTTTACGGGAACGGAATTGGTGATTTGGGAGTTGTTCCCATGATTTCCGTTGATGGGAGTCATTCAGGGCAGACTGTATCTGGAAAGATTGAATTTTATCAATTCGGTCAATCCGTTCCCGTCACTGACTTTAATCAGTCTGACATTAATATTTTGGGTGGTTCTTTTGCAAGCTTCACTCCGAATGGGAATGAATATCTATTCAGTTTCTCCCCGGATGAACAACCTTCCCGCATGACTATTTCATTATCGGCAGGGGCTGCTAAATATGGAGCGATTGGAAGTTCTTCGGTTTCAAAAACTTTTAGTCAACACTCTGCTGTTACTGGTCTGGAAAGCCTTGCTTTATGGTATGCTTTCGAGGAGGATAATGGTTCATCAATTGTTGATTTTTCACCAAGCGCAATAGATGGTGTTCTTACGGGTGGAGTCCGTACTCCAGGTAAGTTTGGTCAATCTCTCTCTCTCTCTTTGAATGATTCAGTTACTGCGAATGGGGAATCTCTTTCGTTGAGTAACTCCTTAACCCTGTCAGTATGGTCAAAAACCTTAGATGATGCTCAAGGTGTTTTGATAAGGAGTGGTCAATTTAGTCTACAGTATCATGACGACAACACCATACGAGGAAGTATATATACGGGGAATGCATGGAAAGAGGTGAAAACTCGATCATATCCGGGGCAGTGGACTCACTACGCCCTAACCTATGATGGAGCTGAATTGGCATTTTATACAAATGGAATATTGTCCGGTAATCTATTGACAACGGGTTATTTAAATTGGGGAGATGGGGCAGATCATAATCTTTATCTTGGGCGTTACGGTTTAGTTGGTTGGGATGCAAAAACTGAATTGGACGATGTTCGGGTCTATCGAAAAGCCTTTTCCTCTACAGAAATTCTGTCCTTGTACGGGAATGGTGCAGGAGATATTGGGATACGCCCCCTAATACAAGCTCAGTCTCCCTTTTCATCTCAACCTGTATCACAAACTGTTTCATTTCAGGATGGCAACTCGAGTGTGATTATTTCTAATACTGATTTGGTGCAGGGTGAAGTTAATGCAAGCGGAGGTATTATTTCCTCCTTTTCCTATGTTTCCAATTCTTACACTTATGATCTGAATGCTACTATAATTCCATCCATGGTCCGAGTTTCCATTCCACAAGGTGCGGTTATAACAGATGGAAACAAAAGCCAGGCAGTTGCATTTGAATTTCAACATAGAATTGTCACTACAGTCGAAAATGACTTGTTGGCATGGTATCCTCTTGATCAATTTAATGGCAACCTGACAACGGATCATTCTGGAAGGATGCAACACGCTTTAGGCGTAGGGTTTTCTGGTAACCCTACAACTTCTGCTGGTATGTTTAATCAGGCATTGGATTTAAATGGCGAATACCTTGAGTTTCCTTTTCGAATTGATCAAAGTAGTACGACAGAAGGGGCGACATTTTCCGCATGGATCAAACCTGATCAAGTCATGGGTGGTGTTGATAATGAGAGAATATTGTTTTCCACGGACGATGGTGGTTGGGATTGGTCAACCTCAATAAGGTATGGTGCCTTGAGTTCCTGGACTGGTGCAAACCGTTTTCAATCCCCCCTTCAAGTGTTTCCGAACCAGTGGTCTCATGTTGTTTCAGTTTTTGATCCGATTCAGGGGCGATCAATTCTTTATTTAAATGGCGGGTCCGCGGCAATAAACTCAATCGGTTTTGACAACTCGGCCAGCGTTTTAAGAATTGGTTGGGAGCCGAATGGACGAAATTATATTGGATTGATAGATGATATTCGAGTTTGGGGACGGCCTCTTTCTTCCTCTGAAATCGACAAATTGTGGGGTAATGGAATGGGCGATCTTGGACCCCGGTTTGACCTGGGCGTTGAAAGCCCAACTTATGGTACTACTATTGTTACAAATGCGAAATTTAACCAACCTATTGGAGATTTCAATGCAAGTGAAGATCTAGAGTATCCTGGATTGAATTTAGTCAGTGAATCCGTCGACAATGATACTAATACATCCTGGACTTTGGTTTTTCAGCCCATTTCTTTTATCGATGCAAATTATTCGATAAAACTAAAGGCGAACGCAGTGACCGATTCCTTTGGGTTGAAAAATAGCGAAGTTATTAAACCAATTGAATTTCGTCCACACCTACTAAGGGAAGCCGATCTGCTTTTATGGTGGAATTTAAATGAAGGGAGCGGTAGCGTTGCTACAGATGGTTCCAAGTTAGGCTTGAATGATGGTAACGCATCCGGGGTTCTCTGGGGAAATCCGGGAAGGTTTGGTGCGGGGCATTTAGTTTTTGATAAAACGAATGATAGAGCAGTGAAATTATCCTCTGGGATCAATGAGTATTTAAGTTCTGTTACTCTGTCTTTATGGGTTTATCCGCAAAGCTCGAACTTTTATCTTTTTAGCCTGGATGACCTTTCCCCCGATCTTTCTATCTCCCTGAGGAACCAAAGACCATTATTTTCAATGGGGGGGCTAAATCAACAATCTTTACCCGGCACCTCTGGCGATGAGTTTTGGGCAAACGGATACCTTCCG
>CAWVXY010000085.1:0-7712 GCA_963934295.1 uncultured Opitutia bacterium
CGGCAATCTTCACCTTTTCCTTAAAGAGCTGAGGCCAGTTGGCTTTTCCTCCCTTGGTCCACATTGGTAAGGGGTCCGTTTTTTGATCTGCTTTGATTGATGAAATCACCTTATCTGCTTCTACGGAAGGGCCTTCCCAATAATAAACTTTATAAGCATTGGCAGAGGCAGAAGATGTCCATTTTCCCTTTTTTAGATCTGGGAAAAGCAAAGTTCCTTTACCTTTTGAAAAAGACTTGGCCGCGCCCACGATCGATCTTCCATCCTTGGTGACCACGATCACATTTCCATTTGTTTTGATCTCCCAATCTTGGTAGCCATCCAGTTTAAAAGGAAATACAGCGACTCCTTTCTCCAATGCGGAGACCATGCGTACAAAACAGGCATTTTTCATCCGCGAAATATTCTCAAGAAAACGGGTATCACCGATCTCGTAATGCATAATCACCCTCCGTCCATAGGTGTAATGCCCAAGGTAGCGACTGATAGACTGCCCATCCCTCTCGATCGGACCAAACCATGCACTCAAATCACTGGGCTTGACCCCGGTGGGCACAATCACTCCATGAATCAAACCCCAGCGGTGAGGATTGAAGGTGGGGCGACCTTTCCAATAATTAAAATACTCACCATTTTTATGGTCGAAAGTTACCGTATAATCTCCGGGGAGCAACAGGTTCAGTATATTACCTTTGGCAGCCCTATTTTTTATGTTGATTGAAAAGGAAGCCTTCAACGCGGGACCGTAATCCATTTTATGCCAGCGATAATCCTTGTGCCCGTTTTCGCTGTAATTTCCCCAGTGACCAAAGATCCCCCCATCCAGATCCGTATACGCGGGCAGTAAATTAAGTTCCTGATCATTCTGTAAGTGATGCTTAGCCTGACGCTTGTAAAAGTCGTACATCCGGTAGGTATTGGTTTCCTCCCCCGCAAATTCATACCCCGCCCTACCCTTCGAAGTATCGAGATAAGGATAAAGAGCCGGTTCAATTTTCGGAGGCGATACCGAAGTACTTACGGCTTCATCATCTTCCACCTGTTCTTCAACAGACTGGAATTCTTTAAGGTAAATATTTCTAAACCTAACTTTCTTTCCCACAAGTTCGGGCTTCTTTACCCCGTGAACCTGAAGACCGATATGCCCCGGACCTGCCACCCCATCAAATTCAAAATCTGTAATCGGAACATCATTAATAAAGGTCTGATAGCGATCATCGAGCGCCCGGATCAAAAAAGAATTCCATTCACCTGTTTTGAAGGCGCCTTTGATTGTTTCTGTTTTTTGCTTCTCCATATCAGGGCTAAGCCAAAGTTGCCTGGAACCATCCTTTTTCTTCATCGCTTCGCCGTATATAAAGCCTGACTTGCCTCCGGCGATTTCCACCTGGGGTCCAATCAGGTGAGCACCTTCTCGAAGTGGTATGGAACGAATTTGGCAACCTGAATTCAGTCCGTGATCCAGTTTTACCTCAAACTTGAGCTCGAAATTACGGTATTTCTGCTTGGTCGTCATAAACCCATTTCCTTCTTTTGGGACCGAGATACCGACAATGCTTTGATCAACAATTTCGTAGGTGTGCTTTCCGCCGGTCTGAAACCATCCGTCAAAAGACTTGCCGTCGAACAGCTTGACCCACTCTGCAGCCCCGGCAAAAGGCACAAAGAGGAACATAATGAACAAACAAAATTTTAAGGAATGAGTTTTAAAGGATTTCATTTAATTAATCGTGCTTTGTTTTCTCAGATTTCCCTACCCCGGTAAAATATTTTGTAATGCTTTCATTATAATTAATGAATGAAGGAGAGCATTTGTTTCCAAAAATTTTAGGAAACTCGTTATTTTTTATTTCCTTTTGGGCATCATCTGAGCCCCCACCCGGTTTCGCCATGCTTCCAGCTCGTTTTTCAATTCGGCCGTTTTATCTTTCATATTGGCACTCAGGTCCCTGCTTTCCCCGGGATCGCTGATCAAATCGTACAGTTCATACGCTCCATCTTCTCCATAAGCCGACTTCTCGAACCATTCAATCAGCTTGTACCGTCCTTTACGAATGGCTCCGGAAGGGGCAATACCAAGACCGTGATAATGCGGGTAGTGCCAGCAAAGGGATTCACGGGTAAGTTTCGCGCCTGAATCCCTAAGAACAGGCAGTAGACTGACCCCATCGATGTCCTTTTCCTGGGAAATGCCACCCGCGAGGTCGGTGAAAGTGGGAAAGAAATCATTACTGATAACAAATTCTGCGGATTCAGTCCCGGGCTTCACCACTCCGGGCCATCGAATGATCAACGGCATACGAATACCGGCTTCGTAAAGATCCCCTTTGGAACCTCTGAAGGGCTTACCCTCCTTACTACCCTTTTGTCCATTATCTGAATTAAAGACCACCAGGGTATTATTTTCCAATTCCAGATCCTCGAGAGTATCCAGTATCGTGCCTATGCTTTTATCCAAAGTCTCGAGCATGGCGGCCTGTTTCGGATTATTGGTTTTAAGTTTTTTTAACTCAGGTTTCTTTGCATATTTCTCGATCAGCGACTTCTTCTCAATCTCAGGGTCATGAATACTGTTATGGG
Source organism: uncultured Opitutia bacterium (assembly GCA_963934295.1). Classification (GTDB taxonomy): domain Bacteria; phylum Verrucomicrobiota; class Verrucomicrobiia; order Opitutales; family Seribacteraceae; genus Seribacter. The sequence continues at coordinate 2,581 of CAWVXY010000085.1, forward strand.
TAACATAGCAGAAAAAGGGTTGATCCTTATTCTTTTTGATAAATGCAACCGATCTTTCGGTAATCTCCCTCACATGATGCCAATCCTCATCAAACTTGCTTTTGGGACCTGCGCCTGGCTTATGGGTTGTCAGCACATCATCAAAACCCTGAGAGCCTGGATCCCCCGGACGGCCAAGCTTGTATTTCTTATCCTTATTGAGGTGCCATTTCCCAAAATGCCCGGTTGCATACCCCGCATCTTGGAGGACTTCCGCTATGGTTATCTCACCAAGAGGAAGTTCTTTCTTCCATTCCGGAGTGATCAGTTTTGAATTTTTGGAACTACGGCCGGGTATGTAATCGGTCAGATGAAGGCGGGCCGGATGTTTTCCGGTCATAATACTTGCCCGGGTGGGAGAACATACCGGACTTGCAGCATAAGCATTGGAAAACTTCAGTCCGTTTTTGGCCAACTTATCAATATGCGGGGTCTCGTAAAAAGTACTGCCATAAGCTCCGATCTGATGCCTGCCGAGATCATCTGCGAGAATAAATAAGATATTTGGTTTTTTGGGACTTAGTGCACCTGCAGTGAAAAAAGCTAGGAACAAGGCAAGGCCAATGACGAATGATTTATAAAAGGATTTCATAAGTTGAAAATTTAGGCTTATGTTCTTAGATCACCCAAATAGAAGCAATTCAGAAGCTTTCATTTTATATAAAGAAAAGCATTCGTTACTTGGATTTTTTCTTTTTCTTTGAGGATGTAATTTCGAAGGTATTGATCTTTACATCCGCACTTGGGACTTTCTGATCGGCCGCCCAAAAAATCCCGTTAATTATAAATCTTATCGAATTCGTATCCCCAAAATCGTTTAGATGGCCAAGGGAAGTGGAAAAAGTTCTGCCTCCCCATTTGTTCGTCCATGTCCATGCCACTACATCCGTCATTTCCGGCTCAAGATGATGCGTACCAAATCGGTTTGTTCGTACTGCAGCTTTTTTGTCCCTTGGGTGCCCAGTCCCCAATAAAAGAGGTGTGGTTCCTTTTTCCAGTTTGGTCAGATAGAGCGTACCCCGGGATTCCCAATTTTCATCAGCTTGAACACCGGTGAAAACCGGGTGTTTCTCTCTCCCCTGTTCCACTTTCAGTCGAGTGGGACCACTAAGATGAATGAGGTAGGGTGAACCAAGAGCATCCCGGCCAAACCCATCGTTCCATTTTTGATTGGGATGTTCATCCGGATAATTAAACCCGTGCGTGCTCGTCCGAAAACCCACCACTGGCTTTCCTGACTTCAGGTAATCGGTGATATGAACGAGTTGTTGATCATCAATTTTTAAAAACCGGGTATAGAAAATGGCTAGGTCTGCTTTTTTCAATGCCTCCAAACCCGGCAATCCCCTCTCGTCTTTTTCAGGATCCCAGTCCGGGTTAATTACGGTTGTCTTAAATCCGAGACGCTCGATTTCGGATGCAAGCATCGGCATCGATTTCTGGGGGGAATAATGATGAGTACCCACCACAAATACCGCATGTGGTTTTTCTCCATGCAGAAAAGAGAGAGAGCACACGAAGAAGGAAAGAAAGAATAATTTTTTTATCATGACGGAGAAAATCTTATTTAGCTTTTACAAAAATTTCCATCTTTTCAGTTCCCAAACTACTCAACAGACGACTGGTAGACATCTTCGTTCACCAGCCTCGGCTGAACCTTGATCCACCATTTATCGTATACTGCACGCAGTTGAGCCACTACTTCGGGATATTCATCGATCACATTTGTCGTTTCGCCGGGATCGTTCTTGAGGTCGAAAAGCTCTTCCCCATTCTTGTTATTCACCAGAGTGAATCGTTTGTTCTGGATGGAAACTCTGGCGTGTTTCGATTGGGCGGCCTCACCCGGTAACCAGGCACCGACGTGGTGAACCAGATGCCGGTCGTCCTCCCAATCAGTCGCAGGGTTCTTAAGTATAGGAATAAGGCTGCGACCCTCTATTTGTTGCTTAAGCTGATCAGTCATAGGAGTACCGGTAATTTCCAGCAGAGTAGGCATGATATCCATTTGACTTATCAGTGTTGTGCTTTCTAAACCACCCTCAATACCGCCTCCCGGCCATCTGAAGAATGCAGGTACACGGGTACCCCCCTGGTACGGGTGACCCTTTTGACCATTCATCCCGGCATTATAAATTTTCGTGGTTCCCGATGCGCCATTGTCACTTCCAATGAAGATGAATAAAGTGTTGTCAGCGATTCCCCATTCTTCGAGTTGCTGAATCATCTCGCCGATACGTTTGTCGATGTATTCAACCTCCCAATAGATCTTCGCAACCTGTACTGTCATTTCCGGATGGGACCCAAGAAATTTTTTATAATCTTCATTCGGCATATCACTCGAATCGGCTTTGTAAGGGCCGTGGGGTGATTTTGGTGGAAGATAAACGAAGAAGGGTTTCTTTGTCTGACGTTGAACATTCATCCATTCTGTTGCTTTATTAAAAAATAAATCAGTGGGATAAGTGCCATCCATTCTCTTCGGGTTTCCATTGTGAGAAATGGTGGCTTTCATTCTTGAGCCCTTTTCGTACATCCAGCACTCATCAAACCCGCGATTCTCGGGACGGTAAGGCCCTTCTTTACCATTGTGCCACTTGCCAAACATACCCGTGGCATACCCTGTAGTTTTGAGGGCTTGTGGCAGAGTGATCGTATCCAGGCTCAAGCGCTCGCGCCCTTGGATGGTATGGGTAACACCACTCATAAATTCATGGCGACCGCTCAGGAGTTTAGCACGACTGGGAGAGCACCTTGCACTGGAATGATACTGCGTTAACAGCAAACTTTGTTCTTTAAGGGTATCGATATTTGGGGTCTTTATGACCGGATTACCGAAACAGGAATGATTCCCATAACCGGAATCATCCGGCATAATCACGATGATGTTGGGCTTGGAACCTTTTAAAGCTTTTGCCTCAGCTCCTATTACGGTTGTCATCACTGCCATGATACCGCAAATGAACATGAACGCTTTTGTGCAGTTCCAAATTGTTGACCCTAAAAATCGATTAATGGTTTTTTGCATACTTACTAATGATTCGAATATCGAAATTGTTTCCAAAATGAGGAAAATTTTGGAGATTGGCCACTGAGATTCATCCTTTTGAGTCCTAGCTTGGAAGAACTTTCTAGGCAGTAAGTCTCATGAATAATGGCAGGGCTAGGCCTTACCTCAGGTCATAGATTAATTTTTCCTTTTAAAGATAATGGTTTTGATAATTCATTTTTTGGGAATTTGTTTTAATGAGTGGGGTAGCCAAGCAATCACATACCTTCTCCATCGGAGGTGAATCTATCGTCGACCGTATAGGTTTCGACACCATGCGTTTGGCCGGGCAACCGGACAGGATTAGCATTCGTATGCTAATTGTTGTAACCAATGCACCGAGAACCCCATTGAAATGAACAGGCGAAGGCTAGTCGCCCTTCACATTCCCAAGTTCTTCGGGCTCTTTAGCCGGCCACTCTTTGCAATGTTTTCTTAATACCTTAAAGGCAATCCGCCAATTGGGTGCACTTGCTTGAGCAGTATTTGAAACTGGTTTAACAGGTCTAAATGCTCGGGCAAAGTGGGCACCATCATCCTTTATTTTCATATTAATTTCCCATCCGTCTGCATTCAACTCATGGATAATCTTGGTATAATTTTCTTCAACCCGCTGCGAAATTTGCTGCTGAAGGTGCTTGGCTATATTTTCTGCCTGTTCGAGCTGACTGGCAGAAAGACTTACACGAATCTCATCCGCTAGTTTTCCGGCTCTTCCTCTTCCATTGAGTGGTGCACCATTTTCAGCACTAATATTTAGCCAGATGTATGCCTCTGTGTCACTTTGGGGAACTCCCTTCCCGTTTTGGTAAGATAGTCCCACCTTAAACTGGGCAAGATCATGCCCTTGCTCAGCCGCCTTACGGTACCACTTCACAGCTTCTACCCAATTCTGCTCAACGCCCTCACCCTCCGCATAAAGTTCGGCTAACTCGTATTGTGTATCCGCATCACCTTCAGCGGCAGCAAGTTTTAGTGCATTAAACTGTAAGTCAGCTTTCTTGTTACTGTAAGCTGTAAATGGTAGCACACAGATTAGTAAAATAATTGAGGACGAAATCATGTATGTCTGTTTCATGACTTTTGACATAAGGTGATGTCCTTTCTTTGTTTTATAAGGGATATTCGTCGTTTAGAGCCAAGGACCTCAAGAATAATGCTTGATGTTGTATGGCGGTCACAGCACGAACATTGCTTTCAAGGAAGTTATGCGTCCCTGATCTGTGGCCGAATTCAGACACTCCAACTTTAAACCGCATCTCCTTGTATTTTAGCCACGAGTTATGCATGGCCTCAATGTCCTTGTAGTCATCTGGTGTGCGGGATGCTTCCAACTCTTTGAGAAGCCGAGTGATCATCGCATCCCAGAGCTCGTATTCATCCCGATAAGCCCAAGCGGCGCCCACAGTTTTCGCGCGTTTCCGAGTGATCTCTTTAATGATATCGGTGACCTGGACTCTGGCCGATGTGCCTGATAAGGGGTCGTGCAGTTGTGAGCCCTTCGTGTTGCTGTAGGTGAGATTGAGCTTTCTTCCTGCTTTCCAAGTCTTGATGTTGTCGTAAGTGAAACCCTTGTAATGAAACCAGTATTCCTTTCCATTGGCTGAGATCAGCCGACCCGGATCATGAAATTTCTTAAAGACCACAGGCTTTGAATAAAGAATGTCCGATGTCTTTTCGGTCGGTCGGATTAAACAAATTTCCGCACTCGCTCCCGTATTCTCTTTCTTGTGTGTGAAGTGCATGACGCGAATATTGACGCTGGGAAACTTGGAATGCTCGAACACGGACAGGCTTACCGTAGCATTCTTCGATCTTGCTTTGCTGGCCGAAAGGATCATTTCCTCTTCATTGAGTTTTCGCCTGCTCCATCCGGCACCAAGGGTGGTGCGCAAACTCTTGAAAAACTCCTTCTCGTTAAGCTCAGTCTTGAGGTGGAAGGTTTCGCATGCTTTGTTTTGCTCTGTCTTCTCCAAGGTTGCACCGGGGATGCCTCCCGAGAAGTCCGGAATAGCTGGTGCTTCAGCGGCCTTGGTTATCGGGG
>CAWVXY010000086.1:0-7678 GCA_963934295.1 uncultured Opitutia bacterium
TTGCCGGAGGGTGTCTGTGGGGAGTGCAGGAGTTTATTAGGCATTTACCGGGTGTTGTTTCTACCGAAGCGGGAAGAGCTAATGGATCAGCCAGCACTACTAAAATTGAATATGACGGCTATGCTGAATGTGTTCGAACCCTTTTTGATCCATCACAGGTGACAATGGAGCAGTTAATGGAATATTTTTTTGAGATTATTGATCCGTACAGTCTGAATAAGCAGGGAGAGGATATTGGGGAAAAGTACAGGACTGGAATATACAGCAGGAGGCAGGAACATCTTGATGCGGCCCACAATTTTATCACCTCTCTCGAAAATTCAAAATCAATACTTGTAGAAGTATTGCCTTTAAGTAATTTTGTCCGGAGTGATGAAGAGCACCAAGATCGCTTGCAAAAAAATCCTAAGGAAAAATGTCATATTCCGAAAAAACTCTTACATAAATACCGGATCAGAGAGTTTTAAATATTACTGGATTCCTTACTTTACTTGTTACAGATTCGGACCGAGCGGGCAGGATAGGGCACAGGCAATTCCCCGGAGGATTTGAATTTCGATGTCGGTGGTTTTTCCATCGTGATCAATCGTCCGGGCACAGGCATTGATGAAGGATCGTTTTTCGGTCGCACTCATTTTGTTCAGTCGTTCAATGGCCTGGTCCATCGAGGACAATCCACAATCCTGAATAGGGGGCAGTTTAATTTGCCCGCTTCGATCCAGGGCTTGGATACCATGATTAAAAGATGGTTTGGGGTCGGTTCCATCCTGTCCGTAGTGAGAGAGGGCACCAAGAATTACTGCACAATCTGAAAGCCGGCTGCGGAGAGATGCACGGCCATGTAGTTGGCGGGGGTAGTGTTGTTTGCCAAAGTCAAAATCGATGACTTTGTGCAGGCACCATTCGAATAGATCGATGCTTTCATCGGCACCAATCAATTGGACTATTAAAGTCTGAAAGACTGAAAATTGATTTATTGAAAGTTCGGCAATGGCAGGTCTTGATTCTTCCACCAAAATCAATTTTTGTTCGCAGGAAAGATTTGATAGATGGGGTTCGATTTTCTCCGTTTGTTGGAGCGTTCCTTTTTCAGCTTGATTCCCGATCATTTGGGTCTGCCTTTTTCTGGCTTCGAGGTTTTTATTGTCGAGAAGTAATGAAAAAAGCAAACAGCGGGCACTAAAGGGTTCTTTTGCCTGTGCGACGAGAGTGGCTGGAATAGAGGAAATTAGGGATCGCACTTGTGCCAGTTTTTCTTCGTCTATTTTTCCCTCACTTTTGAGAAATGTCTGAGCCGAATGCGGGTTCCCTCGTTGTTCCGTGCTCGTTTGGGGAGGAGTTTGGTTTACAGTTGTTGACCCACTGGGAGAGGCTCCGGCAAATCCGGAGGCACCAGCTATTGGGCTGAATTGGGATGCACTTTCAGAAATTTTATCGGTGTTTGGATAGGTATTTTTCCAATTAGGTTCAATTCTTTGAATGCGTATGGGTAGAGGGGGATGGGTTGCAAACATGCTACTCATACCCGAACTGAAAAACATATGCGAAAATTCCTGAGCTCCAGCTGATTGTAACTTAGACCCGTGAGAATATCCCCCAATTCGTTTGAGTGCTCCGGCGATACCATCCGGATTACGGGTAAATTGTACTGCTGATGCATCGGCAAGGAATTCTCTTTGCCTACTGATAGATGCTCGAATCATTGCTCCAAAGAAGCCCCCGATTCCACCAATGATCAGTAACCCTATTCCCAATATCACAAGGGCTCCTCCTCCGCTGTCTTTTCCGTTTCTTCTGCGCCCTCCTGAAACATGGGCAATGTTGGTAAGGATTCGACCGATACTGGACAAAAACACAATTCCAAAAATAATACCAGTTAAGCGAATGTTGATTCTCATATCCCCGTTGAGAATATGGCTAAATTCATGGGCCATTACACCCTGCAATTGATCCCGGTTTAGTTTGGTGGCGCATCCTCGAGTCACTCCAATGACGGCATCACGTGGAGAGTAGCCTGCAGCAAAGGCATTAATACCCTGTTCTTCCATTAAGTAAACTGGTGGGACGGGCGTGCCCGATGCAATCGCCATTTCCTCGACGACATTAAGGACTTGCCTGGATAGAGGATCCTTGGTGTTTTGATTCAGTCTTTGTCCACCCATGGATTCTGCAACCACTTTTCCCCCTGAGGAAAGCCCAAAAACTCTGCAAGCACTGGCTAGAAATACTGCAATGACAGTGCCAATAGTGGAAATGATCGCTAGTTCTAAAGTCCATGCCAAAGCAGCTAGATCCGGCTCAAATCCAACTGCCACTGAGGCTAAACAGAAAACCGAAATGATAATACAGATTACTGCAAATCCAAATAATAAAAAAAGATACCCGCTAAGTCCACGGGCTTTGTCTTGTTGTTCAAAAAAATCCATACTTAATGGATCGGACTTTCGATCAAATTAGAATTGTACTTTCGGAGCTTCTTTAATTTTTTTGCTTTCGAATTCGAGGAGCGTGCCATCTTGGCCATGTCCGAACATACCCGCAAAAAAGACCGGAGGAAAGGTTTGTTTGTATGTGTTGTAAGCAGTCACCGAGTCATTAAAAGCCTGCCTGGAAAACGCCACTTTGTTTTCAGTTGAACTGAGTTCTTCCTGTAAATTTGCCATATTCTGATTGGCTTTAAGATCCGGATAACTTTCCGACAATGCAAAGATACGTCCAAGAGCACCACCCAACATACCTTCGGCTCCAGCCAAGCCTGCAATGGCACTGGCATCACCTGGGTTTTGTGAAGCAGCCTGTAGGCTACTTTGTGCCTGATTGCGCGCTTGGATCACAGCTTCTAGGGTTTCTTTTTCATGGGCCATGTATCCTTTCACCGTCTCGATCAGATTGGGAATGAGATCATACCTCCTTTGCAATTGAACTTCAATTTGAGAGAAGGCATTTTCAAAACGGTTTTTAAGCGTGACTAATTTGTTGTAGATCCCAACAACGATCATCACTAGGACGATTAAAACTCCGACGATAACAAGAGTGGTGATTAACATATTAAGATAAGTTTATGATTTAGAAAGCGATATATTTCAAGGATAGTTACAATACTCAACTTTGGTCAAGATGCTATTTTTGAATCCGTATTTACTAGTATCAAATTAATATAGGTTAGAAGAAAGGAATATTAAATTATAAATAATATCTTTTTTTATAAAAGATGGAATTTAGATAGGAACAAGGAGGATAGAGGAATTGTTTCTAGTTAACTAAATAGGAGAGCAGAAAAGAAATTCAGTTTGATAATATCTAGAAAGCGTTAATTCTATAACAAATTAAGTCCTAAATAATCAGGAAGAAATGAAACGGTCGAACAAAAAAGCAGTCGTAATTTCTTCTAAAACCATAAGAATTATCATTTATCCAACATAATACACAGTAATGAAATCTTTATTCCTTTCCTTCTTTTTCCTGGGTTTATTTTTAACAAGCCAGGCAAAAAAACCGAACATTGTCTTTTTCTTTACGGATGATCAAACATCCAGTGCTTTGGGATGTTATGGACATCCTCTCGCCAAGACTCCGAATATTGACCGCTTGGCGAATCAGGGGACAAGGTTTGAGAATGCCTTTGTGAGTCAGTCCATTTGCTGGGTAAGCAGGACTACGATCCTTACTGGATTGACTGGGCGAAGTTATGGCGTTCCTGGAAACCATGATATGGCCAGACCTGCGGCAGTGGAAAACCTTTATGTGGATTATTTGAGAGATGCTGGATACCGTACCGGGTTTGCCGGTAAGTGGCATGCGAAAATGCCCAAGGGTTGGAAAGCTCAGGATCATTTTGATGAATTTCATCCCATTGGCAGAAATCCGTTTTATAAAAAACAGGAGGATGGAACCCTTCGCCATGAAACGGAATTGATCGTGGATCGGGGGATTGAGTTTATTGAAAATCAGCCCAAGAATAAACCTTTTGCTATGAATATGTGGTTTAATGCCTGCCATGCAGAAGATGGTGATCGTCGTCCTGGAATTGGACATTTTCCCTGGCCACGAGCGATGGATGGAATGTATGAAGAGGACGAGATTTCTCCCCCCCGATTGAATGATCCTGAGATTTTTGAAAAACAACCGGACTTTTTAAAAACCACTATTAATCGGGAACGATTTTTTTGGCGTTGGAATACAGATGAACGCTACCGAACTAATATGCGGGCTTACTTGCGAATGGTCAGTGGCATTGATCATGCAATTGGCCGGTTTCTGAAAGCATTGGAAGAGCAGGGCTTGGCAGAAAATACCATTATTGTTTACACCGCAGATAATGGATATCACATGGGGAATCGGGGATTTGCCGGTAAATGGTCACACTATGAAGAATCACTCCGTGTTCCGATGGTGGTTTATGATCCACGGGTTAAAGGAAAAGCACGTGGACAGGTTCGGCAGGAATCGGTTTTGAATCTCGATCTTCCATCCACTTTTCTTTCGTGGGCAGGGGTAGAAATTCCGAAAAGATATCAGGGGAAAACTTTTGAAGAATTAGTGTCAGGTGCAGATCGCGTTAAATGGCGTGAATATACATTTCACGAACATTTTGCGGTGCGTCACCGAATTCCTGCATTCGAGGGAATGCGTGGTGAACGATTTAAATATGTCCGCTATGTGGATGAAAAAAATTATGAATTTTTACATGATTTAAAAAATGATCCAGATGAACTGATCAACTTGGCGAGCAATCCCAAATATACAAAAACTCTGAAAGAAATGAGGGGGTTGACGGATCAAAGAGTTAAGGAATTGGGAGGCCCCTTATCTCCCATGAAAGGCCCTCTGTCGAAGTCGACAGATCCACACCCGGTTTCTGCGGCCAAGGTAGCCAATCAACCGGGTGCGGATGGTTTTGCTAGTCTGATTGCTCCCGGGAACCGAATGAGAAATTGGTCTGGGGATTCAAAATACTGGTCCAAGAAAGATGGAGTACTTATTGGCCAAACGGATGGCACATTAAAGATGAATCGATTTATTACATGGAAAGCGGCGACGGTTCAAAACTTTGACCTCCGGGTTAAGGTGCGTATTTCTAAACGGGGAAACAGTGGTATTCATTATCGGGCAATGTCCCGTCCGGACTTGGGGCTTGATGTGGTCACCGGATACCAGTGCGACATCGTGGCCGGTCGACCGAGGCATAATGGCCAACTCCACGAGGAAGGAGGGAGGAAAATTCTCGCCCATGCAGGGGAGAAAGTGGTGGCGAGTCCAGTTGGTGGCTTGTGGATCACCGGAAGTTTTGAGGTCCGTGAATTTGAACCAGGGAAATGGCATGAATATCGAATATTGGCCGAGGGTAACCGATTACGTCAATGGATTAACGGTCACCCGACCGCCGACCTAATAGACAGTAATGAGAAGGCCCGGGATACGGAAGGGGTCCTTTCCCTCCAGGTCCACAAAGGACCCCCGATGACTATTGAATTTAAAGAAATGCGAATCAAGCACCTGCCGGATAATCTCCCTCTGTTACAATTAAAAGATCACCCAATCCCAAAAGGTTCCTTGGGAGTTCGTCCACAGGGTAAATTGCCCAAAAATTGGAAGCCTCCGGTTTATAAAGGAATGTAAATGTTTTTTTCGGCAAAAACATGGTTTCTCATTGTTTTGCTATTAATAGTTTTAGGAATGGGGCTTCGAAGACATTTAAGCTTTCGTTCCGTGTACGAACAATTTGAAACAAATTCAACCCTCCCACCGGGGATAGATGTCGAGTCGATTATCAAAGAAGCTGAATCCCAATGAAAACAGAATATTTTGTTAGAACCCTTCGAAATCGTTGTCCTAGGTGTAATGAAGGAGCAGTTTTAAGAACTCTTTTCCACCGACATGATAAATGTTCAAACTGTGATCTTGAGTTTAGTAGAGAAGACGGATTTTTTATCGGTGGAATTCCAATTAGTTATGGATTAATTTGTGGACTTTGGATCGTTCCGCTTTTGGTTGCTTGGTTATTGGAGTGCGTGCCGACTGACTGGATGATTGGCCTTAGCTTTAGCGGAGCAATTGGTTTGCCTTTATTAACCTATCGATACAGCCAATGCCTATGGCTCGGTTTATATTTCACTTTCGCTGAACACGAAATGCCAATTGCAAGAAAGTCCGAATAAGTAATGTTTTCGGAAACAATTTCATTTTCCATGACATTACTATTGATAATATCAAGGTAAAATTTTCTTATATGCTAAGATCAACTACCTCCACTATTATGAAATTCTCCTATTATAAACTTACTTTTTTCCTATTCACATTTTGCCTGAGTTCCCTATCAGGGCAAGAGTCAGCTGAATTACATTCGTGGACCGATATGAATGGTCGGACCTTACAGGCGAAATTTATCAAGGGTAATAATACGAGTGTTACGATTGAATGGAATGGACAACGTTTTGATTTGCCCATCGATACCCTAAGTGATCCATCGAAGGCTTTGGCAAAAAAGTTTATACAAGAGAGTGCTGGTTCTGAAAAACCCGATGCTGATGTTCAGCAGTGGAAAGACACTTCTGGCCGATCGATTCAGGCGAAATTTATCAAGTCGGATAAATTAACTGTCACCTTGGACTGGAACGGTAAAACCACTGTTCTCCCATTATCCATGTTTGATCAGGAATCTCAAAATATGGCCTCTAGGTTACAAAGCGAGAATGTAAGTGTGGCGATTTCACCCGATAGTAATCCGGTTGTGAAAGTTGATTTGAACGGCGAACTTGACCTTTTTGCAGAATATCCATGGGCAAACTCTGCGGGTAAAACCGTAAGTGGACGATTTCTTGATGTAAGTAAGGATGATGTGAAATTATCCATCAATCGTGGAAGCAGGGAGGTTTCTATTCCACTCGCTTCTCTTGCCAAGGATTCTCAGAGTTTAGCTCAAAAACTTAAAATAATCCAGGTTAAGGCTCAAAAGGCGGGAGCCACCTTGGCTAAAAAAAGAAAAACGATGAAGGTTCCTGCAGTAACCGATACGGATCTCGAAATTGAGCACGAATTTAAGGATGTCGAGGGCCGAACGGTTAAGGCTCAGTTCATAGATGCTGATGATCAGGTTGTTTCGGTTGTGATCAAGACAAGTTCGAGAAATGCTATTCCATTACCCTGGGATAAATTCGATTCAGCTTCGATTGCCAAGTTGGAAGCGTTACGCCGAAAGAAATTAGAAATTTCGTCAAGGAAACCCAAAATTATCCCTGCTAAAGGAAGCCGGTTGTCTTATTATGGAAATGGAAAATATAAGGATTATAATACCGTTTTTGAGGGTGATTCCTATACCATTGGATTACCTTACAGTGGAAGTGGATTACATGTTTGGATTAATCCGGGTGCAGATAAACTACCAGATTCTGCCAAAGGTAATCCGCTCGGTTTGAGAAGAATGTCAATAGGGTTTATTTCGCAATATGTGGACAGATCAGATGGGAAGCGTGCGAGAAGAAGGAGTCGGAAAATCACCAGTTTTGATTCCTCGCCCGAACCATCTCTAGATCGTGAAAAAATTACCCTAACGGGAAAGTATGAAAACGGGGGGACATTCGAATATAACATGGAAGTGAACCGTAACGGAATGCAGTTTTGGTCTAGGATTAAAGACCCTGCTGGAGAAGAATGGCCAACTTCCACAAGAGTAAGTGTT
>CAWVXY010000087.1:0-7505 GCA_963934295.1 uncultured Opitutia bacterium
TGACCCTGCAAGGTTTCGGTACGGCGATCAAACTGGGAGGAATCTTTCGCTTCTAGCAGTCGTAGTATACATGCAGTTAGAGATTTTGAAATGAATCATTTTAAACCCTCTAACACATAAGCAGCGACTTTTTCATCTTTTCCCTTTACTTCGATTTCCTGCCTATCACCCACTAAAATATGATCTTTTACCAATTCGTAAGTGGATTCAGAAATCATGACTCCCTGTTTCGGAGCACTACTTTCGAGCCGTTGACCAATATTCACATTGTCCCCAATCATGGCATATTCAAGTCGATGTTTTTGGCATCCCAAATTACCTAAAATAACTTCACCACTATTAATTCCAATTCGACTCTGCACCTCCTCAAAAGAATCTAAATTAAAGCGTTCTAATTCACGGCACATACCCCAGGCACCCCGTACTGCATTGAGCGCATCGGTGGCAGGATCACCAGAATCAAATCGAGCAACAATCGCATCTCCGATAAACTTATCAATGATTGCATCGTTTTGGGATAAAACCTCAACCATAAGATCAAAGTAAGTATTAAGTAAGTTGATAATCTTACGGGCGGAAAATCTTTCACATTTTGACGAGAATGCACAAATATCAGAAAACAGTACGGTGATATGTTTAGATTCGCCTTTACCGGCATCCTGATGTTCATCCACCATACTACTCACCGCACTTAAAGTGTCGGCAGCTACGAATTTAGCGATTGTTTCCTGTTCTTTCTTATTTCGGGCAGTTGCAATTGCAACCTCCACTGCCGCTTTTAAGGTATCTTTTGCAAAAGGCTTGGCCAAATAAGCGGACACACCAAGGATTTCTCCTTTTTTTAAGTCCATTTCGGTTGCCCGTGTTGTGATCATGATTATCGGGATATCCTTATAATCCTCATGATCTCGAACTTCCGTGCAAAACTCCCATCCATTGAGCACAGGCATATCGTAATCAGAGGTTATAATATCAGGCCTAATCCTTTGAACTGCCTTATAACCTTCGAATCCATTTTCGGCAGTCTCAACTTGGTAGTCTAGTTCCTTAAACATGCTGGCAATTAAATCCCTTATTGTAGGACTATCATCTACCACCAATGCACGTAACCTTCTCCCCCTTGGGGGCAAAGGAAACTTATCTTGAATTCGCTTTATATTTTGGGCCGAGGCGAAGGGAGACAATATTACATCATCTATACTCGATTTTAAAATTTCTTCGATATCACCAGCTTCCCGTCCATTATAAGCCATCATTATGGGAACCCTTTTCAATCGATCACTTTCTTTTGCTTTTTCAATAAAATCGGTCCCGCTCATATCAGGCAATTTATAATCAACCACGATAAAGTCTGGCACTTGAGGAGAATCATCTTCCAATGCATCAATTCCCTTCCTGAGCTGTATAAAATCGTACCCCATACTAGATAGGGCTAAAGAAAACTCTTCATGCGAACAAGAACTGATGAACAAACATTGCTTGGGTAAAGAAAATGCACGTTTAAAAAGACCCAATATTTTTGTATCTGTAAAAGGAGCAGTAAGAACCGCATTTGAACCGTTTGTTCGAGCTTGCTCTTCCTTATTCATTTCAGCTGGCGCATATACAACAACAAACAAATTACGCAGTTGCTTCTTGCCACGTATTCGAGCGATGAGATCTCGATGCTCACCCTCAATAAAATTAAGTTCGACCATTAAAACTTCATGATTCCCATTGATCAATTGATGAACTAAACCCTTCCCCTGCTCGAAGTAGGTCACCTTGCCTCCATGTTTTTCACAAAGACCGCCAAGGCTTTTAGCGACGGCTCCAATGGTTGAGGCTACGAGCACTCTTTTACTCATATAAAGCAGAAATTACAAAAATTAATCGATTGGGCGAACCACATGGGCAGTCCAACCCAGTCCCTGATACTCTCTATATCCCTGTGTCTTTGATGAACCGATTATATATTTTTTTTCATTTGCAGTAAAGATTCCAGAAGCCGATTCTCCTGCGTCTAAGTTAAGGTTCTCGGACGGAAGTTTAACCACCTGTCCTATTTTGAAATTTTCTGAGTCGGTTGTTGCGATTACTTTATGCTCATCATTTACATAAAACGCGGCTCCCCCTTCTACAACCTCGCCTTTTATCCTAGGGAGGCATCCTTCAAGAATGGGGAAAACCAAGTTTTCCCAGTCAAAGAAAATACCAAGCACTCCAAGCACTTTTCCCTCTCTTTGACCCTCTTCCAATACACCCCCACAATAAATAAGTGAGGTTTCTTCGTTCTCAAGTTCGCTATCACATACATCTTGTACGCCAAACTGGACGGATCTTGAAATTTGCATTCCTTGCCTAAACCAAGATTGTTCTGAGACATTCATCCTCTTGAGCTTGTCTCGATTCTCTGATTTAGAATTGGCCACGATACGCCCATTCGAATCTGCAATTACAAGATCCCGATACATTGTGTAGGAAGCATTTATAATCCCAAGTCGCTTGGCGGCTTGTTCAAAATTTTCTTCACTACCCTCTTGGAGAGCTTCCCAAAATGCATGATCAGTGGACCACCATCTTACATCGGCTGCACGTTCGAACAAATTTCGATCGATCAGATCAACGGCTTGTTTACTAAAATTCTCCAGTGCTTTGAGGTTTTGTTCAAGCATATCGGACGACATCTCTGAAAGAAGTTCTTCCATTTTCCCGGTTGTTGAATTTCCGGTTGTGGTAATCTGGTCAAAAATAGGAATAAAACTCGTTCCCGCTTTACCTAAATCCGTTGCCAAAATAATTCCGTTAATGGAAATAAGTTGAATGTCTCCTTTGTTTCGTTGAATCTCACGGTAAGTTTGT
Organism: uncultured Opitutia bacterium; assembly: GCA_963934295.1. Lineage (GTDB taxonomy): Bacteria > Verrucomicrobiota > Verrucomicrobiia > Opitutales > Seribacteraceae > Seribacter. Next base: position 2,842 of record CAWVXY010000087.1, read on the forward strand.
TGATTCTTTTCAGGAATAAGTTTGGAATTCATTAATTCCTGAGGAGAAATTCCAAAATTCTCATTGGTATCGGAACGTTCAAACATAGCAGATTCAGGAAGCACAAGATGACTGGTCCACTCTAATCCTTTATATTCATCAAAACCTTTACTCTTATGGGAAACAATCAACGAGCGGTTTCCGCAAACAGAACCAGTTGATACTATGGCCTCTCCAGCCTTAGTAAGGTTTCGGTGATTCCTTGGAAGGTCAGTAATTTCACCGCTTGAAATAAAAGTTTCATCACTCGAACAGATAACCTTACCTTCTTTATTTGTGAAGAAGGAAAACCATCCCTCCAAAGTTTGATCATTTTGATCCTTCGGTAAATAATCATTTAAAATAATTTGTGATTCGCCCTGAAAATCGAATAAAACCCCCATCGCCCCAATCACATCACCCTGTTCGTCGCCGTTGGAACGAAGTGCAGTGGAATAGATTAAAGCGTCCATATCTTCGAGCTTGGAGTCTGAGACATCCTGAACAAAATATTCGGTTCCATCCTTCGTCTCCAATGCCTTCTTAAACCATTCTTCATCGGCAACATTCATTCCAATAACTACAGAACGACGATCTGAATTGGAATTTGCGATAATCACACCATTAGTGTCAGCAATGACTAAATCTCGGTATAAGGTGTATGAGTTACGGATATCCTCCAAGCGAGTACATGCAAGTTCAACCGCTTCTTTGAGAGCCTTGTTATTAGAATTCGTGGAGCTCTTTGCCTTTCCATTACTTTTTGAATTATTGGAAAGTGTGATACATTGCCAAAAGGCTTTTTCTAAAGCCCACCATCGAACATCGCAGGTTCTCTCCAATAAATTTCTCTCAATCATATCAATCTTAATCATAGCGGTTGACTGAGAAATCGATTGTGAGGATGTTTGCTTTGCCCGGTATAATTGATCGAAGAAAACTTTGGTGATCGTGATTAAACTATTGGAAAAGAATTCAACTTTTTCCATTAAGTCATTAATTTGCTTTTGCTTTTGAGGATCGTCACTCACTTCCAAAGCCTTACACTTCCCCTGATTACAAATCGGAAAGATTTCCTGCAAATGACTCACGATCATATCGTAAGCCGCCCTATGTTCATAGGTAATAATGGGGTTGTAGATATTGAATTTTATGTTTTTTGCCTCGCTCATGATAAATGGTCTGGGGTTTCGTGAAGATTTAAAATTTTGGAAGGTTCAAGAATAATAATAAATGAATCGCCTCGCCTCACTACATGTTTATAGAATGGGTGAACCATATTGGAAGGAACTGCTTGCAGCTCTTCGCTTTCGACTCGAATAACATCGGAGATACGATCCACATGTATACCAATATTATCCGGTGCAGTCTCCATAACAGTGTCGGAATCAGCTACTTCGTTCAGTTCCGAATTATTCTTAAAAATTAAAATCCGAGATTCATCGGAAGGTTCAATTTTAATTTCTTCAAATGCTAAACCGAGATTCACAATAGTGACGACTTTTCCTCGCAGGTTTATGATACCATCAATTACTTCCGGTGCTCCTCTGACGGGATGAAATTTAAAGGATCGCCCGATCTCCAAAATACAGGGAATAGGAACAGCCATTTGAGTATCACCAAGATAAAAAGTTGAATACAGCATACCTTAATCCTCTATCAAAAAATGTTCCACAGCTCGCAAAATATTTTCCTTATTTGTCTTTATGGCATAACCATCAAAGCCTGCAGATAAAGCTTTATCCCGACTTTCTTCCTCGGTGAATGAGGTCAGAGCAATCACGGGCATATGTTCTAACTTCTCACTGGATTTAATAGTTTTCACCAGTTCGTAACCGTCCATCACTGGCATAACAATGTCTGAAACGACGAGGTTATAATAATTAGGTCTATCTAAAAGAAGATCGAGTGCTTCCTGACCATTATTAGCAAGCGTTACGCGAAAGCCTACGGATTCAAAATAAGTTTTTTCCAAATCACGGAAAAAAGGCGTATCCTCAACGACGAGCAATCGATCTTTCTCGGGTTTGCCCTCAAGTTCAGCTCGTTTAAATCGTTCAGGAGAGACCTGCTCAGCCAAACTAAATAGATCCACAAGAAAAGTGATTTTTTCCCGAATCGTAGTGATACCGAGGATTGCGTTTTCATTAATGGGAGGACTGTCTAAATTCAGGCGTGTATGGACGGACTCTTCGATCGAAGATGCAACAATACCAACTTCGAAGTCCTTAATTTTTGGGGTTATGATATAAAAAGTTTCCAAGTCATCGGGAAGAGATTCGATCGACAAATATTTATCCAAATATAGAAGCAGTACATTTTTACCTTCAAGATTTATGAAATGGTTATTCGAAATCTTCTGTATTTGTTTTACCTCGATCTGTTCAACCTTGAAAACAAGAGATAATGGAATCGCAAGTTGTTCATTCTTTGAATAACGAAAAACTAGCAAATCCTGTTTTTCCTGCATATCCAAGATCTGCATCTCTGCTAAAGATTTTGTGGATTGAACACTGGTTTCTAAGTCATGGATATGAAGCTTGTGACTTTGACAAATTCCATTGGCACTTAACACCATTGCCACATCACTATCCCCAAGAATTGAACTTCCAGCATAAAAAGTATGACTACTGAGGATTTGAGCAAGAGGCTTGACCACAATTTCCTCGGTATGATCAATAGAATCAATCAGTAAACCAAATTGGTTAAGCCCTGAATGCAAAACCAAAAAAAGAATCTCTTTTTGATCTGATTTCTTTTTATTATCTACAATGTGGTCTTTAGAAACGCTGGTAATTTCTTCCATTGAAAGAATGGGAATCAGATTTCCACGCAAACGATAAACTTTTCGTTCCCGAATTTCCTCAATCTGAATCTCATCTTCAGGACGCACAAGTATAACCTCCTTTAATTCCGAATGAGGAACCGCATAACGGTCACCTTCTATACGAACGATCAAAGAAGACATGATCGTCAAAGTTGTTGGCAAGTGAATAATTATCTTTGTTCCAGAACCAAGCTTTGTTTCCAGATCGATTGCTCCTCCTAATTTTTCAAAAGTAGATTTAACTACATCCATCCCTACTCCTCGCCCAGATAGACTGGTTACCTCCTCAGCAGTTGAAAGGCCCGGATGGAAAATGAGCTTAGCCGCTTCATTTTCTCCCATAGAATCGGCTTCAGACTGAGAAATCACATTATTAGCGATCGCTTTCGCTTTAACTTTTTCGGCATCGATTCCTTTTCCATCATCTTCCACGGTTATCACAACCTGTCCACCTTCATGCCGTGCTTGTAACCATACGGTGCCAACCCGATCTTTTCCTGAACTTACACGGCTCGATGGATCCTCTAATCCATGATCAGCGCAATTCCTGATTAAATGAGTAAGTGGATCGGAAAGAGATTCGATTATACTTCGATCAAGTTCAGTATCTTCTCCCTTGATTTCCAAATTGATGGGCTTGTCCAATTGCTTAGCAAGATCGCGAACAATTCTCTTAAACTTGGTAAAAGTTCCGCCTATGGGCTGCATTCTTGTCTGCAAAACGAGTTGTTGCAGATCCGAAATCATATGAGCCATCGCCACAAGATTGGATTTATCTTCCATATCTGCAAACTGACGAAGCAATTGATTTCTGCCCAAAACAATTTCTCCTGTTAGCTCCATTAATTTATTAAGCAAATCAACCTTGACTCGAATGGTCTCATTCTGACCAACCGTCTTTTCTGCCCTATTTCCTTTGCTTAGCTTGGTAACTGGAGATTTGGATTTACTTTCAACTTCTTCTAGAACGACTTTTTCAGATTCTACTTCTACCTTGTTAGTAACTTTTTTAAGTTCAGTCTTTGTTGTAGGATTTCCATCATCCTCACTGGTTTGATCGGCTACTGGATTTGGTTCAACATCAGTGATATCGACTAGTTCAGAAATTGGATCTTCTTCCTTTTTCAATCCAGTTTCAAGAGACTTCAATTCAAGGCATAGTTGACCAATATCTTGATTGTTTCCAAAATCATCTGACTCGTGCATTCCTTTAAGTGCATCACAAGCTGAATAAAAAGGACTGATCATATGATCTCCAAAACTAAGTTTTCCCTCTCGGACATTCATTAAAACATCTTCAAAAACATGAGATAATTCTGAAACCTTAGTAAGTCCGAAAAAACCACCGCCTCCCTTTATAGTATGAACTGCACGAAAAAGTTTATTAATCAGATCTTCGGAAAATCCTTCCTCTAATTCAGCCAATCCGTTTTCTAATTCTTCCAACTTCTCACCCATTTCCACAAGGAAATTTTTGAAGACTTCATCATCAAGATTCATTAGGGGCAGAAATTAAAGGGGTAAAAAAAGGGGAGCGTCCTTTCTAAACCCCATCATGCTTATTAACAAGTAAAATCAACATGTTAATAAGAGCTCAATTAACCTCTTAGTAGTAATCTACTTTTGCTCAGAAAAACAGTAATATAATCTATGTACGCGTAAAAAAGTTGGGTGATTATGACAATTTCTGTACCCAATCTCTCCAAAAGAAGCAGAAAAGAAAAAAACTGCGGGATTATTCCTTTCCTATGTTCGTTTGCGGGTCAAACTTAATGAACCTGAGTACCAAATAGGGGGTCACATTGAAAAGAATAATCGC
>CAWVXY010000088.1:0-7500 GCA_963934295.1 uncultured Opitutia bacterium
CCATTTTCGGTTGGTTTTCACCACCGGCAAGATAAAGCCAGTTATCTTGGTGCCACTCGACTTTCTGAAGCGCGGTTTCTCTTCCGAGATTACAATTTTTTGAATCCGGGAGTGGACGACCACATAGATGGGGCATATACCATTCACCCTGTAGTGTTTCCACCAGACTGGCGTGACCGGCTTTTTGGAGTTTCAGTTCGGGATTGCCCGAAGAGGTCAAGATCGGGTTATTCGGATGAATCTCATAGGGACCAAAAATGTCGCGTGAACGGGCTAGGGAAACCGCGTGGTCATATTCCGTACCACCTTCGGCGGTGAGCAGATAGTAGTATCCATTGCGTCGGTAAATGTGCGGTCCTTCTGTTAAGCCAAGCGAGCTTCCTTTAAAAATAATTTCCCTGTTTCCAATCAGTGAACCGGACGGTAAGTCATATTCCTGCATTGCAATTCCATAAAATGGATGCTTACCGGGTCGGTGATCCCAGATCATATTGAGCCAGTATTTTTTATTATCCTCATCATGAAAGAGGGAAGGATCAAAACCGGATGAGTTCACAAAAACCGGTTCGGACCAGGGACCTTCAATGGAAGGTGCAGTAATAAGAAAATTGGGAGTGTCTTTAGTCGCCGCTTCATGCTGGTGTACAACGGTGTAGCAAAGATAGAAAAGTCCGTCTGAACAACTCAGGGCAGGAGCCCAGACTCCTCCCGAACTCGGAACTCCTTTCAGGTCGAGCAACCTAGTCTCGTTCAACGCGTGTCCTAAAAGTCTCCAGTTAACCAAGTCACGGGAATGATGAATCTGCACACCGGGGAACCACTCAAAAGTCGAGGTTGCAATGTAGTAGTCTTCATCCACCCGGCAAATGGAAGGGTCCGGGTTAAAACCGGGCAAAATGGGATTATTGATCATGGGATATTTTCACTCAGAAATGGAGGAAAGTAGATTTGGTAAAAAAAGGGTATTAACAAGAAAAAAGGAAATATAAACCCTACCGAAAAAAAGGAAAAAGGGGAACCGCATATTGCGTATAAATTCTGTTTATTTGCGACACTAGGTGGGGTGGGTCAAACTGGCTTGGTCAGTTTTTTTGATCGCGAAGGAGGATTTGTTTCTGTCTCCATTCGCATTGCCTGCTCTCTGCCTGCAGTTCGGTTGTTCGTCCCAAGTCGTTTTGTGAGACCATCCAGTCATCTAATTTATTGGCAAGTAATTTCATTATTTTTTTATGTTCTGTTTCCTGGGCAAGATTATTCTGACAATAGGGATCCTGGATAATATCAAAAAGTTCTTCACGGGGTCTTTGCAGGTAGCGCTTGGAGAATTCTTTTTCCTTATTTCCGAGTCCGTTGACTTCTTCGCGAAGCCTACGGGAGGAAGGAATGCTGAATTCGTTCTCCGGGAAAAGGTTGAGGACATAACGAAAATTCTCATTGACCACCGATCGTATTCCGTAGGGTTGTTCCACGCCATTTACACCAATTGTGGTTTGTAAGCTAAAGGCAAAATCCTTGTGTATGTTTTCTTTTCCCTTGAGCACATTGAGGAATGACCGCCCGTCCATAATCTCGGGAACATCGATACCTGCCGCGTCAAGCATGGTGGGCACAATGTCTATATATTCAACCATTGCCTTGGTCTGGGTTCCCGGTTCAATTACTCCCGGCCATGATGCGATCAGCCCACTTGCCACCCCCATTTCATAACAGGTCCACTTTCCAAATGGATAAGAGCTTCCCTGCTCGGAGGCGACAATAACCAGGGTATTTTTATTCAATCCAAGTTGCTCAAGCATGGACATGACCTCACCGACCTGCCCATCGAAGTAGGTAATTTCAGCTAGGTATCTGGCGTAGGAGTCACGGTGTAATTCAAGTTGTTGGGGGGAGAGTTTCACATCTTTATAAGGAGTGGAATCTCCTTTGGTGTAGGGCCCGTGTGGTTCATTGGAACATAAAAAGAGACAGAATGGGGTCTGAGTGGAATTCGATTTCCTGATTAAATCGAAAATTTTTGGATACCTCCATCCCTCTACTACTGGTACATCTTCATTAATTGGGTCTGCAAATTCATCTATGTATTCAAATGGAAAAACAGCTTGAGGTTCGATGTGTTTTTTACCTGCCAGAGCAACCCGGTAGCCATGCTTCGATAGAAAATGGGGGATACTCTTCACATTCTCATAAGCTCGGGCATGGTTGGGATGAGCTCCGTTTTTGACCGGGTAAAGACCGGTGTAAAGAGAATGCCGGGTGGGGGAGCACATTGAAGCCGATTGGTAACACCGTTTAAAAGTCAAACCTGATTGAGCAAGCCTGTTAATGGAAGGAGTTTTTGCCGGACCCCCATAAATTTCCATATCCAGATAACTACAGTCATCAGCGAGAATAAAAACAAAGTTTGGCTTTGCTGAGGCTTGGGCCAAAATGAACCAAAAAAGAATGATTACCAAATAATGTTCTTTAAGCATGGGCTTGGACAAGGGCTAGTGAAAAAGGGATAAAATTTACTTTTTCTTCATAATTTAAGTGGGTTGCAAGCCTATTAAGACATTGCATTAGAGCCTTGAAGATTTTTAGTTTCGAATTTCTTTCAATTTCTCACATCAATTAGAAAATCATGTCATTCAGAATTCTGAACATCCTTCTCTTTTTTTTCATTCCATTCTCGGACATACTCGGAGTTACTGCTAAAGCCAAACCGAATATGATTGTAATCATGTGCGACGATCTTGGATACGCAGATGTGGGGTTCAATGGATGTAAGGATATCCCCACACCCCATATCGATTCAATTGCGGAAAATGGGGTTCGTTGCACGAGTGGGTATGTAGCCTACGCGGTGTGTGGGCCTTCACGTGCGGGTTTCATAACTGCCCGGTACCCGCAGCGGTTTGGATTTGAAAGGAATCCTCAATACCAACCGCATGATCCAGATATGGGTCTTACCCGAGAAGAAAAAACAATCGCTGAATTGCTTAGACCTGTCGGTTATCACTCAGGGATTATTGGGAAGTGGCATTTGGGTGCTCATATTCCTACCAGCCATCCTTTGAAACGAGGGTTTGATGAGTTTTATGGGCACTTAGGTGGTGGTCACACTTACTTTCCGGAAAAGCTGACAATCGAGAGGAGTCAGGATGCAAAGGGTGAATCTGAAAGTTATCGGACTTGGTTGCTTAAGAATTATGAGCCTGTGCCACCCAGGAAATACATAACCGATGATTTTTCAGATGAAGCGGTTGCCTTTGTTAAACGAAACCGGGAATGGCCTTTCTTTCTTTTTCTTTCCTACAATGCACCTCATACCCCTCTTGAAGCGACTGAGGAATACCTGAATCGATTTCCTGCAATTAAGGATAAAAAAAGAAAAACTTATGCCGCGATGGTCAGTGCCGTAGATGATGGTGTTGGAAGAGTCCTCAAAGAGTTAAAAAAGTATGGGTTGGAAGAGAATACGATCGTAGCTTTCCTTTCGGATAATGGCGGACCCACGACTAAAAACGCTTCGACTAACGCTCCGCTTCGTGGAAACAAAGGTGATGCATGGGAGGGAGGGTTTCGTGTCCCTTTTGCAGTCCAGTGGAAGAGTAAACTACCTGCGGGTTCAAGCTATAAAAATCCCGTTAGTGCTTTGGATTTGGGAGCAACCATTGTAACACTGGCGGGTGCGGCGGTTTCAAAAGATAAACCATTGGATGGTGTGAATTTAATTCCTTTTTTAAATGGTGAAAATAAATCGAGACCTCATGATACGATCTATCTTCGACAATTTGACCGGAATCGCTTTGCAGTTCGCAATGGAAATGAAAAAATTATAATTCCATGGAAGGCTGCCGCCCCTCAATTGTATGATTTGTCCAATGATATTGGAGAACAAAAAGACATCGCAAAAGAGAGACCAAAGAGGGTGCAAGAACTAGATGTTTTGAGAAAGAAATGGAATGATAATCTTATAGAACCAACTTTTCTTGGTTTGATTCACTTGCATGGTTGGGCAAAGCGTAAAAGGAAGTAATGCTGTCTCATTTATTTATTATGCAACTTTTTCGAATTCTATGAGTTAATAGATTTAAATTTATTAAGCCCCCATTGGGGTACTTTATTTCTTATCACAATTTTTTTCTTGTTACATTAAGTCTAATTTAATCTTCTGATTAGTAAGCCATACTACTTACACACTGCTCATGATTCGTTTTTTTATACCAGCCTGTCTCCTTCTGTTTACTTTGAATTTTGGTGCTTTCAGTATTCTTGAAGCAGTACCTAAGGACTTAAGCGAGGAAACTGATACGAAACGAAAGAGAAAAAAGAAGAACCGTCAGGAACGAGACACAAGACCAACCGATCCTAGTATTGCTCAGGAACTCAAGGAGCTGCCGTCCAAAAGAAATATTCCTCAGATTGAAGCGGATAAGAATTTTCGCATGACAGTGGATCAGATTAAATCGGCTTCTCTTTGGATTGATCGTACCGTTGGAAATAGATTAATTAAGAGCGGGGTTCAGCCAAATAAGCAAACAGACGATTTTGTCTTTGTTAGACGAATTTATCTTGATGTGGTCGGTAGAATCCCGACCGATGGAGAAGCGAGCAGTTTCTTAACAAATAAAGACCCTGAAAAACGCAGAAAGCTCATCGACCAGCTTCTGCTTAGTGACGGTTATCGGTCCCATCTTTTTAATTGGATGGCAGATCTCCTTAGACACCGTGGGAAATTAAGAAGGAGTAATTTCAATCATTACGAAAGATGGTTAAAAGATCAAATTGCCAAAAATATTCGTTGGGATGAGGTCGTTTATAAAATGCTTACCGCAGAGGGAACTTTGGCCAGTTCCGGTCCTACAGGTTATTTGCTTAGAGATCCGGGAATGCCTTTGGATAACTTGTCCAATACACTCAATGTTTTTCTGAGTGCAAATGTTTCCTGTGCCCAGTGTCATGATCATCCTTTGGCAGATTGGACCCAGCGTGAATTTTATGAATTAGCTGCTTTTTTTGGGGCCACCGATGTGAGTGACCGAGATCCGCGTAAAGTGGGGAATCGATTAAAGTTACCGGACGGAAGCATTACCAAGCAAGATGTTGCATCTGCAGTGGCTCAGAACCTGGCCCGAGTTCACACAATATCGTCTCAGACATTGAAGTTTCCCGATGATTATGCCTACAGCGATGTTAAACCGGGAAGTCAGGTTGATCCTTTGCTTTTTGTCTGGGACGATGAAGAGCTAACTGTAAAAGTTGATGAAGCAGACCCAAGTAAATTGAGAGAGAATTTTGCTGAATGGCTTACCCATAAAAAAAATCCTAGATTTGCCATTGCCATTGCGAATCGCTTGTGGAAGCGATTTTTTGGTTTAGGTGTACAGGAACCATTGGAGGATTTAGATGATCTCACGAAAGCTTCCAATCCTGAATTACTACAACTGCTCGGTAAGGTCATGGTCGCGGCAGATTTTGATTTGAGGGAGTTTCAGCGAGTCATTCTAAATTCCAAAGCCTATCAGGCGGTATCGAGCGTAACACCGAGCTCTGGAGATGCTGAAGATTACCTTTTCCCCGGGCCGGTTCTTAGGAGAATGTCTGCCGAGCAAGCTTGGGACTCGATTCTTGCTCTTGTATTGGGCAGCTCCCTTGATGATTATAAAGTCGACCGGTCAAACAGGGTTACCCGCTATGATTTTCCATATGAACAAATGAGTCCAGATGAAGTTCGGGAGAAAGTCTTATTAATGAAAAACAATGGTTATTTGAAATCAAACCAGAGAATTGTTGAGGCGGACTTTGTGGACGGGAAACGACCTGTCAAAATGAATGATTACTTTCTCTTGAGAGCTTCTGAGCTCTCTCAACCTGCCCCAGAGAATCATTTTCTTAGAATGTTTGGGCAGTCATCCCGTGATTTGGTAAATGACTCCAGTGTTGAAGGAAGTATTCCTCAGGCACTCATGTTGATGAACGGTGGAGTGCAACGCTTATTGTATGACAAGGAAGCCAGGCTTTCAAAAATGCTTAGAAGGTCAGGAGATTTTAAGTCAGCCGTTCAGTTTCTTTTTTTAAGCTTTTTCTGTCGCCCGCCTACTCCTGATGAAATGAATGCAATAGAGCAAGCTCTTGCTCAGGGAATGAAGAAAGAGGACTTAAGTTGGGCATTATTTAATTCCACTGAATTTCTCTTTGTTCAGTAAAACAATTAATTTTATATGATGAAACCTTTTCAATTTTCTAGAAGACAATTTGTCGAACGGTGCGCCCTTGGTGCTTTTGGCTTAACCGTTCTTCCTAATCTGAAGGCTTCCAACTCGCTTCCTTTGGGAGCTGGGTTTGGAAAAGCGAAGAGAATAATATTTTTGCAGGTCCGGGGAGGGATGAGTCATATTGATACCTTTGACCCGAAGCGTGGAAAAACGCAAGGGCCTGGCAAAGCGATTAAAACAAAAGCAGATTTTCAGGTTACGGAATACCTGCCTAAGACTGCGAAAATTGCAGATAAAATTTGTTTAATCCGGAGTATGACTGCAAAAATTGGAGTTCATGGACCGGCTCAGTACTTTATGCGCACTGCCTTTGCCCAACGTAATACCGTTAAACATCCAAATCTTGGGGCGTGGTCACAGCACTATCTTGGGTCAAGTCATGATACACTTCCGTCCTCTGCTTGTATCAATACTTCACCCAAACAAGGAAATGGATTCTTTCCGACTGCCTACAGTCCGATTCCCATTCTCGATCCCGATACCGGCCTTCGAAACATTGCTACGCGGGGAGGGAGCGAGGCATTGGGAAAAAAATTAAAACTTTCTGAGAAGCTAAGCTCCTTTTTTTCAGCACGCTACCAGGATGACAATGTCAGGTCCTATCGCGAATTTTACGATAATACACTGAGATTACTTAAAAGTAAGGATCTCGATGCATTCGATATTTCAAAAGAGAACAGTGCTACTCGCGAAAAATTCGGTTTAAATAAGTTTGGCCAGGGGTGTTTGCTGGCTCGTCGACTTGTTGAAACTGGAGTCAGGTTTGTTGAGGTGGCAACCGATGGATGGGATATGCATAATAACTTGGAAAGTGAAATGGAAGATTTAAGTCCACCCTTGGATCAGGCATATGCTGCCTTGATCGCTGATTTGGAAGCAAGGGGATTACTGGATGAAACATTGGTGGTTCTGGCCACCGAGTTTGGTCGCAAGCCCCAATACAGCGGTAATGGACGTGGACATTATCCAATCTGTTACTCTTCTGTCTTAGCAGGTGGTGGGGTGAAAAGGGGCTATGTCTATGGTTCAAGCGATCAAGACGGTGCATTGCCGAATGATCCGGTCACGGTTCCGGACCTTCATGCAACGATCGGATGGGCCGCGGGTCTTCCCCTCAAAGAAAAATTTCAAGCATCATCCGGTCGTCCATTTCTAGTAGGTGGAGACAAGGCAAACCCCGTGATGGATGTATTTGCCTGAGGGTTTTTCAAGTTTGATCTCCTAATCATATGACGGCCAAATT
>CAWVXY010000089.1:0-7191 GCA_963934295.1 uncultured Opitutia bacterium
TGCGACCTTCAGGTTATGAGCCTGACGAGCTACCAGACTGCTCCACCCTGCTACAATATAAAAGACCCAATTTAAGAATTATTAAATTTGAGGCAATCTAAAAATCTTAATATAGAAAATAAATTTTTAATTGAGATATTTTTTAAATAATTACAGAAACAATAATGGTAAAAACTGAAGATATTGTAAATTTTTGTAATCAGAGAACAAACATGGGGGAAATAGAGGATTTCCCCGGTTCTTACAATGGCTTACAAGTTAGCAACTCTGGTGAAATTAAGAAAATCGGTGCCTCTGTTGATGCCGGTCTAATTCCGTTTACCAAAGCAATTGATTTACAAATTGATTTCCTCATCACTCACCATGGTTTATTTTGGAGTCCACCGATTCCGATTACACATGTAGCTTATAAAAAAATAAAATTATGTCTCGATAATAATTTAGCGGTTTATGGTTCCCATCTACCCCTCGATTGCCATCCTGAAATAGGCAACAACTCAATCCTTGCGAAAAAACTTGGACTAGAGCCTTTCGGGAAATTTCTACCTTTTAAAGGAACAGACATTGGCTTAATAACGAAAAACAATCAAAAAAGAAGCCAGATCCGTGAAAAACTTAAAACTCTTTTTCCCAAAGGGTTTTCAACGATGGAATTTGGATCCGATCAACCTGAAAAAATAGCGATACTAACAGGATCTGGTCAGAGTGCAATTGATCATATTATCGATAGCGGAGCTGACACTCTTATTACCGGCGAATTAAAACAACATCACTTTAACATTGCACAAGAACTCAAACTCAACCTTTTCGCTTGCGGACACTATGCGACAGAAACATTTGGTGTTAATGCTTTAGCTCAAGAAGCAGCTAATAAATTCGATTTATCCTACGAATTTGTTTCAAGCGAATGTCCGCTTTAACTCAGGCATTGCGATTTATATTGAAAATGCTAAAGATTAAATGATGAAAAAGATTGGATTGCTTAATGGACCAAACCTCGATCGTCTCGGCAAGAGAGAACCAGAAATTTATGGATGCTTAACCCTCTCGGAAATTGAGGAAAAAATTAAGGAAAAAGCTTCTCTTTGCCAATGCAAAGTAGATTGTTTTCAGTCGAATCATGAAGGTGTATTGATCGACAAAATTCACGAATGGGCGGATAATGGTTTCTCCGGACTCATCCTTAATCCTGGCGGGCTTACCCATACAAGTGTTACGTTGCGAGACGCGGTCGTGGCTTCGGGAATGAAAACAGTAGAAGTACATCTGTCTAATATCCATGCGAGGGAAGCTTTCAGACAAAAATCTTTAATCTCAGATATTGCTACTGCAGTCGTGGCTGGAATGAGCCATCATGGATACATGTCAGCACTCCAATATCTTTCCGAAGAATTATGAATTAAACGCAATTATCTCCCAAAAAGAAGTCGTTTCCCTTATCATCGGTTATGATAAAGGCAGGAAAATCCTGAACTTCAATCTTACGAACTGCCTCCATTCCTAATTCTTCAAACTCAATTGTCTCAACATTTTTGATACATTTTTGAGCAAGGCGAGCGGCCGAACCTCCGATACTTCCTAGGTAAAACCCTCCATGTTTTTTACAAGCTTTTACTACCATCTTCGACCGGTTTCCCTTTGCTAACATAATCATAGATCCACCTGCCTCTTGAAATTTATTAACAAATGCATCCATTCGTCCAGCTGTAGTCGGACCAAAAGAACCTGATGCAAAACCCTCAGGAGTCTTTGCTGGACCAGCGTAGTATACAGGATACTGCTTGAAATATTCAGGTAGTTCCCCATCTGCGTTTAGCCTTTCTCGCAATCGAGAATGGGCAAGATCTCGAGCCACAATCAATGGACCATTTAAAGACAATCTTGTTCGAACCGGATACTGGCTCAATTTTTTTAAAACTTGTTCCATTCCCATGTTCAAATCGACTTGGACAACATCATCGGAATCAGCCTCTTCATATTCGGGTAAAAATTGACTTGGATTGGTTTCCAGCTTTTCAAGAAAAACTCCTTCACGGTTAATTTTCCCATGTGCTTGCCGATCGGCTGAACAACTTACTCCGATACCAATCGGCAAACTTGCTCCATGACGAGGCAAACGAATTACCCGAACATCTAAGCAAAAATATTTACCACCAAATTGTGCGCCAATGCCTCTTTTTTGGGTAAGTTTAAGAATTTTGTCTTCAATATCAGGACACCTAATTGCGTGGCCATTTTCATTTCCTTGGACAGGTAAGGAATCCAATGCCCTAGCACTTGCGAGTTTAACTGTTTTCAAATTTGCCTCAGCAGACGTTCCACCTATGACTACAGCCAAGTGATAGGGAGGACATGCAGCTGTTCCCAAGGCTGCTATATGTTCATCCAAATATTCAAGGAGAAGTCCTTCCTTGAGTAATGATGGAGTTCCTTGGTGCAGAAAGGTTTTATTAGCTGAACCACCACCTTTTGCCATAAACAAAAAATTGTATTCGTCTCCATCAGTTTGATATAAATCTATTTGAGCAGGAAGATTAGAACGGGTATTTTTTTCTTCAAACATACCAATAGGTGCAAGTTGAGAAAATCTCAAATTATCGGTCCTGTAAGTTTGCTCGATGCCTTTAGCTAGAGAATTTTCATCGGTTCCATCTGTCCAAACTAGACGACCTTTTTTTGCAATAACTATAGCTGTACCAGTATCTTGACACATTGGTAAAATTCCCTCGGCCGCAATTTGTGAATTTCTTAAAAGATCCAATGCTACAAAACGATCATTCGAAGAAGATTCAGGGTCATCAAGAATACCTTTTAATTGAATCAAATGATCGGTTCTTAGGAAATGAGAAATATCGTGAAAAGCTTCTTTGGCTAAGACAATAATTGCCTCAGTATTAACCTTGAGAATTTGCTCACCTTCGAAAAAGGATTCAGAGATGTACCTTTCAGGACCACAAACCTTTCTCCAATTAATCGGATTGCTATCACCTGAAAGCGGAAAGGGATTTTGGTGTGTATCTTTAGCTATAATCATTTACTAACTTTAATTATTGTCAAGCGACCCGGTAATATTGTTCGTTTTTAAGGATGAATTAATATCATTTCCTTCGGTAGTGCTAGATTCAGCTAAATCTGGTTCTTTGGTTTGGGATGAGCGAGGAGCCACTCGAATTGGAATTGTTAATTCTTTACCATTACGCATAACTAAGAACTCTACAAAAGTTCCGGGACGAGCGTAAAATGTAGAATCTAAAATATCTCCAGTATCAAAAATAGATTTATTCCCTATTTTTACTAAAATATCTCCTACTTTAAGCTTTGCATTATTACCGGGAGATTTAATTTCAATATTAAACCCATTTTGAGTATTTAATTTTCGGGTAACGGTAATACCAAACCAGCCATAATCCACGCTACCAGAAAGTATCAAACCATCTCGAATTCTGGAGCAAGCTTTTGCAGGTAGTATAAATGAAGATCTTAGATCTGGTAATGCCGCATGAGTTATTCCAACAAAATTACCATTAAGATCAAATACTGGTGCACCAACTTCCCCTGGACCTAGAGCAAGTGATGTTCTAAACATTTTTGTGGGAAAAAGGTTTCTTCCAAAGGTCGATTCACTACTTTGCATTATTCCGATAGTGGGGCTGATTTGAAATTCGAGTGCAAAGGTCAAACCAAGTAGGAAAGAACCCGGTAAAACAGGGTTATCATTAGCAGAAAATGAAATAAAATTGAAAGATTCAGGTTTCTTAAATGTCTTTAATAGAGATAAATTACAAAGTGAGTCTGAACCTAAAGTTTCTGCCAAGTAATATTCTTTATTATATTCAATCCAAACCCGGTCAGCATTAGGTAGCAAACCAGTAGTAAGCACATGACCATTTTTACTAGCAAAAAAACCACTGCCCATCTTAAGTAGCCTTTTTGTTTTACCTTTAACCTCCTGTTCTCGAGTTGCCTTAACTCGAACTACAGACGATTCAAACTTTGCAAAAAGTTCTTGTACCCTTAACTGG
Organism: uncultured Opitutia bacterium; assembly: GCA_963934295.1. Taxonomy (GTDB): domain Bacteria; phylum Verrucomicrobiota; class Verrucomicrobiia; order Opitutales; family Seribacteraceae; genus Seribacter. Next base: position 4,023 of record CAWVXY010000089.1, read on the forward strand.
GTGGAGAGATAATCATCTGCTCCATTGGCAAATACGAATAATTTTGAAAAAAAAAGGGCGAAAAAGAAAGTTTTCGCCCAAGAACAAATTTGCATTATGTCAGAAAGTAAATTGAATCGCAGAATCGTCCGTATTATCCACTTTGGGAACTAAAATACGATGCTGGAAAGTTGTCTCCAATGATGAAATATTAAAACTTTGCTCCACAAATAAATTAGAATCATTATCAAAGACATTATTGGATTCGGCATTAAGGGATGAGAATAACTTTAAATCTTCGGAAACAAGTGCTTTTTCATTCGATTCAGAATTGGATTCTAAGGAAGTAAGAGGAGCGTTTGCGCCCACTGAAACTTCAATGTTTTTTCCACCAAATTTGTAGAACCCAAAAAAGGAAATGCCAACTGAAAACAAAACGAAACTGGAGTAGATTACAAATTGACTAATTGAGAACTTACTACTTTCAGTTACAACAGAACTTAAAGTTTTGCTTCTAACTTGGTCTTGGAAATCATCCCAAAACTTATCGTTCGGTTGATCGAGTTTCTTAGAATCAAAAAGATCTTTTAAAGTAGGTTTGTTGTTTTGGGGTAACTTCATAAACTTATCCTCCTTTGGTAATATAATCTGATAGATGTGATTGTAATTGGATTTTAGCGTAGTGCAAACGGGACCTAACCGTTCCTTCAGTACACTTCATTATAGAAGCAATTTCTTTGTGACTAAGTCCATCTATTTCGAATAACACCACGATAGTTCTATGTTTGTCAGACAACTTTAACAATGCTTCGTTCAATTTTTCATGTAATTCATTAAGGAGTGTTGTACGAACAGAGTTTGATTCTTTTGAAGAAAATCGATCTGAATTCTTAGAAGATATTCCTTCGCTAACACACTGATCAAATGAAAAAAATCTACGAGTTTTCTTCTTCTGCAGATGACTTAATGTAAGATTTACCCCGATTCTATAGATCCAAGTAAAAAAAGAAGATTTTTCTTTGAATTTACTGAGAGAACGAAAAGCTTTAACAAATGATTCTTGGGTTAGATCTGCAGCATCGTCATGATTAAATGTCATATTGTAAATGACTCCATAAAGCCTTTCTCTGAACATTATAGTTAATGAATCGAAAGCATCCAAATCGCCGGATTTGGCATTTTTAACTAGATTAGAAACTAAAGCTATCTTACTTTCATCAATTGATTTTGATGATTGAGATGGAGATTTAAGCCTAGCATTAACAATGCTCATACTTAAATGTTGTCTTAAAATTTAATTTAAAGCAAGAAAATTTGGATCGGATTTATTTGTTAAACTACCGATTTTGAAATCAAATGATTCCATGAAAGTGAGAAGTCGAACTGATAACTCGTTATCTGGTATATTCGAAGCAATTAATTTGGATTGATTGAATCGTTTTTTTAGTTCAGCAACACAAGACTCTTGAATATTATAAAGTTTAAAAAGTTCGCCAAGATAATTCCTAAATTCAAAATCTTGCTTACTAACTTTTAGAGACGAATGTAAAGAATCTTTTTCTGAGGAAGTAACAGATTCCATCAAAATAATAAGAGGCAGGGTAATTTTCCCAGATTCAAAATCTGTCCCTAAAGTTTTTCCAAAATTTGAATGATTACCAAATGTATCGACCAAATCATCGTAAATCTGGTAGTTTAAACCAAGGGAAGTGCCGAAATCTCCGACAAGTTCAATTAAATTTTCATCTGCACTTGCAAGAAAAGAGCCAATGGAACAAGAAGCGTTAAACAATTCTCCAGTCTTGTTTTGAATGATTGAAAAATAATCCTCGCAAGATAGTGAAAAATCACCCTTAGAAAAAGTTTGTTGTATTTCTCCAGAACAGGTTTTTCGCGTCGCAGTAGATACAATTTTACAAATTTTGGTACAGGGAAAGTCAGTAGCAAGTTCTAAAGCGAAACTGAAAAGAGCATCACCAAGTAAAATTGCAGGATAATCTCCATATTTGGAATGTAAAGTTGCCTTCCCCCTGCGCAAACTGGCTAAATCCAATATATCATCATGAACAAGAGTAGCCACATGAATCAGCTCAATCACTGCAGATGCCTTGAGTAAATCATCAGTTGAAGCTTTACCAGCTCCGCAATTATAAAGAAGAAATGGACGAATCCTTTTCCCACCATTTAAGCAAACATGCTTAGCTAAATCTCTAACTGATATATCTAAGGTATCTAATAAATCAGATAGGTAAGTTTCAAAAAAAGAAAGGAATTTTTGCGTATCAGAATCAGTATCAAAAGATAAGATAGGCTTACTAGAAGGTGGGTACTGGAAACTCATCTTCTTATGCTATAAATAAATACGGATGAAACAAACCATGAAATGTGAAAAAAACTATTTCAGGAATGTTACATAAGAAAAAAGATTTACCAATCTTTTTTCTTGTGCCTATTGGCTCGTGTACGTTTACGTCTTTTGTGCTTGTTCATTTTCAAGCGACGTTTTTTCTTTAGATTACCCATAAAGGTTTAGATGATAAAAATTAAAATGATTAGAAATAAATAAAAAAAGACCCGCGTCTTCTTTGCAGAAGACGCGGGTCGCAAGACTGGCAACAACTTACTCTCACACAGCAGCAGGGCTGCACTACCATCAGCGATTGAGGGCTTAACGAGCGTGTTCGGGATGGAAACGTGTGTTTCCCCTCATCTATGATCACCAGATTAGCATCCAGGGACTGCCATAATATGATGATGGTATAAGTTGTTACCGCGGCAGTCCGCGATTACGGAAAATTTAGTTTAACGTCAAGGGACACAAGCGCCGTCCGGAATACAACGGCGTAATAATAATTCAAATGGTTCGGATCATTAGTATCGGTTAGCTTAATGTGTTACCACACTTACACATCCGACCTATCAACCTGGTAGTCTTCCAGGTTCCTTCATGGACCGAAGTCCAAAGGAAATCTTATCTTGGGAATAGCTTGGCGCTTAGATGCTTTCAGCGCTTATCTAGTCCGTGCTTAGCTACCCGGCGGTGCCGTTGACACGACAACCGGAACACCAGAGGCACGTCATTCCCGGTCCTCTCGTACTAAGGAATGAACCCCTCAAATTTCCAACGCCCACAGAGGATAGAGGACCGAACTGTCTCACGACGTTCTGAACCCAGCTCGCGTACCACTTT
>CAWVXY010000090.1:0-7173 GCA_963934295.1 uncultured Opitutia bacterium
TGGTTTCCCTAACTTTCCGTCCGGCTTCACCTGATAGGTGGCCTCAATCTTGGAGAACGGATAGGTTTCCAGCCGTACTACGCGATCGGGTGTCCGTTCGATAATTTTTGTTTCAATGGGTTCATCCTCGGGCAGTCGATAATACTGATCCTTCGGGAAATCCACATCCTCACCGGGTTGGATTCCATCAATATCTGCCATCTGTCCCTGTTGCCAGGCACGATAGGCATGCTCAAAGAAACGTGACTCTTTTGGGTTCTCCACCCAGACTTCATTGGCCGATCCATTGACATAGGCGGTCACACGATTTTCATCGTTGTTAAAAACCATACCAACCGCATTCCAGTATTTATCGGTCTGACCGGGTTTCATATCCGGTTTGATCTGTTTCATTTTCGTCGGCTCAGAAGCCAGGTGCCGTGCATAGATGTTGCCAAAAGATGAACCACCATTTTCCGAAATGTGAGCGCCGATTCCGCCCTTGTTTGCCTGCAATCCAGCAAAGAGGCCGAACTGCCGTTTTCCGGGCTCCTTCACTACGGGAGGTTGTCCCCTCGGGGTAACCGTACCTTCGTGCCACATTCCTGCAATCGCATGATTGCCTCTTTCGTAAAGCAACCATACCACCATAGACACGGACTTCCCTTTTCCTTTGATATCCAAAGATGAGTTATGAAGATTCTTTCGCGGTACGGTCAGGACGGGCAAATCGGTTACACTACGAGGACTCGAAAAACGGACGGCTTGTCCAAAGGGTCCCCGACCATACAACTCGAAATCTTCAAGCGTCGCTTCTTTTCCCTCATGCCAAAAATCGAGCGATAGGTTTCTCGGTTCGAGTTCATAAGCCTGCCCCCCAGACTCTCCGGGGATGGAAATGAATGGATTTTTCGTCTTCCACGAATCGCGCCGTTGCACAAAATCCCACAAAGCGACCAATCCAGGTATTTGCTTAACGATGTCGACGCGTTTTTGATTAACCGCGGTGAAACGCTTCTCGCCTTCAGCAAACTGGATCGGAGGTAATGATTTCACATCCGTTTCCTCGGCTCTCAAATCCCCTGAATTCCAGAAGCAAAAGATCAATGTGTTAACGATACTAATAACGGTTTTATTCATAAGTTCTTTTGGGTTTGTTGATATCCAATTTCTCACACAGTTCGCTCAAGGCGGCGACGGTCAGGGTCGGTTCGATTCCCAACGGATCAAAGACTAGACGGTCAGAACGCTTGACCCATGCCGACTTCATGCCCGCCGAGACGGCGCCGATCACGTCAAACGGATTGCCGGAAACCAACCACGCGTCCTTTGCTTCGCCTGCTTCCCTCATGAAATACTGGTAGACATCCGGGTTCGGCTTGAAGGTCTTCAGCACGTCACAACTGACGACATCCTCAAAACATTGACGTAGACCATTGGTCTGCAAGACTTCCTCAACGGCTTCCGCACTACCGTTGGAAAAGGCAAAGAGAAGATGTCCCTCCGCCTTCAGCGCGACGAGACTCTCTTCGACATCTGCAAACGCAGGCAAGCATCGATAGCTTTGCAGCAATATGTCTTTCTGTTCCGAAGATAAAGAAACATCGTATTCGGCACAGCAATACTCCAGTGCCTGACGCGTGCAGACCGCGAAGTTCTCGTATTGTCGCATCAGTCCCCGCCGAAACGAATACTCGAGCTGCTTGCTTCGCCAGGTTTTCGAAAATGTCTCCGCCCGCGAACCTACCCACTCGTGCAATTGGGACACCATGCCATCGGTATCGATCAGGGTCCCGTAAACGTCAAAAGCAATCGTGGCCATTACGGGTTCTTCGGGGTAATTAACCCAAGTTCCCTGCGAGCCCGATCCATCCAATCGTGGCGGTGCTTCTTTTTGTATTCTTGAATGGCTTGGTACTCATCAGTGTCGATCGTGCCGTCGCCGTTCTTGTCGATGAAGGGGAAGATCCACTTCACGGTCGGCTTTTCGCGGTTCCATTCTTCCTGAGAATTCCAAGACACCTTCCGCGACTGCCCCGCTTTTTGTGCCTGGCCGGCTTTCGGTGGCTGAGCCGCCAGTCGCTTAAAGACTTCCATTCCAGACTCTCCCTGCTCGTTTGTCTTTGGCCAGGAACCGTCGGTGTAGGACTTGATCTGCACATCGAAGACCTCGTATTCGGTAACCGTAATCACGCCGTCGTGATCCCAGTCGATAAAAGTGAAAAGCTGCTGGAAGTCGGGCCGATCCTTGTTCCAGGCTTCCTGAGTGGACCATTCCTTTGGTGTCGTGGAGCCGTATTTTTTTGGATAGGTTTTCGATTGTCTTCTGAGCATTTGGTCGGCCAATTCTTCCTTCCAACTCAAACCGTCATCGCCATCGCGATTGGCACGCTTCCAATCCGGGTGCGGGAATTCATCGTATTGCCAAATGTTATCGCGATTTTTATCGAGAGCGGCCCACATCTCCCGTGCTTTGGTCAGCTTCTCGTTGCTGAAGGCGGCCTCCATTTGCGCAATGTGCGGGTCCGCGTTGTCGTAGGCGCTTAGCTGCTCCTCAAAGGCCGTGTATTCCGCCGAGGTGATCTTGCCGTCGCGATCCCAGTCGATGAAATAGAAGATTTGTTCAAAACCGGGGCGAGCGACGCCCCAGGCATAAATCGACGGCCATTGCGTTTGCGAGTCGCTGCCATGCTTCTCTAAAAAATCTCCCTCCAGAACCAACTTCTTAAGAACGCGATCCGATACCTCCTCGGCCCAGTCGACTGCATCGTCGTTGTTGCGATTGGCACGCTTCCAGTCCGGGTGTGGAAATTCGGTATACTGCAACTTGCCGTCTTTGTTCCTGTCCGCTCTCCACCACCTGATTCGGGCCGCATCCATGATCTCTGTGTCCAAAGCGAGCTCCAACTTCTCAATGCCGATCCATCTGCGCTTTGCTTCTGCCCGACGACCTTCTTCGGTGAGCAGATGGTGGAAGTCAGAGAGGAATTCTCGCCTCACCATGAACATCAATCCGTAGTTTCCGCCTGCATTGACAAGAGTACCTCGTGCAGTACGGCCATCACCAGCCATGACGGCTGTAAAAGTAGCCCATGTTGGACCATCCACTTTCTGCCGCTCAATTACGACCATATTGTGTCGTCCTTTTGGTGCCTTCTTGAACTGGCCGATGAAATCGCTCACCGCCGCCGATCTTGTGCCGATCGGGCGAATGGTCGCGGGCGGATCGAAAGGGTGTTTGAGCTGTGCACCCTCTCCAACGAGTTCATCCCCGTCTTGTTCGAGTCGTATTTCCATGATCCCACGGCCCAGTTGACCATTCAGCCGCATTGTCGTGAAGCAGATCCAGGTTCCGGAAAAATGGTCTGCCAACTCGTTACCGGTCTTCTTTACCGGAACCGTCTGACGCGTCTGAATGCGGTTCTCCAGATTCATGACCCGCATGATCGCCATTTCGGTTTCAGGCGAAAGTTGCCCGGGTTTTTCAGCTTGTGGTGCTGCTTGCACAGCAGAGTCATAGAAAAACAAAATTAGAAGTAAGAGTAGAGGGTTTGATTTCATCTTAATTCAATATGTACAGTGAGGTATATTTCTTACGAGTTACTTTGTTATAGGTTCTTTTTATGAACCATAAATTTTTCACCAACTTTAATTTTTCGGGAAGTTGTTGATTATTTCCAACTGAATTTTGGCTAAGACTAGCAGAGATGCAGTTTTCTGCCGAACGCCTATAACACTCGGCAAGAAACGGCGAAGCTATTTCTTGTCGTGTGCATTCTGTTGTTCGGGTTCATCTTGAATAATTTTTCTGTCTCTCAACCATTGCAAACAAAGGTCCGGCCAGGTGGAAAGTGGGTACTGTTTGGGCCGCAGGGAAAACCCGTGACCGCCCTTCTCAAAAAAGTGGACCCGAACGGATGCACCGGCTTCCTTTAGGGCCTTGGCATAAATTTCACTTCCAGGAAAAAAGCCGTCGTCTTTGGCTGTTATAATCAGGGTGGGGCTAAGTTCATCGGAAACAGTAAAGTCCTTACTCAACTCCTTCCCCTTGTTCATGTAGGCGGGGTAAAGCAAAACCGTAAAGTCCGGTTTGCAGCTGACGTCGTCATGCTCATCCACTGCCTGATAGGTTTGAATATCAAAGCCCGTACTGACCCTGGCCGAGAGGTGTCCTCCCGCTGAGGAACCCATAACTCCAATCCGGCTGGAGTCGATGTTCCACTCAGCGGCTCGCGAGCGGACAATCCGGACCGCTCGCTGAATATCCTCGAAGGCATCTTTACGCTTCTTGGGAGTCCGGTAAATCAAGATATAGGCCGAGACTCCGTGATCATTGAGCCATTTGGCAATCGGCTCCATCTTCGTGATGACAGTATAATTATAGCCTCCACCGGGACATAAAATGACTGCGGGTCCAGGCTTCTTCGAGGCGGGAGCCGGGAAGTAGTGCATGGATGGCCTAGTTACGTCGGTGAGGCGTATGTGTCCATCACCCCGATCGGGCCTGGGCGTTCCCATCCCAGTCCCATCCTGAACCCCTATATCCTTGGGCCAGAGCATAATGATATTACTTGCCTTCTCCTCGTTGGCATTCGCAATGACTGCAGTGCTCCCAAAAGTGATGCAGCATAAAATAAAGCATAGTGGTCGGATTCTTTTTGAGGTATTCATAAGTTTATTTCAAATGATGTTTCAGTGTCTTTTGAAACTTGGATTATTCGTGCTTTCCGACTAATGACCTCAAGAATAATGCTTGATGTTTTATAGCGTTCACAGCACGAGCATTGCTTTCAATGATGGTAATCGTCCCTGTTTGGTTACCGAATACAGACCGTCCAACTTTAAATCGCATCTCCTTGTATTTAAGCCATAAGTTATGCATAGCCTCAATGTCCTTGTATGTATCTGCTGTGCGGGATGCTTTCAACTCTTTGAGAAGCCGAGTGATCATCGCATCCCAGAGATCGTATTCTTGACGATAACAACCAGCGATGCCCATGGTTGAGCCATTTTCCGACACACATTTCCGCGTAATCTCTTCAATAAGATGTGATCCAGGGATTTCGACTCTGGCCGATGCTCCCGATATAGGGTCATGCAGTTGCGAGCCCTTCGTGTTGCTGTAGGTGAGATTGAGCGTTCTTCCTTCTTTCCAAGTCTTGATATTGTCGTAGGTGAAACCCTTGTAGTGAAAATAGTATTCCTTTCCATTGGCTGAAATCAACCGACCCGGATCGTGAAATTCCTGAAAGACCACAGACTTTGAATAAATAATATCTGATGTCTTTTCGGTTGTGGGATTAGCGTAGGATAAATCGCCAAGTACGAGAAAGGCACATGCTGCAACGAGAAGTTGATTTCCCGTTTTGTTGAGTAATGATATTGATTTGTTCATAGTTTGGAGAATCTGGTGTCGAAGTGTAAAATATTAATAAAGGCAGGGTGAAGGGTCGTTGAAATTTTCCGTCCAACATTAATGGTGACCCACGAGCGATGGTGCGTTGAATCCACCTGCCTGTTAGCGATTTGCTGAAGCCTGTTCTGGACTGGCGATTTGGTAACCGTCTACCGTCGCTTGTATACCTTGTGGAAGGATGCGCACAGTTCCATCCCCATCGATTAATTTTACGACGATTAAATCGGCATCCGTATTAATTTCGAGTTCGCTGTTTCTGATCTTGAGAAGATAGTCGGAATAGGAAATGTCATTTACTCTTACTGTAGAGGAGGTGGCAATTTTCATCTCTAGCGTTGCCCCGTACTCAGTCTGTATCTCGACAGATCGGTTGTCACAAGAAATGGTGGCTACCACAATAAAAAGCAGTATAAGGAAATTGGTTTTCATAATTAGTTGTCGTGATTTTTTTTGCTAACGTTTGCGCTCTGCTGCGAGCTTCAGTTCGTCAGTATTCATAAGTTGATTTTCAGTTTTTTCTTTATGTCGAATGTCACAACAATTCACGATGTTATTTGTTAAATCCATCAATTTGATGGGTCTATGGTTATTGGCGATTCCGAAGAAAGGGAAAATCTACAGTCCATAGGACTCCGCGTACCAGTTTTGCCAAAGCTGGCTGAGGCGTTGGACGACTTCATCATTCTGTTTCGCGACATTTTGCGTTTCAGTCATATCGGCACTCATGTCGTACAACTCCCAGGTCACTTTGTCCTTCAACGGATTCTTTGGTTTCTTGGGTATGGACTTGGTGACGAGTTTCCATTTGCCGTCTCTCACCGCTCCGCCACTACGAAACTCAAAGAAGATGGGTTTATCCCGCTTGGGCAGCACCTTCCCTTGGAGCGCAGGCAACAGGCTCTCCCCCTGTAAGGGGATGATTCGTTCTCCATTGAAGCTGGCCGGATACGAAGCCCCCGTAATATTGGAAACGGTGGCCATGATATCGACAAAGTGAACCGGCTGACGATTGAATTTCCCTTTGTTCTTTATTACTTCAGGCCAATAAGCGATAAAAGGAGTGCATATGCCGCCTTCGTGGCTGAGGTTCTTCCAATAGCGAAACGGAGTATTCGACACATTGGCCCAGTCCTTTTGCAGGGAAGACCAGCGGGTAATCGAACCGACTTCACCCGTTCCGGTATCCACATTCTCCGCAGAAGAACCGTTATCCGAAGCGAACATGATAAGGGTGTTATCTTCTTCACCTAACTCTTTGATCTTGGCTAGCAGCTTGCCCACATTCTGATCCACCCGATCGATCATGGCGGCATAGACCTGCATTCGGCGGGTCTGATCTTTCTTCTGTTCTGCACTCAGCGAGTTCCAGGGCTTGTGAGAGGCTTGGGGGAGGATGGCTTCAGGACCGAAGAGCCCCATTTCCCTCTGTCGCTTGAACCGGGCATTGCGGATCGCCTCGTAACCCTTTTCATATACGCCTTCGTATTTCGCGATATCCTCCGGCCAGGCATGAAGAGGATCATGCGGCGCGGTGTAGGTGACATAAAGAAAATAGGGTTTGTCCTCGTTCTTGTATTCCTCGAGAAAATCGATGGCCCACTTGGTGAAGTAGTCGGTGGTGTACCAGTCTTTTTCCTTGGGCGTGTAATAGGGGAGCATCTTTCGATCATCGAAACAGTAGGCTCGGGATTCGCCTTTCTTGCGAGCGGGAACGCCTTCGCCGGAACGCTGCTCTCCTGGATTGAAATGATTGGCGCAGCTCTTGCCCGGGCCGTAAT
>CAWVXY010000091.1:0-7134 GCA_963934295.1 uncultured Opitutia bacterium
CCATACACTCCGCGTGATCCTCATTTTGAAACCGAAGCTAAGCAGGTCCTGATTATATTTTGTCCAGGGGCAGTCAGTCATGTGGATACCTTTGACTATAAGCCTGACCTGACCAAGTACCATGGACAAAAACCTCCCGGTATGCCTGCGGTTACCTTTGAAGGGCCTTCGGGTAATATCGCCAAACCCTTTTGGGACTTTAAACCACGGGGAAAGTCGGGGAAAATGGTTTCTGAGCTTGTACCGCATTTGGGTGCACTGGCTGATGATTTTTGCTTCGTGCACTCTCTTCATACTCAGACAAGTGCCCATCCACAGGGGGAGAACTTTCTTAATACTGGATTTACAATGGAAGGCTTTCCTTCTTTTGGTTCATGGGCCACCTATGCTCTAGGTTCAGAGAATGAGGAACTTCCTGCTTTTGTGGCAATCAACGATCCCCGCGGACCGGCCCGATCCGGCAAAAATAATTTTGGAAACGGCTTTTTACCGGCTGCTTTTCAGGGAACTGATTTTAATGCCAAGAATCCCCCCGCCAACTTAGCCCGTCCGGCATCCTACACCAGTGCGGATGACCGCTCCACTGTGAGCCTGCTTCAGCGATTGAACGGTTTTCATTTGGAGAAGTATCCCGGAGATGCCGATCTTGCTGCCCGTATCGCCAGTTATGAACTGGCTGGGAAAATGCAGACATCCATACCCGATGTGATGGATATTTCAAAAGAGCCGGCATCGATTAAAAAAGAGTATGGATTGGAAGGTGGAACCGATCTAAAAAAAGAATATGCCAAGAATTGTATATTAGCCCGTCGCTTGCTGGAAAAAGGTGTTCGTGTGGTTCAACTTTTCAATGGAAGTGACCCATCCGGAGGGAATGGGATAACCAACTGGGATTCGCATAGCAATATCGATAAAACCCATGCGATGCAGGCGGAGATCATGGATCAGCCCACCGCAGCCCTTATCAGCGATATGAAGCGCCGGGGACTTTTAAAAAATACTTTGGTTGTCTGGTGCACTGAGTTTGGCCGGATGCCTTTCCTTCAGGGGAATGGAACGGGCCGGGATCATAATCCGGATGCCTTTACCTGTTTCTTTGCCGGTGCCGGGGTAAAGAAGGGATACAGTTATGGGGAGAGTGATAATTTTGGTTTCAAAAGCGTAAAGGGGAAGTCGAGCGTGTACGACTTTAACGCTACAATTCTTCATTTGATGGGACTGGATCATGAGCGACTTTCTTATTATCATAACGGACTGGAAAGAAGGCTGACCAATGTCCACGGACATGTGATCAAACAGGTGCTTGCGTGATCCTTTACCGGTCGGTTAATCTAACGGCTAGACCATGATAAATCTTTCTTTCTTTTCCAGACCGAGATTCATCCCCATCCTCTTTTTTTGCTTTTTTGTTACAGCGGGGGCGAGTGCTGCTCCATTCGCAGAAAAACCACCCGAAAATGAATCCGTACAAAAACTATTTGCGAGGACGGTTCATTTAGAGCCTGGAGTGCAAGCGAAACCACTGCCCACGAATGACTGGTGGACAACGCTTTTGGCTAATGATGGTTTTCCCGGTCGCCTGTATGCGTATCCTTTTACGGTGAGTGCGGATGCACAGGGCGTACAAATTTGGTATCCATTGGAATGGAATCAAAACGGTACTGAAATGGAATCGGGTGAGCCCTTGGTGATTGAACCCATTGATCCGACTCCTGATTCTGATCCCGTTGAACAAACCCTTTTTGATTTTGAAAAGGATTGGGCAGCACTGGGATGGACATTGGAGGGAACCGCGTTTGGAGATGCACCTATGACCCATGGTCAACATGGAAGCAGGGGAATTGTAGGCAAGCGATATGCCGCCAGTTTTTACGGGCACGACGGTGGTCTTGGTAAGGCGACTTCTCCGGAATTTGTGATCGGGAAAGACTACCTTCATTTCAAAGTGGGGGGAGGAAGTGAAAAAGAAATTCTCGGAGTCCATCTATTAATTGATGGCCAGTCTGTCTATCAGGAAGTCGGTAAGAAAAGCAATGATCTGGAATGGCGAACCTGGGACCTCAGGAAATATCGTGGAAAAAAGGCAAAGGTTCAATTGGTGGATGAATCGAAGGGGGGCTGGGGATTTATCTCAGCGGATCATTTCGTTTTTTCCAAGCTCTCCACCACACCAAAATCCGGACCTTTTTCTCATGCCTCCACCCTGAACTGGGGGGACTGGCATGTTTCAATGAGACTCCATCTGAGCAAGAGCAAAAAAGCCGATGTCACCTTTGGCCGGGGAATGCCCTATGTCTGGATTGAGCCCAAGGGAATTGATCTGAAGATTCCTGGAAAGTTGGATGCAAACGGAGTCCTGGTTCAGGATGGTCGTACTTTTGGCATCTTTGCTCCCGGTGGTTCGTTGAAAGCAATGGATGGACATATTCGGTTTAGTGGGCCAGTGCTTTCCATTGCTGCACTGAATGATGACCCCAATCAGGCAAAACTTTTTGCCCGCCATGCGGGTGCAATTCCCCGGGATACTCAATTTGATTGGAAATATGAAAATGAGAAGGGCAGGGTCAACACCATTTGGAAAGTGAAAACCGAGGGTGGGGGAGACACTTTACATGGTTGGATTCCCCATCATTACCGCACCACGCAGCATAATTTCAAACTTACCGGTATGGAATATAAAACTAGGCGGGGTAAGATGGTGGTGGCCAAAGGAAGAGAATTTCAAATTGCGTGGCCCTTTACCGGAATTATTCCTCTTTTTCCTCTGCCCAAAGATGATGATTTCAAAAAAGAGAAATTGGCAAATTTCATCAACCGCTGGGGAGATGAACTGCTTAAAAAACCTGAAGAAAATCGGCAGGGTGGAGATACTTATTGGGGGGGCAAATCCATGCTCAAAACCTGTCAGGCCTTTAATATGGCTTGGCAACTACAGCTTCCTATTGCCAGTGATTTGTATAAAGAAGCGAAGCGGGTGGTGGAGGATTGGTTAACATACGAGCCGGGAGAAAAAGCATTCTACTATGCAAAGTATCCCCTTCCCTGGTCTGGGTTGGTTGGGTTTAATTCATCCTACGGATCTGAGCAGTTTACTGATAATCATTTTCACTATGGTTATCTGGCTATGAGTGCGGCTCTGATTGGTATGCATGACCCGGCATGGTTAAAGAAATATGGCCCGAGTGTAACGGAAGTGGTGAAACAATATGCAGAATGGGAAAGAGAATCTCTCCGTTTTCCACGACTACGTACCTTTGAATGCTGGGCTGGTCATAGCTACGCGGGGGGAATGTCGAGTGGATACGACGGGAATAATCAGGAATCTTCTTCCGAAGCAGTTGGTTCCTGGGCCGGTATGTTTTTTCTCGGGGCCGCTCTGGGTAATCAGGAAATGATGGCCACCGGGGCGATGGGATATTCCATTGAAACCGAAGCGGTGCATGAATACTGGAATAATGCTTACGGTTGGAAAAACTCCGAACAATCGAATTGGTCGCCGAATTATAAACCAACGATCTGCTCAGTTATGCGTGACCGGGATATGGGAGCATGGACCTGGTTCAGTGGTGAACCGATTCATATTTATGGTATCCAATGGCTTCCCGCTTGGACTCATATGAACTATTTTGGAGCTCATGCAGAACACTCTATTTTTCAGCTCAATCAAATGCTTGAAAAACAGGGGAAGGATCAGGGTAAAATGACCTGGGAAAAAATTGACGGGGATTGGGGACAGGTCACAGCTGCCTATGCCGCTTTTTGTCAACCCGATGAAATTTGTAAAGTCTTGGACGAAGCCATTGAAAAGAAATGGGGGATTTCCGCTCCTAAACATGCGGGTATTCCCTATTATTTAGCCCATGCCAGCCGGGCGTATGGCTTGATTGATAAAGAAGCTTATACCGACCTGCCCACTTCGGTTGTTTTCAAAAAACCGGACGGCAAGCGAACCGCATTGGTATACAATTTATCGAATACTCCCCGATCAGTAAGAGTTTTTGTTCGGGGTAAAGAAGTACTGAAAGGTAGTTTGCCCGCCAAAGTTTTAATGGCGGTACCCGTCCCCGAATAGGTAACCACTTTACTTTTTAATCAGTAAAAGTTAAGTTTCTTCTTGCGACTGAGACTCAATCTCAATAAGAGGTGTTTATGAAATCTTTTATTACGCCAATAATTTTTTGTTCAGCGCTATTCACTACACTAGTAATTGCTAACCCAGAAACTTCCAAAAGTTCGATGCCCAAGGAAGCTTTGATTAAAAAGATGAAAAAGGGTGGTCTTGTTTTATATTTCAGGCATGCATCTACGGAAAAAGATTATGCTGATCAGGTAAAAGCGGATGTTAATGACGGTTCTACTCAGCGGGTTCTGAGTGAAAAAGGATGGCATGAAGCGGTGCATATTGGTAATGCAATCCGCTTTTACAATATTCCGGTCGGAAAAGTAATTAGCAGTGAATATTTTCGGGCCTGGCAGACTGCCTGGCTTGCTTTTGGGCAATATGAAAAAAATGAGGATCTTAATTTTTTACCTTTTGCTGAATTTACCAAGGAGCAAATGGAAAAGATGAAAAAACAGGTCGTTCCCTTTCTCTCAACCAAGCCTGAAAAAGGTAAGAATACGGTAATTGTCGCTCACGATGATCCATTTGAGGCCGCCACAGGAATTTATCCTGATCCGCAAGGGATATGCTATGTTTTGGAACCCAGAGGAAAGGGCAGCTTTAAGATTCTTGGTTTTGTGGAAGCAAGTGCCTGGTAGTTAATAAATTATCTTTTAAGTAAAATGGCTAAAATTGGAATTTTTTGGGGAAGCAGTAGTGAAATGACTGCACTTGCAAGCGATATTGTAAAAAGTGAATTAGAGTCTCATAATCATGAGGTTGTATCTTATAATGTTAGAGATGGTATCGAATCACTTTCAAATTATAAAAACTTGATCATTGGTTGCCCGACATGGCATGTAGGCGAACTTCAAGATGATTGGGATATGCTATTTGAAGACTTTAAAAAAATTTCATTTAATGGAGTAACGGCGGCTTTTTTTGGTGCAGGTGATCAATTTGGTTATAGTTGCAACTATCTTGATGCCGTTGGGATTCTGGCTAGGGAATTTATGGAAAAAGGTGGAAGATTAGTTGGAAGATGGTCAATAGATGGGTATGAATTCGATGAATCGATTGCACTTGAAAACGATGAGTTTCTTGGACTAGCTCTTGATTATGATAACCAAGATTCTTTATCTGAGGAAAGAATCAATTTGTGGGTAAATATGATTCATTCAGAGTTTAAATAGATTTATTCTGGAGATTTGATATTCCTGCAATAAGTTTGGTCACATTTTGGAATCGTTGTTTTTGCTTCGTTTACCAGCAAATGAAATTCCCAAATTTTATGTTAGATTAATTTAGCTTTATCGAAAAGAGGAATCTAGGGTCTTGCTTTTTTTAATGCTATTCCTTCTTTAGTTGGATTATGAAACCCTTCTTTTTAGTAAGCTCATTTTTTTTAGTGGTGTCTCTTACTTGTGCCTTTGAAAAAAAACCAAATATTCTTTTTATTGCGATTGATGACTTAAGACCGGAGCTTGGATGTTACGGGTCTCCGATTGCCAAGTCGCCCAACTTGGACAAGTTGGCGAGGGAGGGTAGGCGGTTTGACCGGGCCTATTGTCAACAGTCGATTTGTAGTCCGTCGCGAGCAAGTCTAATGACAGGTGCCCGACCCGATGAAATTGGGGTCATTGAAAACACCGCTTATTTTCGGGACTTGAATCCGAACATCGTAACTTTGCCCCAGCATTTTATAAAGAATGGATACGAAGCGTTGTATTGCGGAAAAATTTATCACGGACGAATGACAGACGATGAATATTCCTGGAGCCGGAAACCGGCCCATAATCAATGTCCGGTCAAAATGAAATGGTTGCCGGGTGGGTATGCCTTGTCTGAAAATCAAAAATTGTGGGCCACGAACAAGGAAAAGATGCTCGCAAAGTATGGTAAAGAAGGCTCCGGTGGATTGATTCATGGACCGGCCTATGAGTCCGCCGATGTTCCTGATCATGCCTATTCGGATGGATACAGCACCAGACTAGCTATTGCTACCCTGAAGGATCATAGGAAGAAAAAACCGGACCAGCCCCTTTTTCTTGCCCTTGGTTTTAAAAAACCGCATCTGAATTTTGTGGCCCCTAAAAAATACTGGGATATGTATGACCGTAAGAATATTCAATTGGCAAAACAAACAGAAGAGCCACTTGGTGGTGCAACGACTGGATTACATGCCTCGTTTGAGCTTCGGACCCGTCATGGAATCCCTAAGAAAGGTCCTATCGGCCCGGAGTTAGCTAAAACTCTCCTTCATGGATACTACGCATGTGTTAGTTATGTTGATGCCCAAATTGGATTGATGCTGGATGCGTTGGAAGAGGAGGGAATGAGGGATAGCACTATTGTTGTGGTCTGGGGAGATCATGGTTGGCACTTGGGGGAAATGGGAATTTGGGGAAAGGCTACGAATTATGAAATTGCCACCCGGGTACCTCTAATTTTTTGGACTCCGGAAATGAAGCAGAGAGGAAAGGGGACTGATGCATTAGTAGAGTTGGTGGATCTGTATCCAACTCTTTGCGATCTGGCGGGCTTGTCCCAGCCGATGCATCTGGCAGGCGAGAGCCTGCTCCCATTGTTGGAAAACCCGGATGCAAAAGGGAAGCAATATGCGGTGAGCCAATTTCCTAACCCGGCATTACGGGAGTGGGCAGCTAATCCACTTTCTTTGGGAATGAGGAAGACCTTTTTTGGGCCTTTGATTGAGGAAGTGGAAAATCGAATTAAGAAACAGCAGGGAAAACGCTGGAATCGGGATCTTTTTGAAAATCATTTAATGGGCTACACTTTACGATCTGATCGCTATCGATTGGTTGCCTGGTTGGACTACCGAGACGTGAATTCGGAGCCATTATTCCTGGAATTATATGACCACAAAAAAGACCCACAGGAAACTCGGAACCTGGCTGGAGAATTTCCCGCTAAGGTGAAAGAATTATTGAAAAAATTAAGAATGAGTGGAATTGGAAAAAGGGAATGAAGAAAGCACATTCATCAATGCTAATTTTTCTTTTATGGGGATT
>CAWVXY010000092.1:0-7079 GCA_963934295.1 uncultured Opitutia bacterium
AATGTAAAACTGAGCAAAGGATGACTTAGTATTTGTTGAATTGTATCTTCCATTTTTATCTATTTTAATTCTTTGTTCAATAAACGAGCAACGAAATTACCCTTTAAGGATTACTATCTACAGGTAATCCGACAATGGGGATGGGTAATTGATAGTGAAAACCTTTACGAAATAATTTGGCCTCCAATTCTTTCATATCTCTATTTAGCAAACGAACAGCAGCTCTTTGTTTTCTAGTCTCTGCTTTTTTAACCTTCAACCTAGCTTGCCACTCAATTCTCTTAGCTTCAGTTATAAAACCTTTATCAGCTGGAAACCGATCTTCAAGTGCTTGGAATTTCAAAAAATCGGACTCAAGCGCTATCTCATTTTGATGAGCCTCATTAGCCCGAACCTCAGCTTCAACAATTAACTTTCTAATTTTTAACCATTCCAATTCAAGTCTAAATGCGTGAACCCTTTTTTGGGATTGAACTTTTTCCACCCCCAAACGATCGATCGAATTCTCGGAAAAAACACCCTGTTTGGATGTAATCGTATGAGGGACGGGTTTGCTCGTCTGACAAGAAAAGAGGAGTAAGAAAAAACCACCCCACACAAAAATGTGCAGAAATTTTACTTGGAAACCCAATTTCCAGAAGAATTCTTAAACCAATGACCTTTCTTGGCTTTGCTTGCAATTGCCTTGGCAAACTTCTTGGCTACATCTTTTGAGTCGCCTCCTGTTTTCTTAGCCAAAATCTTAAAAAGTGTGCCACGGTCCTTGTTTTCTGCTTTTACTAATTCTTCAACTTCAGAAGATGCATCTTTCCGAACGAGAAGCATTCCGTTTAATCCTTCGCCAATAGAACCCGCATCCTTGGCAACCAGAACAAGAGGCAAACGATCTTTCATTCGACTGGTAAGATTTGAATCTGCAAATACCGGAGAAAATGCCAGTGATGAAATAAAAAAGAGGTTAATAAAATTTTTAAAATTCATAATGAATATTGTTGAGGGTTCTTAATTATTCGGATTCGGATACATCGCCATATAAATCGTCCAAGAAATCATTTACTTCTTTTTCAATCTTAATAGAAATATTATGATCAAGCGTGATATGATGTTCGGTTTTCATAACGGTACAGCCAAAACTGTAAAAAAACGCAAAGAAAGAAAATAAACGAATATTTAAAGACATTCTTAAAAAAATAAGTTTATCTTTGTTTTCCTGCAACAGATAAGTTGTCACAATCAAAAAACATAATTCATAAACCAAGTTTCTTTAGGTTTAATTTATGCATAATTTCGGACAACCCGGCTATAATTTTGGGTCTATAATCCAAGGAAACCTCAGTATTTTTCTTAATTGTGGATTTCCCCCGTATACTACCCAATATTTGTCTTTCCTCACCATCCACCTCAAAGGAGAGTCTGAGTGAATCGAGTTCAAGATTCTCCAATGCCATTTCTGTCATCTGCATACGTTTAAACTCTTCTGTCCCCTCTTTAATACCATTAGTCAAGAAACCATTTGACTTGTAACTTAATTTTGCATTTGCATTTGGATCTAATTGTAAAAAACCACCCTGGAAATCCCAATTTCCTCCTTGGTATGAAAAGGGAACCCGACCAGAAAAACTTCCGTTAATATCTAGATCAACTCCGTCTACCAAATTAGCAATTTCCTGACCGTTCATTTTATTTATAACCGTATTAATGAGCATATCATCTGCATATAAATTAAACATGCTCTCTGAAAAACCGATCTCCCCATCATAAAGTTTTGCGATCCCCTGATTGATAATAAAACTTCCATCTTGTAAAATTTCGAAACTTAGATTCCCGTCATTAATTTCGATGTCCCCAATTTGACAACTTTCAAAAGTTAAGGTTTGAGTTCCATTGGTTTCCAATGGATCGAGGGAATTAAATCGAACCCCTCCTTTGATCCCAGAAATAGTAATATCTTCACTAGGTAAAGACAGGGAGCTTTTATTAAATTGTAGACTCATTTTCCCAAAATCATTTTCTGGAAGTTCAAGAAGCAAATTTGCTGGACGCATTTCGAGAATCGTTTCATCCATTGTCAAAGTGAGCATATCAATGAGAATATGACTAAAATCTTGAACTCGAAAAATTAACGCAAGATCCTCCATCAACACCTCGTCGCCGGAGATAACCCGTTTACCAGAGATGGTTTGAGGCATATTAATTTGCGGTAGTTGATCAATATCAACCATGCCAAAATAAGAGAATTGAACAAAAGAAATACCCAAGTCTAAAAGGACCGCATCGATTGGAAACATTCTCAAATTTACATTTCGATTCTGTGTAAAGAGAAACGATATATTTCCATTATAGAGCCTAAAGAAATTGTCATCATACGAAAACTCCTGAAAAGAAAACTTTTTCTCTTCTCCATAGGGAATTCTTTCTGGGTTATTTATATCCAAATTGAAGGAGGGAAAGCGAATGCCAAGTAATTCTAAAGGAGGAAATTTATTATGAGTCTTGATATAATTAATTCCTCCTTCCAGGGTTATTTCATCCCCATCTTTTGAAACCTTAAAATGAACTTCTTCTGCATCCAGATTGTCTTGATTTTTGAGATTCAGATAGGAATTAATGGTCCAATCATTTTGACTTTCAGGAGTAATGAAAACCATCGACTTTGGAATTGAAACATTATGTTCACCCCAATCTATTTCAAAATCTGAACCATTTAATTCAATAAAAGTATCTTTAAATCCATCTGGGGTAATTCGGGTTAACCCGTCTAGGATTATATTCCCTGTAGAAAATTTAAAATCCTGAGGAATTTCCTTGCTTATCCTTGAGTCTTTAAAGACTTCATCAATAAGTGACCCGGTATTATTAATTTCAATTTGAGCTGTTGCAAAAGTAGAATTCTCTTCCCTGCTTAAATTCAATTCACCAAGAATAGAAGTTGCCTTGAATTTTGCTTCCAACAAGAGGTGAGTAAGATTCTCTAAGAAATCTATCTTTGCAAAAAAAACTACCTTTTTAGATTTATCATTATCCAAAAGATTAACATTGGAATCTCTTATCCTTAAATAAGATAGAGGAGGTGCGCTTAAAAGATTTTGAATCATATTAAAACTTTCAGAAAAAGAAGATCCATCGGAGCTTTCATTGGTATTCAAAATTTCCTCATCGATATCAACTTTTGCTGAAACTCCACTAAGTGAAATTGCGTTAATTTCGCCTAACGCAACAGATGCTGGATCGTACAGGATGTCAATTTGACTAATTTTTAATAAATCCTGATCGGTTCCAGTCGATAAATTTAAAATTTTAGTTTTCCATGGATCCAATTGAGTGACTTTCATTTCAAACTCTGGATACCCGGCATCTTCTGCTGCTCCTTTAACTCCCCATTCAAGAAAAAAAGGCAGGCTGTTCCAAATTCCAATTATTAGAATAAGGAAAAGTAAAAACACCAAAAGAATAAATCTTGGGATGGAGATCCATTTTTTTAGTACCTGCTGAATTTTCTTAAACACCTCTCTTACGATGCCAAGTTCCAGAAAAGTTAAAAGCCCAAAACAAAAAATCTGTAGCTTGCACTTGTAATCTTCTTCGATAAAGGAAATAAATAGAATATATGATCAAAGTTGGATTTATCGGAGCGGGAGATATTTCACTCCTACACAGCGAAGGCGTGTACTCGGCTGAAAATGCTGAACTTACCGGAATTTGGAATAGAACGCGTGAGAAAGCGGAAGAAAAAAGTAAGCTTTTTAATTGTCGGGTATTCGATTCGGTTGAGGATTTAATAAAGTCAGTTGATGTGGTCTATGTTCTTACCAATATGGAAACTCATCATCAATATGCCCGTCAGGCAATCGATGCAGGTAAACATGTACTAGTTGAAAAACCGACTGCGGTCACCATTGATGAAATTGAGGATTTAAAAAAAGCGGCCCGTGAAAAAGGCGTACAGGTCGCACCTGTACACAACTATATTTACGAACCTTCTGTTACGCGGGCAAAGGATTTAATCGAGAGTGGAAAAATTGGGGACTTAGTCTCCCTCTATGTTCTTTACAATATTCATCATCCAGAATCAGTCGCCGCCCGCTACCCCGGTGTCATTAGACAAATCCTGACTCACCATGCTTACTGCACGCTCTATTTAGTGGGGCAACCAAATAAGATATCATGCATGAAAGCAACCGTGAACGACGGCACCGTGCCTCAGGAAAATATTGCCATGGTCACGATGAAAATGAAAAACAATGCATTATCCCACCTTTGCGCAAGCTTCGCAGCCGATGATCATGCGGGTGATCCTTGGACTTTTATGATTAAAGTGGTAGGCACAAAAGGAGCGACTCGTTACAGCTACCGCGACTGGGTTGAAAATACTCCAGCCGTTGTTCATTCTCAGACATACTCCGCTTATCCATACACGATTCGTTCCATGGGTAAACATTTCCTCGAGCAGGTAGTGGGAAAAGGAGAAAAACCGCTTTCCACTTTGGACGATGCATCCACCTGTATGAAAATAATTGAAGCCTGTGAACAATCAGTAAGCGAAGAAAGACACATCACTCTTTAATTCTTAACTAAACCAGAACATGAATGGAATTATCTCGATTTGGAGGGATACACTTCATCAGGTTCTTGATATTTATGAACGGAAAAGAGGTTCCATCAAAATCTTTTTCCCTCTTCTGTTTCTGTTTTTCATCATCTTAAATATCGCCTGTTATTGGTGGGCGATCTATACGGCTTTTCCTTTCTACATGCAGACACATGAAGCCTCCCATTATATTAAATTACAAATTCCGGTGGGTTTCCTCGGTGCCCTTTTTGACAGCCTCTCTTTCTTTGTCACTATTTGGATTATAAAACGTGCTCTCGCTTCGACAAAAACTTCAGAGTATGTTTTTCATTTATCTCTGGATTTGGTGATTGCGATTTTGGCCACGCTCTGGGTCTTATTCGTTTTCAGTTTTGGAGGCTGGTTGATTAGCCTTTGGGAATCAGCTCCGGAGCAATTAACAGAAAGAGGAAATAAATACACCGCCCGTGCAGTTCAGGCACTTAAAGATCCAACAGGCAGGGAAAACGCAAAAAATATTTACTTCGGTCTCATTATGGGAATTTCCGCAGCTCTGCCCACATTCCTTCATGTGACTCTCTTTATTTCATCTCTTGTAAGAAAAATAAAGATTACCTTATTTCCCAAGAAAGCAATCGAGCCAATTTCGCAGGATGAGGTTATGAAAGATTGATCTCTTGCCTTTCTCTAAAATTTCTCTTCAGTTAATTCTTAATGAAAAGAAGAGATTTCATAATAAACGCAGGCGGGTTACTTGTAACCCTACCCTCTTTTGCACGTTCTTCCAATCTTCCTTACATGGATCAAATTGGAATTCAACTTTACACACTTCGTAAAGAAATCAGTAGAGATTTAAAAGGTACAATCAAGGCAGTCGCCGAGGCAGGGTACAAACAGGTTGAACCCTATGGCTTTCCCTCTGCTCAATCGATTGAGATGATCAAAGAAGCCCGCAAATGTGGAATGAAAGTCAATTCATCCCACTTTGATTGGAATTCTGTCTTACATCCCGAATTTAAGGGAGTGCTTCCATTTAAAGAAATTCTATCTCTTGCAGGAAAGCATAAATTATCCCATCTCGTAATTCCCTATCTAGCAGAGGGAGACAGGAGAAATTTAGATGCATATAAGAAAGTAAGCGAGTCTCTTAACCAGGCTGCTGAACTTTCTTCATCAGCCAATATTCAACTCGCTTACCATAACCATGCGTTCGAATTCAAGACCATGGATAAGGGAAAAAGTGGATACGATATTTTCATAGAAAACTTTTCGTCTAAAATGGCATTTGAGATGGATATTTTTTGGGTCAAACTCGGTGGAGAAAACCCCGTTGCCATGATTAAGGAACTAAAAGGCAGAATTTCCCAGCTTCACCTCAAAGACTTGAAAAAGAAATCAATTATTCCAAATTTTGGAAAAGTGACACCCGATACTTTTGATGAAATCGGAGATGGTATGATTAAGATGGAACCCATTATGAGAATTGCTCAAAAAAGTGGGGTTCAACACTGTCATGTTGAGCAGGATCAATCGCCTGATGCGATTGCAAGTATTAAGAAAAGCATCCAATATTTAAAAGCCAAAGCATTTTGAATAAATACTTAAGCCTTCTTTGTTTTTCGTTTTTTTTTGCTCAGGCAAAAATAGAAAACATTCTGCTCATTGTATCCGATGATTTAAAAGCCGATGCCTTGGGGTGTTATGGTAGTCCGGTCGCTCAATCCCCGAATATCGACCAATTAGCAAAACAAGGCACACTCTTTCAAAATGCATATTGCCAGGGCACGGTGTGTCGACCATCCCGAGCCAGTTTTATGCGTGGACGTTATATCGGAAAACAAGAAATTACCTGGGGCGAACATTTTCAAAAAAATGGATTTTCCAGCACCCGAGTAGGTAAAATTTTTCACATGCGGGTACCCGGTGATATTATCGCTGGTACCGACGGTCAGGATGTTCCTGAATGCTGGTCGGCTAAGTATAACATGGCGGGTAAAGAAGCGCACACTCCTGGGAACTATGCCTGCCTGAATCTCAACAAATTTACCACGGAAATGGAGGGTAGACAATCCACCCAAATGCCCTACAGGATGTTTGTCATAGTTGATTATGAAGGCGATGGGAGTGATCAACCGGATTGGAAAGCGGCAACCAAATCCATCGAATTGCTAAAAAAGTTTAAGAACGCTGAGCAGCCCTTTTTTCTGGCCACAGGTTTGGTTCGTCCGCATTACCCCAATGTCGCACCCACTCAGTATTTCTCAGCATATCCCTTTAAACAGATGAACTTACCCTTCGTTCCTGCGGGTGACTGGAAAGACATGCCAAAGGCAGCTATCTCGGGTTCAAATTCAAAACGCTTTGGAATAGATAAGTTCCAAGATAACCAGAAACGCATGTGGGCAGGCTATCTTGCCACGGTTACCTTTATGGACGAACAAGTGGGTAGAATCCTCCGAGTCCTAAAAGAACTTGGTCTGGATCAAAATACAGCAGTCATGTTCACAAG
>CAWVXY010000093.1:0-6844 GCA_963934295.1 uncultured Opitutia bacterium
AGATGCAGAATCTGTTCGTGCACGGTCCTTGGCTTGAATAAATCTTTGTGAGCATTCGAGCGGGCAAGCGCCCTTCCATAAGGTGGCAAATCATCGAGATCATCCGTCCGAACCAGCGGTAACTGAATATCTTCCAAAGGAAACTTTTCAAAGAAAGCCTTTGGGGCATTAAACGGACGATGTGGCCGATAGAAGCCCACCGTCATAAGCAAGGGCTTATCAGCTTTCAGTCCTTTTCCCCACTCTCCAATTGCCCATTGGGCAACCTTGTAGTCGCCGGTTGCTTCTTCGGCATGGTTGTGAGGTCCTCCTTCCCCCCATAGGTTGGACTTCTCATCGGTAAAGTTACCACGGACATCAGCCGGGCGGGCCAGGTACTCATCCGCATTTTTCATGATATCTTTGGAGTTTCCATGAGCGACCTTACCTCCACATACCACCCGGTATCCGTGTTCCTTGAAATGCTGGTGAAAAACAAATGGATTCTTCGGTGCGTTGGGAGAAGTGATCCCCTGCGTCGGTTGATCACCATAAAAAGGCATCCTTTTTGGACTGTTGAAATACCTGCCAGTACTCTTCGGATAAAGACCATGCAAAAGACTTTCTCGTGACGGTCCACACTGGGGAGCGTTGCAGTGGGCATTGGTGAACAAGACTCCATCTTCTGCCAGTGCATCCAGATTCGGAGTTTTACTTTGCGGGTGTCCACCCATCACCCCAATCCAGTCATTGAGATCATCCACAATAATAAAGACCACATTGGGTTTCTGCTTTTCCTCTGCAAAGGATACCATGCATAAGAAAGTGAAAACAATAGTCTGGAGAATTATATTCTTTTTATTCATAAGAAAAACTTTGGCTATTTATATATTTGGGAAACTGAAACTTGATAGTCTCCTATTTGTTTGAGGGAGTAAACTGGAGAATGGAGTCTCCCTTGCCGGGTGCTCCATGGTTAAAAATCGCAAGGTAGAGTTTCCCCTGATTAACAGTTAGATAATATGGCGTGATCCCGCTTGGAACCAGATCGCTTAAGTCAGTCCATTTCCCTTTATTGAAATCATCAAAGGTTTTGAAGCGGATGAATTTATTCTCATCGAAATCCGTTCCCGCCCCACCCTGCTTCATAAAATAACTGGTCGCGTACCAATAACCTTCAAAAAATTCCGCATCATTAAGGACCAACCCGGTCTTGGCCCAAAATCCGGAAGATCCATTTCGCCCGCTCGGATCATGACTATCGTAAATTTTGAAAGTGGGAGTGTCCCAATCCACGATTTCAACAATACGGCCCTTGGCTGATCCGATTGCATAAAGTTTTCCATTGGTAAAAGTCAGAGCTCTAGCATAACCCTGTAGCGGCACCTTGATCGCACTTTCATTCTCGCCAATCGCAGTGAACCGAAACACATGACCGGAACCTGGATTTATCGCATAAATCCAACCCGTTGACGGATCAAGCACCACATCATGGGGGCGATGAAGAGTGATTCCGGCAATCTTCTTGGTCTGTGCCTGAATCGTTGGTTTGGAAAGATCAGCGAAGGCGATCATGCGATGGTTCTGCGTATCGTTGGCGTAATACAATTTGTCTTTGGGGTTGTAGACGACCGAGTGCGGGCCTCGCATGGGAACCGGTGATACCTGAAACGACTCTTCCGGACCCTCACGAAAAACGAACCGGTTGTTTTTAAGGTCCGTTATAATCTCCCGGTTACCCGGACCGAAGGCAATATGGGTAGGCGTCTTCAAGCGAATGTCACTTTTTCCCGGGGCATATTCCATCACTTTTAATCCAAGGTCCGATCTTTCAGGTGATGCCTTTTGCGGTCTGCCCCATGCTGAGTAACTTAGCCAGAAAAAACAAAAGATTGTTAAACTTCGCTTTACTTTCATATCAGGAAATTTGCTTTCGCTTAAAGCTCTACTTCCGCGAATGGTTTTCTCCGAAATCCCATCGCTCCGACTTCTTGGATTTACCTCCCGCAGGAGTAATCTCGATCCAGTCTATTTCCAAAGGCCCTTTACTATCGGGTACGAACATTCGCAGATGCTGCAAGGCTCCTTTTACCGGAAGTTTGATCTCGATATTCTGCCAATCTCCACCCTTGATTGAAAACTGCTTGGATTGTCCTTTTGCGGCAAAGCCTGCTTGATCAGCCGTGCGCCATTGCAAGTTTGCTTTCCCTGTCTTAGCTGAACGAAGGCGGGCCTTCAGTTGGACGGGACCCTCGATATTCAAACTCGCATTGGTTAAAAATGGCTGAGCATGAGTGCTGGAAATTTTCATTGAATGGGCTTCATTTGCTACATCCAACCCTTTGCCGATCCATCCTAGCATGGATTCTTTTCTCACGGTTTGGGGAGGGCCTTTTGACCCAGGGGCTTTTTTGACCGGAGGCATTTTCAATCCTCCTGCCTGGACCCCAATGAGTTTAGGATCAAACTTGGCAGGATCAAAATCTGGGTTGGGTAAAGGAACCACTACCTTGGCTTCGGCAATGTACTCGTCGATCAGCCTGTCCATTTCTTTCACCTGGTCAGGAAATTGGGAGGCTAAATTTTTCTTCTCGCCGATATCCTTTTCCAGATCGTGCAACCAGTACTGGTGCTTCCCATTCTCTCCATAGTGAAAGGTACGAATAAATTTCCATTTCCCCTGATGCACCGCCATGGAAGGAGGGAGCCATTCGGGAGTATTTCCATGTCCGGGCACAAAGGTAAACATGGGCTTACGCTCATAGGTTTTACCTTTCAGGGCCTTGGTAAAATCGACACCATCGATTACATGATCAGCCGGGTAACTCATGTTTAACATTTTAAGAATCGTGGGATAAAGATCGTTTGCCTGAATACGGGTTTCGTTGATCGACCCTGGCTTGGTCACACCGGGCCAGAACACGACTGCAGGTACCCGAATACCTCCCTCGCGGATACCCCCCTTCCCTCCTCTCAGTGGATAATTACTGGTAATTGCAGTGACATACTTTTCGCCCTTTGTATCTGTTTCCTCGAGTCCGCAGTGAATATTACCACCGTTATCCGAATAAAAAACGATGATGGTATCATCCAACTCATCATTATCGAGTGCGTCCAATAAACTGCCCACCGCATCATCGAGGGAATGAACCATAGCCGCATAGGTTGGAGATTTTTGCCTGCTACCCCGTTTTATTTTCTTCCGATAATAATCAATCAATTCAGGCTTGGCACCAAAAGGCGCATGAACGGAGAACTGCCAGTAGTTCAGAAAGAAAGGCTTATTTGTATCTCTTTTCTTCAGCCACTCAGTTGCCTCTTTGGCCATCCGGTCCTCAATATGTTCACCGGGTGCTCCTTCCGCAAAATCCGGATTATCATAACCCCACGGAGCAAGGTAACTGGTTTTAGGGCCGGGACCATGCCAGTGAGGAAGGTCGATATCAAAACCATGTTCCAGGGGCGTATATCCTTCTCGACCCAGGTGCCATTTCCCAAAGTGAGCGGTTTGATATCCATTGTCTTTCAAAATTTCCCCGAGGGTGGGCACTTCTTTTCGAATCCGGGTGGCGGTCTTAAGATTGCAGGATTTCTGATGAGGCACTCCACGGGGTTGTGCGATTACCTCCAGCCGGACCTCGGGAAGGTGAGCGGCCGGTGAGGTCATTCCGTGGCGGGCTGGATTTTGGCCGGTTAAAATGCTAGCTCGAGTGGGCGAACAGATCGGACTGGAATAGGCATTCGAGAACTTCATACCCCGTTTGGCCAGACGCTCGATATTGGGTGTCTCGTAAAGCGATGTCTTCCCATAAAGGGTGGTATCCGCCCAGCCCAAGTCGTCAGCGAGTATCAGGATCAGATTTTTTGCCGGCTTGGCCGAACAAATCGTGAAAAATGAAAAAAGAATCAGAGGAAAAATGTGTCTCATGAAATTAAATAATTTACTTCTGCGGTGCTTTTGCTGCGGGCTTTTTTCCCTTCTTGGGCGGTTTCCTGGATGTCTCTCCAATTTCTTTCATTGTAGGGCCTGCCATGGCTACGAGTTGATCACAACGATTACGCATAGGTTTGAGCAGGGGGTGATCACTCTTTTCCCGAGCAAGGTTGGTCAATTGCTTCGGGTCATTCTTCAGATCGAAGAGAAACTCATAAGGCGGCTTTTCCGGCCCATCAACGAAGTAGCGGGCATAGGTCATGCGCTCACCGCGCACCCCTTCCCAACGGGGAATCGTTCCGGGGACAGCGAGAAACTCACAGAGAAAATCTTTACGCCAAGCGGAGACTTCCTTGCCGCCAATCAGCGGGGCAAGGCTACGCCCGGTATGAGCTTGGGGGACGGGTAAGACAGCCAGATCGATCATGGTAGAGGCAAGGTCACTGTTCAGCGCAATTTCGGAAACCACTTTGCCCTGCTTGGATTCAGGTAGTCTCGGATCATGAACAATCAGGGGTACCCTCAGGGATTCATCGTAGTGCGTCCATTTTCCGGCAAACCCCCGGTCGCCTAGATAATACCCATTGTCGGCGGTGTAAAGGATCACCGTATTCTCCGCAAGTCCCTGTTTTTTTAATTCCGCTACAAGCCGACCGACGACATGATCAATTCCGCTAATCATGCGAAAGTAAGCACGCATGTTGGTCTGGTACTTCTCCGCGGTATCCCACCGCCAGAAAAAGCGGCTCCGGTTGAGCGATGCTTTAAGGAAGTCTGGCTGGGCTTCGTAAATTACCGGATCGTTGAGGGGTGGAAGCGGCATCTGTTGGCCTTCGTACATTCCGTCGGTGACCTTGGGCCATGGGAAATGTCCGACACCAGGTCGCTTGTCGCCATCTTCAGCATGCGTGGCGTTGAAGCTAACCTGCAGGCAGAAGGGCTGATCTTTTGGTTGTTCCTTTAAGAAGTCGATGGCCCAGTCCCCAAGGATCTGGGTTTCATGCCGCATCGTTCCATCAGGCTGTTTCTTAAAATAAGGCTTGCGTCCGATCCTTTGCCGGACATCCCACATAAGCCTAGCGGAATCGCCTTCAATATTAACATGTTCCTTGCCAAGATGACCGGTGCGATAGCCTGCTTTCTTAAGCACAGCAAAATAGGAAGATTCACAAAGAGCCGGATCCAGTTGGCTGGAGGGAACCCGATACAGGTGCTTACGTTCATAGCACCCAGTGAACAGACTGGCTCGTCCCACCCAGCAGGTGGAGGTGGACACAAAGGCGTTTTCGAAGCGCACACCTTGGTTTGCAAGCCGATCAATATGAGGAGTTTTCACTACCGGATGCCCGGCACATCCAAGGGTATGGTTCCGCTGATCATCCGCATAGAGCAAAAGAAAATTCGGGCGTTGCTTTGATTCTGTGGGATTGGCCGACTGTTTATTGGCGGGAGCTTCTTTTCTTTTTTGCCTTTTTTTAGGATTATTACCCGCCTTTGGTCCGGTAGTCACCGGAGACACTTTTCCCATTGTTCTTTGTTCGGGCACATACCACTCATCGAGCAGAGCACTCAACTCCTTGACCCGCTTTGGATTCTTTGTGGCCAGGTTGTTTTTTTCGGTGGGATCTTTTTTGAGATCAAAAAGTTGGGGTTTCCCGTCTTCCGGTGCGTATTTCATCTTTCCGGGAGCCCCATCGTAGGTGAGAAGAAGTTTATCGTGACCCTTGATTACCCAACGGTGAAGAAGAGAAGCCTGTGGATTTTTGATGTCAGCAATATCATGGGCAAAGGACTCCCCAAAGAGGGTGTCCCGCTTAATCTTCTTTCCGCTTTTAAGCTGAGGAAGCAGATTGAGTCCGGGAAAATCATGAGGCCCCTTAGCACTAGCTGCTGCCAGTACCGTCGGAACGAAATCAAGGGAAGAGCAAAGTTCAGACCGGTCGGCAGGTGGAATGGTACCTTTCCAACGGAACATAATGGGGTTACGGGTACCACCTTCATAAGGGCTGCGTTTGGAGCGGGGACCATACCCACCCTGCTCGGTTTGAACCCAGCCGTTATCCGTGACATAAATGACCAGAGTGTCCTCAGCGATACCTGCCTGATCGATATGATTCATCAAGGCACCGCAAGTCTCATCAAACCATTCGCACATGGCGTAGTACTGAGCAACCCGGCTCTGCACACCCTTGGCCAGATACTTTTTGTGGAGACGTTCGGGCGGGTTGTGCGGAGTATGAGGAAGGAAGGGAGCGTACCAGACGAAGAAAGGTTTCTCCTGCTTGACCGACCGATCGATGAAGTCAAAGACCGGTTCCATTCCTCCCCTTCCAATTTTAAGTCCGTCGTCACCATGTCTACCCCCGGGTTTCGGATAACCACGGGTCATGCCTTCCGTGAATCCCCCGCGTTGGTAAGGTCCTTCCCACCATTTTCCGCTCTGATGACTGACATATCCCTTATTTCCCAGCCAATGCGGAAGGCATCCATGTTTGTCGATATTAGAAATAATCAATTCCTTCGGGTCTTTACCCGTTCTCTTGGCATGAGCTAAATTCTCAGGAGTATTAGCGGGATTATTTCCCGTAATCTTGTTTTGGTGGGAGTACAGTCCGGTCGCGAGTGTGGCAAGAGCCGGACGGCACAGGGCGGTCGGTACATACCCACGGCGGAACAAAGCACTCTCCGAGGCCAACTGATCGAGATGAGGTGTTTCGATGTGCGGATGCCCCATGAAACCATAATCGGTGTAGGATTGATCATCCGAAAGGATCAAAACGATATTGGGTGCTTTAGCTCCGCAGATAAGTACAAAGAAAAAGTGGATAAGGAGGAAGGCTTTTTTCATAAATTACAAGTGGTTTTATTCAGTGAATTTAGTACTGAAGGGCGACAAGAAAGTAAATGTCTATACTTGTTTATTTCTTACAG
>CAWVXY010000094.1:0-6754 GCA_963934295.1 uncultured Opitutia bacterium
CAGAACCATACTATTTAAAGTATAAAATACCTTTAAAATTAATTATAAAATCTAAAGCTTGCATTCATAAAATTACTATGGTTCATAATTAGCATGAATAAAGTTTTGGTTGTAGATGATGAGGAAGCAATTTTAAAAGGAATCAGGCTCAATCTAGGACGCACTTTTGATATAACTATTGCCAATGGTCCGCATGAAGCTCTCCGCTCATTTAAAGAGGATGGGCCTTTTGAAGTAGTGGTTTCCGACATGAGGATGCCCGGAATGGATGGTGCCACCATGTTAAGAAAAATTAAGGAAGAAAACCCGGAGGTCATGACCATTCTTTTAACCGGTCATGCAGACTTTGAATTTGGTGGTTCCCAAGCCCTTCAATCTGGAATGCTTTTTAAAATACTCAATAACCCTTGTCCGCCGCAAAAGCTATCCGCAGTTATTAGAGCAGCCATTGACGAAAGAGATGGCAAGAGCACGGAAGAGGAAAAAGCACCGGATACCGTCCTCTAATCTAAAATGGGGATTCGCAGGTCCAAAACTAGTTAATTTTATCTTTTACTTTTTGGGTTGCCAATCCTTATTCGAAAAGCCCCCTGTTGCTGCCTTATCCCGAATTTTTCTCTCCTCCCGTTCCAGTCTCCTCTTACGTTCACTCTCGGTCTGAAAAATTTTTAAAACGACAAATGCTCCGGCCAACACCACCAGAATAACAATCTCCACAATCATAAATTAATTATGATCTGATTGAACAATTTGATTTGGCTTGGCAGATAATGCCCTCCAAGAAGTGAACATTAAAATGAAGCCCAGGATAAACATAGCGCAGGCGGTTCCACCTAACAAAGTCTGTACACCAAACTTTTGCACCATTAAAGCCAACGCAGTCATCGGCATCACAATCATGACCACAGCAGGTAGCAAAGCAAATCCATATCCAACCTTGGACGCCTTTAGAAAAACAACAAAAGTAAGCAACGCCAAAGCGGCAAGTAATTGATTGGTTGCACCAAAAAGCGGCCAAATTGCTTTCCAGGCAGGCTGTAGTGTTCCATCCACTCCGGGAAACTGCTGGAAGACCAACAAAGCAGGTAAAATAAGTGCCAATAAAGTACCCACATAACGGCTTGCCTCATTCCGCCAATTAAAGAATTCTTCAATTAAAAAACGGGTCAAACGGGTGCAAGTGTCAAGTGTGGTCAGTAAAAAAGTACTTATGGCCAACATTGCAAATTCAGCACCCAAAGAAGTGGGAATGCCAACCGCACCAAAGAACTTAGCCGCACCGGATGCAAAAACACCAACAGGAGTCCCCCCAGCTTCCCTTTCACTTATCGTCAAGACAGCTACACATCCCATCGCAAAAACGGCTAATACCCCTTCAACCAGCATGCCACCATAACTTATTCGCCTCACATCACTCTCCCTCTTAATCTGCTTAGACGTGGTTCCACTTGAAACAATACTATGAAACCCACTGCAAGCTCCACAGGCAACAGTTATGAAAAGAAAAGGTACAAGCATACCCAATTTTTCAGACTCCCAACCAACAAAAGCGGGCATTTGAATAGATTCATTGGCAAGTAACATACCCACCACCCCCAAGCCAAGGATGGCATAAAGAAAACCGGCACTCAGAAAATCCCGAGGTTGTAAAAGTAGTCCTACCGGTAAGACCGCGGCTACAAAACAATAAGCCAGTGTTGCGTAAATCCAAAAGTCTTTCCCCATTTCAACCATCGGAAAATAATGCCCAACCGCTAGTCCCGCAAAGGTCAGAGGAAAAAAGATAAGGGCCAATTGCCCCAAAGAGAATCTCTTACTTCTCATTAAAACACCAAATACCACAGCCACCACAATGAACCATCCGGACGCAGTAGCCACAGCCGGTTGCTTGGCAAAAGTATTGGCAGTCAGGTCAAGAAAAACAATAATTACATAAACCAGGGCAAAAATCACGAAAAGCATGAATAATTTACCCGCTCCCTCTCCCACCAAACCACGCATCGTATCCGCAATCGAGCGTCCGCCATTTCGCACGGACATCAAAGTGCTGCCAAAATCATGGACTCCACCTACTAAAATCGCACCGATCAAAATCCAAATCCATGTGGGCCCCCATCCAAAATAAGTTGCAGCTAAAATCGGACCGACTATGGGGCCCGCACCAGCAATAGAGGAAAAATGATGACCAAAGAGCACGGAAGCACGGGTGGGAGAATAATCAACGCCATCCTCCCTCTCCACGGCGGGGGTTTTTGTATTATCATCTAAATTACATCGATTGCTAAGAAAATTTCCGTAGAATCGATAAGCAAACCAACAAAGTAAACAGCTAATTGATAGAATTAAGGCGAGCATATGCAATATTCTATTACATCTTCGCTTTTGCTTGGCAAGATTTGTTCATCCTTCCTCATCTTTCTTCTATATTTTATTATTAAAAGGATGGTACGATATCCTAGACTTTTGCTAATTATAATGTAGTCTAATATCAAATTACGATTTCTATTCGCACCCATTTACCATTTTTAAGAAAAATCATGATTACAAATAAATCAAAATTCATTCTTCTTTTAACCTTTTTAATAGCAAGCCTAGTTGGCTTTTCTGCCGAACAGGATAATTGGTACATTGCCAATGAATGGACCGTTACTAGTGGGACTGGTGTAGCATACTACGAAGATAACAATACGGGAGTTGGTCAAATCTATGTCTGCAATGGATCCAGTACTTCATCCAAAATTAGCGTCTATGATTTAAATGGTTCACTCGCTCGTGACATACCCATCGCAAACAATAGATATTATGCTTACGACCTAGTACTCGATTCAAACGGGACAATTTTTATTGGAGAGAGGCATGCGGTAACCTGTTTGGATAATAATGGTACATTTAAGTGGAGGACGGGCAAAAATGCGTCAATAACTTCCTATGGAAGCAATGGTAATGGAGATGGAGAATTTTATAATGCCTATGGTATCGATATTGGTCCAAATGGAAAACTTTATATTGCAGACAAAGACAATAAGAGAGTTCAAATCTTGGATACAAATGGAAGTTTTATAAGCAAGTTTGGAAGCTATGGATCTGCACCTGGACAGTTTTATAACCCTTCTGATTTAGTCTGTATGAAAAATGGCAATATTGTAATTTCCGATTGGAGTGCGGAATATTTACATTATTTTGATGAAAACGGTACTTTTACAAAAAGAGTAAATCATTCAGCACCTAGATATCGCGTTTCTCTTGCAAATGATGGAACGTTATTTTCAAGATCAAGGCTTCGAAACCCCGATGGCGAACAAATTGAATACATTCCTCAAATCGCAGATAGTGTACCAACATGCTTTACTCCAGAGGGTGATTTGATTGTCAGTGTTTCCAACAAAATAACCATTTGGAAAAGAGCCTATCGCACGAAAGGGTTGCCCACCCGTAATGTTATCCCACAACCTTCAATCCGGGCAGTCTCTCAACAATCTGGAACAAATATTATAGATCTAGATTTTGAAATTGTGGATCCAGATGACGCGAATGCAACTATTGGTATTCTTGCCGCCGTTAATGGTGCATTCAATAATCCCTCTTCTTTAATTGTTCCAACCGCATGGGTAAATGGCACCGGTAGTAAGATTGGTACTCCTATTGCAACCAATCAAGTGCACCAGGTATCATGGAATGTAAAGGGTGATTGGTCCCAACAAACGGGCACCCTCAACTTCGAGCTTTTTTGTCAGGACGCCCGTCGTTCTACCCAGGGTCCTGTAGATCTCCACTTTTTAGACCTTCCTCTCGTCGATGGAAACCTTTCTATCAGCCGTTCCCCAATCAAAGATTCAGATATAGAAAATTACTTCAAATACAAGTTAAGTATTGGAGCCTCTGGTATCGCGATTGAAAACAACAAATTTACTGATGGTAATGGAACCGTTTACTTAGAGACTAATATGCAGGCGACGGAAGCCGGAAAAGGCATTTTTGTACAATCGGTCGGGCACAGATGGGCAAAAATGGGCGAACTTGCTCTCGCTCGCGAAGCCTCCACCTCTGGCAGTATAAACCAATGGACTGCCACCCGCCCTATTTATCCGCGCAATTTGCCCAATAAAGTAAATGAATATGGTTTCGATACAGGTGCACATGGATCTCGTGCCTGGTGGGTGGTTCGCTCGAGTACAATTGCCATTCCTAACTTCACCATTCAGGAATTGGACGATAATACCTCTTCCAACAGTCAAAAGTTTGGCAGCCGAGTGGACATAAACGGTTCAAACCTAGTTGTAGCTAAGGCAAGTGGATACCGAAAAGTGTATCATTACAATGTAAGCGAAACCAATGGATCAATTACAGCCAACGGATTAATTTTACCCAACAGCGAGGCAAATAATGCTGCAAATGAATTTGGATTTTCACTTGCAATCGATGGTAACCTTCTAGCGGTGGGTGCAAAAGATGCCTATGAATCTGGAGTCCCTCAAGTTGGAGCGGTATATCTTTTCGAATTAAACAGCAGTAATTCTACACAAGTTGCCCGAATTACTGCATCCGATGGAACAAGCTCAGATCATTTCGGGTATGATGTTGAGGTTTCCGGAAACTTAATTGTAGCTGGTGCCGGACATGATGATCCAGCAGGCAAATCTAGTGCTGGTTCAGCCTATGTATTCAGGCGTGAAAGTAATGGATCAATCACTGAATTAGCCAAACTTTTACATGAAGACCCCCAAAGCACTGATTATTTTGGTTGGCAACTAGCCATCTCCGGGAACATGGTTGCAGTAGGTGCTGAGAGGGATGATGTGATTGTTTCTGGTAGTAACAAAGGAGATGCCGGTTCAGTAACCCTGTTTAAATTGGATGGTAATGGAACTGCTACTCGAACCATGACATTAACCGCGCCCTCCCCCTACCATAGCTGTTATTTCGGATGCGCAGTTGCGATGTCAGGCGACATGCTTGCGATTGGAGAATGGAGAAGAAATACTACACAGAATTATGCAGGTCGTGTATATCTTTACAAAATCAACCCCAACGGAATAGCTCAACTAACCACAACCATTGACTCACCCAAGCCTGTATATAGTGGTTATTTTGGCTTCTCCGTTGATCTCAGCGGAGACAGATTAGCAATCGGAGCAAGAGGGGAACATAATGCTAACAGTATTACAATCGGTGCGGCTTACCTTTATAAAATCAAACCAAGTGGAGATGTAATCCTTTATGATCATTTAACATATCCTAACGGTCAGAGTAATGATTTACTAGGTAATTCTGTTAGCGTTTCTGGAAAAAACTTTGTTGCAGGAGCTAATCAATTTGATGCACCGGGAAAATCTAATACTGGTAAGGTAATTCATTCACATTCGAGTTATTAAGCCATCCGTTCTCTACTTAGAGATGTGCTCGAAATGACCTTCAATTCAAAAACAATTCTTCAGCCAAGCCGGTATTACCTCTGGGCTGTATTGCTTTTGCTTTCTTTCTCCTATGCCCAGGCAACCTTCGTCCAAGTTTCACAAATTTCTTCGCCCGTTGGCTATGTGAGCCTGTCCGAAGCGGTCGCACCCGGCACAGCTTATCAGACCATTCAGCCAAATCTTACATCATCAGGCTACACTTTTGGATATTGGTCTGTCGGGGGAAACCGATTGACTGACTCCGACGGCCGCTCCATCACCCGGGGCGAAATAACTGTAAATGCAGCAACCACAATAACCGCTCATTATTTCCTATCTACCGCAGACACCGATACAGATGGTCTTTTGGATTGGTTTGAATTTAGAAACTTCGGTAATTTGGACCAAAATGCATCGAGTGATTCAGATGCGGATGGCTTCACCAACGGCCAGGAAAACGGTCTCGGACAGGAACCAACCATTAAAGATTCAGTTCAGGATGGAGGAATTTCATCCCGCCAATCAAGTGGCTTTGTTTTTGCGGATTCCTCCATGGTTCACTACCTCATGAAAAGTGACCCCATCGGATTTATTACCACGACCGAAGGATATGTTGAAATCAATGCATCCGTTACCTCCTCTAATCTTCATGGAGCCACCAATGGATACCATTTCGCTTATTGGTCGGTGAACGGAACCAGGCAGGCAGGTCCAACCGGTACCGCCCTTAGCCAAGTCACCACCAAGCTACAAAATGATTCAACTATTGTTGCCCATTATTTCCTATCCACATTGGACAACGATAGCGACTCGGTTATGGACTGGTTCGAATTTAACCAATTTGGAAATCTTGCCAATGGTCCTGATGACGATCCCGATGGGGACGGTTTTAAAAACAGCCAAGAAAGTGAACTTGGCCAGGAAGCAAATATTAAAGATTCGGTTCAGGACGGTGGAATTTCATCCCGAAAGTCGTCAGGCTTTGTTTTTGCGGATACCTCGATGGTAAAATATACAATTAAGAGTGATCCGATTGGATTTATTACAACATCGGAAGGATATGTAGAAATCAATGCATCCGTACCCACACAATCTCTCAATGGAGCAATCAATGGTTACCACTTCGCCTACTGGACTGTAAATGGGGTTAGGCAACACGGCCCGACCGGGGTGGCCCTTAGCCAAATCAATCCAAAAATTGAAAACGATTCCAGTTTAATTGCTCATTATTTCTTATCCACATTGGACAGCGATAACGACTCGGTTATGGATTGGTTCGAACACAACCAGTTTGGAAATCTTTCCAATGGCCCAACAGGCGATCCCGATGCGGACGGCTTTTCCAATAGCCAGGAAAGTGC
>CAWVXY010000095.1:0-6689 GCA_963934295.1 uncultured Opitutia bacterium
CAGTTAAAACTGGAACGACCACCAGCACGGGTCTAGCAGTTAGCTATGCGAGTTCCAATTCCAATGTCATACTTGTTACCAATTCAGGTACGCGTTTGAAGCCCGTCGGGGGAGGAACTTCAACCATCACGGTTAGCCAGGCTGGAAATGTTGGCTACAATGCGGCCAGTTCCGAAACATTTACAGTAACCGTTACTGAATACAGTCCTTACAGTAATTCACTTCCGGGTATGACTTTTTGGTTAAATGCCTATGATATTAATGGAGATGGTTCTCCAGATGCTAATTCCGATTTCACGAGTATTAGTGGAAAGATCCAACCGTCTGGTTGGGCCGATATATCGGGTAATTCCGTCTCATTCAGTCAATCTTCCACTTCTTTACAGCCAGTACGAGTCATTCAAAATGGGAAACCAGGTCTGGCTTTTGGATCAAGCTTGGGTAATAATGGTGCTTACCTGAACGGAAGTATTCCTAGTGGAATTGATGGTAATGTCGGCTACACTTTATTGATTGCGGCCAAAACTGCTGGATCCGGTGGCAATAGATTCTTCCATTTTGGGGCAACCTCGGGTGCAGCCGGTCAAGTGATCGGTCTCGGTAAAAATGGAGGTTTTTACTTCAATGGTGGTGGAGAGCAGACTTTCAGTGGAGTCAACTTTGGAGGAAATATTCAGGTTGGTGTCTTCCGCCGTGAAGCGGGCTCAACCTATGCTGACAGTGAATTTATCCTGAACGGGACAAAGAAGATTGGAACTGCGATTTCCGGGACAAGCACACCTTCCATACCTACGACGGGGAGAGATATGTTAATTGGTGCGGGCAGAAACTCAAGTGGTGCTATTGCCCAGCAACTTGATAATGGAGTCATCTATGAAGTTATGCTTTTCGCAGGAAGTCTTAATGATTTTGCGGTTCGCAGGTTGGAGGGTTACTTAGCCTACAAGTGGGGATCGAATGCCCGTCTTGTCAATGGACATCCATTTGGCTCAAGTCGTCCACAGTTTGGTGGAAGTCAGTCTATTACGGTTGCCTCGACTAATGTTCCGCTTGACGCGGCAGATAGTAATAAGCCCTTTATGTCCACTTTTGATGACCCTTTTATTCTTGAAGGAGCATATGCCACTTCAGGATTGGATATAGTTTATGAAACGAACAATTCATCTGTCATTGCGGTTAATGCTAGTGGGAAATTGAATCCGGTCGGTACCGGTGCTGTCCGAGTTACCTTAAAACAACCTGGTGATTCACACTTTTCGGCTGCATCGAATCAGACGTTCGATATGAAAATTATCGGAAAGCGTCCGCAGACTCTCACCTTCACCACGGTGAATGAAACAAGAATTGATCAAGCTCTTGATTTGAATGGCAGTTCATCCGCTGGGTTAGCGGTATCTTACTCTATTACCACCGGTGGTAGTATTGCGAGTCTCTCCAATAATCGTCTGACCTTTTCGGGGACAGGTACTGTAACAGTCAGGGCAACTCAGGCGGGTAATGGTACTTATGCAGCCGCGGTTGGTGTCGACTGTACATTCCTGGTTAAGCGACCTCTTACCCTTATTTTTGATTCTATAGGAGATATGGGAAGAAACCAACAGTTCTTAGTGAAAGCTGTGGTGCTTGATGGTATTAGTAATCAACCCGTTCAAGTTTCTCCGACCTATTCAATTATTTCTGGACCAGCTACGGTAAGTGGTGGTCAAATTACCTGTGGTAACGCAACCGGTGTTGTTCAGGTTCGAGCAGTGGCAACGGGTGCAGCATTTTTTACCACCACAGCAACCACGACCTTTAATGTTACTAACAAGCAAGGGCAGACAATATTCTTTAAGCAAGGGGAAAAAGGTGGTTTGCGAGATCTTCCCCTTTCGCGGAAACCCACTCCGATTGGCCGAATGGCTAATGCTACCTCTAATCTGGGTGTGAGTTTTACCTTATCTTCCAACCCGAATAATGCTATGGAAATCCTTGGGAGTGGGGCGAATGCCTTGCTTGTGTTCTCTAAAAATTTCACCGGGTTTGGAGGGGCGGATGAATTAACTGTCTCAATTACAGCCAAACAGGCAGGTAATGGAAGTTATAATGCGGCGGCCGATGTGATTCGTGATATTAAAATTAAGAAGCCTGGAAAAAGTGCTTTCTTTGAAGAGAGAAGAATGGATCCCCGTTATGAAATGGAGCGTAATAAATTTGCACGAAAACTTTTTGCTAAGAAAAACTTAAAGGGGTTGATCGACTTGGATGGTTCTGGAAGCATTACCATTGAAGACGCGAAACTCCTTTTTGATTCGGATGATTTTGATTCCGATGGTGATGGCGTAAGCAACTTTATGGAACGTGCGTTTGGAGGCGACTCCTTGGGCAGTGATGCAAAGACCACTCTTCCCCGTGCAATTAATAAAAAAGACGGTAAGCAAAGAATCAGTTTTCAAAAATATAGTTCAGAATATAATTCGGAAGGAATTGAGTATATTGTTGAAACAAGTACGGATTTACGAACCTGGACCACAACCGGTGTTACCCAGATTGATCTTAATGGTCCATCAACTGCTGGAAATGGAGTAGATGCCGGAGGTGGAATGGAGCGCGTGCTTTATGAGACATCTGGTACCACAAGCTCAAAAGGTGGTAAACAATTCCTGAGAGTGCGAGTTCGAACGAAGTAAATACCTTAAAAGCCTCTTTTCTTATTCAGTTTCCAAAATTGAGTATGGAAGTTTACGCATGGTTTCGTTGAAGTGAGATTTCTTTATATTAAAATATTATAAAGCTTGGATTTTAAGTATTTTTATAAATTTTGTACGAATATACGAAATTGTGCTAATTTAATTTAGTTTCTCGATTTTCGAAATTATTTAGCTGTATTCGTGCCTTATTATTAATTTATTAACTACTATTAGTGACTTATTCGTATATATTAATTTTTGTATATTTAGAACTTTTACCTTGAAGAAAAAGGGTCATACGCATTGAATAAATATCCCTTCTCCTTTATATTGAAACCTTAATGATTGCCCGACTAATAATTCGCTTAATACTTGTGTGTTTTGTAGCGGTTAATTTTGTATCTAAGGGCGTCGTAAAAAAAGAAGAACTATTGGCACGTTGGAGTTTCGATGAAGGAAATGGCACCCACACTGTAGAAACCTCTGGTTCTGGTGTTAATAATGCAACATTGATAGGTGCAGGTTGGGGATCGGGAGTAAATGCAGTATCACAAGGAAGTTTAGATTTAAGTGCTGGTTCGGGTTACGCGCGCGTGTCTTCTCATCCTAACTTACAAGCCCGAATCGGTTTTTCGTTTATGCTTTGGTTTAAAAGCAATGGACAACCCGATGATTACGCTCAAATTTTATCAAAACGTGATGGTACGCTTTCACCCTATTTCGTACAGGTGGAGCAAGGAGGAACCCAAGTTAAGTCGATGTTCAGGTTTTTCTCATCCTACATAGATAACGGTGCCTTTTCATTTAACCCATTCCAATGGCATTTTTTAACATCTACTTACGACGGAGAAAGGTACAAAACATACATTGATGGAGTTTTGATTGGATCTATTTTAAAATCTGATCCCGTTTATGTCGAAAATGGAGATCTGGGTATCGGAGGGTCTCCAGATGGTAGTAATTTATTTAAAGGTTGGATTGATGATGTGCGACTTTATAAAACGGCACTTTCCTCGCAGGATGTGGAAATAGCTTATGGGGATGGTTATGGAGATTTTGGACCTTCGGTTGATGTTGTAGTAGATGCTGCAAGTAATTCTTCTCCCATACCCGTAGTTTTGACATTTCGTGATTTGTTGAACAACCCGGTAAGTGTTTCTGATTTTAACGCGAGTGATAGCAATGGATCAACTGATGTAATATTGAGTGGTGGATCCATTATTAATTTTTCCAAGATTGGAGACAGTAATTCAACTTACGGTTTTGATATAATCCCGGACCGACACCCAAACCCACAAAGGATTTTTCTTACCTTTAATGCTGGTGCAGCTGTTGATGCACTGGGGGATTACTCCCAGAAGAAGACAGTGGTTATTTCTTACAACGATAAAATTACGAGATCTTCTGATCTGGTCGGTTGGTGGACCTTTGACGAAGCAAATGGTTCTGTGGTTAAAGATCGATCTGGTGGGGATGCCCATGCGAGGCTTTTTGGGAGTGCACGTTTAGATTTAAATGAATCCAAGTTTGGAGCAGGATCCCTTTTGCTTGATGGAAGTTCAAGTTGGGCTGAGATTAGATCTTTAACAGAACCTGCTAAAATAACGAGGCAGAATGATTTAATTGGTTGGTGGAAATTTGATGAAGGAAGCGGTTCAATAACTCGTAACTCGGTGACCGGACTAGATTCTGGAACTCTTTCATCTGGAGCTATTTTTTCTACTATCGAAAAGACTTTTGGAAATGCATCCCTACATTTCCCAACTAATTCAACTGGTTCTAGGGTAATGCTTTCCCCTGCCCTTGATTTAGGGGGTACAAGCACAGTGGCTACTTTTACTATTTCGACTTGGTTTCGAAATCTTTACCCGATTGGAGCTTGGCGAACCTTATCCCGAGGGACAACTAATGGACATCACCTGATCATTCAGAATAATTCGAATAATGTCGGTGTCTTTGCTAATGCTAACGGAGATTGGCAGGATTCCGGAGAATTTGATTTGGAAGCCGATGGGTTATGGCATCAAATTGTGGTGGTTTCGGATGGCTTAACCACCAAGTTTTATTTGGATGGAGCGTATCAGGGAGATTCGGATCGACCGACTGGAGATAATATTCTTTCGATTGGTAATCATTCATCTGGTGGGGAAAGATTTGCTGAATATTTAGATGATTTTAGGGTTTACGGAATTGCGCTCACTGATTTTGAGGTGGAAATGCTTTACCGTGAGGCAGAGGGTTCTTCGTTAAATGTAGGGGAAGAGAGTTACTCGGTTTCTGCATGGGTTAAACCCACTTTACTTAAACCTACGCCCGAATACAACTTTGCGATTGGATGGTATGAAGGAGGAGGTGGGGAATACATGCAGGCTAAGTTGGGACAGGGAGTTATAACTAATTATAATTCACTTAATTTGCTGAACCCTGGAGATGCCCTTCAGGCTTCAGTCATGCCAGGCGGGGTTACCGAAAGGTTATTCGACGGTTCTTACAATGATAACCAAATCGATGATACCGCGGGTAATCCCAACCAATATGATGCAGGTATAGATGGAAGAGCTTTTTTATTTGGTCAACAGATTCCAACTAACAATGCAATAATAACTAGAAATCAAGACGCGAATTTTTCAGTTTTGACCGCATTTCCCACTTCTGCTCATACTGATAGTTATCTTCTTTGGGAGCATGGAGGGGATGGTGTAGGATCATTTTTAGGTTTCAAGGAAGGTTTTTTACGCCTTCGAGCAGGGAATGGTGGTGCAACCATTCCCGTCTCAGGTGCCTCCAGTAACGATATGGCGGTTCTTGATATTCCATTTTCGGATCTTCAAGCAGGTGGCTATGCAGATGGAAAGCTCCATGAATTACGATGGGAGATGAGAATTGGGAATGGTGGATTACCCGGAAGAGTTCGTATATGGGTAGATGGTTCTTTGCTGGGTGAGTCTAACACCACGGGTGGAAGTCTTGGCGGGGGGAATTGGACGGGGACAGATAATGGTGGTTTTGGTATCCATTCTAATGCGGTAGCCGGTTCCGACATTACGACTCCCTGGCCCTATGAAATTGGATCATCCCTGCTCTACCATTACGGCAACGGATTCTTAGTTAGGCATGATTATATCTACGAGGACATAAATTTTGGAATTCCTATTGATTTTGATGGAGCAAGCACGGATGCAAGGTCTAAGTCAACCGGTACTGGTAAGACAGGTACCGGTACAGGAACTGGAGTGGATCAAATTGGCGGACTTTGGTTTGGTAAATTAAGGGTCGGAAATACTGGATATTTAAGTACTGGTGATATTACTTTTGGTACAAGAAGTGATGACGGGAGTGTTGTCTGGATTGATTTGGACGAGGATGGGGATTTTTCAAAGACAGGATTAAATGGCAGTGAAATGGTGGTAGACAATAAAGGTGGGCACGGGCAGAGAAACCGACTGGGTTCCCGTTTTCTTGGTCGTAAATCTCCCATTCTTATGCGGGCAGGTGTTATCACTCACAAAGGGGTTGCTTTAGGTTCTGATGGATACCCTATTTCATGGCATGCTACTTACGAAAATGAATTGACTG
The DNA here is from genome assembly GCA_963934295.1 of uncultured Opitutia bacterium. GTDB lineage: Bacteria > Verrucomicrobiota > Verrucomicrobiia > Opitutales > Seribacteraceae > Seribacter. The sequence continues at coordinate 6,246 of CAWVXY010000095.1, forward strand.
CATTATCTGCCACTCCAATGGAATTGGGTGCATGGAATCATGTTGTGATGGTTGTGGATCGCGATACAGGGCGTTTGAGACAATACCTTAATGGCAATTTAGCTGCGGAGAATTCATTTGTTGCTGGGAAGCAAGGGGAGGTTTCTCTTGGTGATTGGTTTATTGGTGGAATGCCAACTTTAAATGATCGTTTCTCCGGTTATGTTGATGATGCAAGGGTATATTCGGTTGCACTCAGCGATGACGATATTACTAAAATCTATAATAATCAAGGTGGAGATATGGGTTTGGTTGCTGACTTTACCGCACCTAGTATTACGGATGATTCTAACATTTCCATCCACCTAAGGTTTTTACAATACGAGGAACCGGTACTGGTTACTAATTTAGTTGAAGGCGATTTAAATGTAACGGGTGCTACCATTGCCGATTTCAATAATCATG
>CAWVXY010000096.1:0-6673 GCA_963934295.1 uncultured Opitutia bacterium
TATTATTAAGGGCACTGGCGGCATAGGTGGGTTTGGCATTCGCCGTTCCCTGTCCCGCATTATTGGTGTTGCCCGACTGGTCAATCCACTGAGTGATTACCGAACCGTCTGCCAGCGTGTCTGCGGTGGCATCTCCGTTGATATTATTTCCATCGAGCCAGAGCCGGATTCCTGCGAGGGAGTTGGCCTGTAAGTTAAAGTAACCCACGGTAATTGTCTGAGTTACGGAAGAGGCGGGACTGTACGCGGCGTCCCCTGCCTGACTGGCCGTAATGGTGGCGGTTCCGGCACCCCGTATCTTAATTGTCTGATTGGGGGAACTTCCGATAATCTCCGCCACCTGACTGTCCGAGCTGGTAAAAGTAAGGCTTAATCCGGAGCTGGCCACCGCGGTGGGGGAGAAATCGAAGTCACCCACGGACTTGTCCGTAATTGGGTTGAAGGCAATGGCTTGGCTCGACTTACCCACGGTCACCGAGGCGGTCAGTGCGGGAGCGGGGGCATTGGAAAGGTCGCCAGGCTGGTTGGCGGTGACCGTCACCGTACCCGCAGTCTTGATTTGTAAGCGGTTGAAATCCCCACCACCTTCGCCGTAGATCGTCTTCACCGTACTGGCATTGAGTTCCGCTGTGTAAATTCGTATGTCGTCGATCTCACCATTGAAATAAGTGGAGTTGTACTCGCCAATTATCAGATCATTGGAGGCCGCGGTGTTGACCGTAAAATTGGAAGTCTGGAAAAATCCATTAAAGTCGCCGTCACCACTGCTGTACAATTCTGTAATCTCTGTGTTGGGAAGAACACGGTTGTAGAGGCGGAGTTCATCCACAAGCCCGGTGAAGCTTCCTCCAGTCTGTAAATTGGTGGAACCGTTGGACAAAGCGGCTATGGTTCCCTGACCGACTGAGCTGCCATTTACAAAAGCCTTGGCGGTGGTTCCCTGAAACGTAACCGCGAAGTGATTCCATGAATTGGCGGTCCAATCGAACCCAATAGTCGGGCTATATGCCTGCAGACTGGATCCTCGTATTGCGAGTTTGTTGGCGTGGTTCGCCCAGATATGGAATCCTTCATTTGAATTCCAGGCTGTTTTGTAATGAAGAATTCTTTGGCTAGTGGGATTTGAATTCCCCGTCCATTTTGCCCAGAAAGAAGCGGTCATGTTTTGCCCGAGATCACCCGCCTTGAGTCCGAAATTGACTTTTGAATTACCGGTGCCGTTCATCTGCACGGCATTGCCAAACTTTCCGGTGGCAAAACTCGCCCCGGATCCGAGGGTGCCAATAAATGTGCCCCGGCTGGGATAAGCCTTGGTTCCCCCGGTCTCGTCAAAGGTCCAGTAGCGCTGCAACCCGTTGGAATTTCCCGCAAGCAGGCCATTGACATAGAGTTTGGTCTGCTGGATATTGGCGTTCTCAGGAACCACCAGTGCCATGTGGTGCCAGTTTCCGTCGTTCAGGCTTCTGCCCTGTGCATAAATTCCGTTTCCATTGAAACTGACGAGTGGCTTTCCACTCCCGGAGAGGGCGAAACGGATTTCCTTTCCGTTGGCTGACTGGTCCCCGTAGCGGAGAAGAGTCCGGCTGTTGGTGGTTGTCTTAAACCACAGGGCGATGGTCCGTCGGGTGCCCCCGGTAATTCCCTTGTAATTCAGGGCATATCCATAATCATTGGATCCGTCGAGGGAAAGGGCATTGCCGAACTTACCAGACACCCAGTGCCCGGCTCCGCTCACTCCCTGGAGCAGAGTGGTACGGCCGTTGCCCGAAGAATCAGCCGCCTGCCCGGTTGAGGAGGAGGCGGCGCTTTCATTCATTTTCCACCAGGCATCCAAGCTGCTTTGCAGGGTCACTGCGAGGTCAGCCACACTGGTTTGATCGACGGAATAGACCACCGGTAAACCGGAGGAGGTGGTGGCATTAAGATCTATAAACTGGTTGATGGATGCACTTGAAAAATCCTGTCCCCAGGTGATGGACTGCGGAGTCTTGGAAGTGACCACGAGGACACCATCGACAAAATTAATAAAATATTTATCCGATGTGGCCGCACCCGGACGGGTGTAGTAGCTTCCCGATGCACTTGAAGTAGTGGCATCGGTAGTCACAGTAACTCCTGTGGCGAGTGCAGTTGATTCATTGTCGGTATATTTATAACCGGTAATTTGATAGGTCAGCGATGGAACACTTCCACCCTGATTCATAGTCAGGCTGTCCGCGGTGATGGTCAGCGGTGCTTTGGAAACAGTTATATTTTGAGTAACCAAGGTAGCCGCATTCATGGATGAGATGCCGGGAGCATGGGCAGTGAGAGTGACTGATCCTGCTTTTTTAATGGAAACGGAGTTTCCAGTTCTTACACTGACAAAGTCGCCATTTCCGCCACCGTATATGGAAGTCACTTCTGATTGTGACAGTGGATGGTCGTAGAGCCTTAGATCATCAAAAGCACCGTTCCATCGACTTCCCCAATTAATACCGGCTCCAAGAGTTAGCTTATTTGTGGAATTATTAACAGGTGAAATTTCGTTAAGTGCCATGTAGGATCCGTCTACATAGCAAACTACTACTCCATTATTAAAAGCAGCGACCAAATGAATCCAATTTCCATTTTTCCAATCTGAAGTAACCTGTTGACTACCTGTTGTATCACTCGATCCTTTTATAGAAATATTTTTTTGGTCATTTCTTGCATAAATTATCCATCCGCTTGAAGCTGCAGAGTTGGGCTTATTTTCAAGTATTTGATTATAGTTTGGATTGTTTGAAGAATCTCCCCATTTTAACCATAGGGAAGCACTGAATCTTTTTCCAATATTACCGGCAGCAGCAGGGAATTCTGCTATGCTTCCTTCTGCACCAGTCAGGACGACCGCATTTCCAAACTTACCGCTTCCAAAAGTGGCTGGGCTGTTAAGTGTACCGTCATGAGAACCGGTGGATGGGGAAGCGGTGGTACCACTGGTCTCATCAAATCTCCACCAGCTCACCAACCCGTTGGATACTGCGGGATACTCAATGCTTGTTCCGTTAATTTCTAGAATACTTGAATCGCTGGATGAGTAATACAGATTACTCGATCCCGTCGCTGATCCGGATAGGGAGAAATTGTTGTCTCCATAGGTGATACCGGCAAAAGTCTGATTCCAGTCGATCACCCGGGTACCCTTGGTGATATTGAAAAATACATTTCGCTGTTCGGAACCACCAGAATTGGCCACCGTAATGGCAGTGGTGAAATTGCCCTCCGCATTGGGAGTTCCCGTGATCAGACCGGTCGATGAGTTCAGGCTAAGTCCCTTTGCTGCGAGCGTACTATCTGCTGTCCAGGTTTCAGGTCCCTGAATCGCTTCTAGTTGAAAGGAAAGAGTGGTGCCCACCTCTCCTGAAATACGGTTATATTGAGGATGGGTAGCGATTAATTTGTCAGTAATACCCCACTTATATGCAAGGTAGCCCTCGATTTTGTTCTTCTCTTCAGTGCTTGCGGCACTTGACAAAGCAATCACCTCTCCAATTCCTCCAATCCAACCGCGGTTATCTCGGCTTCTAAAATGGAGTAAATGGGTCGTTTGAGTAATGGCACTTGATCTATTTAAACGTAAAACGGAGGCAGGCATTGGTAGTATTTTGGAGGAACCTGCATAGCCGTTCATACTGGGTGAACCATCAAAGTTTCTGTTATTGTTTCCATAATCAGTGCCGGCATGCCCCATAAGTCTATATTGGCTATCGTTTCCAGCACCTGAAAAAAGTGTATTGTATGTATTAAAGTTGTTATCGATTCCATTGTTGTAGTAAGCCACCATGAAAATTTCTTGTTGAGTCGAAGAGGGTATGTCCAGACCGGGCTTTCCTGAGGCAGAAGAACTTTTCACTGAAGGTTTTCCATTTAGTACAGAGTCGCTGGCCAAATAGGTTGGTTGACGACTGCCATCTGCCATAGTCGCATTTTTATCATTGCCACTTTTATCTGCCCATTTTTCCACTTTATTGGATCCGTCCTTGGTAATGGTGGAGAGGTCTGTAGCATCCAGCCAATAAGAGAGGTTGCTTAATTCACTGGGTGAGAAATTGACCGTGTAACCACTGAGGTAAGGCTTTTCGACAAATTTAGGCGTGTTGTCGAAGAGTGGGGGTGGATTGTTGATGTTTTTGTAGGGGTGGTTGCTAGGAAGGGAATTAGCTAATCCCCACTTGTGGGCAAGGTAACCCTCGATTTTCTCTACATCAGAGTCGCTTAGGGCAGTATCAAAGATTAGGAGTTCGCCGTAATCACCATCAAAGTGACCATAAGTTTTATCCCTGTCTCTTCCTATTCGGCTAACTTCAATATTGCCTGTAGCACGTACTGTATGAATTGATAAGCTTGTGGGGTGGTCGGATAAAGTAGAAGGTACTGATGTACCGTTTAACTTGTAAAGACCGCCTCTAATCTTTGAGTCCGCGTAATTTCCATGAAGCAAAGTCTGAGCGCCATTAGAAGGGTATGAACTGGAAGCTGCGAAGAAGGGGTAAGAATTGTCATCATTGAGAATGGTTCCGTCGTTTCCGCTATCTCTTTTATAGACCGCAAATACGGTACGAACATCGGAAATATCTGTCCACTCATGGTAATCCGTATTCGCTGCAGTGGTAACTTTATCATAACGCATAAGGGACAGACCATTTTGAGCATTGGTCACCACAGTTGGAGTGTTGTGTTTCGTGGCATGATTTCCGTTCCCACTCTTGTCTGACCAAGTAGCACCTGCGGTTGTTAGATCCGATGCATCCAACCAAAGCTTCAGGTTGGATAGATTGGAAGGAAGGAAGGTCGAAGGGCTTAATGCTCCCCATTTATGTGCTAGGTATTTCACAATTTTAGCCTCCTCAGTCGACGAAAGTTGGCGTTCGAAGATAAGAATTTCTCCAATATCTCCGCCAAAGTCATGATTGGTTCCGCCTGCATCTTTACCAATTTTGAGATTAGTCAGGGTGGCACCGGAAGCTGCAGACCGTGCAAGGATTTTTGGAGCGTAGGGCTGATTGGTGGCATCGGCAATCAGGTTCCATCCTGCTTCGTCTAGGATATGAGCGTTGGTATCACCCAGGGTATCATGGCGTCTGGTTGCGACATAAACAGAGTATCCCCCAGCGGTCGAACGAATCGGAGTTAGATTTAACACATCATCAATTCCATCGAAACGAACCGCGGGCTTGGATCCGAAGGATGTTGATTTGTAAACCGGTTGGCTGCCTGAATTGGTCTGATTAACGGTAACATCCTTGGTTGATTTGTCGATCCATGCGGAAATCGAACTTCCATCTCCAAGCGAATCGGGGTTTCCATTTCCATCGATATCCGTAGCATCGAGCCAAAGGACTAGACCCGGGATTGAGTGCTTAGTGAAGGTGCGGTCGGCTGCTTTGAATGAAACCACCGAGCCGTACGCGGATGTATTCAGGGAGTTTGTCACCTTGGCGACCGCGTAGTATGTCGTGCCTGTGGTCAGCCCTGTAATCGGGTTGGAAATAACAGTTCCCGAATGATGGGTTCCGCTAACCGTTAGGTTGTGATCCCATTGGTTATGGCTTCCGCTATTACTTCCATTATTATCGCCCCAGTAGAAAGTGATAGATGCGGTATCATTGCCCGAAAGACTTGGCTTCGCATTAAGGGTGGCTTTGGTCTTGTCGATTGGGGAAACGGCAAGGGTTTGCACCGTGGGTGGAGCAAGGGTGGTGAAGGTGCCAAGATCCGAGAAGGATGAGTATGCGGTAGCGCTGATCGTTGTTGTGGCGAAGTAGCGATAAAAATAGGTTGTGCCTGCAGGCAGTCCGGTAAGGTTGTGGTCGAGTGGGCCAACCGGCTTGGTGCTCAGGCTGACTGGGGATGAGGTACCGTTCCAGTTTGCGGGTGTCTGGTTACCATCCGATGTTCCGTAATACAGAGTAACTGTGGGGTTGGTGGTGCCGTCAAAAGATAACAGGTTTCCTTTGGGCGTCGCGGTGGTGTTACCGACTACCGTTGGGTTGGAAACGGAGAGGGCAGGGGGATTGGGTACGGCACTGGTGGTGAATGATACCAAGTCCGAAAGTCGTGAGCCACCCGAGTTGGTCGCTTGCACACGAATATTGTAAGTTGTGGATGGACTCAATCCAGTCAGACCCATGGTGGTCTGCCCAAGGCTCACATTCTCAAAGGAACCGGGCATACTTGCCACATAAGGGTGAGTGGACGGAAGGTTGCCATTGATTCCCCATTTATTTGCAAGGTAACCTTCAATCTTTTGCCTGTCCGCATCAGAAAGCTTGGTGTTGAAGGCGAGTACTTCTGCGATCAAACCGTCCCAACCGCGGCCAGAGTATCCCCGGTCAAAACCAACCTTGTACCCGGTTGCAGAAACTGCTGAGTCTTTGGATATAGATGCAATAAATGCAGAACTCATGGTATTGATAACTCCACTCGTCGTAGAAGCGGACCCATTTAGATAAAAATTATCAAACCAACCACTGCCCAGGTTTGTGCGTGGAGAATCACTATTACCGAGCAGGCCCTTACTTGATGTGCCTCCAAAAAGACCATTGTGATTAGAGAATGTAGAGCCTCCATCCCATTGAGCGACGATGTATACATCCTGCCAGTTGGCGTTTGTTGGAGTGGTTCTGGACATTGCCTTGGAAGTACCCCA
>CAWVXY010000097.1:0-6477 GCA_963934295.1 uncultured Opitutia bacterium
TAGCGTAAGACCCAGGCTCCCCGCTCGACCGGACTGCTCTCGATTCCGTCACTGCCCATCGCAAGTACGGCAGCGGTTCCAAGCAGTCCCCCGCGTGGAGAATCAGCAGGCAGAGAAACCTTGCGGAAATGATCACCATTTACTCCATCAATTCCATAATAGGTACCGAGCAGGCCATTGATCATGACATAATCGCTCTTCAACAATTTCCCGATATGTCCACCCTCCTGATCACGCAACAACAGGGCAAAGGATTCGTATACTTCCTTTCTTGCGGAAGCCCGAACACTCTCATCGAATTCACGGTGCAATTTGGTATCGAACTGGAAGAAGTCCAATCTCTCCATATGCAGCCACTGATGGACAAAGCCGGCCACGAATTCCTCGGATCTGGGATCGGCAATCATGCGGTCCACTTCCGCACGCAGAGTGGCGGGGTTACTCAGTTCATTCCTTTTGGCCAATGCAAAGAGACGGGCATCCGGTGGTGAACTCCAGAGGAAATAAGCAAGCCGAACCGCCAGTTCCCGATCATTGAGCGGACGCTTGGATTCTTTCATATTCGGCTCGTCGAGGTAAAGAAAACCGGGCGAAGCAAGGATGACGCTAAGGGGTGTACGGATGGCCACATCGAAAGAATCTCCGGCGGTTATTCTTCTTTTATATAAACCGACCAATTGATCGATAAACATGGGGTCCGGATCAACTTGGCGAAAGGCTTCCACACAAAAGCGCTGGAAAATGGAACGGGCTCTCTCTTCCTCCGTATCCACGGTTCCCGACAGGTTATTTTGTAAAATTGAAACAAGCCCATCGTCCTGAACCTTATCCTGTAAGGGACCTTCCCATTCCACCCAATCGACCCAAAGGGCGGGAGGAGCGGCCATTCCGCCTTTATAAATCTCCCTCTTACCCCGCAAGGTATCTGCCATAAGGTTACTTTTTTCACGCAGGGAAAACTTGCGTGAACCATTGAGAGTCAATTCCACGGTGGTTTCAAAAACCTGCGGGGCACTGGTGGTGCCCGTAACTTGAAAAGTTTCCAACAAGTTGAAGCCATCACCATCCACATTTCGACTTCCTCCATTACTTACCGATCCGAGGACCGCAAAATGACGATCCGGAGAGGTGCCCTCCACGGATCCCATGCGAACGCGAACCCGGTACTTCCCAAGGGGCAAGGGCTTCGATTTCTTCTTAAATCCAAGCGGATCCATACTGATTTCAATAAACTCCTCGCTGTTCAAATTCCCATTTCGGTCGAATACACCAAGCAAAGAGCCGCTCTTAGTTAGGGGATCATTCAGGTAGCGCAATTGGGAGGCTGCTTCCATTTCGTAACGACGAATTCTGAACTTGGCCTCGTCCAAATCTTTCACACCCACTGCAGGACGGGGAATGCCGTCCTTTTGAAAAGCAAGGGCCGCGTCGTACCCCGCTTTGAAATAAGATTCGTATTTCCTCTTCACTTTGGCAGTGGCATACTTCTCCACTTCCCGGCGTTGCTTAAACATTTTTGGCTTGGCGGATGGGAGGGGCCCTTCCCATTCGACCCAATCGATCCATAGAGCCGGTGTTAGACCAAGGCCAGTTTCCTTAATTGCAGATAGCATCCGTGCCTTCATTGCCTTGGTGTCGCCCCTTTCTCGGACGGCGAATTTTCGAGGACCGTTCTTGGAGAGCTGAACTGGCACCTCAATTACCTGAGGATTATCAACCGTACCGCTTACTTGAAAAGTATCCAATAGATTGAACTGATCTTTTGCAGGAACGGCACCAATAGATACGAAATGCCTTTTCTTTTCCGTGGACTGGAGGGCACCAACACTAAAACGCAATTTGTAATGACCGGCCGGCAGAGTATCCACAATGTGTTGGGTTTTGCTCCAACCGCTAGGATGTTCAGGTGGTAAAGCAATGAACTCTTGCTTGTAGCTGAAGCCCAATAATGAGCCGGATTTTGTCAAGTTACTATCCAAATAGCGGCGATAACTTGGCCCCTTATTCTCAAATTCGCGGATAAAAAATTGGGCCCGATCTTCGTCGACAATATCTTTTTGCGGTTTTCCGGTTTTCAGGAAAGCCTGGGCTTTATCGTGACCGCCTTTGAAATAATCGTTGTAGGTGCCACCGACTTTTGCGTTGGCATGATGCTCCACTTCCCTTCTTTGTTTCCAAGTCTTTGGTCGGTTTGGATCGTGGGGCCCTTCCAATTCCACCCAGTCTACCCAGATTGCGGGCGGATGTCCGTACCCATTCTCCGCTTTGAGCTGATTGTGCTCATTCCAGAGGGTCTTTAGATTTGCATTGTTTGGCTGCTTTTCCTGCACCGCAAATTCACGCGTCGTATCCGAACGCACCTCAATGGGGATTTCCATGATCTGGGGAGCTTCGATCGTACCGGTAACCTGATGGACACTGATTGGTTTACCTTTCAATCCCCAGTCCCTTGATTCGATATCCCTCTGGGGGTGACCGATCTCAATAAATTTGCGGGCGGCAGGCGTTCCCTTCACCGTGCCTAAACGGACACGAAAGATATAATCACCCACAGGCATCTTCTTCGGTGCAACAATCACCCGTCCGGTTCCATGAGTCAGTTTAAGATAAGTACCGGTGTCCCGATGCGGCAGACTGGCGTAATGCTTGAGTAATGCCAAATTCTTTGATCTTGATGGGTCAGCCGCGGCCGCTTTTTGAAAATCTAGAAAACCGAAATCTTTAGGGTTGGGCACATTCTTGAAATGCTCGGCAAAAATGTAAAAACGGTTGGGGTGATCAATCAGGCGGTTCTTCTTTCGTATCTCAGCAATGATCGCCTGATTCTCTGGAGATTTAGCCGCCTCATCCACACCTTTTTTCCATTGTTTAAAACGGTCCTGGGTTGCTTCCGCTTTTTTGATGATTTTCTCATTAGCCGGATTAATTGTTTTTTCGGGCTCAATCCGGGTGATCGATGACTCAATTATCTGTTTATCTTTGATCGGGCCTTCCAGTTCAGCCCAATCTATCCAGACGGCCGGGGGATACCCATAACCATTTTCCTTCTTTATGCGGTAGAATTGCTTCTTATATAAATCGCGGTCTTCGGGCTGGCGTTCCTGAATGGCAAACTCATTGGGATTGCCCGATCCGATTTTGACTATCGTTTCAATAATTTCCGGATTCTCAGTGGTACCGTTTACCTGGTGTCCGCTGATCGGCTTGCCGGCAAAGCCAGCCGGAACATGATTGTTTCTCTGAGGGTATCCGATCTGAATGAAATGGCGGTTAGGATCAGAACCTATCACTGACCCCGCCCGTATCCTGAGCTTGTACTCTCCGGGGGCTAGCTTGTCCGCAGGCGGAGAGATAACAATCCGTTGAAATCCCCAACCAAGCTTTAGGTAGGTACCACGGTCGCTGAGGGGAAGTTCAGCATAGTGTTTCTGGTAGGCATACATGCGGTCATAACCAGCCCGGAAAGAGAACGATGCATCATTGGAATCCTTAAATCCAAAATTCTTTGCATCAGGTGTACCTTTCAGAAGATCAGCATTTAGATAGAGCCTAATACTTTTGGTCCAATCAGTGATGTTGTACTTCTTGCGGATCTGTTCGAGTGCTTGCTGATTCTCAGGAGCCAAGGCAGCCTTGTCGACACCGGCCTTCCAGCCAAGGTAACGCTGATGGTTTTCCTCAAGTCGCTTCATCCACTTCGCACTCTCCACATTAACCGTGTTTTCCGGCTCCACCCGAAAAGTCTGCACTGCCCCATCCTGAATCGGACCTTCCAACTCGATCCAATCAACCCAAATAGCGGGGGGGGTACCATGTCCATTTTTTCTTCGGTCTGCATGATGCTTTTGAATGCGGGCTTTGAAATCTTTGGGCATTCGCTCCTGAATACCAAACTCCTTAGGACCGTCGATTGAGACCTCAACGATCGATTCAATCACTTGTGGGTTCTCGATTGTCCCAGTCACCTGATGAACGCTCAAGGGAGGATTCGCAAAACCGGATGGAACCGGACTTGTCCGACGCGGATGCCCAACTTCGATAAAGTGACGCTCGATGGGTGTCCCTTCCACGATACCTGCCTTAAACCGTAATTTGTACTTCCCGGGTACCAGTTTCGACCTTTCTTTAGGAGATGGGATATCCAAACGCACGATTCCTGAGGTGTACCTGAGGTAGGTCCCCCGCTCATTGTGAGGGAGCTCTGCAAAATATTTCAAACTCTCGTATTTCGTACGATAATCCAGTTGATAAAAATTCATGGCTGAATCCGGATCACCCCCAAAATGCTTTAATTCCATGACCCCTTTTAAGCGATTAGACATTCGATAAATGCGAAAAGCATGGGTATCGATATCCGGGTGCTCTTGGCGTAACTGAGCCATGATTGCCTCGTTTTCCGGAGCCTTTACGGCTTTATCAACCGAATCCATCCATGGTTTTACTTGGGCCAGTCTTTCTTCCATCTTCTTGATCATTTCAAGGTGTTCCACATTAACCGTCTTTTCCGGTTCCACCCGAAAAACCGTGGAAGGTTTTGCCATTGCGGAATGTCGGGCAAAGGCTTCGTCCACCGCGGTACGCCCCAATTCCAGGTACTGTTCGAACTGGTCACTGGAAATGAATTGGGATGCCCCCACCGTATCAAAACTGCCTGCCCCTCCATCAGCAGGGAGGGATTCAACATTCAGGCTAACCCCGGTGAGGGATTTTATAGTGTTTTGGTACTCCCTCCGATTGAGACGACGCATCGTAATCTGCCCTCCGGAATCGGAAAGTTTTTTCCGAGCCAATACCATGGTCTTGGCAAGATCTTCAAGAAAGTCTGCCTTGGCCACCTTTTCAGGCTGCCGTTTGTTTTCCGGTGGCATCTCTCCGGAATTCATCACATCCAAAACTTTTTGCCAAAGCTCCGCGTGTTGAAGGGTGTCGACCTCCAGGGGCAAGTCCTCCAGGTTCACCTTCCCTTTCTGCGTGTCCGCATTGTGACAATCCATGCAATGGTCATACATCAGATCGAGATGCTTCTCGGGAACGATGGCTCGGAGTTCCGCACCCGAAAGAGTAGAGGTGGTCAGGGTTAGTCCGACCAACAGGGAGAATAGCTTAGAACTCACGCCTGCAGTTCTTTTATGATACCGGAACTATCCCCATGGCGCTCGGCATCGATGCCCATACCCTGGAGCAGGGTCAGCCATACATTACAAAGCGGAGTATCCTTCGGAAGAACCAGATGTTCTCCCAATTTGAGATTGGCTCCACCACCGGCGAGTAAAGTTGGGCAGTTATCCAGGTAGTGAATACTGCTGATATTCGATCCAAATGCGAGGGAGGTATGATCAAACAGACTGGTACCGTCCGCCTCTTTGGTTGCTTTCAATTTGTCCATGAACCCGGCAAGCAAGGTGCTATGCATTTGGTCACGGGCCTTGGATGCTTCCATTCTTTCTCCCAGGGAGTAATGACTGACATTGTGAGAACTATGTTTCACTTCCATACTCTTGAGCAGGGACTGGCCGGGCATACGGTATGTCAGTGCACGGGTGCTGTCGGTTTGCAATGCGGCCACAATCAGGTTGTGCATCATCTCAATTTCTTCCCGACCCTTAAGCCCGACAGGTGGTTCATCGAGAGGTGCCTTGGGCTTTGGCTTATCCAACCAGTCTTCATCTTTGCCAAGACGGGTTTCAATGTCCCGTATACCCTGAAAGTATTCGTCCAACTTATTGTTGTCGTTTCTGGACAAGCCACGCTGAACGCGGTTTGCCTCGGTCAACACCGCATCCAATACGCTTCTCTTTTCATCAATCGCTGCCTGTCTTTGCACGAGGGGTAAATCTTCCGCGGAAAAAAGCTTATGAAAAGTTTTCAGTGGGTCATTGTACCCGGCAACCGGTTTACCGCGCTTGTCCCATGCCAAAGATGCACCAGGTCCATGTCCCGATTGGCTTCCATCGGAACTATCGAGCTGAATCGATGTAAAACGGGTCTGCTGTCCGAGTTGTTCAGCGACCACCTGATCCGCGGATATGCTGTTGGCCATATTTTGACCGGGGACCGAATAACGGTTTGCCCCGGTCAGCCAAAAGGTACTTCCCCAATGGGCCTCATTGGAGTAGTTGTTGGCACATCCCTGTACGATGGTAAAATCCTGCTTGTGTCTGGCCAAGGGGCTGAGTCCTTCGGACAATTGGTACTTTGCACCCGTATCTTTTTGATCGGGATACCAAGTCTGTTTGGTCACTCCGAAACCGATGCCCATAAAGACCGCCCGTTTGGGGATGGCAACCGCTGCTTTGGTGGCAGCGGATGCAAAACGGCGAAAACCAATGGATTCCAAGGCAGGAAGGGCGATCAATGCCCCTGCCCCACGAAGAAAAGTACGGCGATTAAAATCTGTTTTCATTTAATATTTAATAATAAAAGAATAATTTTATATATCAAATATCTTTGCTACCAGATTCCTTACAAAAATTTTGA
>CAWVXY010000098.1:0-5905 GCA_963934295.1 uncultured Opitutia bacterium
CGGATCCGTTGTTGTATATGGCAGAGATATCCGCGGCAGAGAGGATACCCCGGTAAAAGCGGACATCATCAATTTTGGGCTGGTTGGATCCGCTGGCATGGGGATCACCCAGAACAAGTTTGAGAATCGAATCGGTAACCGATCCGGATTGGCTGGCGGATGCCATTTCCTGCCCATCCACAAAAATCTTTTTGGTCCCACCGCCAAAGGTCGTGACAAGATGGTGCCAACTGTCATCATTCATGGGAACGGATTTGGTGAATTTCCCCCCTGCACCAACTAGGTCTAAGGTAAGATCATCTGGCACCGAGGTGCTTCTTTCCACGGACCATCCACTCGTGCCCGGATGCCCGGAGGCTAGTTGACTGGTAAGCCCCCATTTGTAAGCGAGGTAGGCTTCAATTTTTTGACGGTCGGTGGAGGATACGGAATCGATAATCATGATTTCGCCCATTTTTCCGTTAAATCTTTCACTACTTGCTCCATGAGTGCCGAATTGATTGAATGTTGACGAGCCCGAGCTTCCCTTGCTCACTCCGCTGTCCTGAAAAGTACCGTTGATCGAGAATCCCAAAGTATTATCGAGAGTGAAACAAACAATGGAAATTTGATTATTTGCAAGGGTTCCCGTACTTGCGGTTCCGCTGGTGTACAGTGGGGAATCAGCAGCATATTTAAGTTGATTGGAAGCTGATAATCTAAGTTGTACATTGGTACTGGAGTGACTTAGGATTTGCTGTTCTTGAGAGGTGTCAGGCTGGATGACGGCAAACAGGGTCTTCCCTGCCATATCAATTTCTGGGATGCTCAACTTGTCGTTGTTGAAATCCAACCCGCTTTTTCCGCTCATACCACTTGTGGTGATGGTGGGCTGATCGTCAGTTGTGGCTTGCGTCGCATGGTTATTATTTCCACTCTTGTCCTTCCATTCCTGGATCGGACCCGAAGCATATCTCCCAACCAAAGAAAGTTCCACTATGTGTAGGTATGTTGCACTTCCAGTGGCCCGAGTAATCTTGAGTTTATAGTACTGATAGTTAGCAGGTGCACTAATAGGGAAGGTACGTTCTTCATTTGCTCCCCATCCGATTTGATGATCTGTAGAGGATGTATCCTTGTCATCCACCACTGTCCAATTGGTACCATCATTAGAACCATAAAGAAGAAAAGACTTGGGTTCTCGCCTGCCCAACCTATCACCAGCACCAACCTTAATCTTAAAACTTGTTACTGCAAAGGGATTGGTGAATGTCCATGTGGCATCAATGTTGGGGAGATTACTGATGCTGGGTTTCCACTGATTAGTAGTTTGATCAAATGCTTTTGATACAGGATTACTACTACGATAAACTGAGGCAGTGGAACTTATGCTTGCATCCGATGTGTCAGCGTTTCGTTCCTGCAATACAAGAGTAGTAGTGTCCGCTGCATCCAACCATAGTTTTGGACTTATTCCTGTGAGAGTAGGAATTAGGCTTTTGGACAGGATGGTCTGGTTAACATCCGCGGGCCATCCCTTCACCCACATGGAGACGGAAAAGTTACTGTCCCCATCAAATACATCCTCCGTGCCACCGGTGGACACCGTGGCAAAGGTGCCGTTTGACAGATCGAGGGATTGTCCACTGCCCGAGGCCACATCGGTGGAAAAGGGGGAGCTTCCAAGGATAGGTATGCTCGATTTGTATGGATGATCGCTTGGCAGGTTGGCAACCAGCCCCCACTTGTGGCCAAGGTAGCCCTCGATCTTTTGGCGGTCGGTGACAGAGTCTGTGTTCAGTACAATAATCTCTCCAATCGTTGCATTAGACAAATTCCCTCCCCCGTTTGAACTACCGATATAATATTTACTTGTGGTGTCTGTGGGCGATCCAGTATCAGTCGTCCCGTTTGTTCGTGTCTGTTCGGTACCATTTAAATAAAACTTGGATGATGCATAATTTCCGTTTTCCGGCCGGGTCCATGTCAAAACAAGGGCTGTGTTGGTTGTGACGGAATTATACATCTCTGCACCCCCAAAATGCCGCCATGACCAATTTTGTGAACCACCCGCTACCATGAGACAATGGCTGCCACCACCAATGCTAAAAAGTGCATCAGTAATACTCACTATTTGATTTACTTTCCCTACAATCGTTATATTAATGGCCGGATTTGCCGTAAGGCCAAGACGGGTATTTGCTGATAGTAAATCATTTGTTCCATCAAAAGAAATTGCCGGCATTCCATTAATCGAATTGGCGGTGAGAGTCGGTCGCTTAGAAGCAGTTGCCTGAGAGGCATCGAATCCGTTTCCACTTTTATCACTCCATGTTTCAATCGAATTAGAATTATGCGAGACCGTTGCACTATCCGAGGCATCCAACCAGAGATTGAGGTTGCTTAGTGCAGCTGGTTTCCAAATAAAGGCACTATCTCCGTGATGATTATTTCCTGAGGAGTCTTTCAAGTCTCCATCGAGTTTCCACCAGCCTTTGAGATCACTTTGGCGAACGGGGTTATCCCGAACGGTACTGGTCACCGTAGTAAAACTACGGGTCGTGCCTGCCCAGACATTTCCTTTCCAATTGGATGCATAGGTACGGAAATAATAAGTCGTTCCCGCGGTAAGTCCGGTAAGTGATTTCCGCAGGGTGCCAACCTGGGCATTGGAGACCGTGAAGTTGGAGTCCCAAGATGTGGGGTTCGTTCCCCCGTCATTGTCTCCCCAATAGAATACCAAACTCGTCGCCGCATTGCCGTTGTCGGTCAGTGTGGATTCAAGGTCGGTTGTCGTTGTTTTGACATTGGCAGTAGATAGGGAACCCAAAACAGGCACGGTTACATTGGTTGGGGTGATGAACGACTGAACAGCACTCCATGTAGTCTGGGAGGTTGGTGGGGTTAGTGTGTAGCTATGACCTCCGGGTAAATTATCTTCAAGTCCCCACTTATGAGCGAGATAGCCTTCGACTTTTTGGCGGGTGGTGGCAGAGTCTGTGTTTATTGCAATAATCTCTCCAATCGTCGCGTTAGACAAATTCCCTCCCCCGTTTGAACTACCGATATAATATTTACTTGTGGTGTCTGTGGGCGATCCAGTATCAGTCGTCCCGTTTGTTCGTGTCTGTTCGGTACCATTTAAATAAAACTTGGATGATGCATAATTTCCGTTTTCCGGCCGGGTCCATGTCAAAACAAGGGCTGTGTTGGTTGTGACGGAATTATACATCTCTGCACCCCCAAAATGCCGCCATGACCAATTTTGTGAACCACCCGCTACCATGAGACAATGGCTGCCACCACCAATGCTAAAAAGTGCATCAGTAATACTCACTATTTGATTTACTTTCCCTACAATCGTTATATTAATGGCCGGATTTGCCGTAAGGCCAAGACGGGTATTTGCTGATAGTAAATCATTTGTTCCATCAAAAGAAATTGCCGGCATTCCATTAATCGAATTGGCGGTGAGAGTCGGTCGCTTTGAAGCAGTTGCCTGAGAGGCATCGAATCCATTTCCACTTTTATCACTCCATGTTTCAATCGAATTAGAATTGTGCGAGACCGTTGCACTATCCGATGCGTCCAACCAGAGTTTTAAGTTGGAGCCCGAAATCCCCTTGGGGTTCAGTTTTCCCTGACTGCGGATGCGATAATAATAAGTTCCCCCGGCGGAGAGTTCGGATATGGTGGTGCCGTAAAATCCCTCTTTGCCCGTGCCGAGTGGGGTGGCATTGGAATCCCAATTCGATAATGTCTGATTGCCGTCATTGTCTCCCCAGAATAAATCTACCACATTTTCTTCGCCACCGGAGTGAGTGATTTCTCCCATTACGACAGCGTGGTCCGAAGCGGGTGAGATAGTGGGAAAGGCAAAAGCGGGACCGGTGGGGTTACTGTCGTAGGGAATGGTGGTGACCGCCCGTTTCCCTGCCGCATTTTTTGCAATTACGGTAATAGAGCCCACGCCACCCACGGTGGGCGTGCCTGAAATCTCACCCGTTGCGGAATTGATGCCTAGTCCGGCAGTGAGGTTGACTGCTTCGTAATAGGCGTTGGGGAAGCCAGCGGTGATGGTCGTGGATAGGGCGGAACCTGTGGTACCGCTTATCTTCGCAGGTAGGTTAACAAATTCGCCGATGTTTCCAATATCTCCCTTACCAAAATTATAGAGAGCAGAGACCTGCGTGGAAGATAGCCCACTGGTGTAAAAACGAACCTCATCGAGCTTGATCCCGCTATGCCGGGCGGCGGCTACTGTGCCTGCGGTATCATTCATATCGGATGCACCGAGCAGAAGGGTGGCCGCAGTGGAAGCGACCGCACCGGATGCGGATGCTGAGGATACCTCCGTGCCATCAAGATAGATCTTACGGGTGCCCCCGTCGTAAGTGGATACGATGTGATGCCATTGGTTACCGGTGGATAAGGCAGTGGAATGAGTGGCTGTTTTGGTACCGCCAATACCGCCAATATTTACACTCAAGTCGTTGTTTTCGGATACATTTTTGCCAATGGACCATCCACTAAATTTGCCGGGATGCCCTGATGGCATTTGATCGGTTAGTCCCCATTTATAAGCAAGGTAGGCTTCGACATTTTGGCGATCGGTGGTGGATACGGAATCGATAATCATGATTTCGCCCATTTTTCCGTTAAAACTATCTGTGCTGGCTCCATGGGTGCCGATTTGATTGAATGTTGACGAGCCTGAGCTTCCCTTGCTCACTCCGCTGTCCTGAAAAGTACCGTTAATCGAGAATCCCAAAGTATTATCGAGAGTGAAGGAAACGATGGAAATTTGATTATTTGCAAGCGTTCCTGTGCTTGCTGTTCCGCTCGTGTAGAGTGGGGAAACAGCGGCATACTCAAGCTGGTTGGAAGGAGATAGTCTGAGTTTTACATTCGTGCTGGAGTGGCTAAGAGTAGTATTACGTTGAGAAGTATCCGGCTGGATGACGGCAAACAGGGTCTTCCCTGCCATATCAATTTCAGGGATGCTCAACTTATCGTTGTCAAAATCCAACCCGGCTTTTCCGCTCATTCCACTCGTTGTAGTGGTGGGCTGATCTGTAGCTGTGGTTTGGGTCGCATGGTTTCCATTTCCACTCTTATCCTTCCATTCCTGGATCGGACCAAGGGCAGGATATCTGCCAACCAAAGAAAGTTCTCTTATATCAACATAAGTTGCCGCGGATCCGGTATGCTGTGTAATCTTTAATTTGTAATATTTATAGACTGCAGGTGCACTAACGGTGAAGGTGCGTTCTTCTAGCCCTGACCATCCGTTTTGATGGTCGGTAGTGGAAGAATTCTTATCATCCACCACGATCCAATTGGAGTCATCATTGGACCCATAAAGTAGAAAAGACTTGGGTTCTCGTCTGCCAAGCCTATTGCTGGTGCCCACCTGAATCTTATAACTCGTTACTTCAAAGGGATTAGGGAATGTCCATGTGGCATTAATATTGGGAATTTGATTTGAGTAAGGTCTCCATTCTGTGCCAGAATCCTTATCGAATGCTCTATTTGCATTTCTATTTAGATGAGCCGAGTTGGTGGAACTTATGCTTGCATCCGATGTGTCAGCGTTTCGTTCGGCAAGTACCAAGCTTGAAGGGTCCGCTGCATCCAGCCACATTTTCATGTTCGGATTGGATTCGAGCTTGGGAATGGCATAGCCTTTGGAGATGATGTTTTCTTTCTCCTCGTCGGGCCAACCTTTGACCCAGGCGGATACGGAGAATGAGCCATTCCCATCAAATACATCTTCATTTTCACCGGTTGAGATTTCCAAATGACCGTCGGCCAGGTCGATCGCTTTACCATCTCCGAAGGGAGTGTCGGCAATAAAAGACGGGCTACCCGTTGATAGAGGGTGGGCAAGTTTATATGGATGGTTGTTCGGCAGGTAGCCGGATAG
>CAWVXY010000099.1:0-5827 GCA_963934295.1 uncultured Opitutia bacterium
CCTAAGCTCCTGGATGTCCATACTTCCACATTCTATCCGTCTTGTCCTGCTCATTCTTGTCCGGACAACACTTAGGCATTGGAAGCAAAAACTGGGTAGTTATCTTTTACTCCTTGCCATCGTTGCAGTCGGCGTGGGTGCATTTAATGGAATTCGCCAGGCGAGCCGTTCAGCTTCGGCCAATTTTGGTCTTTTTAATCAGGCGGTTTCCGGACAGAGCGATTTTTTGATCGAATCTCCAACCCAGAGATTATCCACTGATGTTTTGCCCAGGCTGAGTAATTTGGCGGGAGATCCGGATTGGCATATGGTGCCAGTTATTGAAGGTTCCGTCACTGCGCTTGATTCCGAAAATCAACCAGCCCAGCAACTTCGTCTGGTCGGACTCGATTTAATGTCACTCGCCAACCTTCCTGACTTAGTCGAAAATAAAATTGATTTTGGTGAGGACGAATCTTCCTGGTATGATTGGTTGGGGAGTGAAAACCTGGTTTGGATTGGCCAAGCCACTGCGGATAAACTTGGAGTGGAGGAGGGTGGTGAAATCACAATTCTTGCCAGTGGTCGCCGTCAGCAAATGGGGATCCGAAAAATTTTAAAGCAGGACGGCTCGCCTCTTCCGGATGACTTGGTCATCGCAGATATTCCCACCGTTCAATCCCTCCTTAGCCGGCCCCGGGAAATCAACCGGGTCGAGGTTATCCTCAATCGCCCTGATCTTCGACAGGATTCAGGATACCTCAAGGAGGTTGAGAAACGCCTAACCCGCGAGCTTCCGGAAAATATCTCCCTGAGCCCGACCGAAAATCGTGCGGTCGATCGGGCTGCCATGACCGCGGCCTTTCGCCTGAACCTCACTATTCTTTCCCTGATTGCAATTTTGGTCGGAGCCTACCTTATTTTACAGGCTCTGGATGCGGCTGTGGTTCGTAAAAGAACTGAATTTGCCACTCTTATTTCACTTGGTGTCAGTCGCCAAGTGCTCTTTATCACTTCCTTGCTGGAATCAATTATCATTGGATTAATTGGATCAGTTGCGGGGATTGGGGTGGGTTGGTTCTTTGCTTATTTTTCCGCCCAGATGTTAGCGGACACTGTAAATGCGCTTTATTTTGCGACCACACTGGATGCGATTTCACTTACATGGATGGATTGTGTTTTCGGGGTGGGACTAGGTCTTTTCTTTACCCTGGTTGCTGGTTGGCTACCGGCTCGTGACGCGATGCAAACCCCACCGGCTCAGGTTCTTTCCAAGGGTGATTGGTCACCTGGTTTTACTTGGTTACAAAAACCAAAAGTTGGATTGGGCCTATTACTCTTGGGGGGAGTATGTCTTTTATTCCCTCCCTTACCTTTGGAGGGTGGGGGCAAAATGCCAGTGGGTGGATTTCTGTCTGCCGGTTTCTGGATTCTGGGCTCAGCACTTCTTGCAGGCCATGCCTTGGTTATGCTTGCAGGGTGGTTTCGTCCTGTTTGTACACAACCGGTCAGTCGGTTAGCCTGTAGCCGATTACAGGATGGTTCGAGCAGGCATCGATTGGCAGTGGCCGGATTGGTCGTGGCGGTGGGGATGGTCACCGGAATGTTTCAAATGGTGGACAGTTTTAGGTATACGATTGAGGAATGGTTCGATATTCGTTTTCAGGCGGAACTCTACATTTCCGAACGGGGAGTTACAGGAGCGGGTACGATCAATGGTATCGATCCAACCATTATGGATGAGCTTGTTCAGGACGAAACGATTGCTTATGCGGATGTGGTTTACATCTCCTATGCGAAACCAAAAGAGGGAATTACTATTTTATCCGGAGTGGATATGAAAGCATGGACTACTTCAATTAAACAACTTTGGTACAAACCACCCGGTTCATTCATTGCCGAGAAGGGGGCAGAGCCTGCTTTAATTAGTGAGACTTTTGCCCGACGATTTGATTTGATTAATGGTGGTGTAACTGAATTGGATACTCCTTCCGGTCGAAAGAAAATTTCTCCGATTGGTATATTTTCAGATTATGGAAATGAATTCGGCACCGCCGCAGTTGATATAAAAACCTGGAAAGCATGGACTCAATCTGAAAGACCTATCAATGTAAGCCTTTACTTAAAAGAGGGTACAGATGTAAACCAGGTTCGGGATCGCCTGCGCCTTTCTTTTCCTGGATTGGATGTTCGCAATGGTAAGGAATTACGCGATGTGGCCCTGGGTATTTTCGAACAGACTTTTAAAGCCACTTCCGCACTCAATATTATCGGTTTGGTTGTTGCCTTTGCTGGTTTATTACTTGGTCTGTTTTCGATTTTTGATGAGTCAAGTCGTACCTGGCTCACTCTGCGTCATCTCGGTTTTTCCAATCGTCAGTTTTTAATCTCTGCGGGTATGGAAGGTGCGGGGATTGGTCTCGCCGCGTGGATGAGTGGTTCAATCATCGGATTGGTTCTTGGTTGGTTGTTGGTTAAGGTGATCAATGTGCAGTCTTTTGGTTGGACCCTTCTTTGGCATGTGCCGTACATCGATTTTCTCATCTTTGGTATTCTGCTGGTTTTGACTGGTTTTCTTTCCGGTTGCCTGGCATCTGCTTATTGGAATTTTAAACGTAAATGAAATTGCTTCTTATTCTCGTAGTCCTTGCCTCAAATATTGTTTGGGGTGAATGGATTGAACCACCCACTCGTTCTGCCAAAGGGTATCGTGTGCCCACCCCCGATTATGTTCCCGTTTTTCCAAGGGATCATGGTTCCCATCCCGAGCACGGTATTGAATGGTGGTACTGGGTCGGTCATTTAAATGCGGTTGATTCGGGAAAAGAATTTGGTTTTCAATCCACGATTTTTCGCCTCGCCGGAGATCCTGAGAAGTCAGGTGTCACTCAATCAGAACCTTTTGGTAATCAAAATCTCTTTTTAGTTCATACAGCCTTAAGCGATTTTGAAGAGGAGAAATATATTCATCATGAAAGGGTTATGCGGGAAGGTTGGCAGGCCCGTTCTTCGGAGAAAACGCTCAGCTTAACCGTTGGCGGGGTAAAGGTGAACCTTCTTGAAGAAGAGGATGGGCATAAAGTGGTTACCCGTTATCCCGACGGGGCAAAACTGGAGTTAACTTTTAAACCAACCAAGCCATTAGTTTCCTTTGGTGATCGTGGATTGAGTCGAAAAGGAGCCGGTCCAGCTTCGGTCAGTTGGTATTGGTCCTACACTCGTCTGCAGGCAAAGGGTACACTTTTTCAGAATGGTGAGGAGATTGCAGTGGAAGGAATTGCTTGGATGGATCACGAAATTTCATCCAGTCAATTGGGGGAAGATTTAGCGGGTTGGGATTGGACTTGTATGCAACTCGATGATGGTACCGAATTGAAAGCTTACCGGTTGAGAAAAAAAGACGGAGGAAGTGATCCTTGGTCTGCTGTTTACTGGATTGATCAAGAGGGAAATACGGAAAGGGTATACGCAGATTCCTTTACCTGGAAAACCTTGGATACATGGACCAGTCCAAAAACGGAACTCCAATATCCCACCTCGGTTGAGGTGTCAGTCAAACATCCAACTAATGGGCAACAGGTATACCAACTGCGTCCTTTACTTGACGCCCAGGAATTCACCGGGAATCGATCGGACAATGCATACTGGGAAGGTGCCTGCGAAGTGCTGAACGAAGATGGCAAGCGGATCGGAATGGCCTACCTTGAGTTGGCGGGGTATGGCGGGGGACTGGGTGCCCGGCTAAACTGATTATAGGGAATTATTTCACCCGAAGGATGCCCTGCATTGCCATCCAGTGTCCGGGAAAAGTGCAGATGTAGGGATAGTCACCCGGTTCTTTAGGTGCCCGGAAATGAAGGGCATGGGATTTACCTGGTTCAATGACCGGGATGATATGTAAAACTTCATTCAGATCGGGGGCATAATTTTTCTCCCCGGCTTTAGGATCGCTGATCATTTTAAAAGAGGCCTCTCCCACTTTTTGGGTCGATCCCGGTTTAATGATAACCAAGTTGTGTGGCATAGCATCGATATTTTTTAATTTTAAAACCAGTGCTTCATTGGGCTTTGCTTCAAGTAAAGTCCTGGAATATTTCAGACCGCTTATCGTATCGATCCGAATCTCCCGTTCACCTTCAATCGTTTCACCGGTGTAGTCTGGTTTATTTTTCGATTCCTGGCTCGCCACCCGTAAAGATACAAAGGTAAGCTTATTTTTTCTCGGTTCAGCCAATCCCGCTGTGGAGTAAGGTTTATCTGGGAACATCGGCGAGCAGAACAAATCGGTTTTGAATGCGGTTCCATCGGCATCTTGTAAATGCATGCGAATGTGGAGCTGCATGATTGGCTCGAGATCCGGCATTTCCACAAAAATGGATTTTCCACCCTCCAGTAATTTTACGGATCGAACCGTTACCCGGTCATGTCCCAAACTTTCTGGATTCTTTGCTGAAAATTCAGGTGAGCCATACCGCTTGGCATATTCATAATTCCATGCCTGAGCGAAATAATTTTTAACCCTAGATACTGCTTGGCTGTCCAGACTGGTTGTGAAATCGATTCGTATTCCGTTGCTATGAATCTTGAATCCCTTTGGTTTACGGACTTTTCCCCCGGTATAGCGGACTCGATGTAGGCATCCGTCCTTAATGGAATAGTCTCCCCAACCATCCAGTCCTGCCACATAGAGTTGACCATCCTTGGGATGAAAATCGCCGCGCATCACACCGGCCAGAAAGTTTCCTCTCAGCGGAACCACTGCACCCTGTGGGCGGGATCCAGTGGCGTCTCTGAGAATCAGGTAATGAGTACCCGAACCATAGCTGAGTCCGACATGGGAACCTTTAAAAGGTCCCCATTTATCACTGGTTATCTCCTTCATTCCGCCGGTCGAATTATCAATCCCACGGGGAACATAGCAAAGGGGAGGGGAGATTCCTTTTCCTCCCAGTCCATACTCCTCGCCATCTTTGACCTCGATGATTGCCGAGGTCGGTGTCCAAGTTCCCTCCTGTGGTCCTGCCCAAAAGTAATCATCCGATCCACCTACAGCCATACAATTACGTACTCCGGTGGCTATTTTCTTAGTTATTCGGTCTGGACCAGTGCGGAATACACTGGTCCATTGGATAAAGTGAAATGATTTATCCTTCGTCCGGTGCAGTCCGAATGTATGGGTATGGCTACGGTCAAAACCCCCAAAATCGTTGGCATATTTTTCATAGTGGTCGACTTCTTCATCTCCATTGGTGTCGTGCAGAACAGAAATTTGCAGACGATCCAGTACAAAGATTCCGTCCTCATCGACATGAATACCAATGGGCTGGTTGAACCCGGTGGCATAGCGTTGCCAGGTAATATTTGTAAGGTCATCTGAAATTCCTTTGACCAACCAAATATCCCCGGGAAGAGTCGCAACTAACGCATTTCCGTTCGGTAAAAAAGCCATACTGGTTAGTTGCATCACAGTTTTGTATGGATTTTCGTAGGGAACACTCAGGGTATCCACCACATAACTGGACCCGTTCGAGTTACCCAGTTTCCCGGGTACTTTAAGGGTCTTATTCCATCGCTTTTCGATTTTCCTTTCTGATTTTAAATGAGCGAGAACGGAATTTTCTTCTTCCGGTTTTTTATCTTTGGATATTCGAAGTATTAACCAAGCTCCTGTACTGGCATTTTGGAAAATGAGTTCACCTTGTTTCCATTCCGCTTTTCCAATGCCATTTGATTCGGCTACTTCCACCTTAATGGCCCCATCCATTACCTTACAGGGAAGCGATAATTTTGTAACCGGGTTCAGGAAATCGATTCTTCGATAGAAAGAATTTTTCCCAGCCCATGGTTC
>CAWVXY010000100.1:0-5689 GCA_963934295.1 uncultured Opitutia bacterium
TCTGGCCGGGGTCTTCTTGATTTGTTTGGAAAAGCCTTTGATGTAATCGTAACTTTCTTTCACCTCTGACCAATTACTCCATTTATCAATTTTACCATTATTGGTGGTATCCACTCCAACACGAGATTCAACTTTTTCAACCCAGGGACCGGTGCTTATATAATCTTTTGCAGTCTGAGTGATCAGGAAGAATTTTCCTTCGGCAAAACCAATATCCGGGTCCGGGTGTCCCCGTCCGATTTCTCCACAGAACTCGAAAGGCTTATGGATACTGGAAGAAGTAAACCAGGCGATTCTAATTTTGTCGTTAGCTGGATGAAAATCACAAAATAAGTAGTACTGGCCACCGATACTTATAGCAGCCCAGTCGCCATAGGCATCCTGCTCAGGTTCATGGATTTCATATTCAGCCACGCTGGTGGGGAATCTTTTGGGGTCTTCCTTCGTCCAATGTGGATGATTATATTTGGCCATCTTTCCCGTGGGCTTGGTCCGGTGATCAATAGCCGGATCTAAAATTTTGAAAGGGTGCATACCATTGGGGCTTATTGAATGACCAGCCAAAGGGGAATCCCAGGAATGCTTTCCTGCATGAATAGGGCTCCAGTCTTCGTAAATGATATGAAATTTTCCATCAAGGTCCCGAATGACTGCACAGTCTGAGCCATCCGATGGATCGGTAAAGGCGAGTCCCATATTTTTACCCGGTTTTCCATCGGTCAGGTCATCGTCAATGAAGAGATGGGGGTCCTGATCGTTGGGGAAATCGTAGTAAATGTAGGTTTTGCCCCCGACTTGTTCGGCAGTGGTCGTCCACCTTGCAAAGCCTGGTGTAACCGGGCCATGATGTACCCAGTTTTTCATATCCTTACTTTGCCAGGCATGATAGCCTCCCAATCCTTTCTCTAAACCGCCTGGTGCATTGAACTGGTTTTCATCCGGAGTTGTTTTAAGGGAAACATCGAATCCTTGGAGCTTGGCATTCTTTGCTTCAAATTTACCGGATTTTTTACCTTTGGATGGTTTTGGAGGGCTGTATCGGCCGAACATCCAGTAATCCTTGGGTCCTTTTGCAAGGAAGACGGGTGCGTCCTTAAGATTGGACGGGCCAACGCCAGGGACTTCTTCCCAGTTTTCCCAAACAGGTGACTGGTGAATGGTAAGAGATTGAAGAGATTTCTTACTTTTGAATTTCTTAAGCTTTGTTTTGAAGTGCCCATTTTTTTCCTTGGGGGAGACTAGATTGTCTTTAATGACGATTCCTTTACTCGATTGAATATTTTTTTCCCAGGCCGCCTGGCTTTTAATTTGCCAATTCTCTGAGAATAGGGAGGCAGTGAATGTAAGGGTAAGGGATATGATTGAATAAAGTTTCATGACTATCTTGTAATTGAATTAGTTTGATTTTGATATGGTGAATCCTTTAGGCAGATAGGACACTTCACGGTCGTTTGGTACTGGTTTGCCACCAGAGCTTCTACCCTCTTTTACTTCGGTGTCGAGTACCTGAATGAGTTCTTTTACCTTCGCTTTGTTCTTTGCCTGCAGGTTTTTTCTCTCCCCTTTATCCTGCTTCAAATTAAATAATTGAATGGGAGGCAAGCCTTGCTTTTTTGCCTCATTTTCCTTTGGAGCACTCCATCCACCACTTCCTGCGGAAAGGCAAAGTTTCCAGTCTCCCTGCCTGATAGAGAAGTGACCGCTAATCGAATGACTGATCAGGGTTGAGCGGATTGTTTTTGGTTTTCCCTTAAAAGCAGGGACCAGACTGAAGGAATCCTCGCCTCCCTGATCAATTTTCTTCTGCCCAGTAATCTCTCTCATGGTGTCATACAGATCGGTTAGGCATGCGAGGGCATTGGTCTTTTGACCGGCCTTGATCCCTTTTGGCCAGCGGGCGATCAACGGTACCCTGTGACCACCCTCGTAAATATCTGCCTTATGTCCGCGGAACCCGGCACTTGGGTCGTGACCAAATTCGGCTAATTTTTCGAAGTTTCCCTGGGGAGAACAACCGTTGTCACTGGTAAAGAAAACCAGGGTGTTTTCGTCGACTCCGGCTTCTTTAATTGCTGCAAATAGTTCACCCATGTGTCCATCTACCTGCATCATGAAATCTGCATAAGGATTCATTTTACTCGCATCTTTGTATGGAGGAACGGGTACGATGGGAGTATGTGGGGCTGGCAAGGGGAGATAGAGAAAGAAAGGTTTTTTCTTTTTCGCCCGTTCTTTTACATAGGCCACGCTTTTATCGAATAAATGGGGGAGTACCTCATCAATTTTAAAATCGGGGCCGATTGGACCTTTCCGATACCAGCCATATGGATCTTCGGTTCTATCAACTCCTTCTTCCCGGTTGGGCAAAGCCGTGACCTTCCCGGTATCGACCCATACATAGGGGGGCATATCGAGGGATCCGCAATGACCATAATAATTAGCGAATCCATTGATGTCGGGTCCATTTTTTACCGGTTTAGAAAAATCAATATCCTTCCATTTCTGCTCCCTCTTGTCCGCTTTGGCCCAATCCCATCCAAGGTGCCATTTACCGATCATTTGGGTGTGGTAACCGACTTTTTGGAGCAAATGCCCCACGGTGGCCCGGTTTGCGGGAATCAAATGATCGCTGGTTCCTGAAAGCACACCACGTGCTAGTCGGGAGCGCCAATTATATCGCCCGGTAAGAACCCCATAGCGGGTAGGTGTGCAAACTGCACTGGAAGAATGGGCATCCATAAAAGTAATCCCTTCCTCTGCCATCTTTTGAAGATGCGGAGTCTTGATCTTACAGTCCGGATTGGTGGGGGATAAATCTCCAATTCCCAAGTCGTCAGCAAGGACGAAGATTACATTCGGGCGAGCATGATGCTTGGCGTGAAGGAGACAGGATAGGAAGATACCTAGGGTGAGTATATATGATTTCATGATTTTATAAATTTTATAGTTTTTCGACTTCGGTGAAGTAGGCACCACCCACTTGTCCTTGTTGATTATATATATAAGTCCAAAGCTCAGTAATTCCTGACGGTAAGGTAAGAGTGAAATTAATTTCCTTGGATCCATCTTTGATCACCGTTTCTTCTTCAATCCCGGCAATTTTAATCCTAGCCTTGACGCCAGCGATGGTCTTATCGGCTTCTTTCGGCCATTGTCGAAGAGTAAACCGATATTTGCCGGCTTTTAGTACGTTGACCAACCATGGGTGAGTCACTTTAGGGATTTTCTTGATGGACGAAAAGTTCCATGGCGGGTTACCCGTTTCCGGACGCCAGTCCTGCGAGCATAGAACTGCGGGATTTTCACTTGGATCTCCTAGATCGATAGCGACTGGTTTTAATCCCGGGGAAACGCGTTTCCAAAATGACTGATAGGCTGTGCGTAAATCCTTAATGAATCCAGGTCTTTGGCTGGCGATATTATTTCGTTGTGCCGGATCATTTACGATATCGTAAAGTTCTTCAGCTTTATCCGTATTCACCAATCTCCATCTTTCTGTCATCACAACTGAATTGGTAAGGGGACCGAGTGCAAATTTGTGATGGGCTCCTCCATGATATTGTAAAAACAGATGATTGCGCTTCCAGGAATTTGCTTTGTCTGTAAGCAGGGGGATTAGAGACAGCCCATCAATATCATACCTTTTATCAGGCTTGGGAAGTTTACATAGATCAGCAAGGGTGGGCAGTACATCAATATGTGCGGCGAGGGATTCTATATCTCGGCCTTTGGAGTAACCGCCCGCTGGCCAGTGAAGGAAGAAGGGTACGCGGTGACCCCCGTCATAGATCGAAGATTTTTTCCCCCGCATTCCCGCGTTGAAACCCAAGGTCGGCTCCGTATCCAGTCCTGGAAACTTGCATCCTGCAGATGTGCCATTATCGGTCATAAAAACCAGGATGGTGTTTTTATCCAGATTTAAACCTTTTAAATGATCCCGC
This sequence comes from uncultured Opitutia bacterium, assembly GCA_963934295.1. GTDB lineage: Bacteria > Verrucomicrobiota > Verrucomicrobiia > Opitutales > Seribacteraceae > Seribacter. Next base: position 3,942 of record CAWVXY010000100.1, read on the forward strand.
AGAAGTCCAAGGTTGTGATCAATATTGGCTATCATACCAAAGAAATTAGGATTATTTACACCTTCAACCTTATAGGGTTCAGCCCACTTTGGATCTACCCGATAGGGACCATGAGGAGCATTAGTGGCGATGTATAGAAAGAATGGTTTTTTCTGGTTTTCGGTGATGAATCGCATTCCTTCGCGAAACCAAACATCGGTGCAATAACCATCAAATTTTTCAAAATTTCCCTTCCGGCTTCCGGGACGTACCCGTTCGTAGGTATCATCAAAATAATCATTTCCCCAATGATCGGATGCCTGCCCAACTCCTCCGCATCGATGCCAGACCGTATCCTGGAAACCACGGTCCTGTGGACGGTGGGGTGCATTATCCCCCAGGTGCCATTTCCCGGTCATTCCAGTCTTGTAGCCATTTTCAGCAAAGAGGTGGGCCAAGGTTTTTTCGGAGGGGTGCATCATTGTCCTCCCGGCACTGGTTCGATATGCACCGGTCACTCCAGGATGATTTCCGCTCATTAGGGCTGCCCGGGTGGGGGTACAGAATGGGCTGACATGAAAGTCAGTAAACCGAACGGATTCCGAGTGTAATTTGTCTAGATTGGGAGTTTTTAGAATCGGGTTTCCGTGACAGCCCAGATCTCCATAACCCTGATCATCCGTCATGATGAGAATCACATTGGTTTTTTCAGCCCATGCTGATGAAAGTAAAAGTAAGACTGTAATGTTTAGAAATATAAACTTCATCGTCAGTGATTACGGTCTCCAGGGGTTCGTTGACTCTCCTTTAGGCTGGAGGAACTTGGCATCTACTTCTTTGTACCAGGCATGTAGCTTGGTTTTCATGTTTTTAACTCTTTTTGGATCGCTGGAAGATAAGTCCGTGGTTTCTCCGATGTCATTCTTTAAATTATACAGGGAAACTTTTCCATTTTCATAGTTTTCGAAGAGTTTATAATCGCCTACTCGGATCGCACCTCCGGGAATACCACCCTGATTGGAATAGTGAGGGTAATGCCAATAAAGGGCTTCCCGGTCTAATTGCTTCCCCTGTAAAGCTGGAGTTAGATCGATGCCATCAATATCGTGTTTGATTTTTGATCCCACACTTGATGCTATGGTGGGAAGCAGATCAATGGAACAAATCATCTCGCTACTGACTGAACCGGGCTTGGTCACACCTGGGTATCGGATAATCCAGGGTTCGCGAATTCCACCCTCATAAACCCATCCTTTGCCTCCCCGAAGGGGTAAGTTGCTAGTTGGGCTACCTTCGGATGTGGAAAGCCCACCGTTGTCCGATGTGAAGAAGACCATGGTGTTATCTGTAATCCCGGCTTCATCGAGAGCTGAGAGAACTTTACCCACCGCTTCATCCATCGCTTCCACCATTGCGGCATAGACCGCGTGTTTTTGAAGAATTCTGACTTTACGATCATGGAGTGGCCCAAATTCTTCTCCTGAGATTTTGGCGGCTTTTTTCTTATACTTTTCAACCAAGTCCTTTCTTCCCTGAAGCGGAGTATGTACAGAATAAAAGGATAGATAGGCGAGAAATGGATTTTTCTTATTCTGACGAATGAACTTGGCAGTCTCATCCGCAAGTCGGTTCGGTAAATGTTCTCCTTCGGGACTGTCTGGATGAAGTTCGGGGTTTTTGAACGGGGAAAAGTATTTCTTTCCTGTATAAGGGCCACCTCTTGCCCATCCGCCCATGTTGATGTCGAAGCCCTGTGCTTTGGGCCACCA
>CAWVXY010000101.1:0-5527 GCA_963934295.1 uncultured Opitutia bacterium
CTTCCACAAATAAGATAGATCAAAAAATTGAATCTTTGAATGCTGGACTACAAGGCGTTGGTGATGATCTTAAAGTTGTTGGGCAAGGTCTTGCAGGAGTTGGAGAAAAAATAACTTCTGTCACACAGGATGTTAACAGCGTGAAGCAGGATGTGTCACGAGTGGGAGAAGAAATGGCGGGAGTAAAGAAAACAGTTGATGGGGTGAGTGAGGAAATGGCCGGAGTTGGAACTAAGATGGAAACTATAAATCAAAAAGTTGAAACTTCGGTAGCCGAGCAGAAGGAAAACTTCAAAAAATTGACGGATGTACAAACCAAATCCCTGAACGAAATCTTTACTCGGTACGAAGCAAATAAGATCAAATTGGAACTTAGCTTTACGCATAAAGGAGGTTTTATGGGGTCTATTAAAAAGGAAACTTTTGAGATGGATACCATTATTATGGTAGATGGTTCATTTGCTTACTCTTTAGTTCATGCTCAAACTAGTCCTTTTCGCTTGGAACCATTTCCCCGAAAGTTGACTGAAGTAACCGGTCAAATTTCGGGTTCAAAATTAAAAAAACCAATTCAAATTAAGGAAGTTGCGTTTATGGACGACCCTCGAATCCTAATTGTGCCACTTTACATTAATCCCAAAGAGCTAGCTAAAACTTCAGAAATTGAAGTTTTTCAAGCCCCTAAAAACCCGTATCTTTTTTCAGAAGCTGTTGTTGTTGACACTAAAGATGGGCGTTTTGGCCAAACTGATTTTCTCCGTGACGAGAGAGATTCTCGTTATATAAAAGTAAGGCATACTAACTTTGCTTTTGTGACTGGTAAGTTTGATCCGGGTAAAGGAGATATGGTCTTTTCTCAAAAAGGAGAACTTTTAGGCATAATGGTAAATAATGATTACGCCTTTCATGTGAAGAACCTAGGGTCTCGTATTCATAATGGTTCAAGAACCACATTAGGAAGTTCATTTGATTCGGGAAAAACGAATTTATTGCTTGGTTCTTTGAATAAGGCACTTTTTGGTCTGCAAAAGAAATTCCGCTAAAAACTTTTTAGCTTTGTTTTATCTCAAAAAAGAAAATTAGTTTACTAGTTTGCAGATTCAGTGATTATGAAAATTTTTGATTTTAAAAATTCACTGAAAAATAGAGGTTTTTTCACCGGATTTGTGGAACTTCCGAAAGATCGTGCTCACTGGTCGATAACATTATTTTTTATTGCACTAGCTTATCTGTTGAGTTTTTGGGTGCGACTGGAATGGATAGATTTTGCACAGGCCAACTACACAGATGAAAACGGTGAAGTTCAATACCTCCGACCTGATATGGTGAAGAATGGTGTAGCTTTACCAAATACGCATGACAGTTTTTACTTTGGTAGCATACTGCAAAAAGCTCACCTTGGAATGCATGAAAACAATCATTTAATTCCTAGTGTATTCCAAAACGGAATAATAACCTATCTTCCCTACCTACTACTCAAGTTTTTTCCTTCACTTGATATTGAACTACTTTTACTTTGGATACCTGTTTATGTAGCTGGTTTAGTTTGCATTCCAATTGTTTTAATTGGAAGATTATATGGAAGTTCTCTTTGGGGCTTTTTTGCGGCTTGCTTGGCAGGAATTACACATAGTTATTATAATCGTACATTGGCTGGGTATTATGATACCGATATGTTTTCGATAACGCTACCAGCATTTGCATTATATTTTTTAATTGCTGCTTCTCGCAAGGAATCCTTGGGTTATCTTCTTGCTGGAGTTATTGCATTATATTTTGGGCGCTTTTTTTACGGTTCAATTCAGGCGATAACCTGTTCGATGGCTTTGTCTTTTTTAGTTTTGCGTTGGGGAATCGCCTTACTGGACTTAATTACTTTTGTTCGCAATACTGAGAAATTTTCGAAATTTGATTTGGATAAGAATCCTTCTTTTCATTTTGCCTGTATATCAACTTTTTTTATTGGTTGGTTTCTTTATTTTGAATCAAGGTCAGCGGGGATTGCTGTTGAGTTAAATTCTGGAAGTTTTATTTCGGCTTTGGCTATACCAATCTTGTTGTATTTTGTTTTCAAGTATTTACATAAAACAAAGCTTCCTTCTAACGATTTTGAAATTGATCAACTTGGAGGCAGTACCTGCACTGTTGCTAAAACGAAAGTCTTGGGTGGTCGTATTATTCAGACCGTGACGGCAATTTTGATAATTCTGTTTGTTTTAGGAATTACCCCCTTTATTAATTTGGGTCCTTTTTCAGGAACTTGGTCTAAAATAACTGGCAAACTTGAAAGTTACTCCGTTATCGCAGGTAAGAGTGTAAAGAAAAATACTGCTCCTTCTTCCAATTATCACCTGCATTTTAAGGATGTTAAAACCACGATCCGGGAGGCAAGTGAAATTCCACCTGATGTTGTTCGTAATAGAATTCTTGCGGATGCTCCGTCATGTTCCTGTCCCAGATGTTTACCTGGAAATGAAAAGGCTGATGCATGGATTTTACCGACTGCGGTTTTAGGTTTTTTAGGTTTAGTCTTATTAATTCTTCGATATTGGGAATTTTGTCTGACTCTACCCTTTTTAGCGATAGCTTATTATTGTTTCAAAGGTGCGGTTGGGCTCCGGTTTACAGTTCATGTCGGAAACGCGGCCTCTATGGGCTTGGTTTTTTTAATTTTAGTACTCTGCTGGGCTTTTTTCCGTATAACTTTTTTCAAATCCGCAAATATTTCTGCAAAATTTTCTGATCATATTAAATGGGGTTCCTGGGGACTTGCGGGCCTGCTTGTTTGTTATTTTGCACTACCCAATATTCAACACGCAAAGAATTATAATTCACATGTCGTATACCCAATCAAGACTATTGAGGTTTTACAAAAGTTGAATGAAGTTTCAAAACCAGATGATTTTGTCGTAACATGGTGGGATTATGGCTCAGGTTGTTGGTTTTATGGCAATACTCGTACATTTACATCCCCAGCACATCAAACTTTTGACAATTTTCTAACTTCTGAAATCCTTCGCTCGCAATCTCCATCTCGTGCGGCCAATTTATCTAGGTTAAAAACGGAAACTTTTGTAGGTTTACAGGAAAAATTGAAATCGGGAGTTTCCACTCAAAATACCGCGGTGCAGGCAATGTTTAACGACGGTACACCCGAACTTAAATTTTACCAAGGACTGATTAACGATATAGCAGATGATAATTATTCACTTCCAGATAAAACGAGAGATATTTTTCTTTTTTTACCCTACGAAATACTAAGGATTTTTCCGACTATACTTAGCTTCAGTTCAAGGAATTTATATTTTCCTCAAAATAGTCCACCCGGTTCTTCAGGTTCGAGAGATCCTCCGATGATGATTCTTAAAAATGGTAGGCGTGAAGGAAGTTCGCTCGTATTTGATGGCGGTTATCGATTGGACAGACGCGGACTTTTGAGAATGGAGGGAAAGAATAGTGGAATCATACCATACGGACAAATTTTCGAAGTTAATGGTAACGGGTTACCCAGTAAGCAAGTTGATTCAATCTCTTGGGGGGGGCTTAATATTCCCGCAAATGTAGATCCCCTTGCTGCCCGAAGAATTTTATTTATTCATGAAAAGGGTGAACTTGTTATACTTTCTCCTGAAACTTTTCGCTCCAGTTTTGCCAAAAGATTTTTATTGGATCAGTTCGATCAAGAGGTCTATGGTCATGCTTTGTTTGAAAAGAGTCCCTTTCCAGTTAATTCACCCTACATGGCACAGGCAGATTGGGTTACTCAATCAGGGCAAACACTTACATTAAATATGAGAGGTGGATACAGAATTGATGCAGATCTCGCTAAAAACCTAGCACGCATTCCGGGGGTGAAGGATCCCGTGCCTTTTAATTTTCACAGATCTTTATACCAAGGAGGAAAGATGGTGAGGCAACCATCCCGTAATATTCCCAATGCTCGTTTTCATCTCGTGCAAACAAACTTACCAGTCTTTTTAGGCGGACGAACCTATGAAATTCCAAAAGATGGAATGCAACTCGAGGAAGTCGCAAAAATGCATGGTTTAAATCCGCAGTCTTTAATTGTTTCTACAGGTTATTCTATGGGACATCATTTTGATGAATTTGAAAAATTGGAGATACCCGCCAAGGGATATGAATTGAGACCCGCATTTTTTTTCATCGATTCCGAGGTTTTTAATAGTGTCTTGATACAGGGCTTTCTTATGGAAAACTTAGATCCCAAATATTTTGAATTAGTTTTTGCCTCACCTTGGGGTAAAGTTTTTAAGATTTTAAAATAATAACTTTTTGTATTTTTTCATTAAGTTGTGCTAAAATCCATTATAAAATAAATTTGTTCTTATTATTAATTATTGCTTGTATTATTAAATTTCTTTTCGTTATATAACATTTACTAAGTTATGAAAAAATTACTCTATTCATTTTATCTCGCTGTACTGCCTTTGTTTCTCTTCGGCCAAGAAGTCGCTCCTACAGAAATTGTTGATCCGAAGGGTGCAATCATTATTGCTCAATTGGAAGGCGAGGTTAGTATTGTAAACAATATTTCTGGTATAGCCCTCCCCCCAGAAAAGGTTAAGTCGGGAGGAATTTTGTTTGATGGTCACACCGTAAAAACTGGTCCCAATGCAAAAGTTGTTTTGTTACTCTCCAACGGTACTGTTTCTACCTTGAAGGCTGGCTCTGTTTTAAATATTAAAAAGTTTACTCAATCCAAATTTGATCCTGGTGCCACTAAACTTTCCGAGTTAGAAGGAGAACCCAGTTCCTCTGATGTTGTTATTGATTTAAATTTAGGCGATATGGTTGTGGATATTAAAAAACTAGATAAAAAATCTAGTTTTAATATTGAATCTCCAGTTGGAACTGCTGGAATTCGTGGAACTCGTGTCGGTATGAATATACAACAAGCACCTGGCGGAGGTTTCACCAGTAAAGTTACTGTTCCAGAAGGAACGATTGCATTTACTCCACCAGCACCTCCTCCACCACCACCCGGAGTTGCTGCACCCCCACCTCCAGAACCTGTTCCGGTTACTGCGGGTCAAGCGGTTACCCCTTCTGTAACCTCTACGGGTACTGTTTCTGCACCACCTGTTCCAGCCCCAGCACCTCCCGCAGATTTAGCATCGATTGATGCTGACTTGGATACAGCAGTTGCGACCACCGCTGATGTGTCAATGGCTGAAGTTTCCACCGCCGTTAATGAAGTTGCTGCCGAAGCGCCTGCCGAAACGCCTGCTGAAGCTCCTAGTGATGAACCCGCAGAGGAACCTGCTGATGAACCAAGTGACGAACCTGCACCTGCGGATGAACCCGCAGATGAGCCTAGTGACGAACCCGCACCTGCAGATGAGCCTGCACCCGCGGATGAACCCTCTGATGAACCAGCACCAGCTGATTCTCCAACTGATGAACCCGCGCCTGCGGATGAACCCCCCCCCCCTGCAGATGCACCAGCGGACGAACCTCCACCTGCGGACGCTCCACCTGCGGACGCTCCTCCTGCGGACGCTCCTCC
>CAWVXY010000102.1:0-5465 GCA_963934295.1 uncultured Opitutia bacterium
ACATAGGCACGCACAAGTGGTTCATACTTACTGTATAATTCAAGAAAGTAGGTTAATTGCTCTTTTTTTTTCGCTAACACTATCCTTATTACTCCCGTTGAAATTCAATCCTGACATAAAAAGTACAATAAAGTCTAAAATTCTTATGAAATTAAATCTGTACTTATTAATTTCATTTAAGTTGTGAACTATAATTAGTCAGTGAGAATTATATTAGAATGCATGAATATTAAGTAAAAAAATTATTTTGAATGGTTGTGAATTATAGATGAAAACAATTTTATAGATTGGAACAATAACCACCCAACCAGCTCGAAAGGTCGCATTAACTCAGTTCGTATTGAACTGCAATATGTCATCTTGTTGTCGTTTTTAAATTTTGTAATCATCAGATTTTATTAAAGCTTTTTCACTTTTAATTTTTAGATGATCTTACCCGGATGTGGAAATCAAGAGTGTTCTGCTGATCATAAAAGAACGCGTCTTATTCATACTTTTAAAATTTGGAATTAAAAAACACCAAGTTTGTACTTTTATCTTTTTTATTCTGATTAGATAGTAAAATATACTTACCAATTGATTTGGACAAAAGTCAATGAACATGGACTCATCGTCTGATAGCTTTTCAAGTGGTTTATCATTCAATATGCGTCGGTGGCTGACTTTTTACAGGCCGAATTTCAGCGTTTCATTTTTCGCAGTTATGGAGGTGAAACCGCAAATTTCTTTCTTATACAAACAATCTAATCTTCAGATTGGGAAAGGTGAGACGCGATGCTTTTGCTTTTAGAAATTAGAAAAAGCAGAAGGCAGGTAAACAACAAGGCCTATTTTATTTTTCAAGCTTCACCCGGGTGTAGGGGCTGGACATGTAAGTTCTGTATGGTGATTCTTTGTATCGCAGAGTTTTGCGGTGGTTGCTGAAGAAATCGATTCGTTTGGCTTTGGGATCAAGTTTGATGGTGGCGGTCCATTGATTGCCAACCTTTTCCATTTCCATGGTCTGATCGTCCGGGATCATTTCGCTGATGTAATTGGGGCTGCCATCGGGAGCACGGTCGAAGATCCACCAGATACGACCACTTTCCTCACCGGAATCCGGGGCGAAGGATACACTTACTTTGAGCGTTTTGCCTTTGAGTTCACTTTTCACTTGAGGGGGTGCGAGGAGGTCACCTTTCGTCTCATCGGGAAAGAAATGCTTGAGCATAAACCCTGATTTGTTCTGTTGATCCCGTTCGGTTTTGGGATGACCGCGTTTTCCGTGTCCGGAATTGGCACCGAGGTAAACGGGAATGGTTGGGTGGTGTTTCCCACCCCAGGCCATATCGAAGGCAACGAAGTCATGAGTGCCGGGATGAAAGAGCATATCCACCCCCCGTTTTCGTAACGCTTTCAGGTTGCGGGATATGAAGACTTGATCCGAAATGTCGCGGGCAAAGTTTTGCAGGTCTTTCCAGGTACCGCCCGCATCCAAAACGCGTTCGTTGAAATTGGGTCCGAAATGCCCGCCGGTAAACCCACCTCTTCTTCCGGGTTGATCCCGCAGTACTTTCCATGCGTCCTCATCATTGAGTCGAAGTGGGGAGTCCCAGATGGGGGATACGGTGGCGTGTACTGCGGTCATGCGCTCGTCGTGAATAATCGCCATGGAAGGGGATGCACCGTTTTTGGATCCGCCGGAGGCGGCAACCTTACCCTTTTCAAAATGATCTTTTTCTGCGTAGGCGGTGGTGATCGCACGCATCAAGGTGGCGGGCCAGGCCCAGTATTGGATTTTGAATCGGGGATTAAGGGTCTCGGCAAACCGCTTCTCCGCCGCCTGGGATAATGCTCGTTGCCCGTAGGTTCCCGGTTCCTGCACGACGGTAATGACGAGGCCAACTCCGCCCTCCAAAAGTTCGCGCTCGGTGGGGTTGGGCCGGGCATCCTTTTGCAGTCGGGAAGGGGAACTTCCACCAGTGAGGTGAAATCCCTTGGCTTTGCGGTTGGAGGGCACGACCATGCGGACGGGGATACGGTACTCCTGTCCGGGCCATAGGTCACCCACATTGATGGTGACCAGCTTCTGCCGTGTTGCGATGGGACCTTGTACCTTGTGCCAGTCTTGGAGAACCTTGATTTGAAGGGTGCCTGGGTCGCGTATTTCCTCCATGTCGAACACCTGCATACTGAAGGCTGAGAAGGAGAAAAAGAGGCTAAAGAGGGTGGCGATGACAATTTTATACATAATGAAGAGTTTTAAAGTTAGCTTTATTTTTTGTGGTATTCCCGAAGGGTGGGTAAGTTACCCACTTCTTTGAGGATAGGTTTTGGGTTCCTGGAATAAGCAGGGGGTCGAAGATTGGCTTCAATGCTTGCGGCGTGTTGCACCAAAAGTTGATCGAGTTCTTCGACCAATTTTGGCATTGATTGAGCCAAGTTCTTTTTTTCGCCTAGATCTTTGGATAAATCATAGAGTTCTCGAATAATTTTACCCTTCACTTTTTTCTTAACCAATTTCCAATCTCCCCTTCGGATACCGTCCACTTCATAGTAATGGATCTTGTGGGGTGATTTTACACCCTTTTTACCCAGTAGGATTCCATCGATGTTCTTGCCGTCAATCATGCGATCGTTGGGAATTTTTGAGCCGGTTAATTTTGCAAATGTAGGAAGCAGGTCAGTGGTTACCCCAATGGCTTTTGTTGTTGTCCCTCCTTGGATAGTTCCGGGCCACCAGGTAAGGGTGGGTACACGCATATGTCCCTCGTATTTGGGACCACCTTTTCCTCCACGCAAGGGTCCCATACTCATACCGCCGGCTCCGCCATTATCGGAAGTGAAGATGACCAGGGTGTTCTTATCCAACTTAAGGCTCCTTAATGTATTGAGTACCCGGCCAATACTGTCATCAACCTCCTCGACATGGGCACGATTCACATTTCCTTCCGCTCGTTGAAGAAACTTGGGCCGGGCAAACCTAGGGTTATGAACATGAGAGTGGGGAATAAAACAGAAGAAAGGTTGCTTTTTATTTTTTCTTATAAATTGGATCGCTTCATCAGTAATCACCTCTGCCAGAAGTGCCTGATCATAGTCATCCGAGACATGGGCAATTGCTTTGTTTTGAAGCATAACAGGAAGCGGTTCATAGGGACCGCGATTGGTAACCGGATTTCCCCTTTTGTTCCCCGGCCACATATCATTGGAGTAAGGGATTCCAAAATAGGTATCAAAACCTTGGGCAAGCGGCATAAATTCTGGTTGGTCTCCGAGATGCCATTTTCCAAAGCATCCGGTTGCATATCCATTTTCCTTAAGCATTTCGGCAATGGTGATTTCACTGGGATTTAATCCACGATGGTCTCCTGGGAAATTGACAATAAAACTGGGTATTCCTTCTTTCTTTTGAAGCCCGCCATCCATCCCGATACGGTTGGCGTATGTTCCAGTCAGTAATGCAGCTCTTGATGGGGTGCATGCGGTATTGGCGACATAGAATTGGGTGAGCACATTTCCCTCCTCTGCCATGCGATCGAGGTTGGGTGTCTGATTAATCTTATTTCCGAAGGGGCCAATGTCCCCGTAGCCCATATCATCGATAAACATGAGTACGATATTCGGCTTTTGTTTGTTGGCCAAGGCAGAGCCGCAAATAAATAAACTGATCAATAAAAGGTGGGGTAACAAAGTTATGGTATTCATAAGAATAAGGATCCGGTTTTATAAATTAGGGGAATTTCCATAATTTTATATTTGGAATCTTTGTCAAATGTGGTTTGTAGGCTTCTGTTTTTTAAATTGCTGATGAAAGGGAATCTGAGTTGGCAAAAAAAAATATTAAGTTAGAATTTTAGTATGAGATTAAATCATTTTTTTCTATCTTTTCTCGCAAGTCTTTCATGTCTCTCATCATCCTATGGAAACCCGTCGCGTCTAGGTTTACCTGAGGAGTTGGAAGCGACCCTGTTTTCTTCCAAGGATCTGACTCCGTGTGTTGCCTGTTTGAGTGTTGCACCAACGGGAGAGGTGTATGCGGGGATCGATCAGATCGGTTCTCTCGGCAAGGGGGCAGGCTTTGGAAGAATTCTTCGTCTCACCGATCAGGATAATGATGGTGTTTCGGACAGCCATACCATTTATGCGGAGATTGATAATCCGAGGGGCATGATTTCGGTCGGAGATAAGCTCTATGTACTCCATACCAAATGGGCAGATGAAAAGAATTTTGATGGGATGTTCTTATCGGTTCTTGAAGATAAAAATGGGGATGGTAAAGCAGATGGTCCACCCAAGCATTTGGTTAAGGAAATCAGCACACGAAAATACAACCAGTCCCGAGGGGTGGATCATACGACCAATGGAATTCGTATGGGAATAGACGGATGGATCTATGTGGCGGTGGGCGATTTTGGATTCGTTGATGCAACCGGAACGGATGGGACGAAATTGACGATGTATGGTGGAGGAATTATCCGGGTCCGTCCGGATGGAACGGAACTGGAGGCTTTTGCCCATGGGCTGCGCAATATTTATGATGTCGCGATTGATCCCTGTATGAATGTGTTTACCCGTGGGAACACCAATGATGGAGGAGGGTGGAATATGCGCTTTATTCATGAGGTACAAACCGGACAGTACGGGTACCCGACTCTTTTTAAACGCTACACTTCGGAGATTATTCCAGCCTTGGTGGATGTGGGGGGCGGTTCCGGAACGGGTGCGATGTATTTTGATGAGCCCGGATGGCCAAAGAAGTATACCGGAGTGCCCATGATGTGTGACTGGGGGAGGGGGCAATTGTATATTCATCGGATAAGTGAGGATGGGCCGACTTTTACTCAGCAACAGGAAGATTTTATCAAGTGCGGAAGGATCACAGATGTGGATTGTGATGGGTCAGGTCGATTATTCATCGGTAGTTGGGGTAAATCAGGATTCAAGGGTGGAGATGATGGCCATATTTCCCGTGTGGTTCCCAAGGGATGGAAGTATCAGGAGTTCCCGGATTTGAAAAAAAGAAATGCAGTTGATCTTGCCAATCTTCTTTCGTCCCCAAGTGCAAAGACTCAGCTTCATGTTCAGCAGGAAATTCTCAGGAGAGGAGGGAAGGGCCAAGAGGTGTTGGCGGTGGCTTTGGATTCTGCCCAAGCCTCCAAATCAAGAATTGCGGCTATTTATACGATCAAACAATTACTCGGAACGAAATCGCATGCCCATCTTGTCAAGTTGGCGAATGACCCGGCGGTGGCCGAGCATGCGATCCGGGCTTTGGCGGATCGAAAGACTCAATTGAAAAAAGTGCCGGTTGCGGTTTTTACCACTGCTTTAAAAAGCAAGAACTCCCGGGTACAGGTTGCGGCTGCGGTCGGTTTGGGAAGGATCGGAGATACAAAAGCAGCGGATGCTTTGTTGGCCGTGGCGAATCCCCCGATAGTCGATCCATTGCCCGCCCTTAGCCCGGTGATGGAAGAAGATATTTC
>CAWVXY010000103.1:0-5341 GCA_963934295.1 uncultured Opitutia bacterium
GGGTAATGAGAAAAGAAAAGAAAGCAGATTTCTTAAACCATTCTATGCCTAGGAATTCAGACACTTGCCAATGGTCAAGAGGTTCTTCAAGAGGAAGGTCGATTACAGGGTCATTGCATTCATTATGGGCAGTTGCAATTAAGTTTCCTGATTTGTTAAAAGCTAAATCAACCTGCTGGACTGCTTTTAAAGATTTTAGATCAAATTCGTGTAGAACTTTATGTTTATTACCATCTTTCTTTTTGCCGAGAATGGAAATACTTTTGATCTGTAAACTACCATTGCATTCGAGCGGGTCAAGTCTTAGCCCGTAAATTTTTTTGATCGGCAGTGGCATTATGAATTTTTCGTATATTTCTTTTTTACGAATCCCTTGCTTGACGGAGTCTTTTTCTATGTAGCTATTTCCAATATCAAAAAATAGTTGTGATGAAGTATCAGTATCGGATTTACCCACAATCTGAATGTAATAAGGTGAGGATTTTTTGATGCTGTAGAAAGCACATAACATTGGCACAAATATGGAAATACAAAATAGCAGAGTAAATGCTTTCATTATTACAAAGGCTGTCTTTCGTATAAAGAATACCAAGGTTTTACAGATTTTTTTATCCACCCTAGCTTTATCAATGTATCTAGTTCTGATTGTAAATAGGGCTCATACTTCAAACAATTAGCTAAGTGTTGACTTCCCCAATGACCAGAAGATTTACCTAGAACTGATCCCATGGGATCTAGGAATGGTTGTTCAGAGAGTGTAAGAATATGAGTTACATTTGAATCGGTATGAATTTTGAATACTCCTCCTGAATCGGCAATTTTTGACGATAAGCTTTGCACCTTTAATCTATCATCATTCAACAATCCTAATTGTGCATTGATCAAAGTCTGAGTAGCTGTATCAGATAAAATTTTGATTTTCTTAAAATGGATTTGGCGTTGTTTTATCAAACTTGATGTTTCGAAAATTTTGTCAAAGCCTGAATCGCTATTTGGCCTTTCAAATATATTGAAAAACCTTCCAAAATATTGGGGGTTTGGGTTAAGAGAAAACAATAAATGAAAAATAAATATAAATGGGATAATTAAAGTTTTACTTACTTTGGGAAATTTAAACTCGGCAACATTTTTTAAAATTAGAATTATCGAAAAGCTTAAAGGAATACCGAGTAGGATTCTTTGAAAAACAATTAAAACCTTATACTCAAGTAAAATAAAAGCTAGTGTCTGAGCAAAGGGTGGATAAAGTAGAAATAAAATTGGAGACAGCGAGATCCATCCAAGTATGTGGTTTTTTTTAATAAGGTAAATAGATGCCAGGCAATTTAATATTCCATACCATCCAAGTATTTGCATACATCTTCCTGACGCATTGTTGATCTCCGGATTAAATGAAAACAATTTAAAACCGCCCCAGAAGTAAAACCATTCACCAGAAAGTTTATATGGGTTCATTAACATTCTGAGGTCATCGCAAAAGGGTAACTGAATAATCAGATAAAAAATTATTGAAGTTATTAATGATCCAATCCCAATTATTTTAAAAAAACTTAACCAACCATGCTTGGCGATTATGAATTGGAACAAAACACCTGTTCCGCAAGAAAGGAAAAGAAGTAAACTTTGGGGATGATTGAATATGCCAAGAGTAAGTGCGAGTAATATTAAAAATATATTATAATTTGGTTTTTTAATCTGCCATAAAATCAATGTGTTAAGTGCTGCAAGGAAAGCAATCATTGCAAGCATAGTTGATGAAATGCCATAGTAACTGAAAAAGCTGAATGAACTATTGCCCAGCATAAGCAAAACGCAAGTTGTTGCTAGTTTTGCCCAAGTTTTGCTCTTAATGGTACTTAATGCCAATTTGTAAAATTGTATCGTAGTAAGTGTCGCCCAAAATGTGTGGTATCCATTAAGACCGAACTTATGATTTATTGGGTCTAATTGACCCAACACGCTAAAACCAAAAAAGTAAGCAAATTTGTAATTAGAATTAGCCTGATGAATTTGGTTAATATGCTCCCATTGAAATATCCTAAAAAGGTGAGTCCATGGATCGGAGGGAAATTCCAAATATACTCCGACATTGAAAAAGAAAGAAAAGAGAACCGCCCAAAAGAATAAATCTTTTAAATTTATGAATCTGCATTTTAAATATATAAAATAGCCAAGACCAATGATATGAAGAATATGAAGAATATAAAATACCTTTAGGAGTACTTGGACAGGTGTATTGAAAGCCCAAAAAGCAAGATAAAGAAATAGGTATGGAAGGAAAAATAACCAACCTGATCCAAAATAAGTACTTAAAAGATCTTTAAATTTAGATTCCATTAGATACTATTTAGTGTCGTTTTGAACCTCGTATTTAATAGAACCATCGCAATTTGCGATGCCAAAGGAACCATCAGAATTAATAATTTGTAATTCCTCTACATCATAGCGTCGATGAATAACTTCAAGTTCGTCATTTTCTTGAAATATAGTTACTCCGAGGGAGATTAAGTATTTGCCATCACCAAGGTTTGCAGTGAGCTGAAAAGTGATTTTAATTTTCTCTCCTTCTTTTAGATCGTTTGTAGATAATTTTGAAAAGAGGGTATTCTGTCCATAAATCTGTTGCCCTTTAGTGTCTCGAATCGTTAACGCATAAATTGGTTTTGAAACCATTGCTTTGCCTAAAACGGTGAAAGTGATTTCAAATATTTCGGAGGATGGTATTACATTTGATTCAAAGCCTTCCTTATTGAGGATACTAAATTCAATAATTTCTGCTTTGTTACCTCCGTAATTAAATTCTTCTAAGGCAGGTTTGTTTCCCTCTTCAGAGTTAAGTAATTCAGAACGAAGAATCTCATTGCTAGGTTTTTTAGCAATGGATTTATCTTTTTCCTTCGAGATTTCACTTTCTTGAGGTTTGGTTTTATCTCCAGAAATAATTTTAGAGTATTCGTTTATTACATTTTTGGGAATACCACTTGATTCAATCTTTCCCTTATGTAAAAGAACCGCAGAACTACACAAGCGTGCAATTGAATTAATGTCATGGGAGACAAATAATAGGGTTTTACCTTTTTCTTTAAATGTCTCGAGGAATGAAAAACACTTTGATTGAAAACGGGCGTCTCCAACTGCCAATGCTTCGTCAATAATGAGAATGTCAGGGTCGGTGTGAGCGATTACGGAGAAAGCAAGCCTGACGACCATTCCACTTGAATAAGTTCGAACGGGCTGATTTACAAAGTCTCCGATGCCAGAAAAAGAAGTTATTTGATCATATTTTTTATCAACCTCATTCTTGCTAAGCCCTAAGATTTTAGCGTTTAGGTAAATGTTTTCTCTTCCAGTAAATTCGGGGTTAAACCCTGATCCTAACTCAAGGAGTGCGCCGATTTTACCGTTTGAGTGAATTTCACCTGAGCTTGGTTGCAATGTGCCAGCAATAATTTGTAAGAGAGTGCTTTTTCCAGATCCATTTAATCCAATAATTCCAACGGCATCCCCTTTTTTTATTTTTAGCGAAATATCTGAAAGGGCTGAAAAAGTTTCTTCAATGTCATTTTTTTTATTCCCTTTGAAAAGAGTGGCGAGCATCAATTGCCAAGTTCGTTTCTTTTCTTTTAAGGAAGATATTACTTTTGGATAATCCTTGTTAACTTTGGTTGTAATTACAGCATATTTTGAATTATCTTCCTCAAAATTATCTGTAATGGTAGGCATTTGCTCCTTAATTTTTTATATATCTAAATTTGTAAATTAACCTTCT
Source organism: uncultured Opitutia bacterium (assembly GCA_963934295.1). GTDB lineage: Bacteria > Verrucomicrobiota > Verrucomicrobiia > Opitutales > Seribacteraceae > Seribacter. Next base: position 3,770 of record CAWVXY010000103.1, read on the forward strand.
TAATACTTTATAATTATAGGGTCAACGATTGTCCTAAAGTTTAAAGCCTGAAACTTAAAAAGTAAGAAATCTACTAAGGACTAAATATCTCCGTTGTCATTTTCTGAAATTTTGAGATTATAAGCTTTTATGTATGTAGTGCTGGGAGCAACAGGATACCTTGGTTCTTATTTTGTTAATCACCTTGAAAGCAAAGGTGAAGAAGTTCGTGGGTTATCCCGCCAAGAAATCGATTATACTAATTCAGATGAATTACGATCGCTTTTGAATGAAATAAAACCAAGGTTTTTGATAAACGCTGCCGGTTACACTGGAAAACCAAATGTAGATGCTTGCGAGTCAGATAAATCAGAATGTTTGTTTGGAAATGCAGTTTTGCCGGGAAGAATTCGAGCTGCTTGTGAGGAACTTGGCATTCCTTGGGGACATGTATCTAGTGGTTGTATTTACTCTGCCAGGAAAGCTAATGGAGATGGTTGGGGCGAAGAGGATGAACCAAACTTTTCATTTCGTAACGGACCATGCAGTTTTTACAGTGGAACCAAAGCCTTGGGAGAAGAAGTTTTAAAGGATGCCGAGAATTGTTACATTTGGAGATTGCGTATTCCTTTCAACGAAGAAAGCAGTTCTCGAAATTACCTTAAAAAACTTTTAAATTACGCTTCTTTATTGGAAGCAGAAAATTCTATCTCCCATATTGATGATTATATTAATTCTTGCCTCTCTTCATTTACGCAAGAGTGTAAGCCTGGGATTTATAACTTAACCAATATTGGATCTATTACAACCCGTCAAGTGGTAGAGTGGATGAAGGAGGAGGGTGTAACCGAGAAGGAATTTAGCTTCTTTAACAACGAGGAAGATTTTATGAGTAAAGCTGCGATTACGCCGCGATCAAACTGTGTTATGGATACTTCAAAAGCCGAAAGAAACGGTATTGCATTACGGCCCGTTGAAGAGGCAGTTCGTGATTCCCTTCGTAAAATGAGAATGCAAGTATCGGTATGAGTAGAATTATTGTTACAGGTGGGCTTGGGTTTATCGGATCTAATTTTATTCGATTAATTTTAAACGAAAATTTGTGCGATGCCGTTTTAAATATTGATAAACAGACCTATGCCGGGAATCCCGAAAACTTGTCAGGTTTAGATGAAGATCCTAGGTATGAATTTATTAAAACGGATATCGGAGACGAAGAGGTTGTAAGCAAATCATTGATCGATTTTAGGCCTACATCGATTATTAATTTTGCGGCAGAGAGTCATGTGGACCGGTCAATCGATTCACCTGAACCTTTCGTGGAGACCAATGTACTCGGTACCCTTCGGTTATTACAATGTACGAAGAATTTTTTCAGTGATCTTAATCAGGAAGAAAAAAGTAGATTTCGGTTTTTACATGTTTCAACAGATGAGGTTTATGGTAGTTTAAGTAATACCGATCCGGCTTTTTCTGAAACGACTTCCTATTCACCCAATAGTCCATATTCAGCATCGAAGGCGGGTGCCGATCATTTTGTAAGATCCTATCATCATACTTTTGGAATACCTACTCTTACTACAAATTGTTCAA
>CAWVXY010000104.1:0-5166 GCA_963934295.1 uncultured Opitutia bacterium
CAAACTTAATGAACCTGAGTACCAAATAGGGGGTCACATTGAAAAGAATAATCGCCAATTTAAAGTAACCCATCATGTTGTAATGGATTTCATCAAAGCGATCATGCGGGATATCGAACCACGAGGTATGTATCTGAAATACAAATTCATTGCCTAAGGTGAGAACAAGTATCCAATAGAGTAGGAACCCAAGGTTGATAACCGAGGACCAGCCCAGAAATTTACGCACATTCTCTTTGGTCAAGTTCATGACTTATTCCTTATTATTCTCTCTCGATACAGTAGAGAAATTTATGTCCCCGCAAGAAGATTTGATCACCGACTACTGCAGGTGATGCGTCAAAACGGTCGGCCAAGGTATTCGTGGTAACCAAGTCAAACTTCCCCGTTCTTTTGAGCACCGCCGTCTTTCCATAGCGCCCGACCACATAAATATGATTTCCTGCTCCAACCAGAGAAGCGTAGACATTTGACAAACCGGGCAATCGGGTTCGCTCCATGAGAACCTTTCCGGTTTTGGCATCGACACAGGAAAGAATGGCCTGATTAGACTGGGTAAAATAAATAAACCCGTGATAAAGTACGGCGGACGGAATGTAGGGGGTTCCCAAATCCCCCTTCCATAGGATGTTCTCGGACTGGTCCCCTTTCCCTGAAATGGGCACGGCGAGTACAGAAAAACCTTGGTATCCGGTCATACAGTATGCCACCCCATCTTCCACGATTGGGCACGGGATCGCATTGTCCGTCAGGCCGGAACATTCCCAGACGATGTTTCCATTCTCAAGATCATAGCTGATCACCTTTCCGGGAGTCTGGCGATTCCCGGCTTCTGGCCTGGATGCAGTGGTGATGACCTGGACTTTTTCGTCATGCTCAACAACTGCAGGCGTCGCCCAACCGTTACGGGTGTTCCGGTTTTTCTTCCAAATGGTTTCTCCATTTTTTGCATTCAAAACCTGTATGGTCGACTGTCCACGATTGTCCCTGAGAATAACCAACTTGTCCTTATACAAAACGGGTGAACACCCCTCCCCCAGGCTTGCCCCGATCTTGACCTCACCTAAGTTACGCTCCCAAACCTTATTACCTTCCAAGTCATAACAGAACAATCCTGCCGACCCAAACCAGCAATAGAGCAACTTACCATCTGTGGTGGGAGATGCAGAAGCGTAGTTATTATCCCGGTGAGTCCCCTCATGAGGAATTAAGCGGGTAGCCACCCTGCTCCAAAGCGTTTTCCCGGACTTGCGGTCCAAGCAAAGCACGATGTACTCGTAGGTCGTATTCGGATGAGTGATATCAAAGACTCTCTTGGGTTGATCTTCCGGACGAGGCAGGGAGGGATCCACTTTCCCAGTATCAATTACTGACAAAAGAAAGATTTTATCCTTCCAAATAATCGGAGTAGATGCCCCTTCCCCATCGACCGGTACTTTCCAGCGGATGTTCTTTTTCTCACTCCAGTGAGTGGGTGGTTTAGCCGAAGGGGCGAGTCCGTTTATACTCGGGCCACGCCAATGAGCCCAGTTCTCTGCCTTTACTACAAAATGAATTAATAGAAAAGATATCGTCAGATATTTCACTAATTTAGAATTAATTTTTGTCTCCTTTTCCCGTGTATTTACCGTCATCTTTTTGACTACGGGGCTCACGGTATCCAATCGTGATATATTTCTTCATTCTTGCGGCAATCTCAGGATGTTTCGAGGACAGATCGTTCTTTTCTTCAATATCCTTACTTAGATCATAAAGGTACAGATGACCGCCTTTACCGATCCCCTTCCATTTGCCTGAACGCACGGCCCTTACCCCATAGTGCCAGAACATATATTCGTGCAGCTTTTGTTCTCCCTCATCCAATAAAGTGGGAAGAATGGAAATACCATCGATATCCTCGGGAACTTCAGTGGAAACACCACCAATCTCGGCAAAGGTGGGCATAACATCAGGAAAATACCAAGGGTGACTACTTACCCTGCCCGCTTTTATTTTACCAGGCCAGCGCACCACCATGGGGACCCGTATGCCACCCTCATTCAATGATCTCTTCTTTCCCTGCATTACCCCGGAGGAATTGTGGATCCCATCAAACCGCTTGGCCGCCCCATTATCGGAAGTAAAAAACATCAGGGTATTTTGATATAAACCAAGTTTCTTAAGGAGTGCGGTGATCTCTCCAACATGCCGGTCCATCATCGTATCCATGGCTGCGGCAACTCGTGCGTCATGAGGCCAGGGTTTGTCCTGATACATTTTCCACGCCGGCTCATCCTCTGGGATCTGGTAAGCCGCATGAGGTGGTGTCCACGGGCAATAAAGAAAGAAAGGCTTATCCTTGTTATTCTTTATAAATTTTATAGTCTCATCGAAGATCGCGTGATGTGTATAGCGGCCGTTCAACTCAACTTTTTTACTATTACGAAAAAGGTGCGTGTAATAAGTATGTGCGTGCCACTGGTTATAATAACCATAAAAAAGATCGAACCCCTGCCGTTCGGCCGCTCCGTCCTTTCCCTGATTTCCCAGTCCCCATTTTCCAAAACCACCGTTCACATAACCGGCTTTTTTAAGTACCTCAGCTACCGTGATATCTTCAGGAAAAAGTGGAATGCCTCCGGAATTACCACGAACGGGCGTGTGCCCCTTATGATAACCGGTCATCAGGGTACTCCGTGCAGATGCGCAAACGGTGTCCCCAGAATAACAATCGGTAAAGCGGATCCCCTCCTTCGCCATCCGATCAATATTGGGTGTCTTAATTGTTTTGCTGCCATAACAACCAAGATCGTGGTAACCCATATCATCGACCATGATAAATATGATGTTGGGCAACTTGGCAGTTAACTGAATTCCAAAGGCGAATAATAATATTACAAATGCAAATAAAGTAGGTAAGGATTTCATAATAAGTTTTGGATTAATTTTATAAAAAAGTTACTTCCCTTCCTTCCACCACTTCTTCATTAAAGCAATATTTGCTTTTATTTCCTCCAGACGATCTCCCCGTCCTCTCTTCGCAAGGCCATCCAAATAAAGCTGCATATCACTGTCATACATTTTCATCGATTCCACATCCTGCCCCCTGTCTTTAGTTTCAATAATCCACTGATCAAGAGTCTTTCTCATTTTTTGCAAAATTTTGGAGTGTTTAGGTTCCCCTGCCAAATTTGTCAGCTCCCAAGGATCGTCTTTTAAATCATAGAGTTCTTCTTTGGCCCGCTTAGGGGAAAGCAATAGATTCTTTTGCAAATCACTAAGCTTACCTTTTTCTCCCCAATCGCGAATGGCTATATACGTATCCTTATTGTCTTTATAGGCGCAGGCTTGCAAATGAGGGCGATCCGGGTATCCGTTTCGAATGTACTTATAGTGCAATGTCCGAACCGCACGGATACGGTCATAGGTCTCATCACATCGATCTCTGGCACTTACCGCAAATTTCCGTTTGACCGCATTTGGACCGAAGAGCGTCCGGGCTTCCATATACTTAGGAATATCAATACCCGCGAAATAAAGAGAGGTGGCAGCCATATCGATATGCAACACTGGTTCTTTTCTTACCGTTCCACCTTTGACCCGATTAGGTGCATGAACAAAGAAAGGAATCATCATTCCCTCATCATAGCAAAACTGCTTACCCCGTGCATGACTGACCCCATGATCAGTAATGAAAAGGATTACTGTATTTTCAAATTCACCCTCCTTTTTTAAACGATCAACAATTTGACCAACCTGAAAATCCATCAGGCTGAAGGTGTCCAGATAAGCGGCCCAGTCTTCGAGAACCACCGGATGCCTTGGGTAGTATGGTGGCAATTTAACATCGGCAGATTTAACATGAGGAATATCTTTTGACGAACGGGCCTGGGAACGGGCCTTCCCTCCACTAAGGCAAATCTTTGCGAAGAAAGGTTGCTCCTTCTTTCGACCTGACCATTCGGCTGAATCAAAAACGCTGGGATTCCATTCAAAATTATAGTCCGATTTCCCCAGTCTATTTTTATGTTTTGGGCTGGCAGTGCCTGCGGCTGGCCCACTTGAACCTAAACAGGTGTAGTAACCGGCGTCTTTAAATAATTCAGGGATTAATTTGATATGGTCCGGTTTCTGAATTTTCACTTCACCACGCCCGCTTCGGTGATGATGTGCTCCAATACTCGTCTGAAACATACCGGTGATCAATGCTGAACGGGCAGTTGAACAGACGGGTGCGGTGACAGAGGCATTGGTGAAGCGAATTCCATTAGCAGCTAATCCATCCAGCACCGGAGTGTGGACAAGTTTTTCTCCATTAAAACCGTAGTGTTTTGATTGGTCCTCAACAACCAGCCAAAGAATATTGGGACGATTTTGTTCCGCACTTAAAAAGCTAAAACTTGAGAAGGTATAATAAAGAAAGATTAAAATTAAAACAGGTTTCATGTCCCGCATCTTAATTTCAACTTACGCATTCAAACAAGTTTATAAGATCCCTTAAACTCACTTCTTCAAGTGAGTGAAGATACCAATTTGCATCTTTAAGACTAGACGCGTTATGAATTGCAGTGATTCCCAAAACCTTCATGCCTGCGTTTTTTGCGGATGACACTCCATTTGGGGAATCATCAATCGCTAAACAAGCTGAAGGAGAAATCCCCATCCCTTCTGCAGCTTTTGCATAAGTGGCGGGGTCAGGTTTTGTTTTAGCTACATCATCGCTAGTAACTATGGACTGAAATAACCCGTTTAACTTTCCTCCCGCCAGAGTGGAGAAAGCAGCTTCCACATCGGACCTTCTTGATCCAGTGGCCAATCCAATCGGAAACTTCTCGGCAACCGAACAGACTAATTCAATAGCTCCAGGCATTGCAGTAGCTGATTCCCCAACCAGTCTTTGATAGGCTACAGCTTTCTTTTTCGACCACTGCTGAAATAAGGATTCGTCATATTCTATTCCGGAAAACTCAGCCAAGCGTCCCATGGCAAAACGTTCATCCCCACCCGTACACTTGGTAAGAAAGGTTTCATAGGTTTGGTTCATCCGCTCTCCCATTGCTTCGCAAATCGCAGTGTAATGAGTGTGTTCACTTTCGATAATTACACCGTCCATATCAAAGACGACACCCTTTAATTTGGCCGTCATATGATTAGGAGATCAAACTTGAAAAACCCTCAGGCAAATAC
>CAWVXY010000105.1:0-5085 GCA_963934295.1 uncultured Opitutia bacterium
CCGATGTTTTCCGGTTGGGATCCGTATGAAAATATTCCTACCACCACGAGGAAGGCGGTCGAGTACATAAAAAAACAGGCAAGCAATGATAAACCATTTTTTCTTTATTTTGCTTTTCCGTCACCACACGCCCCGATCATTCCAAACGATGAATTTGACGGGAAGTCAGGAGCCGGACCCTATGGCGATTTTGTCTACGAAACCGATGATGCTTGTGGACGAATTATCAGGGCACTCGAGCAGAGCGGACAGGCAGATAATACGATAGTTATTTTCACTGCTGATAATGGCCCTGAAAAGTATGCTTATAAACGCGATCAAACTTTTGACCACTGGTCAGCTGAGCCTTTCCGGGGATTGAAGCGGGATATTTACGAAGGCGGTCATCACGTTCCTTTCATCGTCAAGTGGCCAGGGGTCACCAAGGCGGGAAGTACCTGTGATAAGTTGGTTTCCCAAATTGATTTCATGGGAACAATTGCTTCTTCACTCGGGTACAAACTACCGGATGGTGCTGCTGAAGATTCTCATGACCTGTTGCCTTTGCTGAAGGGAAAAAAAGCTAATCCGCGATCCGTCCATGTTCATAATACAAGGACGGATGCTTGGGCCATTCGGGTGGGTGAATGGAATTTAGTAACTGGGAAGTCAGGATATCATTCGGGCCGGGTAAAGGCATGGGAAGAAAAACGGAATTATCCCGAGGATGATGATGACCCGGTCGAGCTATACCATTACTCCAAGGATATTAGTCAGCGAAATAATCTGGCGAAGAAATTTCCCCAAAAAGTTAAGCAATTAGAAAAGGAGCTGAAGCTGGCCAGAGAGCGAGGCTTTACCGCTCCGAGGTTGCTCGATAACGAATGATCTGAAGTATATGAAGTCCTTCCCGAGGGGAGGGGCCGCAAGATCTTTGAGTGGAACTCACTTCTTTACTGGATGGTATCATTTGTTCAAGAAGATCTCACTGGTAACGACCTCGCGGAGCAGATCCTTGAGCCCAGTTTTATTCTTCAAGGATAGCTCGACCAACCGATCAATCTCAGGCCGGTCAGAGACCTCCATGGTACGTCCGGTGGCATAGGTGAGTAACTTGGTAGAGAGATTTCGTGAGAATTGGCGGAAGTCGGCAGTCATGATCTTTTTGAGCCCATCAAGATCCTTGAATGTTTTGCCGTCCGGCATCCGCCCGGAGGAGTCGATCCGATGTCCGGACTCATACTGCGTTCTCAATTGTCCGGTGGCATCGAAGTTTTCGAGGGCGAAACCGAGAGGGTCGATTTTTTTGTGGCAGTCGTTACATGACTGGATAGTGCGGTGTTTGGCATACAGTTCGCGGATAGTCAGTTCACCCCGTGCATCGGGTTCGGGCAGGTCGAGGTCAGGAGGTGGTGAGTCGGGTGTGGTTCCAAGTAAGTTTTCGAGAATCCAAATGCCCCTGACAACCGGTGAGGTGTCTACCCCGTTGGCGGAGGCAGTCAGGACGGAGGCTTGCCCGAGAAGTCCACCACGCAAAGGTTTTCCGGCTAGGGAAACCTTGCGGAAGGCCGTCACGGTATTGACCTTTCCAGGCAGGCCATAATGTCTCGCCAGGTTTGAATTGATAAAAGCAAAGTCGGCGTCGATAAAGCGGGAGACCGGTAAGTTTTCGTCGATGAGATGGCGGAAAAATATCCGGGATTCCTCAATCATTGCCTCGTTGATGCGGTTCCGGTGAAATTCGTAAAATTTAATCGGATCAGGGGCCATCTCGACGATGTTGTCGAAGTGCAACCATGACCAGGCAAAGGAGTGGATGAACTCGTCCGAGCGAGGGTCAGACAGCATGCGCTCGAGATGTTTTGCAAGAGTTTCGGGATTCCTCAGTTTCCTTTCGGTTGCATCCTTGAGTAGTGCTTCGTCCGGCATGGTGTTCCAAAGAAAATAGGAAAGCCGGGAGGCGATCGCATAATCGTCTAGCTCATCGCCGTTTTCCTGAAGGTAGAGAAACCTTGGGGAGCACAGGATCGCTTCGATGGCGCTGCGAAGGCCCTCGGGGCTGGTTCTCACGAGGCGAAGGTAGGGTGCTATTTGCTCTTCGCTTACTGGTCTACGGAAGGCTCGGGTTGCGAAGGCGCGGACGATTTCATCGTCGGACTGTCCTTCCTTGCCCCAAATCATCTCGTGGCTGGCGGGCGGCCATTGTTGGTATATGGGACCGGTCTCGATTGCCCGATGGATGGTGATACGGGGCGCATCGACCTTCTCAAAACGGTCGATCAGAAGTTTTCCATAGCGTGAGTTTTGTTCCCGTTTGGGGAGTTCGCGAAAAGTTTCCAAGTCAAATCCGGGGTCAACCAGAAGAATGGGGTCGACCACCCCCCAATACCCGTTGCCAAAGCCGACCTCGACTCTCCATTCCTTGGGGAGCCAAATTCTTTTTTTGATTACCACCCGCTCTTCGTCCGGTAAGTCGATGGCGTGAACCAAGGTGCGCGGACGGGTTTGCACGGCGGATGATTTATTGGGAGCCGTGATGTAAATCTCAAAGCGATGTAGATCTTCGGGCCGATACACCGGATAGTCTTTTCGACGCTGGGCACCAAAGACTTTTGTTAGGTTACCTCTCCCTTGAGACTCGACCTCGAAGGTGAAGTCATAATATCCGTCGTGGGTGGCTCCGTCTCTACAGTTCGTAAGGGATTGACCTCTCGGATCACCAGGAGCCCGTTCGTCGTTGCTGGTCAAAACGGCGTAGGATCGAGTGGCGTCGTCTCTTCCCATGCTGAAATTCTTGGGGCGGTTTTTACCTTCCTGACGCAGGCTGTAAGTAACGGGTTCGGGCTTATGGCCGGTAAAAGTGGACCGGTCCACCAAGCGTCGGGCGACTTTCAGGTATTGACGGAGAAGGAAATCTGACATTTGCAGAGCTTCGCCAAGGTTGTCGAAGCCCTCGAGTTTGTCATCGGCTGGAAAGGCCTCAGTCGGGTCGTCGACTGTTAGGTCAAGAAGAAGTAAATCCCGTATTGTGTTGCGGTACTGCACACGGTTGAGGCGGCGCAAAGTAACTTGCTTGGGCTTGGCGTTCGCAGTGGTCTTTGACAGAAGTGTCCGCATGTGGGAAAGAATGTCCGAACGCTCATTGGCAAGAGGTCTTGGTTCCTCCTCCGGAGGCATTTCCCCGGAATCGATTCGGTCTATGACTTCCTGCCAAAGCTCGGTTTTATTTTCTTCGGTCCGGTCCCAAGCCTCACCATCGAGCCTAAGTTTGCCCTTTTGTTTATCCTCTCCGTGACAACGGATACAATGTTGCTCGAAGAAAGCTTGTGGATTTACGGCACTCGCAAAAGGGGCAAGCAAAGCCACTGATGCGAGGCAGAGGATTGGACGATGCATAATCAAGACAAGCCAGTCAAGGTGCCGCTGCTTCGGTTGAAGTAGTCTTGTTCGGCGTCCATCTGCTGGAGCATGCTAAGGAAAAGGTTGCACAGTGGCTGTTTGGGTCGGGCATCCAGATGACGGCCGTGTTTCCATCCCCCACCTGCGAGGATGAGGGGAAGGTCTACGTTGCTGTGCCGGCTTCCGCTTCCCAGTCCGGAGCCAAACAAGACCTGAGTACTTTCGAGAAGAGGGCGTTCCTCCGCATCCTTTACATCCTTTAGCCGCTTGATAAAGCGGGCTAAGTTTTTCATCAGAAATTCCTCCACAATTGCCAACTGGGCTAGCACTTCTTCACGTTGGCCATGGTGCGAGAGGGTGTGGTAGCTGTCTGTCACGCCCTCCAATCCCCAATTACAGTTATTGGCGGCCATTGAGACGATGCGGGTCGAGTCTGTCTGCAAGGCCAGTAACATCAAGTCCATCCAGATTTCGACCTGATTGCTGCCAAGAGCATCGTCCCGGCTTCCCGCAGCGATGCTGTTCATTCCTTTATCCTTGATTCGGGGCTTGCCCTTGTCGACCCATCCCTTGGAAATCTCAATTTTCTTTTCGGTTTCCCGAATCGAGTCGAAGTACTCTTCGAGCTTGTGGCGGTCGTTGCCGGAGAGTTCATGTCGCAATTTACGTGCGTCCTCGAGGATTGTATCCAAAATACTACCGCTTGACATTAAGGCGGCCCGGTTGAACTTTTTCTCTTCGTCGGTGTCGTTCACGAACATGAGCTTGAAAGCATCACTGGGTTTCTCCAAGGCCGGGACACGTACTCCAGTGCGGGTATAGCTCATGCCGTCCCGCCAGAAGACAAGAGATGGGAACCGGGTCTGGTGACCTACCAACTCTGCGGCTCTTTGGTCGACAGTAAGGTTCCCATCAGGGTAACCGGCCCGCTCAGTACTCTTGATGCCACTTAGGAGAGTATGGTTGGCTGCGTGGCCTCCATTCACTCCGTGGTCGAGACCGGAAAAGGCCGTGAAGTCCTGTTTGAGTTCGGCGAGGGGAGCAAGGGTGGGGGAGAGGGTCCAGTTTTCTCCTGTGTCTTTTGGGTGAAACTTGTCCACCACCATCCCGAAAGGAACGGATACGACGGCCATCCGTTTGGCTTTCAATGAACCGGCGGCATGTGCACGGGGAGCAAGAGACTCCATCATGGGGAGGGCAAGGCTGACTCCCATACCCTTGATGAAGGATCGGCGGTTTGTTCTAGTGTTCATAACATGATTTTTTCTTAGAGCACTTTTTACCGCAAGCCTAAATACATCCTGATTCCAAAGTTTTTTCCTGATTAAGTAGGGTAGAGCTCCACCATAAGTACATTGAGTGGAGAGCAAAACCTGGCCAACAAATTACTTACCTGTCAGAATCTTTGGCGTAAGCCCAACCATGTCCCGTTCCAATGCGATCGTTGGACCTAGAGAGCTTTGGGATCTTGCCCAAAGGGGCGAGGGTCTTGACCCAAGCTTTGTGCTTCGAGGATAGTCGATTCACGATTTGCGGGTGTTTCTTTGCCACATTCTTCTCTTCCTTCGGATCAGTTACCAGGTCGAATAATTGCCAGTCATCCTTGGCATACTTTTTATAGAGTCTCCATTTCTTCCAGCGTACAGCAATGAGATGTCTTCTTTCAGCATCTCCCGGTTCGTTGTTGAGCCAGAAAAGATACTCGTG
>CAWVXY010000106.1:0-5058 GCA_963934295.1 uncultured Opitutia bacterium
TAGTCATCATAATCCACACTCCATTCCTTCACCATCTTGTCATCGCGAGGGCGTAGCCCGTGGCGATCCACTGTGAGCCAGTAAGCGAAGAGACAAGTCGTCCGCCTCCCCCGGGACACGATGGATTGCCGCGTCGGTCACTTTCGTTCCCTCCTCGCAATGACAAAGAGTGTATGGTTATCGACTCGCACACTCCATTCCTTCACCCCACCTTGTCATCGCGAGGGCGAAGCCCGTGGCGATCCACTGGTCCACAAAAAGCGAACCGGAATCTCTTTATACTTCACCTGATTACCCGTTTGACAATCCGCCTAAATATTTAGTGTAATTCTCTTGAATCTTTGATTTCTATTATGAAAAACCTACCTGTTCTGATTTTTTTTCTTTTTTTCACGCTTTTTCTGTGGTCTGCCCAACCGGTTCCTTATTCTGGCAAAGTTGCGATTAACGGGATTAATTTTGACGGAGAAGCCCGATTTACTTTTGCCCTGCAGGATAAGGAGGGAAAGACCCGCTGGCGGAATGGGAAAAGTAAGGAGGATACGATTCGTGTACCCGTAACCATTGGGCGATACAATGTACTTCTGGGTGGTCAGGGAATGAATGCTTTGCCCCCACAACTGTTTCTGGATTATGAGGAACTTTATTTAAAGGTGCGTTTTGATAATGGGGATGGCAAGGGATTGCGCCACCTGGCTCCTGATCAACGGATCACCGCTACTCCCCGGGCACTGGTTGCAGAAGTTGCCAAGACCGCTAAGACTGCAGATGTTGCCCAAACTGCCAATTCGGTGAAATCAGGTGGAGTGACCGCTTCGCAGATAAAAAATAACACCATCACCACCGCTCAGTTAAATGAACAGATCCTTAAATATTTAAAACCAGAGATTACCCTGTCCCCACAGGCTCCCGGTCTGATTTTTAACGGGCAGACCATCACCTTACATTCCCGTGCGGAGGGCAAGTATTTGAATTATCAATGGTATAAAAATGGGCAGGCGATTACGGGTGCGGATAAAAAACGCCATGTGATCGAGGATGTAAATGGTACCCGGCACGATGGAAATTATACCCTCGTGGTGAGCAATGATTTTGGAACGGTCACCACTCAGCCCACTCAACTTGTGGTGGACGGTACCCCAACCAGCCACACCGTGGCCTCGATCAGTATGGATATGATCTTCTGCCCCCCGGGCACTTTTACCATGGGCAGTCCGGCCAATGAAACTGGACGTGGGACCGATGAGACCCAGCATCAGGTCACCCTGAGCCATGGATTTTATCTTGGTAAACACGAGGTTACGCAGGCCCAATACCAGGCAGTGATGAATGGAAACTCCGCGGGTCTGAGTGCCGATCCGAGCCAGTTTAAGGGGAGTAACCGCCCGGTGGAAAAAGCCTCCTGGGAGGATGCTCAGATTTTCCTTGCTCAACTCAATGCCATCGAACAGACCGCGGGTCGGTTACCAACGGGTTGGAAATATGTTCTCCCCACGGAAGCCCAATGGGAGTATGCCTGCCGGGCAGGCACTACATCAGCATATTCATGGGGCAATGATATCAATTCCTCCCGTGCCAACTACAACTGGGATGGGGCTCATAATACAGGTAATGATTTTAAACAAACCCGAGATGTGGGTCAGTATGCCGCGAACCCCTGGGGCTTTTTTGATATGCAGGGAAATGTTTGGGAATGGGTCAGCGACTGGAAGGCGAACTATCTTACTGGTGCCCAGACTAACCCTGAGGGTCCGGCATCGGGCTCGTATCGGGTCGAACGGGGTGGTTCCTGGTACAACGACGGGGCGAACCTGCGTTCTGCTGAGCGCAGCCGCAGCTCCCCCAGCATCCGTGACGGCCGCATCGGCTTCCGTGTTGGTTTCCAACCAGTCCAGCCAGACACGGCGAATCCCGAACTGGAATTGTTCGGGGGAGCTGGGATCACGCGTGAGGCCGGGCAAGCCTGGGCGGAGCCAGGCGCCGCGGGGCACGATGCGCGGGACGGGAATTTAACCAGTTCCATCTCCGTCAGCGGGACGGTGGACATGAATACAACGGGTACCTATATTTTAACCTACTCCGTGGCCGATGCCGCGGGGAATACCGCCACCGCCAACCGAACAGTCACGGTGGTGGGCAACCGCTCGGTGGACCTCAATGCCACCGTGGCGATGGACATGCTCTGGGTGCCAGCCGGCACCTTTACCATGGGCAGTCCAACCACCGAAGCGGGTAGGCAATCCGATCGGGAAGACGAGCACAATGTCTCCCTCACCAAAGGGTTTTACCTCGGCAAATACGAGGTCACTCAGGCTCAGTACGAGGCGGTGATTGGATCAAACCCGAGTGAATTTAACGCTACGGGCAATGGCAACCGCCCGGTCGAGAAAGTAAATTGGACAGAGGCGGTTGCGTTTTGCACCCAGTTAACCACGCAAGAGCAGGCAGCAGGCCGATTGCCAGTGGGCTGGGCCTATGTGTTGCCTACCGAGTCACAATGGGAATATGCCTGCCGTGCGGGGACCAGTACGGCCTACTCTTGGGGCACGACAATTGCCAGCTCGAATGCGAATTATAATTGGGATGGCGGCGCTAATGACGGAAACGATTTTAAACAAACCCGCGATGTGGGGCAATATGCGGCCAACCCGTGGGGCTTTTTTGATATGCACGGAAATGTGTGGGAGTGGACCGCGGACTGGTACCAGGCGGCTTATCCCACCGGCAACCCGGTGGTGGATCCTAGCGGACCGGCATCGGGCTCGCTTCGGGTCACTCGGGGTGGTTCCTGGAACTACGGCGGGGCGTCCCTGCGTTCTGCTAGGCGCAGCAACGGCACCCCCAGCAACCGTCCCAACATCATCGGCTTCCGTGTTGGTTTCCAAAAAAGCCAGTAATGCAAGGGAGCGAGGGGAGTCTTGGCCCAAGCAGGGCGGAAGCCCCGCGGGGCCAAACGAACCGAGCGACGGGCGAAATGATAAAGACTTCCTTTTACTATTGTAAGAAGCCTGCAAGGTAAGGTGGCTAAAGTATCCTTTAACTATAGTTTTTTTCAAATACCCGCCTGCGGGGACGAGTTACTGGAGGGGGAGTTAAATGCTTTTCTTGCAAGTAAGGCAGTGGTTGATGTCAGACAGGAGTTCGTAGCGGCAGAGGGGGGAGCCCAGTGGTGTTTTAGCATACGCTGGCGAGATGGGGCTCTTTCCAAGGATCCTCAGAAACGAGCCAAGGCGGTGGTCGATTACAAGGAAGTTTTATCACCGGAAGATTTTGTCACTTTTGCCCGTTTGCGGGATATCCGCAAAGAATTGGCAAAAGCAGAGCAGATTCCCGCGTACGCAATTTTTACTAATGAACAGTTGGCCGAGATCGCCAAGGCACTTCCGGTTTCTGCCCATGCACTTTCTAAGATTGATGGTGTGGGAGAAAACAGGGTAGAAAAGTATGGGGGGCAATTTTTGAAAGTCCTCAAGGACGAGGCCAAGATAAGAGCAGCGGATGACAAGCCTTGAACACAGGCTGAGCTTGGTGGATTAAGGCAGATGAAACGAGTGGGTCACCTGATGCCCGGAATTGTGAAGTGGGAGAATTTGCTCCTCGCGTTTTGCCGAGCCGAACGGGGATTAAGCGATAAGCATGAAGCGGATGTGTACCGTGAGAACCTGGATGAGAATTTAAGATTTTTGTGCGACGGATTGGTGGATAGAAGTTTCCCATTTGAGGAATACCATAGTTTTGAAGTTCGTGACCCGAAGACACGGATGATACATGCCCCTGCCTTTCGTGAACGGGTCGCTCAGCATGCAATATTTAATCTTTGTGAACCCATAATGGAAAAGAAGCTGATTGATGACTGCTTTGCCTGCAGGAAGGGAAAGGGTACCCATGGGGCGTTGAAAAGAGCTCAGGTTTTTGCTCGTCGGTATAAGTGGTATTTAAAACTGGATGTTCGGAGGTACTTTGATTCGGTGGTGCATTCACAATTACTTGAAATGCTCGGGCGGGTGTTCAAGGATGCTCATTTGCTGAAGTTGTTTGCTCAAATTATTGGCGGTTACGAAACGGAGCGAGGACGGGGTTTGCCCATCGGAAGTCTGGCTTCCCAGTTCTTTGCGAATCATTATCTTTCACAACTTGACCGGACTTGTAAGCAAGTTTTGGGGGTACCTGGATACCTCCGTTATATGGACGACTTTATATTGTGGGGGTATGAAAGAGACGAGTTAATGAAAGCAAGAGAGGGGGTGGAAAAAGAATTGGATGGAATTGGATTACAATTAAAGAAACGGGCCCACCCGGAAAGAGTGCGGGGCGGTGTACCCTTTTTAGGTCATACGGTTCATCCTTTTCGGATGGAACCGGACCGGCGGGCAAGGGTACGGTTTTTCCGAAAAATTCGTAGCCTGGAATGGCAGGCCAATGAGGGAATGATTGATGAATTGGAACTTCAACAGAGGCACCAGTGCCTGTTGGGATTTGGCAGCCTGTCCAACCTGATCAACTTACAGGGAAGCATTTAAAGAATGGTCAACGATTTATGGATTTAGGGCGCAAGACGAGGGCATCGGGCTCGAATCGGGTCAAACGGGGTGGTTCCTGGAACAACGACGGGACGAACCTGCGTTCTGCTAAGCGCAACAACAACACCCCCAGCAACCGTAACAACAACATCGGCTTCCGTGTTGGCTTCCGCGTTGGTTTGAGTGGAATGGACTTTTCACAAAGCTAAGCTTGGAAACGCGTCTTGGTCCCGCGTCGTCAAAAAATGATTTGGCTTCGCAAAACCCCATTCTGGGATGAGCCGGTGGAGGAGATGAGTAGAGTGAAGGACTCCGAAAGTCTCCTCCACGGGTGTTTACTATGCTCCACACCTTGTCATCGCGAGGGCGTCTTCACTCTTGTCATCGCGAGGGCATCCTTTACCCCATATTGTCATCGCGAGGGCTGAAAGCCCGTGGCGATCCACTGTGAACCAGTAAGCGAAGAGACAAGTCGTACGCATACCCTCAAGCCACGATGGATTGCCGCGTCGCTCACTTTCGTTCCCTCCTCGCAATG
>CAWVXY010000107.1:0-4633 GCA_963934295.1 uncultured Opitutia bacterium
CCGGGTTCAGGAAATCGATTCTTCGATAGAAAGAATTTTTCCCAGCCCATGGTTCGTCCTGGATTTTTGTATCTCCAATTTGATATTCGAATACGACCCGTTTTCCAAACCGGTGTAAGCCTAGATATTCTCCCCCTTTGGGCATTTCAGCTTTGGGAATAGAAAACCAGGTCTTTCCATCAATATTTGCTCCGCGCGATGAACCCCAACGGAATGGTTGAAAATTTACCCATCCATCCTGCCAAACGGCACGGTAAGAAAGGGACTTTGTGTCAAAGCAAGCGGACAGCATATGACCGACACCTAGTTTTACACAGATTCCCTTTTCCACATTTAAACCTTTGCCCTTTATGACATGGGCAAAATGTTCTCCGGTGTCTCCTTCATTCCAACGGCCGTCATTATGATTATTCTGATTATATTTTCCCCAGTGACCATGCAGACCGGCATCCAGACCAGGGTAGGAAGGCAAGATGTCAGGGGTCTTATTCGGGTTGGCCATATAGTAATCAGCCTGCCTTTGATAGAAATCATAAACCCGGGCTTCATTTACTTTTTGGTCGGTATATTCATGGTTTCCCCGACCACCTGCCGGGTCGACATAGGGATGCTTATCCGGCTTTGCTACATTAAGATTGGCTCCATTGGCTATACCAATCGTTAGTATGAAGGGGAGGATTGAAATAATATATGACTTCACAAAGGTTCATTCTGCAATTCCTTCTTTTTTTCGCAAGTGGATTGAGCCAATCGATATACCTTAATGGTCAGGTTTAATGAAAATTAGTCCGCCCGCTTGCTTATTCTAGAGGGTGGGCATAGGTTTAAAACATGTTTCATCCTGGTGGATTTGGAGATTACAATTACGGGAACCGTGAGTTGCCGATGAGAAAGGACCCTTCTATTGTTAGGGCACTGTTTTTTTTCGTTGCTATGTTGAGTATTTGGGTTGCCTGTTTTTTGATTGGTCTTTCCTTTGGTCTTGGCTGGTATGCCTGGCCGTCTGGTACATTCGTGCTTCTAGGAGTCTTCCTAGTCTACAATTTTTTACGGCATCCAAAGAGGAATCGCAGGGATTAACCTAGAGTTTACGGTTTCTAATATAAGGTTTTATTTTGTTCATTCACCGATAAAAGAAAACCAACTACCCTGGGTCAAAGGAACCGGTTGTCATAAGCATATCATAAAAGGATCAACTCCGGTGGTCCGTTTTTCGGTTTCTATAAATTATCCATTGACTGTCCGGTTGCGGCAGAAGATGGTGGGGTTGTGAAACTCCTCACTCTCCTTATTGCCCTGCTTCCTACTCTTGTACACTCACAGAAGTGGTACAAAGGAAACACTCATGTGCACACCACACTTTGCGGACATGCAGATACTACACCCAATGTGGTCGCTCAATGGTATCATGATCGGGGATATAATTTTCTAATCCTCAGTGAACATAATAAATTTATCGATCCTTCTACAGTTTCATTGAAGGGGGATGTACGGGACGATTTTTTACTCGTTCCCGGAGAGGAAGTAACTGGACCAATACACAGCACGGCGATGAATGTGTCCCGCTTGGTTCCCTGGGGATTTAAGGATAAAAACCGAACGAAAATAATTCAGAATCATGTCGATGAGACGCGAAAAGCGGGTGGTGCGGTCATTCTTAATCACCCAAATTGGGGCAGGCCGATTCATACTCACGAAATTTCTCCGGTAAAAAATCTCTTTATGTTTGAGCTCTATAATGCTCATCCGGGTGTGCACAGCTTTGGAAATGCACATCGACCCA
Source organism: uncultured Opitutia bacterium (assembly GCA_963934295.1). GTDB lineage: Bacteria > Verrucomicrobiota > Verrucomicrobiia > Opitutales > Seribacteraceae > Seribacter. The sequence continues at coordinate 1,784 of CAWVXY010000107.1, forward strand.
GTCTGGAAGTTTTGTGGGACGCACTTCTTGAAAAGGGTATGACCATTTACGGCGTATCCTCTGATGATGCACATAAATTGAAAAAATGGGGAGAAAAAGAAAATAATCCGGGGCGCGGTTGGGTGATGGTACGCTCAAAAGAGTTAACATCCAGTTCTCTTACTGCGGCGATGCTCAAGGGAGATTTCTATTCCTCTTCAGGGGTTATGTTAGATAAGTTGAAGAGTGGGGAAGAGCATATCGAACTATCAGTCAATGAAGAAGAAACCGCTTGTGAACTGGCTTCTGAATTTCTCTTTGGTCGCCCGGTCAGTAAGGGAAAACCCGGTACCTTTATAGAATTTATCGGCCCGGGTGGTGAGGTTCTCAAAGCGGTAACGGGTTTGTCTGCTTCTCACCAAGTCGAGGGGGCTTATTTACGTGCCAAAGTTACCCGCCGGGTTAAAAAAGCGGACGGTTCCCTTCGAGAATATTATGCGTGGACACAACCTGTCTTTACCGACGGACGTTGAATTATTTCATAATCGGCTTGGTCGTTGATATCAAAATAAGAATATTGAAATTAATAAAGCGTCGTGCTATGTTCTATTAATTGAAAGAATTTGGTAAGGATGAGTTAATTGTTGCCCTGAAGCGATTAGGGGAATTGGCAGAAGAAAATTCTGTTCAATTGAATCTCTGCGTCTATGGAGGGTGTGCCATGATGCTTGCTTACGACCGGAAGCGAGTGACCCGTGATGTGGATGCGATATTTTATCCTCCTTCCAAAATACAACCTCTCATTCGTAAAGTCGCCTTGGAGTATGAATTACCTGAAGACTGGATTAATGATGAAGTGAAACAATTTCTCGGTACGCGTGAATCAATTCGTGAGTTACCTTTGGATCTACCAGGTCTACAAATTACCGTGCCCACTGCAGGATACCTTCTGGCAATGAAAGCCTTGGCCTGCCGCCGTGCACTTCCAGGGTACAAGGGGGATGAAGAGGACCTTCGTTTTTTAATCAGTAAGTTAGGTATAAAAAAATTCGAAGAAATTCAGGACTGGATTGATAAGTATTATCCGGATGATGTGCCATCCCCGTCCGACCGCCTTTTTTTAGAAAAGTTAATCGAGGAGGGGAATTTATGAAGAGATTTGCTCAACGGCCTAAAACAGTAAGGGAAGTGGCAAGGCAATCCTCCTCCTTGGAAGAATTTGGCCTTCTTCTTCGCGAATGGATTCATGAAGTTACCCGTGGTGATATCAGTAATCGCCCGGCCCTAAAAAGAGCAATCGATGAAGCCCCCAGAAAATTGAAGAACAAGTTCAATGAGGGGGAAGTTGCGGATGCTTACCTTTCCGCTTACGCGGAATGGATTGCGGATCAGGCCGGGGTTGAGCGCCCACCATGGGTTCAGAAAAAAAGTATTTACCTGGAATCTCCCTGGTTTTCAGATAATGCACGGTCTTCGCTTTTGATTGATACGCCCGCTTCTTTTCGCCAAAGGGGAGTCTTCACTATTCCTGAAAATGTGGTTCGCTTACGACGTGGTCGCCCTCGGGTCAGTCCCGAACAAAAGCGGGAAAAGGCACGGATTCGCGACCAGCGTTACCGGGCTAAGATTCGTGAGAAATTGAAAAAGTTCAAGGAGCTCGAGCAAGCTGGACTGATTTGAATTTTCCATTTCTATAACGAGTACTCAGTTGACATATTTTTGAAATATGGGACATATTTGATATTTCAAACTAATCCCCGTTCCCTTATTTCTATGCATACTCGAATTATTGGTCTTTTTGTCTTTCTTTTAACAGCAACTTTTTTACATGCCGATCGACTGGTTCTGGTCAGTGCATCTTATGGTAAGAATATACTCGCAATTACCGAGGCCAATGGCGATGTCATCTGGTCACATAAAACAGCGGGTCAAGCGAAAGGCCATGCCGGTCATCACGATGTACACATGTTATCCAATGGAAATATTCTTTTTCATGAGACCTGGCAGGATGTGAAGGAAATCACCCTTGGTAAGAAAATAGTCATGGATTACGACTGTGCCACTGCGAACGGTAACAAGGGGAAACGAGTTCATGTGCATGCTTTTTCTCGATTAGCTAATGGACATACCCAGATTGTGGAGAGTGGAGTGGGGCGCGTGATCAATGTGGATCGTTCCGGAAAATTAAAACACTCCTTTAATCTTAAGCCAGGGGGCACTCAGAACTCCCGCTGGGCCCGTGCCACTCCGCAGGGCACATTGCTCGTTTGTTCTGAGCAACCGGGTGTGGTTACGGAATACGATAAAAATGGAAAAGTGGTCTGGGATTATTTAATCAATACACGGGTGTATGGTGCCATGCGCTTAAAGAATGGAAATACTCTGATTGCATCCGGAAGTGGAAACAGTGTGGTTGAAGTGACCCCCGAAAAGAAAGTGGTCTGGGAAATCAAGGGCAAGGTGCCGGGTACGAATATCGAGTTGAAATGGATGACCTGCCTCCAGGAAAGAGCGAATGGAAACTTTATCGTGGGTAATTGCCATGCCGGTCCTGATAACCCACAAATTTTTGAAATCACCCGTGATAAAAAAGTGGTCTGGGAATTCAATGAATTCGAATTGGTAGGGAACGGCTTAGCCTGCTGGCAAGTATTAGATGGCAAAGCTGCCACTCGATTACGCAAGCAATTAGCTGTCGTCAAGTAGTTCGAACCTACTTCCGCTTAAGCTTCCCCAGTTATGGGCGAATTTTAAGTGTAGATGAACCTAGTTATACATCGCCTTGAGGGGCGGTGCAAATTTGGTCAGGTTTATTCCTTCCACTGCAGTTTCATATTCTTCCATGGTGGGGATCCGACCAAGGATTGCAGA
>CAWVXY010000108.1:0-4323 GCA_963934295.1 uncultured Opitutia bacterium
CTCCCTTATGCACCATGCATGAACCGACAAATCCGAGGTCCACTTTCTTGGTACCTTGGTAGTATGAGACCGTACGGATTGTGTCATGAGTGTATCGTTTGGACACATCCTCATTATTCACATCCGGATCCGCGATCATAGGTTCATTAATCTGGTCTAGGTCGACTACAACTTCTTCAAAGTATTTCGCATTGGCATCCGGGGCAAGGGCAGGTTTTTCGCCGGATTGAATCTCTCCGATGCGCTTATTCGCAATATCGATCAGTCCCTGGAGTACCTGACCTTCATTATCCATTCCCTTATCAATCATTACCTGGATTCGCTTCTTTGCAATCTCGAGGGATTCAATCAGAGTATCATCCTGAGAAATGCAGATCGATGCTTTTGCCTTCATTTCTGCGGTCCAGTCAGTAAAAGTAAATGCCTGGTCAGAGGGCAGGGTGCCAATATGCACCTCGATGATTCTTCCCTGGAATACATTATCTCCAAATTCCTTTAACATCTGGGACTGGGTTGCATGAACCACATCACGAAAGTCCACATGGTCCTTTAGGTCTCCCTTAAAGGTTACCTTAACCGATTCAGGTATTGGCATGGTCGCCTCACCTGTGGCCAGCGCGAGAGCAACCGTGCCGGAGTCAGCTCCAAAAGCCACGCCTTTAGACATACGGGTGTGAGAGTCTCCACCAATGATGATCGACCAATCATCGACGGTAAGGTCGTTGAGTACCTTATGGATCACATCGGTCATCGCATGGTATTCCCCCTTGGGATCCCGTGCGGTGATCAGTCCAAAGTCATGCATGAAATTCATCAACTTGGGAATGTTGGTCTGTGCCTTCTTATCCCAGACCGATGCGGTGTGACAACCCGACTGGTAGGCACCGTCCACGGTGGGAGAAATAATTGTGGCCGCCATTGCTTCCAATTCCTGTGAGGTCATCAAACCGGTGGTATCCTGAGATCCGACAATATTTACATTTACCCGGACATCGGATCCGGCGTGTAAAATTGATCCCTCTTTCACCCCGACCATATTCTTATTAAAGATCTTTTCCACCGCAGTGAGACCCTGTCCCTCATGCGAGATTTCTCGGGCCGCGGCAAATACAGGCTTTAATTCCTGTCCTAAGATTGTGGCGGCAATACTCTGTAATTTCTTACCAAATACAATCGCATACGATCCACCCGCTTTTATGAATTCAACCTTCTGTGGAGTGAGGGCAGGGGAGATATCCGCCAACTCGGTGTCCCCCTCATAGAGTTTCTTCTCCTTGGTATTGATCGTCAGGACCTTTCCGGTTTCCACCGAGTAGGTCTGTTCCAAAACCGGATCTCCATTCCCATCGAGCACGGTATTTCCATCCGCATCCAATTTTTTAATCCAGTTATTTAAATCGATTCCGATTCCCCCGGTCACACTCACTGTGGTTAAAAAGATCGGCGAAATACCATTGGTACCAGCAACAATCGGTGCGAAGTTTACAAACGGCACATACTTACTTGCCTGCATGCCCGTCCATAAAGCCACATTATTCACCCCGGACATTCGGGACGAGCCCACGCCCATCGTTCCCTTCTCCGCAATTAACATCACCCGTTTATCGGGATGCTTTTCTTTCAGCACAGTAATTTCTTCCTGGGCAGATTCTGAAATCAGGCATTTTCCGTGCAGTTCACGATCAGAACGCGAATGGGCCTGTTTTCCTGGAGAAAGTAAATCCGTAGATATATCTCCCTCTCCGGCAATGTATGTCACCACTTTGATTTCTTCATCCACCTCCGGAAGATTGGTAAAGAATTCCGCATTGGCATAACTCTCCAAAACATTCTTGGCAATTGAGTTGCCCGCTTTGTATGCCTCCTCCAAACGACCAGTATCCGCCTCATAAAGGAAGACCTGAGTTTTTAAAACTTCAGCAGCCTGCCCGGCAATCGATTCATCATCTCCCAAAGCCAAATCGAGCAAGACTCTTACCGATGGTCCGCCCTTCATGTGGGATAATAATTCAAAGGCAAAAGTCGGGGTAATCTCTTCTACTATGGATTCACCTAAAATGATCTCCTTTAAAAAAGCCGCTTTTCCTTCAGCCGCACTGGTTGTGCCTGGCAAAGTATTATAGATAAAAAAGTTGAGAGACTCTTTTCTGTGCTCATGTGCACTGTCCTTAATTTGAGCGATTATTTCCGCAGTCAATTCACTTCCATCAATTGGCTTAGGACTCAGTCCCTGAGTTTTTCTTTCTTCGATCTCGGTGAGGTATTCTTGATAGGTATTCATAGGTGGCAGAGTAAATAATTGAAGCGTAATTCTTTGAATGAAAGTTTGTTATTTCTTAATTATTTATAGTTAATTAATTCTCAGAATACGAAACAATTTATAAATTTGTATATTTGCATCGTTAAAAAAAGGTAAAATCTAATATTAAAACTTTTCTATCAAAGAAATAAATTCAGAAATCGGTAATGCAGTAAAATATTTATTCATAGGGAAACCTTCTCCTTTAGGTGTAACAATAAATCCACGTTTTGCTTCTGTAGTCTCAAAACTTTCCATCATGGCAGGCGTTACTTTTGGTGAAAGGGATCTTTTAATTTCAACTGCAATAATATCTTTACCCGGTAGTTCAATAATTAAATCAAGTTCTGCACCTGCATGGGTTCGATAATGGAAAGACTTAGCATGTTCCGGTAAACTATTGATTATTTGTTCAATGCAAAACCCTTCCCATGAAGCACCGCACAATGGATTACCCAAAACATCTTCCACTGATTTTAGGTTGGTAAGTGCATGTAGGATTCCCGTGTCTCGCCAAAAAAATTTAGGTGCCTTTACCAGTCTTTTGCCCATATTTTTTGCCCATGGATGTAGTGTGCGTGTTAAATATAATCCTTCGAGTAATTCGATATATTTTCGAACAGTTTTTGCATCAATTCCTAAAGATCTGCTTAAACTTGCATAGTTTAAAATTCCTCCATGTTGATATGCCAGCATCGAGCATAATCTCCGTAACTCAATCGGTGTTGATTTTGTTAGCCCTAAATTTGGAATGAACCGCTCAACATAACTGGTAAAAAAATCATTTCTCCATTGAATAGAAATACTAAGATCCTCGGCAAGAAAACTATCTGGATATCCACCTCTTAGCCAAAGTTGATTGATTTCATTTTCTTTATTCTTGATCTCTTTTAGGTTCAACGGATTGAGCTCCAGATAACTAATTCTCCCCGCTAAAGTCTCGGAACTTTTTTGTAAAAGCTCGGGTGAAGCGGAACCTAAAAGTAAAAAATGACCTGCTTTTTCTCCTTTTTGTCTCCTTTGATCCACTAAACTTCGAAGCACTGGAAATAATTCCGGCATGGTTTGTACTTCATCCAAAATCACTAATTCATTTTCGCAAGACGAAAGATAGAGTTCAGGATCGTTTAATTTTGCTCGGTCAGAAGGAAGTTCCAAATCCAAATATCTGTTCTTTTTCCTTAATTTTAAGCCCTTCGCCATTGTTGTTTTTCCTACCTGCCTTGATCCTAATAAGGCAACAACTGGAACTGTATCGATTCTTTTATGTAAGATATCTTTGAGAGATCTTTTTATCATTTGCATTGAAGATAAGGAATGTAGTCCCGATTTTCAAGGCAAAACATACCGTAATCAATTTTCTTTGTATTTATTGTTTTTCCAACGACGAGACAAACCGTTCCTTTTGCGATTTACGGAAACTCCAATTTACTAGATGATTCACGAATGACTATTACTATGCCGCTCGCTTTAGAAATCCTCTCCATCTTGGTATTTGGTTCCATCATTTTTGTATGGGGCATACGCTACAACAATATAAAAGATGAATTTAAACACTTTAAATTACCCAACTGGTTGCGCGACCTAGTCGGCATATTTAAATTCTCCTTCGCGATCATGTTATTTAACGAAAACCTTGAGGTCGTGCGCCTCGGAGCCCTCGGAATTGCCGTTCTCATGATTGCCGCCCTCCTCACCCATGTTCGCTTAAAAAGTGACGCCCCTCGGATGCTTCCGTCCTTTTCCCTTTTATGTGCCTGCATTGCCATTGCTTACATGTGCACCCAATTGTTGATTCCGGCCTAATTGTCTGATGGCCTATCTGCAAGAATCACTCCAGATCTTGCTTTTTTTGATCTTCGCATTGGGCGGAGCTTATCGATTCTTTCAACCTATCGATGTCCTCGCCAAGCGCATGCTCTGGGTCAATTACTTCAAGCCCATCACCGTACGCACGATTGCCGTCATTGAAGTACTCTGTGGCACGGGAATGCTCCTCGCACTCGTCCTGTCCGACTCAACTA
>CAWVXY010000109.1:0-4174 GCA_963934295.1 uncultured Opitutia bacterium
ACGCACATTACACAAGCGACGGGGGATGGAAAGGTGGCGTTGGTGAAATCATTGGGTTCTCCAGCATCTCTTCCACTTCAGACCGTCAAAAAGTCGAAGGCTATCTCGCTCATAAATGGGGACTGACAAGCAATCTACCCGCTGATCATCCCTTTAAGTCGAGCCGACCCATTACCAGCTCCCCCTTTTCCACCGATGTGGCCTCGGGCAGTGGCCAATCCCTCGATCTGTCCAACGGTACCTTTGCCACGGTATCCACGGGTGGTACGGAGGATGTATTTGATGGGGACAGTAACTTTTCCATATCCATGTGGGTCAAGGGGTGGCCAACTGTGGCAAATCAGACCCTACTTACAAAAGGTCCGAGTATTGAAGTCGGATGGAAAGCAAGTCACCTTACCGGTGACTCGGACTCCGGAATTTCATCAGATCATACCTACACCCATGCGATTAATGTAAACGGTTCGAATAAAACCGTTAATGGAGTAACCTTTACAGGTGTATCCGGAACTTCAGGGAGTGGGTGGTCTTATCCTGCCGGCTTTACTACTACCCACAACAGCACTGCCTCGACGGTTGGAGGTCAGATGGGCTCCATGCTTTCGAACGGCTTCAGGTACAACGGAGATACTCAAAAAATTAGACTTACTGGCCTAACCAATGGCGAAGCTTATGTTTTTTCTCTCTATAGTCAGGCTTGGGGGACGTCAGGCCGAGAATGCGTATTAACCTGCTCTGATTCAAGCCAAACAATTACAGTTCAGCAAGATCAGTACGGTAGTTCGAGTCAAGATGGATTACTTGTCGAGTGCACATACATCGCAAGTGGAACCGAAGTTGAGTTCACGATTTCTAAAACTGGAAGTGGTTCCTGGCACCTTTACGCATTCAGCAACCGAGAAGCAGAATCGCGGTGGTCTATCGAAAGAGGCCCTTCCGGAGTAGATGACCTTACCCTTAATTTGCCGGGAGCAGGAAATAAGTTCACTCAGTCTGTCCCTATGAATGATGGTTCCTGGCACCACCTCGCCACCACTTTTGGCGGTGGAACCAAAAAGATTTTTGTTGATGGAGAACAGGTTGCATCGGCAAGTCAGACGGGAACCGTAAACGACTCGATTACCAAACTTGTTCTTGGCGATTCATCTTCCGGCGGCTCCAATAAGCCAAAAATTGATGATGTCCGCTTTTACCGGGGTATCCTCTCTGCCGCAGACATCTCTGCCATTTACAACAACGGATCCGGAGATGTGGGTGCGCCCAAGTTTGCCATCTCCAGTCCGGCTACCATCCAGGGAGCGAAGGGAAAATCTATTTCCTATCAAATCACTGCTAATGCCGCCTATGGGCTGACCGGTTACAATTCTAACATCACCTATTCTTTGCTCAATGCCCCCAGTTGGCTGAGTGTGGGCAGTTCATCCGGGACGGTAACCGGTACCCCACCCGCTCCCGGCACATACACCTTTGATGTCAAAGCGGTCAATACCCTCGGTTCGAATGTCCAGACGGTTACCCTCTCGGTCTACGATTATTCAGACTGGCAGTACGCCCTTCCGATCACTACCGATTTAAGCAATGGAACCACCCTGACAGATTGGAATATGCTCGTCCGCCTGTCTGAAACCGATGCCAACGGTACCGGAAACCGCGGATTCCGCTACTCGCAGGCACGCTCCAATGGTGGCGATCTTCGCTTCATTGACCAATCGGGCTCCGAACTGAAATACGAAATCGCGAAGTGGAACCCAACGGGCGAGTCCCATGTCTGGGTCAATATTCCAACCCTGAAATCGGATGCCAATATTAGCATGTACTGGGGCAACCCCAACGCCGGCCTGCCCACCTATGCCAATGACGGAAGTGTATGGCAGGATTATTTTGGAGTTTATCACCTTGAACAGATCAGTGGATCCGCTCAGGATTCAAGCCCGTTGAACAATGATCTCACTGCCCTGAATACACCGGTATTGGAAAGCTCAGGACTGGCAGGCACTGCTTATTCAACTACCTATTCTGCCCAAAACGGATTTGTGTCCAATGCACTTTCTGGAAATATCCGTGCAAAAGAAGGAACCTACACAGTTTGGGCAAAAACTCCCCAAAATCCAACTGACTGGCAGGAGTGGTTCGGGTTGGAATACGATTCAAATAATTCGGACTCTGTCCGTATTGAAGCGACACCAGCAACTCCTCCCAAGGTCAACGCATTCGGACATGGTCTATCCATTACCAATCCAAATGATAGTGTTGGCACAGGTAATTGGCATATGCTTACCCTCAAGATAAAAAAGGGATATGCATCCGTTTATGTTGACGGTACACTCGACGGAACTGCTTCATGGTTCCATCCCGGTCGAAAATCCATCACCGGACTGGGTCTGGGTCGCGGTATTATCGGAACCTACAATAATGGGCCCGACTGCACGGTGGACGAAGCCACCTTCTCCACCGTTGGCCGTTCCACAGACTGGCTCTCTGCCAGTTACCACAACCAGAAACCAAATTCCACCTATGTGAACTTTGGAAGCATGGTCGGTCCGATCAGCTTGAATGATACGTCCGGCACCACCCTCTTTGCTAAAAAGGATACCAATATGACCCACACCATCGGCTTTTCAGGGAGTGGTTCCTTCTCCGCCACCGGTCTGCCTCCCGGTCTGTCGATCAACTCCGCCACCGGTGTGATCAGCGGGGCCACCAGTGTGGTGGGTTCCCAAAACTTTACGATTACCGCTACCGGTACCACCGCAGGTGGCGGTACCGTTACGGTGAGCAAGCAATATACAATAAATATATCCGACCCCACCTCCTTCCCCTTTCGGATGAACCTCACTCTTGCCGGATACACCGGATCCTCCACTCTTAGTGATTTCCCCGTCTTGGTAAGTTTAAGCACATCGATCACCGGGTTTTCCTACAACGGATTTTTGGACGGCGATTCGGACGGTATTCGTACCGGGGGAGACCTCCGTTTCTATGGATCCGATGGGAAGGAACTCGCTTATGAAATTGCTGATTGGAATACATCGGGCATCTCCAATATTTGGGTAAAAGTACCCAGTATTTCAGGTAACAATACTGTAATCACTGCAGCATGGGGAAAAACGGGAACGGACACCACTCCAGATTACGCTACCAATGACTCGGTCTGGGCCAATGACTTTCAGGGAGCGTGGCACTTCTCCACGGATTCCACCAATTTCCCCGACTCCTCGCCCAATGCAAACCACGCAACCCGAAATGCAGTCGGAGTTACCAATTCTGGACAAGTCGGGAGAGCCGCTACTTTCTCCGGCTCAGAATTTGCAGATGTGGCCTACAATGAGTTTTTAAATACGGATAATTTCACTGTTTCATTATGGGCAAAGAGAGGAACCGGTACAGGGCACGCAGCTCCTTACAGTGCCCGTGATAATAGTAATAATAACAAGAAAGGATACATTTTGTATTCTCAAAATAACACTTTCCAATTTTGGACAGGAAATGGTGCTAATGCATGGAATACATTCCCTAGGAGTTCCTCCCATAGCTTAAACGCATGGTACAAGATAACTGTTACCTATGATGGAACAACCAAGAAAATTTGGTTGAATGGAGCAGGTGGTGCAACTAATAACGGTAACCCGAACTTTCTTAACAATGGTCTCTACAGCTTGCGAATTGGTGCAGGAGCCAACGAAAACGCCACCGGGCAATATTTTTGGAACGGTTCGCTTGATGAAATGCGCTACTCATCGATCAATCGCTCGGCCGACTGGATCAAAGCGGAATATGACAACCAAAAAAGCTCCCAGAGCTTGGTAAGTTACGGGTCGATCATCGGTCCTCGAATCATCACCGCTCCACTTACCGCCACCGGTACTTTTAATAGTTCCTTCAGTTATACCCTGACCGCCACCGATAGCTCCAATATATCCAGCCGGGTATTTTATGGCCTGCCTCAGGGCTTGGACTTTAATGATAATGGACAGATTACCGGAACCCCCACAGTGGCCGGAAACTATCAGGTCGCGATGGTCGTCAACTATAATAATGACGACGGCTCTGCTACCGACTCAAACAGCTTGAATGATAAGCTGGGCAACTCCGACCCCATGGATTCAAACGCAATCCTTCTTAACCTGTCGATAGCTTCCCTTCCCCCCACCATCGATACCTTGGCGGCCACTTC
>CAWVXY010000110.1:0-4172 GCA_963934295.1 uncultured Opitutia bacterium
AAGCCTGCCAGAAGGTCGGCGTGGAATGTCACTTGCAATACTGGGAAAAAGACCGGCCCCAGCCTACAGTTTCCCGACAGGAATTTTTACATCGTCTTCTCTTAAATATAAATAACTAAAGTAATGTTTCTTTTCGGAAAATTCATTCCACAATTATTCTTTATATTCATTTCCTTGAATATTCCCCTAATTCAGGCAGCTCCTTTGCTTACTCCCCCCGAGGTATGGAAGGATTACGATCCGGATCAGGGGGATTTTAAGGAGGAGATTGTCAGGCAGGAAACCAAAGACGGAATCTTTTCAAAGGAATCCTACATCAGTGCCTATGTGAACGGCGAAGAGGTACGGGTGTTTTGCAAGTATGCAGTCAAGGAGGGAGTGAAAAAAGCACCAGGGTTATTGAATGTTCATGGATGGATGGGTGGTCCCGCGATCGATATGAAATATGTGAAAGATGGATGGGCGGTGATGGCTCATGATTACTCCGGGATCAATACCCGGAGTGATTACACCCAGTATCCGGATGCTTTGGCTCACGGTCATATGGAAGCCAAAAAAATGGGGCATGCCCTGATCTATGACCGCATGCCTGATGGCAGCCAAACCACGAATCCCAAGGCGACTTCTCATTATTTATGGAATGCGGTGCAACGCAGAGCCCTCAGCTATTTGCTCGCCCAAAAAGAAGTGGATGCCGGTCGTATTGGTGCCAAGGGCTACTCCTACGGGGGTACGATTATGTGGAATCTCGGAATGGACCCCCGGGTCAAGGCGATCGTTGCTTACTTTGGAATTGGTTGGATCAACTATTATCGCGACCGTGCGGTATGGATGCACAATAATCCATACCAGGAACCTGAAAAATCACCTGGCCAACAACTGTATCTTTCGGCCGTGGCACCCCAAGCCCATGCACCTTACATGACCGCAGCCAGTCTTTGGCTTAATGGATCCAATGATCATCACGGTGGCCATGAGCGGGGATGTGAAACTTTTAAAACCTTCAAACCCGGAGTGCCTTGGGACTTTGCAGTGCAGGCACGAGGTCATCACAATACCGAGAAACTCGGAGATAATTGCAGGCTATGGCTGGAGAAACATGTGCTGGGCGAAAATCATTTTTGGCCGGGGCGTCCCCAGTCGATTATAAAATTGGATGCAGACGGGGTGCCCGAGTTGCACCTGACCCCTGCAAACCAGGCAGAAATCAAGGAACTGCAAGTTTATCAATGCCTGAAGACATCCAATAATATTGCCCGCTTTTGGAGAGATGTGGATTCGGTCAGGCAGGGAAATACCTGGGTGGCCAAGCTGCCGGTGATGAATGTGGATGATTATGTGTTTTCCTATGCCAATATCCGTTACCAGAATGACTGCGTTCTATCCTCTGATTTTGAGGCAGTGATTCCCTCGAATCTGGGCAAGGCCGTGGCAACCGATAAAAAATCCGATTTAATTTCCGATGGAACCGGCCAATGGAGCCAGGTCGGCCCAGCCGAAGGGGTCGGGGGTGTGCAGGGATTCCGTCCTCTGGACAATCGCAGGGGAACCCGGAATATCCAGTTCTCCGATCCCAAATGGAAAGCACCCCGGGAATCCAAACTGAGCTTTCGTTTTTATTGCACCCAACCACAAAAAGTTGTTTTGAGTGCCAATCGACGTTTTACCACGGATCTCGAGATCACCGCGTCCAATGATTGGCAAAGTATGACCCTCCCGGCCAAACAGTTACTCAGTCATGGAGTTGGGCTAAGTGACTGGTCTGTGGCGGACAGTATTAGCATCATGCCCAAGCCCGGTTCCGATATTACCAAAGTTGTTTTTGCCGAATTTAAATGGGTGGAGTAAACCCTATTTCCCCTCAATAATTCGGATGTGGTTTTTGCTGTGCGTGCGGAACCATACCTGAGCCTCATCCCAGCGGGGCTTTTCCAGTTCGGCCTTCCATTCATTGAGTTGAGCAATCATTTGATCTGACCTTTTCTTTTCTGATTGGATCAGGTTTTTTGATTCGCTCAGATCTTCATCCAGATTGTAAAGAGCATAGCCGTAATCCTGCACATAAATTAATTTCCACGGACCGTCGCGCATCGCCGAGAACCAGAGCTTGTGCCAATAGAGGTTTTGGTGAGGAGGGGTAGCTTTCTCTCCCTGAATGAAAGGCAGGAGGTTGACCCCGTCGAGACCCTTCAAATCTTTATCCTTGGCTCCTGCGGCAGCCAGGGAGGTGGCCATAATATCCAGGGAGATCATCATGGATTCAAATTCCTTAGGTTCTTTGAATTGCCTGGGCCAATGAGCAAAAAAGGGAACCCTTGTACCCCCTTCAAATTTGATTCCCTTATGTCCAGCCAGAGGAAGGTTGATCGATGCGTTTCCAGTGGCTCCCCCGTTATCACTGAGAAACCAAATCAAAGTATTTTCGAATTTTCCGGAGGCTTTCAGAGAATCCACCAGTTTTCCGATTGCCCGGTCCATGGCCCAGATCATCGCGGCGTAGCTTCTTCTCTTGGTATCTTTGATCGATGCGAAAAGAACCTTATCTTCCTCGGTGGCATGCATCGGTCCATGAGGAGCGGTGAAGGAGTGAAAAAGAAAGAAAGGTTTGTCGTCTTTCGCATTAATGAAATCAATCGCTTTTTGTCCGAACACATCGGTCAGGTAGCCATCGAATTTGACCTGCTTTCCATTCTCTTCAACCGCTTTGGCATTACCTGCCTTATCATCCTTTTTGGGATGATAGAAATAACTTCTGGAACCGGACCGCAGGCCGTAAAAGTAATCGAATCCTCTTTGAGTCGGATAAAATTCGTCCTGATTCCCCAGGTGCCACTTTCCAATTAAGCCGGTCCGGTAGCCCAGTTTTTGGAGACGGTCCGCCATGGTGACCTGCTTCAGGTCCATGCCGTCGGTGGGGGGCGGTGAATTCGCTTCATGCCCAAAGCGTTGCTGATAACGCCCGGTCATCAAACCGGCCCGTGATGGACTGCAGACCGAGGCGGAGACATGCCCATCCGTGAAACGGATTCCGTTGTTGGCCAATTTATCAATGTGGGGCGAGCGAATATCTTCTGATCCCTGATAGCCCAGATCTGCCCATCCGAGATCATCCGCAAGCAGAAGAATGATATTGGGCTGTTCAGATGCCTGAATTAAAGAAGGGAAAACCGAAGTCAGTATGCCAAGTAAATAAATCTTCATAATTAAACGCGCATTGAATCTGAAGACGGGTTTGGATACAAAAAATAAAATCAGTAATGATTCAAATTTTTTCTGGTAGCTTGAAGTTTGGGAAGGACGAGGAATCTGTGGGATAACCTTCTGTTTAATCTCACAGATTTTGTATTCATTTTAAAATGGAGCACGAATCGAGCAAGCTTGATCGCAAAAGTGAGTATTATTTATGAATCAATTCTGGCGGAGGCGGTACGGGTAATGCATTGGGCAGATTAAAAACCTCCTTTCGTGATAAAAAAGTTTTCTTGATACCAGGTTCATGATGAATTTTGAGAAACCCGTTCTTGATCAGGATATCCACTTTGCTTCTTTGTTTGAAACCGAGGATATGGGCCGCCTCAGTTATTGGTATTAGGTCATTTTCTGGTGAGGGTTTCATTTTTATATCGAAATTATTTGTATGTTAACTGTACAGCATTGACTTTAAATCTTTTATAAAATCGACTCCAAATGCTTTATCTATCTGATTCTTTTTCAGTATTGGTAGGTGGTGGATCTTTTTGGGGAAGATCAAGAACTTCAGATTTTTTCAGCACCTCTCTTTTACTGGAATCAATTATATAAGTCTTTAAATATTTCTTCTTGATCAGTTCGGCTATCGATCGGTTGTTCTTGAATCCAAGAATAAGAGTGGCCTCTCGTTTAGTGATGTAATCGTCCGGATTGAATTTATCTTCTTTGTTCATGGTAGGTATAAATAAATGTCATCACTTATTTCGTTCTTACGCGAACGCGCAGAAATTGTTTACCGCCTGAAGCGTTTTTATTATTAGTGGTCTCAAATAATACCCGTTCCATACCCCCGCCCGCATTCACGCCTTTACCTGCGGTGCCGCCGTTGAGATCAACCTGAGTAACTCCCGATGTCGTCCATGTCCGAAGGTCGGTGCTTCGTTCGACAATATACTCAATTCCTTCATCGTTATACTGGGCCT
>CAWVXY010000111.1:0-4022 GCA_963934295.1 uncultured Opitutia bacterium
GCGAAAAAAAAAGAGCAATCAACCTACTTTCTTGAATTATACAGTAAGTATGAACCACTTGTGCGTGCCTATGTAAGAAACGGCTTACAAAATCACGACGATATTTTGGAGGTAATGCAGGAAACCTCGATCATTGCCTGGCAGAAATTCAGTAAACTTGAAAATCCCGAAGAAAATTTTGGGAAATGGATGTGCGTCATCGCACGATATGAAATTTTAAAATTCAGGAGAGGCAAAGCCAGAAGTCGACTCATTTTGAATAATGACTTGGTGGAAACCATTCTGAACGAAGGCATCGAGGAATTTAAGGAAAGCGATCAATTACTTGGATACCTGGAAGAATGCTTAAAGATGCTTTCCGATTTTAACCGCAAGCTTGTAGAACTTCCTTACAATAAGGGAGGATCGTTTGTAGAGCTAGCAAAACAAATGAAGAAAACTCCAGAAGCACTTTACAAACAGGCAAGCAGGCTACGCCTTTCTTTGGCAGACTGTATGAACCAAAAACTTATTTCGAATCAGTAAAGATATGAAAAAACATCAAAAACAACTCATTGCGGATTATTTTTCAAATCATCTGAAGAAAGAAATGGAACCCGAATTAAATAGTCTGCTAAAAAAAGACGCTTCGGCCAGATCCTATTTTCGAACTTATGCAATAATGCATGAGCAACTGCTGGACCGTGAAGAAGACCTCGGAGACCTTCTCAAATTCTCCAATAAGAAGACAGATCAATTGGATACTCACCCCCCTCCTTTTAAGAAACTTCTTTTACTCGGAGCGGTTGCCGCAATTTTCATAATCTGTTTTTCATGGCTCACCAGAAATGTAGATAAAGATCAGGAAAGCACAGCTTCTTTTGCGAGCGCCAACATTATTCCTAAAAATCCCCTTGCGGTGGTGATCGACCACAACCAAGTCCACCTCGATCAATCGAAATCTTTAAACAGAGAAATTTGGAAACCGGAAACTTTCGAGCTTAAAAAAGGCGGCGGGATTCATTTGCGCTTCAACAAATCGGTGGATTTTATTTTCCAGGGCCCCGGACAATTTGAAATTCTCGGTCCCAAAGACATCAGAATAAAAGAGGGGAAAGCAAGAACCATTGTTATCAATAAGTGGGGGCATCAGTTTACCATACATACCGAGGACAAGGAAATTGTGGATTGGGGAACTGAATTCTCTCTCTCAATAATTCCGGGGGAAAAACCATCCATTATGGTGAATGAAGGACTTGTTGAAATTAAAGACAAAACTAGCGAAACATCCTTAGGATATTTAAGCAGGTTTAACAAACCTGCATCAGATTCAAACCATACAATTCTCACAAACTCTTTTTCCGACCTCCTCGGAGATGAAAAGTTATATCAACCCGGATTCCTCGGTCTTCAAAGGAAACAGGAAAGGATAGAGAAATATCTTTCAGATGATAATGTTTTGGCCGTTTTTGACTTCACCCACTACAGGAACCAACACAAATTCGGGTCTAATGAATTAAAAAATCTACCCGAACATTTGAAACCTCATATGAACACGATTAAACCGTATCGTATTATCTTAAATAAAAAGAAAAATTCCCCGATCAGTCATGGCGTGATGCATAACTCCAGCTGGACATCAGGAAGATTCCCCGGTTCAAAAGCACTGACAATGCCTCATCATGACAGCCATATATCACTTGATTTCATGGGTAAATTCGAAGAACTGTCACTTTCTTCATGGATTTACATTCCCTATTTTAATGATACCTGGTCAGCGGTTTACGGATCAAAGTACTGGAACAAACCTGGATACTTTCGCTTAGAAATGCCCAGGACATCGAACATACCTTCGCTATTTATGTTGGGAGAATCCAAGCTGGAAACAAGATCACACACCCAACGTTCAGGCAGAATTCCCCTATCTTCGTGGCAGATGATAAGCACTGTCTTCGAAAAATCTTCCTTAGGAATTATAGTTCATATCTACCTCAACGGAAAATTACTCCTTTCGCACCACACCGAGCATGTGAAATTTGTTGAGCCAGGAGAATTTTTAATTGGTAATATTCAAGAAATAAATGGGAAGAGTAAGAGTTGGACAAGAGCCCTGAACGCAATGTCCGACGAATTGATTATTTGGAAACGAGCACTTGGAAGCGAAGAAGTTTCAGATCTATTTCTGGTGGGCAACCCGAACCATATGCCTCCGGTCGAATCGCATGAAAATTCTTTATGAAATGAATATTAGCTAAGCAATTAACAAAATCATTTATCAGTCAAAAATATGAAAATTAAATTAACCAAAAAATCAGACTCTATTTGACACTGGAACTTCATTTTATATCCAATGCACACCGGGAACCTAATAGCCCATAAATAATTAATTTATCCGACTAATTAATTAATTTTAAAATCATACGAAAAAAATATAATTAATTAATTTTTAGTTTGATATAATGCAACTTTAACGAATACACACATTTAATACATAAAATAAAGATGAGCCAAATCAATATTGAAAATAGGTCCTATGTCACCAAGGCTTTTGCGAGGGATGTTCTTGGTTATGCAAACACAAATTCAATTGATCATTTGATCAGATCAGGAAAATTATCTGTTTTTCAATCCACTGTACTTGGCAGGAAATTCCTCTGCCTGGACGAGGTAAAAAAACTCGCCCGTCTCCACGGAGTATCTAAATGAAAAAAATAGACCGTTTTGATGAACATCCCAATTACTACCTTAATCTTTGTGAAGCAGCAAAAGTGCTTAGTTATGTTGATTATCGCAGAATTGAATCATTTATTGATAACGGGTATCTCAAGGCTTATCAAATGCCCCATACGAACCGAAAGAAAGTCAGGTACCATGATTTGATGAATATGCTGACCCAAAAACCGCATAATTCGGAAAATGTTTAAATACGGAAAAGAGGACTCCTATCCGCATGACCGATACCTAACATTCACTGAAGCAGCTTCTCTTCTTGGTTCTGG
This sequence comes from uncultured Opitutia bacterium, assembly GCA_963934295.1. Taxonomy (GTDB): domain Bacteria; phylum Verrucomicrobiota; class Verrucomicrobiia; order Opitutales; family Seribacteraceae; genus Seribacter. The sequence goes on from CAWVXY010000111.1 coordinate 2,979, forward strand.
AAAACACACCAGAGTTCATAATTTGGTGATTAAGGGAGATTTGCCAGCTTATTCGATTCCCCTGACCAAAAAATTACGGGTCAAAAAATCTGAACTGCTTTCACTCTTTAACATTTCCAAAATAAAAGAAAAATTATAGCGGCCAACAAATTATAAAATAACTTACCTCCCTCTACGCCGGTCACAACAAATACAATAAAAAATCTTCTGATGCCACTACCCAATAATGTCGAATCTCCCCAGATTGATAATTTAGACCGCTATGTTAAAGTCACTGAGGCCGCAAACATCCTTGGCTTCAACAGTTGCAAATCCGTGGAATATCTGATTTCCCGAAACACCCTCCCCTGCTACTATATACCGGATAACAAGATAAAAAGGGTTCTTCTCAGCGATCTTTATTCATTGATCACCACTAAGCAGAAACACAACGAAACTTCTCCTGAAGACTCAACAGAAGTTATTGAAATGCCTCCAAAAACCAGGGGCAGGCCACGAAAATATAGCGACTAAATAGAACTTCAATCAACAGATGTAATTTTACTTTTTATAAGATAACATGAAACAAAATAATTTTGATTTAATTAATTTTTCACACGCCGCCCGTATTTTGGGTTACAAATCCAATGCACCGATAAAAAAACTGATTACACTGGGAAAACTCACAGAATATTCTGTCCCTGATTCCACCCGAAAAATGATTGACCGCATTGAACTGGAGGCATTAATCAAACCCATCCAAATATCTGAAAATAATTCAGGCGAAACAGAATCTTAAAAAAGAGTAATCCGTGGGAAATTAGAGGTTTTTTTAACCAATCTAATTTGTTTTCTCCTACCAAGGCAATTTGCCCTATTGCCCTACTTTCAATCCCAGCAAGTTAACTCCTTGTTCACAGCAGAATTTCGCAGGGAATTCATTTCTGCTCTCCCCACCAAAACACCTGTAATCCATTTGGGATGTGCATTTGGCCACCCACGCAATCCCGGGGAACAATAAAAAGGTAGGGGAAAGCAAAATAAATCAAAAAAAGATGTATTATT
>CAWVXY010000112.1:0-4016 GCA_963934295.1 uncultured Opitutia bacterium
ATAAGAAAACGAGACTCTGTTACATATCCTAAGTGGAAGTAAAACGAGAGTTTCTCTCCCAACAGAACCATTCGAAATCTCACCTTAAATAAAGTCACATGCAAAAAATACTAATATCCACAATCTCCCTGATAATGTCAGTATCCCTCTTAGTCGGTGCTCAAGTCACAGAAAAGGAGGGTGATGTTATTATAAACAGAATGTTAGAAGTGTTAAGGGCTCAGCAAGATCCATTCGCAGATCCATTCGCAGAAAGGGAGGCCGAAATTGCTATTATAAACAGAATGTTAGAAGAGTTAAAAGCTGAGAAGAAACGATTAGATGAACAAGCCAACAATGAGATGAACAAAAGACTGGCCGAACTTAGAGCTGGAATTGATCAAACGAATGGCGAATACCCAAAGTCATCAAAAGTCGAAATTATAGGGATAGGCGCAAGGCTGATAGATGAAAATGGATCTTGTACCATTGCAGAATTAATACCAGGCGGACCAGCCGAGAAATCTCAGCAATTGGAGCCTAAGGATGTAATCCTTAAGGTCTCAAAATCAGACGGCACCCTCGCAGATATAAGTGATATGAAACTTTCTGAAATTGTTGAACTCATCAAAGGTCCAAAAAATTCAAAAGTGAAATTGTTAATTCAGCCATTTAAAAATCCCTCCACTCCGAAAGAGGTTAGTATCAAAAGAAAACCCTTCCATATCTACCATCAAATTCACAAAAATAGAGTTTCAGAAAAGGCTGATCCGATTCCTTCAGAGACCCCATCAGGGAAGAAACTCATTATTCACATCGTTAAAAGAGGTGATACGGTAAAAAGCATTGCTAAAAAATACGGATCAAAAGTGAAATGGATTCTTGATGCTAATCAAATGACCGATCCCGCAAAAATTAAAGTTGGTGAAAAGGTTTCTGTTCCACAGAAAAAACCTATGACCAAATAAGTGGTTAGTTGAAGAGATTTACTACCGATCCGTTCATGACCTTGGACATTTTTCATCTTCACAAAAAGAGAAAAATTCACAATAATAAAACTTCTAGCTCTCTAGAATTATCAACTGTTTTTAATCAATTATATATTTGAGAGAATAGGTATGAAAAAGTTAATATTAATATTTTTAGTCTTGGGCTTTGCGTTTTCTTCAAACGGCCAGGATAGAACATCTGAAAATAATGAAAGGCTGAAAGGCTTGCTCAAAAAATTTCCAGAGGCTGATAAGAATAAAGATGGCGTTCTTACCGTTGCAGAAGCTCTGGAATTTATAAAAAGCAAAAAGGGCAGGAAGAGTAACAAGACAAAAGCAGCGCCAGAAGCAAAGACGGTTTCAGGAGAAAACATACCAGCCGGTAAAGAGATAAAAGGCTACAATGGTCTGTTTATGGGGCATAGTTTTTTTAAACCCGCAGCTGAACACCTTCTTAAAGTCATTCCAGATACCAATGTTGTTAATCATACCGAATACATTGTCATGTCCGGTGGAGCCAGTGGTTCTCCCGGAGTGCTGTGGGAAAATAAAGCCAAACGCGATTTAGGATTGAAGTATCTCGATACCAAAAAGGTCGAGTTTTTTGCCATGACTTATTATAGTCAAGAAAACAGCTCCGTTGAGCATTACAGTAAGTGGTTCGATTACGCTATATCCAAAAACCCCAAGGTCACTTTTATGGTGGCATTGCCATGGGGTGGGCATCTTTACAGAGCGACCAAAGAAGAATTGGCCAAAGCTGAGAGCGGTTATAAGAAACACTATGACAATCTGATTGTCCCTCTAAGAAAAAAGTACCCCAATAATAAAATCATTTACTGTCCATATGGCCTGGGAGTTTACGAGCTCATAAATCGCTTAAACAATGATGATCTAGCAGGGGTTAAGCATATCTTAAATCCTGATAGAAACAAAAATGCGAAGGATCAAATTCTTAAAGATCCTCTTGGCCATGGCACTGATCTGGTTACAGTTCTTAATTCATTGGTCTGGCTGCAGACAATCTATAAATACGATATATCAACAATCAAAAAGAAGTTCAGAGTCGAAGGCCTTCCCGGTATCTATCTCAACGAAATTGCTGCTAAGATCTATGAAAAAATTAAACCTTATAATGAAGTGCATAAATAGTTCAATTTTGATGGATGGACGCAAACAGATGGATCTACAAATGGGTGATTGAATCTAATATAAATTATTGTTTCTTCCCTCAGATAAAAGCTTTTAAATAAGATTCCTTATTCAACAAATTATGGATAGAAGAAACTTTTTAACTCATGCGGGACTCTTGTCTTATGGTACCCATTTTTCCGCAAATCATTTACACGCAATTGATCAAGTTGCCTCTGATGCCAAAGTGCTCAAGGGCCACCGAATTGATAAGGTTGATTTCCTATCAGCAAAATACCACTTTCCCCGTTTCGTCGGCCGAAACTCACAATTGAAACCAAACGGTCAGCACAAGAAAGATTCATGCGTGAGGTTATATACGGATCAGGGGGCTGTCGGTTGGGGGAGAGGTAGTGCCGGCCGTGATCGAAAAAAATTAATAAAGTCTTTAATTGGAAAGACGATCGATCAATTGCTTGTTCCCTCGGTGGGAATCCGAAATGGCGTTCACCCGGCATTCGATCTAGCTTTGCATGACTTGGCTGGCGTCATTTTGGAAAAGCCCGTCTATCAAATGCTGGGTGCAAAAGGATCAAAAGCAACCGATGTATACAGTGGCATGATTTATTTCGATGAACTCGATAAAGAGGGAGAATACATCGGAATAGACAAGGTAATCCAAAACTGCCAATGGGATTACGACTATGGGTATCGTAAGGTAAAGGTGAAGATTGGTCGAAGCTCAAGATGGTATTCTCATGATGAAGGGCTCGCCAAGGATATTGAGGTGGTGAACAAGATACATGAAACCTTTGGGAAAAAGGGTCTTGGTATTTTGGTGGATGCGAATGACGGATACAGCCTGCAGGACACGATTGATTTCTTTGAGGGCGTAAAGGATGTACCCATTTACTGGTTCGAAGAACCTTTTAGGGAAAATGCTCAAACATCCCGCAAACTTAAACAGTGGATGGTAGAAAATGGACGCGATAAGACATTTTACACCGACGGTGAAAAAAATCCTGACTTGGAACTCGTGAGAGAATTGATTGCCGATGGTACTCTTGATATGCACCTGGTTGACATTCAGGGATACGGATTTACCAAATGGAGACGATTGATCCCTTTTCTAAAAAAGCATAGGGCCTTGGCCAGTCCACACACCTGGGGGAGCATGCTCAAAACCCATTATGTTTCACACCTGGCGGCAGGTCTTGATAGTACGGCGATCATTGAAGGGGTTACCTGTATCTCGGATGATATTGATTACGGAGACTACAAAATTATTGATGGAAAACTCAATGTATCCGATGCACCGGGCTTCGGAGTGAAACTTCTGGTATAAATTTTACCAGCAATAAAAAGGTGAGCCTTTCCTAACTTTAAAGAAAGGATTCTTTGATGATTTAGTTGCGGTGTACGATGAAGAACTGTTTGTTGATTTCTCATTCTCCTGCCCCCAAAACTCATCAACCATGAAAATCTTTTTTGTTCTTCTTTTCTTACTCGCTTCTCTCAGCCAACTATCCGTTGCGACAGAAAAAGAATTTTCGGAAGAGGAGATCTCGGAGAAAAGACAATCCTTCACCTTGGCTGTGCTACCGGACACCCAATTTTACTGCGACACGAGACTGAAGCTATCCAAGAAGTGGGGTAACGGAGATTTGCGCCATTACTTTTTCGAGCAAACCCGTTGGGTTCGTGATAATCAAAAGCGGCTCAATATCGCTTTTCTGGTGCATGAAGGAGATATCGTTCAGGCCGATGCACCCGAGGAATGGGCTATCGCAAAAGAGGCAATGTCCATACTGGACGGCCATGTGCCCTACTGCCTATGCTTGGGAAACCACGACATGGGTTTCCAAAAGTCGAACAACAAGTATGGCGGAGACATCGCTGTCAACCGGACCACTCACT
>CAWVXY010000113.1:0-3973 GCA_963934295.1 uncultured Opitutia bacterium
GCGTGAGTATCCGAGAATTGCTCCATTAATTCGTATATTTTCCCTGCCACTCAGAATTCCATTAAAGCCTGCACCGAGTGCAATGAGCCCGCCAACCTTTCCTTTTAGAGTGATTGTTCCTTTATCAGGTTTGATCAGACCGCTAAGCATTTTGAGTAAGGTTGTTTTCCCGGCGCCATTGCGACCAAGCAAACCGAGGCATTCTCCACGACGAAGTTCCAATGATACATCATCGAGTGCCCAGAATTCATCTTTTCTTAGAGTGTCTGATGATTGACCGCGGACGATCTCAGAAACTCCATCTTTTACCCCGTACCAGAGGGATTTTTTTAAGTTCCTACAAAATTTCTTGGATATCCCTTGGCAGGAGACAAGTACTTCGGAATCGGATGATTTGTTCAACGAATATTAAAGTTTATTGACTTCCTTGAATTTCCGGAAGTGATCAGAAAATTCTTTGATAGTGGATCGACTCACTTGTGTACCTGTTGGAAATACGACAATTTCTGAACTTATTTTCTCCGTATTGCTTAGGTGTAATCCTTGGTATTGCTCATGAGATGCGTAGGGCTCCATACGGTGGCAACCAGGGTGGAAGTAACGGCGGAGCAAGATGCCTTGTGCATGGAAGGAATCCACCAAAGTGTCGCGAATGTCGCTAGCAACACAACCCACAACATATTGGTGATTGCTTTGACCAGGAAATGGGTAATCAAGGAATGTTATCTCCCTGAATTCGTTAAATTCATCTAGGTAAGCATGATGGATTTTCCTGTTTTGCTCGATAATGGAATCAAGCTCATCGAGATGAACTAATCCATAAGCGGCAGTAAACTCGCTCATCTTGGCGTTGGTGCCAATGTGTTCGGTTTTGTCGTAATTGGTAAATCCAAAGTTCCTCATCAGTTGGAGCTTTTCCGCGAGTTCGTCGGAATTGGTAGTGATGGCACCCCCTTCGCCGGTTGAAAATACTTTGGTCGCATGGAAGCTAAAGACCTCGGCATTTCCAAACCCCCCAAGGTGTTGATCTCCAGATTTACAACCAAAGGCATGGGCTGAATCGAAAATTAATTTAAGACCATGCTTATCGGCAATCGCTTGGAGGGCTGTGTAGTCGCATGGCTGACCCCAAATGGGAACGGCCATAATCGCGGATGTCCGAGGTGTAATGAGGGCTTCGATCTTTGCAGGATCGATCAAATGATCTTCCATGCGAACATCGCAAAATACGGGTTCGATCCTTTGCCACCGCAGCGAGTGTGCCGTGGCAATAAAGGTGAAGGAGGGGATGATTACTTCCCCTTTCAAATTCAGTGCTCTTTGGAGGAGTTCCAAGCCTATGGTCGCATTGCACACGCAGATGCAGTGCTTGACTCCAAGCATCGAAGCTATGCGTTCTTCTAATTCCAAGGACATGGGCCCCATGTTGGTAAGCCATTGGCTGTCTAGAACCTGAGCAAATTTTGACAATACCTTCTCTTTGTCTGGCATGTTGGGTCGACCCACATGGTATGCTTGCTTGGCAACCTGAGAAATCTTTTGTTTTAAGGTGGGCAATGGAGTCGTGCTACATACCCATACGGGCAACCAAGTGCGGCATTACGATTTTTAGAATGATTAGACCAAGGCCGATAAGAACAACGCTTACACCAGAGAGAATCCAAAATTCCGTGGCATATACACTCTGTCCAAAGCTTAACCAATCGCGGGTGGCTCCAAGTAAATAGGTGGCAGGGTTTAGGTGCACGAGAGTAGATGCCCATCCTTCTTTGGGGACTGGGTAGACCACGGGGGTTAGGTACATAAGGAACCCAAGAGCGAATGTAACAAACCTGGAAATATCTCCGTATAAACTACCCAGTGGAATGAGCAGGATACCAATTGCCAAGCCAAGAATCAGTATTCCAAGGATTCCCAAAGGGAACAAGTAAAATGCCTGCCAATGCGGTTCGATGCCGAACCATAAACAAACGGGAGCAAGGAGGGCGAGTTTTAGCAATAAATCGAAAAGGAGGCTTCCTAAACCAGCCAAAATGAAGGCAAAGGGAGAAACTTTTAACTTAATAAAAACTCCACTTCCATCTTGAAAAGAAACAAGAGGAGAGTTGACGGAGGCGACAAAGAACATCCACAGCGTGGACCCGATCAATATGAATAAGGGGTAGGGGATCGGAGTTTCAGCAACTCGGATGATATTTTGAGAGTTTAAGAACATCCAAATTGCGGTGGTGGTAAGCCCAGGAATAACTGCCCATAGATAACCAAGATAACTTTTGCGGTACGCTGCCTTGAGGTCGCGAATGAAAACCTGAAGAATGACATGTCGCGAGGCATACATTTCTTCGCTTATTTCCTTGGCGAGGGAAGCCAAACGATTTTTCTGCTTTTCGGCAGTGTAAATTGTGGTTTTACAGATCAAGGAATTCAATGATTTTAGTATAAGCAAACCTTGCCTTAAATGCTTGGCCTTCACGATTTAAATGGCATTGATCAACAAAGAGTCGTTCTGGTATCTCATTACTTTCGATTTCCCAAAATTCAATTTTGTTAGAATCACAAATATCTTTAGCAACTTTTCGAAGTCTTTGCTTTCCTTTTGCTAAGGCATCACCGATAAGTGGTAGATTATCACCAAGTAAATTTATTGTTTTAGAGTAGGCAGTTCTATTGAACTCCTTAAGGCGATCATATGAAGGTCCATAGAATTGGAAGAAAATTGGAATTGCTTTAGACTTTTTTATGACAGTGAAAAGATTATTTAAATTATTCTCATAGGCAGAAACAGGATTTGTTCTTAAGTTTCTGGATATCTCTTTTATTGGTGACTGATTCCACATTTTAGTCGAAATAGCTAGATTTTGTGATTGATATCCAAATTGATTGAACCATATAGAGTAAAAAAGTTTTAAACTATTGGAGTGCTCAATGAGTCCTTTCTCAAAAGGACGTAATGTGGATGTCCCTGATGCTTCGATGTTTCTCCAATGGCTATAATCCATTGAAAAGTTATTCAAACTAAGCGGGCCGGTATCATTTCCGCCAGTATGTACAATAACAAGATCGATTTTATAATTTAAATGCTTGAACAAATAGTGTGTTAAAAGTTCTGCCGAGGATCCCCAACAAAGTCCACCATTCATCACGACAATTTTTTTCCCAGATAGCTTTTTTGGTTTATTTTCGTTGAGTTTATTATGCAGGATTTCTGGCCATGCATTTATTGGGGCCGCAACTCCTTGTCCGTACGTAGTAGATCCTCCGACACAGAGAATTCTATATTCGTCTCCGCTTTTTTTTTTAAAAGTGTCGTAACTATTTCTGTAGCCATTGGCATTGTGTTGTTTTATGCCTTGATAGGTAAAGTGTGGTGTATTCGAATAGGCTAGGTATGGGTTAATAGTCGTTTGTGTAATTGATTTTTCAGAAGGACTTAAAAGCATCTCTAAATGACGCTTGCCCCACTCAGGAGAAACATATTCATAAAGAAAACCAATAAGTAAATCACCAATCAATAGAACGGCAAAAGGTAAGCAAATAATTATGGTTCTAGAGAAAAATTTACGCATTTGTAAAAGTTACTTTAGAATAGTGTATATATGAAAGGTGCATAGCTACTTCCACCCAATATGATTAAAATACCGAAAAGTAGAAGGACTAAAATAATTGGAGTAAGCCACCATTTTTTGTTATGCAATAACATAAGATAAAGTTCTTTTAAAAACCCGATTTGTTTTTGTTCATTACTTAGTATTTCAAAGTTTTCTTCGTCTTCTTTTGTCATATTGTAACTGAATTTAGAATTGTCGTAGATATTGTTTTTTTGAGGTATTTTCGGCTACATCCTTCCAAAAAGTAATCTTGTTTTTATTTTGATTCTGCATGGTTTTTTTTCCAAAAAATCGAATCAATAAGGCAAACGGAAAAAAAATAATGTAGTAAAAAATCGGTAGAGTAGACCAAATAATTATTGAAT
>CAWVXY010000114.1:0-3896 GCA_963934295.1 uncultured Opitutia bacterium
TCAATCTTGGCATGACAATCCGCGCATGCCTGAACCGAGCGGTGCTTTTCCAGAAGTTGTTTAACGGTCTGAGCACCCCGAACATCCGGGTTAATCGGTTCAACATCAGGGGGAGGAGGTGAAGGAGGAGTCCCAAGCAAGCTTTCCAGTACCCAAATGCCCCGAATAACCGGTGATGTATCGACTCCGTTTGCAGTGAGAGTGAGAATGCTTGCCTGACCAAGCAGACCTCCCCGCAAACTGTTTTCCGGAAAGGAGACCTTGCGGAAATGAACTCCCTCGACTCCATCAATTCCGTAATGTCGTGCGAGGTCCTGATTGATGAAGCTGTAATCGGAATCAACAAAGTCGGAGAGTGGGATGTTTTCCAGTACGGCATGGCTTAGAAATTGATGGGTCTCTTCAAGCATGGCTTCCTTTAATCCATAGCGGTAATATTCACGGAACTTGAGCGATGCAGGGGGCATCGTTCCGAGTTTGTCGAGACGGAGCCAGGATTCCGCAAATCCATGAATAAATGATTCACTTCGGGGATCCTGCAGTAGACGTGTGACTTGTTGTTTAAGGTAAGCTCGGTCCCCCAGTTTATATTCCTTGGCCTGCAGAAAAAGTTCATTGTCGGGCAATGAGGACCACATGAAATGCGAAAGTCGGTTTGCGATCTCAAAAGAAGACAAATGATCAGATTCACTTCTTTCTTCTTTTAAATAAAGGAAATCAGGTGAGACCAGTATTGCCTTGAGTGCCAGAAAAAAGGCATCTTCTCGGTTTCGACCAAGTTTATGTCGCGCTCTTTTTTCAATTTCCAAGTAGGGCGTAATTTCAGATTTGCTCACCGGTCGGCGAAAAGCCCGTCGGGCAAAGCGAGAAAATACAACTTCAAGATCGATTTTAGAAAGGTCCCGTTCACCATCCAGGAAAACCTGTTGGGCTTTACTTTTGTAGGTAATTGGAAGTGGGCCATTGATGCGAAGTTCATGTAATCTGACGACTGGACCTTTCCATACATCTGAAACAACGCGACCTGGCACCAGGTCCTTTCCCACGATATGCCAGGCATGAGAACCTTCTTTTCCACGGAATTCGATGTCCGTATGATATTTCTTACAAATGTCCCGCATCCAATAGTCTGAAGGGCCCGGTCCGTTATCCCAGTTAAGAAAAGGAACATCCCTTTTATCCATCCATACGGTTACATCAAATTTTTCAGGTTGGTGATCCGCTAAATCCCAGAGTCCTATTTTTGATCTTGATTTGATCGAGTCCGAGCCCATTCCCTTACTGCCCCTCGATACAAATAAGGAGAGCTGCATCGGAGCTTTGAGGTTGGTGGGGATCATCGCAGGATCGTAGGGATGCGTTAATCGACGAACAGCTTCGGCCGTTATACTGATTTTATAATACCCGGTAGTTTGTATACCCTTGTTTCTTTTATACCAGTCGTGCGGAAAAGTTCCTAAGTCAAAATGATCAGATATTTGTTTTTTCCCTGCTGCAAAATCAAGGTATTGATTGGGTTTATAAACCCGGTACATCCAGGGAGTCTTTTCCTGTCTGCTGGGATAGCCCCAATCTTTAGGCTTAATCGTTTCACTTTTGAAAGGCGTGATTTCGTCAAAACGGAACGCCATGCGAAGATATCGATCCGCAGATTCAAGATAAGCATTTAAATGTTGATCGGATAGATTGAGAGCATCTCCAACATTGGTAAAACCATGATCATTCTCATCGGTTGGGAAATCCTCTGTGAAATCAAAAGGTAAATCATGTAAGCCCAGCAGATCGCGCATCGTATTTCGGTACTCTCTGCGATTGAGTCTACGTAAAACGGTTTGCTTGGGGCCTTTTTCCTTTTCCCATTCAACAAGGGTTTTGGTAAGCCAGGCAATGGTCTGTTTGATTTCTTCTGATTTGGGTTGCTTGACTTCCTTTTTCTTGGGAGGCATTTCACCTAGGTTGAGTTGGTCGAGGATGTCATGAAGTAGATTGACTTTTTCTTCGTCACCTAAATCGATCACCTGTTTACCCGATAATTCCTTCGAAAGCTGGTGAAAAGTACGATCTCCTTTTTCTTCCTCAGAACCATGGCACTTTATGCAATAATTTTGGGTAAATTGAAAAACTTTCTGATCGAATTCTACGACTTTTGAAAAGGCGTGATTAATTCCAACTAGAAAAAGTACAACGAATCCAAAAACGGATGAATGAAAAATCTTCTCCATTTATAGAAACTAGGTGATTTTTTCGAGGCCGGTAAGGGTTCCGGATGAGGTGTTGAATTGATCCACATCCATACCAAAATTCTGTAACATTGAAAGATATAGATTACAAAGAGGAGTGGATTGTTTTCCGGCACGTGCAAAATGCATGTGTTCACCGTGCTTGAAACCACCACCGGAAAGCAGAATGGGGAGGTCTCGATTACTATGGGAATTTGCGTTGCTCATTCCACTTCCAAGAAGAGACATTGTGCTGTCCAGTAAACTTGCACCGTTAGGTTCTTTTACATCCTTAAGTTTTTTGAGAAATCGCGCAAATTGATCGACATGAAAAGTTTCAATAATGGAAAGTTCATCAATAGCATCCTGGACTTGTCCGTGATGAGAAAGGGTATGGTATCCCTGTGAAACTCCGGATAATCCACCGTTTTCTTTTCCTAAATTAGTAAATGCCAGACTGATAACCCGGGTTGAATCGGTTTGAAGGGCAAGAGCCATCAGATCGTAAAAAAGGGGGGTTCGATCCTTGAGGGTTAGTGAATCCACACCCTGAGGCAGGAAATAATCCGTATTTGGTTTTTCCTTATCGAGCCAGAGAGAGGATTGTTCAATGCGTTTTTCGAATTCGCGAACGGAGGTGAAATATTGGTCCAGTTTTTCGGTGTCTGCATAACCTAAGCTTTTTTTAAAACGATCTGCCTGGGTTTTCGCGAGATCAAGAATGGAGCGTTTATCAATTAAAGCTCTTTCTGTTTGATTACGTGTTGAGCTGTTCTCTTTACGAAAAAGCATTTGATAAAGTTTTTCCAAACTACGGATAGGTTGGATATTGTTTCCATTACTCGTCCATGAAAGGGTATGTTCATTCCCGCGGTCGGCATCTAGTGTAAGAGAAGGGTACCTTGTTTTCTCTCCAGTAAAGTCGGCTGCTTTTTGATCCAGGGAAATATTGGCTTCGGCATATCCTTTCGAATGGTTGGTTGGAATGCCCGAGAGGAAAAACTTGGTTGCATTGTGACCACCGCTGAGGTTGTGATCCAAGCCGGAGAATACTGTATAATCACCCCGCAACGATTCAAGTGGCTTCAGGAGTAAGGGCGATTGAAATTGCTTACCGGTCTCGATGGGATGGAAGTTTTCGGGGACAAAGCCGTAAAAAATTCCGGTTGCCGTTATTCGTTTTGGTGAGACAAGAGAGGCGGATTCTGCATTTGCCTCGAGAAGGGGGAGGGCAATCATAGATCCACCCAATCCTTGCAGAAATCTTCTACGGGCAATGTGTCTTTTAATAAGCATCTGCATAAAATACTATGCAAAAAACACTTAAAAACCAAGGCTACATTAGCATTTTACCAAAGAAAAAAAGAACTGGAAAGCCTTCGAAAGTATTACTTAAATATGGGTTCTACCATGTTTCCATTGATCTTTTCCCAACCGGCATACAATAAATCAAATTGTTCAGGCATTTCCTTAGATAAGTCTTTGGTCTCAGAGGGATCCTTGGCTAAATCATAAAGTTCCCATTTTTTGGGTGTTTGCCTGAGGATTTTCATGTCGCCCACGCGGAAGGCCGCTTTATGGCTCTGCCTCCAATACAGCCACTCGTGCGGATCTTCCTTGTGCTTTCCTGTGAGGTAAGGAAGAAGGTCATAAGATTCAATATATTCACCTTTGGGT
>CAWVXY010000115.1:0-3785 GCA_963934295.1 uncultured Opitutia bacterium
GTTATATTTCAAAACCCAAAATACGGTGCGAATATCTGAGACTCGATCAAATGAATGGTACTGACCGTTCGTGCCATTATATCGCATGAGTGGTAATCCATTCTGAGCATTGGAAACGACAGACGGAGAACCATTTTTCGTGGCATCATTACCACTGCTTGATCGGTCAGTCCAAGTTGCGCCGGATGCCGATGAATGATTGGCATCCAACCAAAGTTTCATGTTTGCTGGATAAATGTTGGCAACATTGATAGTCTGTCCCCCCTGGTTAGATACAGAAAAGATTCCTAAACTATCAGATACAATCGAACCGGAACCATTACTTGCCGCAGTCCTGAAATAGTATACTTTTCCTTTTTCCAAGCCGCTCAAGTTTGTAGAGAACGGACCGGATCCAAGCACACCCATCGCAACCTGGTTATCCCAGCTGGACAAGTTCGCGTAGTTGGTTCCGGCATCATTATCACCCCATACAAAATAAACAGTGGGGTTTTCTCCACCGGTTGCGGTTAAGGTACCATTCAAGGTTGCCGTGGATGCAGGGGGAGAAATAGCAGTGGAAACTGTATCGCTTGCATTAACATCTCCCAGGGTAGGGGCGGTCAAACCAGCGAGGGTGGCAAAAGTACCCGCTGAGCCAGTCCATTTTAATGACCCTCCAGCATTAGATACGGCTAGGCGATAACGGTAAGTCGTGTTAAAGGTTAAACCACTCAGCACACGACTGAATGAACCGGGTGTCTGGTTTTCCAGAATAAAATGCTGAGCCCACGCGGATACATTGCTATCTCCCCGGTCAGCAGTATCGACCAAGAAATGAACTTTACAATCTGTACCGGTGGCATCCGCAAATGAACCGGTAAGTGTAGCACCATACATTCCTAAGTCAGTGGCACCGCCGTCTGTAATCGAGGAGGGCATTGGGTAGGCCTTCATAATCACAGATCTTGTGGTCTTGCCATATCCATTGGTCGCCATCAGATTCACAGCGTGTTCAGTACCCGTATTGGCGGGCGTGCCGCTAGCGGTACCAGTAATCGCACCAGTATTGGCATCGATATTGAGTCCTGCGGGCAAGCCGGAAGCCGACCAGGTTGGAGTATATGCACTAACGGTAACCGAATAAACGGGTTGGGTAACTGATGGAACGCCCGCATTGAATGGAATCACATTATTAACATTGATCACCACTGCACCGGATTCAGCATCCACAGAGTTGTACATGCTAAGAACCTCGGCATCCGTAAAAGCCAAATTGTACAAACGAAAATTCTGCAAACTTCCCTTTAGCCAATTTGCATTACCGTTTGCATTAGCAGCGATATAAATGTTTTGTGCCTGTTCCACCCAAATGCTATCATTTACTGTGGATGTCTGAATAGGAGCCCCGTTAATGTATGTTTTAGCAACACCAGGGTTTCCTTGATTCATCAAGGTTACCATAGTCCAAGACTCAGGAGATACGCGATAGGCATTTGAAACGCCAGCATTCGCATTTGAACCCATTTTAAAACGATGATGAACAAAACCACCATTCGCACTGTTGTTATCTCCAAATTCAAAAAAGTAATTCCTGCCATTACGGGCAAAAATAGCTCCATAAGCAGAACTACCAACTTCATAGCGAAGCCAAATATTGGCAGTGTATTGCCCATTATTATTCATCCTCATCGCTCTATGGTTAAGTATAGTTATTTTCTTATTTGCAGAACCATCAAAGCGAAAAGCAGAACCAGATTCACCAGGGAAGCGACCGGGATTGCCCTGCACCTGACCGACTAACCCGTGGGGGCCCCAATCCTGAACTGTGGTGGCATTTTCCACTTCGCTTAATGGAAAGAACATAGCGAGATTGGACTCTTTCATAACCGCCGGACGAAAGAGAATCTCCTTGGACGAACGCTGATTGCGTTCACCAGTTGATGAGGATGCAGCCGCTCCTTCGGACACATTGATCATAATACGGGCTGGATTGGTAACCGGTGTAAGATTCATGGTGTATGTAGCACCCGATCCGGATACACTGGAGACCGTTGCCCCCTGCACCACAAAATCATTGCTTGATACACCCGTGCTCGCAGGTTGTGATGATTTATAGGAATGATTGGAAGGCAATGCGGAGGTAATCCCCCATTTATGAGCCAGATAGCCTTCGACCTTTTGGCGATCACTGGTACTGGCTACACCATCGACCACAATGAACTCGGCAATATCTCCCTCAAGGAAATCAGCGTTAGTCAGGTAGTTCGTACCAATATAAACACCATTACTGAGGCTATACGAACCAGTATTCTTACCGGTTACCGTGGTTCCGTTCACACTTAATTGACTGCTCGTATTATCAAAAACCGCAGCAATAGTGAAAAACCCTGTTGGAGTTGTTATATTTGAGTTTGCCCAGTTGCCAGCCCAGAACTGAACCTTTCCGCCGTTCCGTAACGCGATAAGACTACGGGAAGCATTCGTTACACGACCATCAAATAGATAATCTCTGCCCGAACCGGCGGTTGTTTTTACAACCGAAAAAATGGAATAACTCTGAGTTATGCTGAGCCCGGGAACGGATATGTAGTCGTTCGATCCATCAAATCGAATAGTAGACAGACTATTTTGGCCGTTTGCAACAAGAGTGGGGCGGTTACCTGAAGTAGCCTGTTCTGCTTGAAGAGCCTTTACGCTTTTGTCGTTCCAAGAATGAACCACATTGGAAGAATGAGAAACACTCGATGTATCACTCGCATCCAACCATAACTCCAATCCTGATAATGTTGACGGTTTAAAGGAGGTAGTGAAATCATTGGCAAAATTACTTACCGAATGATTAGATCCACCTTTCTTGAAAGTTATGGTTACTGGGACGGGATAAGTTTGGGTTGGGCTGGTCGCGGTAATTTCTGCGGATATCCCACTGCCAATTCCTGCCATAAGGTCACGATTGGCATGGTCAGTTGGAAGTTGATGTGCAATACCCCACTTATTGGCCAAGTATCCTTCCACCGCCAAACGATCAGAAGCACCAAGCACGCGGTCAAATGCAATAAACTCTGCAATTTCACATTTGGAAAACTCGGAAGCTGTTGAATAGCCACCAAACTGTAGACTCCTGGGTAAATAATTGCTAGTGTGAGCCGAACTTCCATTTACCGCTCCCACTCGAATGCCATCGTAAAAAGTATTTCCATCATCGGTGTCTGACATCGAAGCCACATGCAGGTGAAACTTAGTGTCTTTTCCATTGGCAATATCCGTTAACCATCCTTCGAAATACCACTTGTTCATATTACCTGAATGGTATCCAAATAACCAGTTGCGAGCCCGGTCTGAAATAACCCGTCCATTATTGGTGGAATGCGTATAACGGGAAATTGAAAACATAGTAAATTCACGCTTCCCACCCCATTCATTAGCTGAATAATAAGAATCATCCCCGTCAAAATTCACTACGCCCAGTCCATTTTGGGATGCCCATGTTGGATCTCCCTGCTTGGTAAGATGATATCCATTTCCCGACTTATCATTCCACGAATTGACCGCATTCCCCGCACTGAATCCAGTGTCTGTTGTTCCATCTGCATTTAAGTCTGATGAATCGTACCACATTTCAACATCTCCCAAGGTCGTGGTAGAAAAAGAAGCCGAATAAGAGGCGAGAAAGCTCTTACTGACCACATCATTTTCATAAACTCCACCACCACCTGCGGCCGCTCCTTTAGGAATCGTAACCGTTACCGTAGACGGAAAAGTAGTAGGGGTAACCTTAAAAGTGTAAGTATGACCTCCACCTC
>CAWVXY010000116.1:0-3753 GCA_963934295.1 uncultured Opitutia bacterium
CCATCCTTTATTAATAATTTGATCGTTTCTTCCAATACTTCTTCCTTGGAATACCATGAAAACACTCAATTCATCCCATGCATCGAAAGCAGTATTACTTCCCTTTATTACCATGACATCATCAGATCCATCGAATCTAATGGTGGGTTTACTGTTCAAGCCTGTGTTGAGGTATTTTGGCCTTCTATTATTTAAATTTCGGTTTGCGACCGCGTGGTATCCTTTTCCGCTCTTATCGCTCCAAAACCCCACAAAATTATTATTGGCTGGCACACCAGAGGATCCAGAAGCGAAACCTTGATCCAAGGTGGATGTATCATTGGCATCGAGCCAAAGCATTAGGCTGTCATACCTATTGGCAGTGAAACTGGCAGAGCCTTGATTAATTGTACCGTTACCCGGGCTGATTACCCGCCCCTGAAGGGTAACCTGAGAGCCGGAGGCATTAATCACCGAACCATTTGCCACCACCGGATTGGTTGAAGCAGGAGTATTGAATGTCTGAGAAGAACTCGCCCAGACACCCTGTAAAGCCGCTGAATTAACTGCCCGTATCCGGTAGTGATAAGCGGTGGAAGGAGCGAGGTCTCCAAGTGGGTAGGAAAAAGTGCCCGCGCCAAGCTGTCCCAGTTCCAGGGAGTTTGCCCAGTTGGCAGAGTTGTCCGCACCGTCACTAGTACCGTAATATATGGTAATAGCGGGTGCATCTCCACCCGATGAAGTTACATTTCCTTCCAAGTTTGCCTGTGTGGCACTAACTGAAGTGGCTGCCAAAGTTATCACCGATGGAGGGAGAGCCTGTACACTAAGATTGAACAAAACTTGCTCGGGGTCGCCTGGATCAACGGGTTCAGAAAGTGCACCGAGTTGATCATTTGCACTATCCAGATCGGTAAGATTACCATCATCATTTCCATAGCTTACGACGAAAGGAATAGAGAAGGCACCTGCGAGGGTGGGAGTTCCGGCAATTGCACCTGAAGATGCGGTGAAAGAAAGTCCGGCGGGAAGATCGATAGCTGCGAAGCTGCTAGGTGCACCACCGGCAGTGGAAGCGGTGATGTTGTAAGAAAATGAACTACCAACCGTAGCGGAGGCAATAAGAGGGGAGGTGACGATACGGGGACCGGTGACACTTCCGTAAGTTACCAGGCTTTGTGAACTCTTTTGGTTGTCATACTCCGCCTTAGCCCAGTCTGCAGAGCGGACCACATTGGAAATCCGGACTTCATCAAAAGCACCGTTCCATTTAGTTGTATAATGAGGTGCATCTCCCAGGAGCAGATCACGAGTGGATGTAACAACACTTTGTACAGTTTGAGTACTGGAGAAAGTTTTATCAACGCCGTCGACCTGAAGACTTAGACTACCGTCAGCATGGTATCCTGCTGACACATAATGCCAATTTGATGCTGACCAGTCGGAGACTGAAATTTTGTTACGGGCCTGACTTCCACTTCCGTAAAAATTCAAATTTGTTGTGGAAGTACCAGCAAAAATTTCCCAGCCTGTGGTTCCACTAGTCGTTTCCTTATTGGAAAGTATTCGGTCTCGGGTACCCGAAGATTTTACCCATAAGGAAGTACCTACTACACTGCCCGGATTTCCCGCTTCTCTGCCCAGGTTTACATAATCATCAGTGCCATCGAGAATAACTCCCCGACCAATTTGTGCGGTTCCATTGAGGGCACCGTTAAATGCGGTGGCATGAAAGCCATTGGGGGAAGAATCAGATAGTGCATTGTTGGTCATTCCGTCGAGGTGCCAGACACCATGAAAACCATTGGACCAGACCGAATCATTGGTGGCATAGTCAGGAGTGGTATCGGTGCCGGTTTTACCCCAGACCGCGGTAATTTGTGTATTGTTTCCGGATATGGATGGTACTTTTATCCAGACTTGTGAGGTTCCCGAGGTATTCCAGTCCACAATTTCATAGGGGAGTTCCTTACCGTTGGAAGCATAAAATCGCAAGTCACCACCGGTACGAATGCTGTCCGAATCAGGGTCCAAAAATCCGTTGTATGAAAATCCGGATATGGATGTGCTCAAGGATACGAGTAGTGGAAAATCACTGAGTGAAGATGATCCGGTATATCCGGAAAGGGTCAGATTCAAGCGGAAGGGAAAGGAGGCAGGATCGCTAATGCTAACCGTGTAAATCTTTGACATGGTAACAGTTGCTCCACCTGCCGTCGTGCCGGTGGCGGTGACGGTGAAATTTTGGGAACCTACCACACTGGTGGCCCCACTTATCACTCCGGTGGCTGAGTTGATAGACAGACCGGGAGGCAGTCCGGTGGCGGAGAAGGAACCGTTTCCAGAAAAGCCAATGGTGTGGGTCATATTGCTATCCTTTTTAGCAAAGAGGGTGGTGCCTGTGGGATCATTCAAACTGATGGGACCGACAAGATTTCCAAAATTTAGATAGGTGGAGTTTGGCTTCTGGTTGTGATAACTGGCGGAGAGCCAATCGGCGGATCGGCCAATTTTGGAAAAGGTTGCCTCATCAACTGTAGGATTAGGACCTCCGTTATGGTTCCCGATGATTCCACGCCCCACTCCCAGTCCGGTGATTTTATTCTTGCCAGGGTGGAACCATGAGCTGGAGCCGTCCAATACCCCGTCCACATAGATCGACGCGTAGCCATCCTTGATTCGGAGGGTGAGCATTTGCCAATTACCTGACCCTACATTGTCATTTGGATTTGTAATGGATAGTCCCTGGCCGAACCCATTTGCCTTGGGTGGTGATGCATTGTTTGCCTCCAAGCGAACGGAGTCCGAGTTGTTGGAGTCATATTCCAATCCAAACCACTCCGTCCAATCCGGTGGATCGCTCGGTGTCTTGGCCCATATGGTATAGGTCCCCTCCTTGGATCGAATGGTTCCATTAAGTGCATTGGAAACAAATCCACTTTGGGAAGAATTAGAAGTTAGATAGGCGGTTCCCGCCAAGCCGGTGGAAATCGGTGCGGGGGTATTCAGGGCGGTAAGATCATTGCTTAAGGGGCTTGAATCCTGAGCCGGTCCGCTGGACTGTTCCAAGTGATAAACCCCGAAGTAATCCTTCCATACACTTCCATCATTGGCATAGGTGGGCAGGCCGGCACTGGGGTTGCCCCAGTACATGCTAATATTAGCATCCGATTTTAAGGCGGGCACATTGACCCAGACATGCGATTCTCCGGATGGATTCCACTTGGCGATTTCGTATTTTAATTCGGAGCCCGATTGGTCAATGAAGCGAAGATCGCCTCCGTTGGACCGTGCCTGCGAGTAGCGGAACCCGCGGTTTCCGGTACCGTTGGAATCGGTTTCAGACAGACGGACGAGCATATTCCAATCCGTCAGGGTGGTTCCGTTGCTTAAATCGGTGGTGATCGGCAGGGCGTACTGCCAGTCTGAATAATCGTACACCGAGAGGGTAACCGTTTGGACATTCGAGCCGAGGGTGTTGACCGCTTTGACATCAAAGGTGTAAGTACCAACCGCGGGTGGGGTGCCGGTGACCGTCCCGGATGAACTGCCCACATTCAACCAGTTGGGAGCGTTGAGCAAAGAATAAGTGATGTTAGAATTGTAACCGGTTAAACCATAAGCTTCATCGGCTATGATCTGATAGGAAATAGATTTTCCCTTCGCACCTTTAATAGTTGAGGGGCTACTGATGGCAAACTTGGGTACACCCACATCTCCGGATCCGTTGTTGTATATGGCAGAGATATCCGCGGCAGAGAGGATACCCCGGTA
>CAWVXY010000117.1:0-3716 GCA_963934295.1 uncultured Opitutia bacterium
CCTGTCCGCCCTGGTACGATTCCAATTTTAGCCAAAGAAAAATGGGAGTTTGATCTGCCGGAGGTACATGATGAAGCGCAGAGACGGGCGGCTTTGGCGGAATGGATTGTCCGCGAAGATCACCCGCTGACTTGGCGGGCGATTGTAAACCGGGTATGGCAATGGCATTTCGGTCAGCCGATTGTGGGGACGCCCAATGATTTTGGTCCGCTCGGGCAATCACCGACTCATCCGGAGCTTTTGGATTGGCTGGCGGCTTATTTCCGTGATTCGGGAGGTTCCTTCAAAAAACTCCATAAGCTTTTAGTGATGAGTGAAACCTATCGGCAATCCTCGTTGGAGGACGGAGATAAATCGAAAATTGATTCGAGTAACCAGTGGCTCTGGCGAATGAACCGGAGAAAACTTTCGGCGGAGGAAATGAGAGATGCGGTTTTATTGGTGAGTGGTAAACTGAATCTGGAAATGGGAGGGCCTGGTTTTTACTTGTTTAAGTTGGAGCAAACCGCTCATTCTCCTCATTATTACTATCACAAATTCGATCCCGAAGATCAGAAAAGTCATCGTCGTTCGATCTATCGTTTCGTGGTTCGTTCCCAGCCCAATCCCTTTATGACCACCTTGGATTGTGCTGATTCTTCCCAGAGCACCCCTAGGCGAAATGAAACCCTGACCGCGTTGCAGGCACTCAGTCTGCTTAACAATAAGTTCACGCTTGCGATGTCTCAGCATTTTGCCAATCGACTCGCCCATGAAGGGAAAGGGAGCGGTTATCAGATTAAAGCCGGCTTTAAACTGGTTGCCGGCCGCCCGCCAAATCCCGAGGAATATCAGTTGCTGGTGCAGTATGCGGAGGAACATGGTATGTCCAATCTTTGCCGGTCCCTGTTCAGCCTGAGTGAATTTGCCTTTATTGATTGATGATAAATTTATCTCCGATTTCACGCCGTTCCTTTGTCTCTCAATCTACGATGGGAGGGTTGGCCCTAGCGTCAATGTTAGCAAGGGAACCTTTACAGGCGGGTACGGGCTTGCCCGCCGGCCTGCATCATCCACCACGGGCTAAGCGGGTGATTCAATTATTCATGGCCGGTGCGGCCAGCCATATTGATATGTTCGATCACAAACCGGAATTGATCAAGAGGCATGGGGAAGAGTCAGATTTTGGTGAGCATGTCGAGGCTTTTCAGAATGGATTGGGTCCATGGATGAAGTCTCCATTCGCATTTAAGAGATACGGGCGATGTGGAAAGTTACTGAGCGAGATCGTGGAACCTCTGGGGGAAGTGGTCGATGATATTTCATTCGTTCATAACATGGTGGGCAAGACGGGGGTGCATAGTCAGGCCACCTACTTACAGTCCACAGGTTTTCAATTGCCCGGTTTTCCGGGAGCAGGATCTTGGGTGAGTTATGCGTTGGGTTCGGAAAATGAGGATTTACCGGCTTTTGTGGTACTACCGGATCATCGCGGGTTTGCTTCCAATGGCCCCAAGAACTGGGGGAGTGCATTTCTACCCACGCACACGCAGGGAACCACCATTTTTCCCCAGCGTTCAAATCCGATTGAGGATCTGCATCCTCAGGCCGATTTTGTGACCAAGGAGAGTCATGGTGAAGGAATAAACCTCATTAATCAACTGAACCGGATGCACCAGCAAAAGCGTCCCCTCGACCCACGATTGGATTCCCGTATCCGAAGTTACGAATTGGCAGCACGATTACAATTATCAGCCACCGATGCCCTCGATCTTTCCAATGAACCCAAACACATTCTGAAAATGTACGGGTTGGAAACTCCAAAAAAGGAGTACCCCAAGGAGATTAATCCGGAAGAGGAAACTGAATACTTTGGCAGGAAATGCCTGATCGCCAGGAGGCTGATCGAGCGGGGCGTTCGTTTCGTTCAGGTATGGAGCGGGAATGATAATGGATTCCCGCGTCGTAACTGGGACAGCCATGAGGACATGACCCGGGATCACCCATCTCTTTCCCTCGGTATGGCTCGCGGGACGGCTGGTCTGATTAAGGATTTAAAGCAACGCGGTTTGCTTGAGGATACCATTATTCACTGGACCACGGAGTTTGGCAGAATGCCGAGCAGTCAGGGAAGTAAGGGGCGGGATCATAATCCTTTCGTCTTTACCAATTGGTTTGCCGGTGGGGGCTTTCAAGGGGGATTAACTCACGGTGAAAGTGATCAGTGGGGATACAAACCACGAGACCGAAAGAATCCCACAACCGTGTACGATACTTACGCCACCATGCTTCACCAACTTGGATTTGATCACGAGCGATTGACGGTGCGGCACAACTCGATCGACCGGCGCCTCACCGATGTTCATGGTCATGTAGTCACGGATATTCTTGCCTAGTCGCCGTCCTTTGAAAAGCATAGGGTGCATGAAACCCATCCTGCTTCCCTTCGTAACTATTCTCTTAACCTCTTCCTTATTCGGATCCAAACCCATTTCACTATTCAATGGAAAGGATCTGACCGGTTGGAAGAAAGCCAACTATGTGGTCGAAGATGGAGCTATCGTTTGTAAAGGTGGCAACCTGGTCACCGAAAAGCAGTACTCCAATTATGTGTTCGAATTTCAGTTTCTCTTGCCGCCAGGTGGAAATAATGGGTTGGGCATTCATTATTCCGGTTCTGGGGATGCCGCCTACAAGGGGATGGAGTTGCAGATTCTGGACAACTCGCACAAACGGTATGCAAAACTGAAGGACTATCAGTATCACGGTTCGCTCTACACCCTTAAAGCGGCAAAGCGTGGATTTTTGAAACCAGTTGGTGAGTGGAATCGTCAAAAGGTAACCGTGAACGGCCCGATCGTAAAAGTGGTTTTGAATGGCACGGAAATCTTAAATGCGGACTTGGATGAGATCAATAAGGCCAAGCCCAAGCACAAGGGTGCCAAGCGTCGTAGCGGCCATATCTGTTTCTGTGGTCATGGAGCTCCGGTCAAGTTCAAGAATATCACAATTTTGGAACTTCCCCAGAATAAGTAGGGCGTATTCCTCTTACTTTAAAAATCCGGATTGACCCCAGATCCACAAACGTTGCTTTCCGGGAATCCGCTTTGCATCCACCAGGTCGATGATTGCCAAAACAGCATCTTGGTGAGCATTGGCAAAAAGTGCATTTAATTTTTGCTCGCCCTCAGTCTTCAAGATAATTTCGCCCGGGATCCATTGGGTCCCTTCATCCGAACTGGTAAACTTTTGCACAGTTCCACTTCGGGAGCGAAACCCTATCCAGTTTTTTTTGGTAGGTTTAAGAATTGCATCGATGGGCACCCTTTGGCTTTGCCAAGCCTCACCCGTCCAGACATGAAGGTGTCGGGTTATTACCCCGTCTTTGTCGCTGATTCGATTGAGTCCTACGGGCCGTCCATCTGCTGTGAGCCAAAGCTGAGGTATGGAGCTGTATTTGTTCTTGGAGTCAAAGATCATTACTTTTTCATTGGCTTCTTCAAAAGATATAGGAGTGTTGAGCTTTTCATTCTTAATACCGGTCCATTTTCCCGTAGAGTGTTCCATTTGTATATAGTATAAATTTCGTCGACTGTCGGGCAGGTTATCCTTGGAGGCATGCCATAGGAATAACAGATGAATATGATCCCGATTGGGATCCTTGGAAAAAGCGGCGTACCAACCATTTCCGGGAGGAGATCGTCCATCGAGCACATGCACCTCCTTCGACCAGGTCA
>CAWVXY010000118.1:0-3715 GCA_963934295.1 uncultured Opitutia bacterium
CTGTCGTTCATTCAGATAATGGACTTGATGATAATTCTTTGTCTGCAAAAGCATCCCCCAAGTCCGAAGAATTGGCCCCCCGTCCGACAGCTCAAAAAAACGACAGATTACCGAATGCTCACCCAGCGAGTGAAAAACTCACCGCCAGGGTTGTTTTCCCCGAAAAGCATCTTGATTTTTTGGACATGTATTGCATGGACTGCCACAATGCCGACTCTCAAAAGGGAGAGATTAACCTCGAGAGCCTGTCTTTTACTATTCAAACCATCGAACAGGCTGAAAACTGGCAAAAAGTACTCCACGTACTGAATTCCAAGGAAATGCCCCCAGAAAATAAAACCCAGCCCGATGAGGGCTTGAAAGCCGATTTCCTTGATGACCTATCTCAAACGATGGTGAGCGCCCGTAAAGCACTTTCTGATTCAGGAGGTAAGATCACCATGCGGCGGCTTAATAAGAGGGATTATCAAAACACTATTAAAAGTTTATTGGGTGTGGAACTGGAAAAGAGTATTCTTCCGGAAGATGGAAATTCCGGGGATTTCGATACGGTCGGATCTTCCCTTTTTATGTCCAGTGACAAGTTCGAGCAGTATCTGAAACTCGGACGCCACGCCATCGATGAGTTCTATGAACAAAGAGCTGCTCGAGGTGCCAAGCCATTTGTCTATCGCGTGGAACCGGAAAAAACCCTCAATGTCGCTTTGAGACAGAGAGTCAAACGAAATGACGACTACCTCAAACGCTATGAAGCACTCGATTCGGAAATGGACAAGACGCTCGCTCTACCAGAGAACAAAGGCTTTGAAGCCCGGATGGGTACCAAGGGTAACCGCGGGCAGCTTTACCGTAAAATTGGCTCTCACCTTAAGAAGTTAAAAGGAGCACCCAACCCGAAGGACTTTGGGTTCCCGAATTATGGCCATGCCGCGAAGTTCTTTCCCCAGTTTGCTTCCTACAGTAAGCATTACGCCAGTCTTCCCCACAATCATACAGGAACCTGGATTCAGTTGACATCCGGTTCCACCATGGTCGTCCTAAACCCGCCTAATGACGTGCCTGTCGGAACCTACTCGGTGCGAATCAAGGCAGGGGTCACCAACAAGGCCCCGGAGTTTCGTCACTTCCTCGAACTGGGGCACCCCGAGACGATTTCGAGAGGGGAGCTGAATGGCTTCCCCCTCAAGGCGCTGCATGTAACCGGCAGTCCGGCAAAGCCACAACTGATCGAAACTCAGGTGAGGGTGAACAAGGATACGAAACGGCAGTTTGCGATCAGAGAACGGCAGCCTGCGTGGGGTCCCTTACTCAAGAAATTCTTTAATCCCTTGATGAATGAAAATGGTTATGGCCATGCCCCCTCGATCTGGGTCGACTGGGTTGAGATCGAAGGTCCATTGCCTCAGGGAGACCCCAGTCCGCTTGAGGCGATCTTTGACGCCAACCCGGCCCGAAGCACTACATCGGAGCTGCAACGTGTTAGGAACATTCTTCACCAATTCGCGGTCCAGGCCTTTCGAAAGAGCGAACCCAGACCCGCATTCATCCACTCCTTGGTCGAAGTCTACAAACACCGATTGGCCATCGACAAGGAGTTCGATGTGGCGATTCGAACCCCGCTCAGCATGATCCTTGCGTCTCCCCGGTTTCTCTTTATGAAAGAATCCGGTCAGGACGGTGTGCCACGTGCCCTGGATGATCTCGAACTGGCAGTGCGACTGTCATTTTTCTTATGGAGTTCGCCGCCTGATTCCCAGCTCTTGGAGTTGGCGAAAGCGAAGAAGCTGCACGACCCGGTTGTCTTACGCCGACAAGTGGATCGTCTCATTCACGACCCCAGAGCACACCACTTCGTTTCCGGTCTCGCTCATCAGTGGCTGGACATGAAGCGTTTGGATTTCTTCCAGTTTGATGTCGGGCGACATCGGGAATTCGATGAAAGCACTCGAGTGGTAGCACGGGAAGAGGTTTATCAGTCGATCCTCCACTTGTTGCGATCGAAGGATCAGGGACAACTGCAGAACCTGCTCAAAAGCGACTATGTCGTTGTCAATGGTCTCATGGCCGCTCACTACGGTCTGGAGGGCGTGGTTGGCGATCACTACCGCAAAGTCAGCCTCCCTGCGGGTTCCCCCCGTGGAGGATTTCTGGGAATGGCCGCTATTCATGCTATGGGCAGTGATGGTATTGAAAGCAGTCCGGTAGAGAGGGGTGCCTGGGTTTTGCGCCATCTGCTTCACAATCCACCACCTCCCGCACCGGCTAATGTGCCCCAAATCTCACGATTGGAGGGAAAACCCCTTACTAAACGTCAAAAACTTGCCGCCCACACGGAGGAGGCCCAGTGTGCAAGTTGTCATCGTAAGATGGATCCGATCGGATTTGGTATGGAGAATTTTACGGCTTCCGGAAAGTGGCGCAGCAGGGAAATTCTATACACCAAGAACAGAAAAGGGCAGATGACACCAAGCAGAACTTCCTTCCCCATCAACACCTCAGGGAAATTGCATAACGGACCCGCCTTTAAGGATTTCTTTGAATTGCGTGAATTGATTGCATCCGATTATCAGGATGATTTTGCCCGTGGGTTTACGGAAGCCTTGATCGAGTATGGTCTCGGACGCCCTTTCGGTTTTACGGATGATGAGCTAGCTCAGAGTATCATGAGTACTGCCAAAGATAAAAACTATGCTCTGAGCGAATTCATTCACACACTCGTGCAAGCCAAGGAGTTTCAGTCCAAATAAAATCTCTTTTCGCTCTTCTGTTCAAAACAATTAATATAATGAAAACCCGAGAAATCCTACCAATGAAGATTTTAATCACCTTCCTGATTTTAACGAGCTCACTGAGCATATTTGCAGCAAGTAAAGGGGCAAACAGCCCGATGGTCATAGGTATTATTAAGGAGGTATACAGCGACAATATCGTCGTCGTCACTCGTGATAAGTTTACCCGGAAACTCCTTTTAAATGATAAGAGTAAAATCAGCTATGTTGGTTTTGATGGAGCCAAGAAGGAAATTAAGAACAGTTTTTGCATTCGTGCTTCAGTGAAAGACGAAGTTATTGGATCCATATATGTGACCCCGGCAATTGGAGAGGATGCCGTTTATCCTACTCCGGAGATGGTCAAGATGACGCCGAAGGAACTCTTTCAGGTAGCTGACCTTAATCAGAATGGTCATGTCTGTTATGTGGAAGCTTCCAAAACCATAAAACACTCGCTCAAGCACGGGCCGGTCTCCTTTTCAAAGACAGATCGCGATAGGTCCGGAGCCCTGAATCTCAAGGAATTTTCTGCTTTTTTGGGAAAAGTCAAGTGGTGGAATATGTCCAGAAAGACACCTGAGCAATGGTTCAAAGGTTCCGACAAGGACAGCAACGAGGTCCTTTCTAAAGAAGAACTGGCAGACCTTTTGGGCAGTAAGGCACACATTGATGTCTTCTTCAAACGAGCCGATAAGAACTCCTCTGGAGATCTCGATCAGAAAGAAGTATCTGCTTTCATTAATGAGCTGATTTTTTCCTAGCACCAGAGCAAAAAATATCAGGAAAACGAAATTCAAAGCTCAAAGCTAAGGGCCAATAAGTTATTTCCCTGAACGGACTTCGTGATGGAAGTTTGTAATCAAACAAACAACTAATCTGTATTTAACCTTCAAAATTTTTGTAAGGAATCTGGTAGCAAAGATATTTGATATATAAAATTATTC
>CAWVXY010000119.1:0-3635 GCA_963934295.1 uncultured Opitutia bacterium
ATGTGCCCTACTGCCTTTGTCTGGGAAACCACGACATGGGTTTCCAAAAGTCGAACAACAAATACGGCGGGGATATCGCCGTGAACCGAACCACTCACTTCAACAAATATTTTCCACGCGAAAAATATGCCCAGACCAAGGAATTCGGTGGAACCTTTGATCCCAAACGCCATGACAATTCCTGGTATCACTTCGATACCGCCGGGATGAAGTTTCTCATCGTTTCACTTGAATGCAAACCGCGCGACGAAGTCCTGGCTTGGGCGAACAAAGTAGTAGGCAACCACCCCGAGCATCGCGTCATCGTTCTGACTCATGCCTACATGGGAGCAAATGGAAAGAGATTTCTTCGATTGGGATATAAGATCAAAGGAAACGCAGGGGAAGCGATCTGGCAAAAATTAGTCAGCAAACACGAAAATATTTTTATGGTTCTTTGCGGGCATGCAAGTGGCGAAGCGGTCCTTACCTCCAAGGGTGATCACGGCAATCAGGTTCATCAGGTACTAAGCGACTATCAAAACCTTCATAATGGAGGAGAATCCTGGCTTCGCTATATGGTCTTCGAACCAACCGAGAACAAGATTAAGGTCTACACCTACAACCCGGCCCTCAATAAATTTCGGAACCAAGCCTCCAGTCGTTTCGACCTGGAGTATTCAATGGATTTGTCTAAATAGAATGATCCTTCCAAATTCCGGAGGGTTCTTATTTTTAACTCTCAGCCAACTTACCTGCATTTGCTGAAATCATGGATTCACTGACTCAGTTAACCTTCGGGGCCGCTTGCGGGGAAGCCATACTCGGTAAAAAGGTCGGAAGGAAAGCTCTTATCTGGGGAGCAATTCTTGGAACCTTACCGGATCTTGATGTATTCATACCGCTTGGCAGTCCGGTGGATGATTTTGTGTATCACCGTGGATTTAGTCATTCTCTTTTTCTTCTCACCGCCCTGTCTCCTGTTTTTGCCTGGCTCATCACAAAAGTTCATAAGGATACCAAGCCCTTATTAAATAAGTGGATGCTCCTTACCTTCGTTGTGCTCAATGGAAGTGTTCTTTTGGATCTGCTCACCATTTATGGGACTCAGATCTTTTGGCCGTTTGATACCACCCCGCTTGCCGTCCCCGCCCTATTCATTATCGACCCTCTGTTTACACTCCCGATCTTAATTGGGGTATCAGCTGCCTTGTTTCTAAAAAATCACAGACTTAATTTTATCGGATTAACCCTGAGCCTTGCTTACTTGATTTGGGCACTGGGGGTAAGTGTCTTCGTAAATGGAAAAATGGAAGAGAAATTAAATGAACAGGGTGTGCCCTACTCTCAATTCATATCTTCGCCCGCTCCTTTTACCACTCTTCTTTGGCGAACAGTGGGAATTCATAATGACCAGTATTTTGAGACCTACTATTCTCTATTCGACGGAGATGCACCGCTGTCAGTGAATTTCTATCCCAGAAACCTGTCACTAATGAAAGGAATCGGTGAGCATTCACCCGTTGTTAAATTAAAAAGCTTCACCAAAAGGTACTTTGCTATGGCTGACATCAATGGCTCTGTAACCATGACGGATCTGCGCATGGGTTCCGAACCAAACTATGTTTTTCAATTCCGAGTCGCAGAGCTTGTGGAAACAAAAAATACTCCGGCTAATCCAATAAGACTACAGGCTATTCGTGACTGGAGCCAATTATCCTGGCTCTGGGCGAGAATCTGGAATCCTCCAGCCCAGCCTATTTAAAAGATTTGGAGTCTTTTTTGAGGATTCTAAAAAAAAATTTACTTTTTTTGAATCCAAAATCAAAAAACGAACGAATACTCATGTGTTGTCAAAAATTAGACACTTAAATTTAAACCAAAATTAAACATATGAAAAAAATAATACTATCCGTAACTTCTCTTCTAATGACGGGCACCTTGTTAATTGGTGCTCCCAAAAAAGATATCGTCGACACTGCCGTGGAAGCAGGCAGTTTCAAAACGCTGGTTACTGCCGTTAAAGCAGCCGGATTGGTCGATACCCTAAAAGGTAAAGGCCCTTTCACGGTTTTCGCCCCAACCGACGAGGCTTTTGCCAAATTGCCCAAAGGAACCGTGGCGTCTCTTCTCAAACCTGAGAACAAACAAAAACTCGTTGATATCCTCACCTACCATGTAGTATCAGGCAAAGTGAAAGCAAAACAAGCTGCCAAGCTTGACTCCGCAAAAACGGTTAATGGTGCGGAAATAGCCATCAAGGCAAGTGGTAAGAGTTTGAAGATAAATAACGCAAAGGTAATCAAAGCGAACATCAAAACATCAAATGGAATCATTCATGTCATTGATGCCGTTTTGCTCCCTACCCCCAAAAAGGTTTCCGGAAACACCAACCACATCCTCAAGCAGGCTATCCACAAGGGCGTGCATATGTTTAATTCCGGACACCATGCGCAAACAGCTGCCCTTTACATGAAAGCAGGGAACGAAGTACTTGGACAATGCTCATCATCCGTATGTTCAAGTGCTGCGAATACAATCAAGACTGCCATGCACAAGGCGAAGGCCGAGCACTGCCCAACTTCCCAAGCATGGATCATGCGTCATGCTTTCGATAAGGTGCTCGCATCTGCAAATTAATTTAACTCCCAATTCAAAGGGCGGGCCTTCTTCTATGAAGGTCCGCCTGTTTAAAAAGCTCATAAAATCCATCTCTGTCTTTCTTCCGCCGCTAAGCCCAAAACTTCCTATGAAAATTTCCCTAACTCTTCTTTTGGCAACCTCTACTTTTCTGTGCTTTCCTTCTCCTACCTTAGATGCAGCAAACCCTGCGGAAGCCAAAACCATAGGGCGAACAGTGCGTGAGATGCCAGAATTATCAAATTTCCTGCAACTGTTGGAGAAAACTGGAACCGGATCCATTCTTTCCGAAAATACCACCACTAGCTACACCGTATTTGCCCCCACTGATGCTGCATTCAAAAAGCTACCCAAGGGGACTGTGCAAACATTACTGGATCCTCGTAATGATGACCGTTTGGAAGAAGTTTTTGGATTCCATGTGAAGGAAACTTCGGAAGCTCCCATCTTTATTGAAAAATACTCCATCCTCCGGATGACTACCCGTCAGTTCATCTCGGTTAATTATAAAGAAGGAACAATTGGAGATGCTCGATTCACTGGTGATGTCATTCCATGCTCGAATGGAGTCATTTACTTAATTGATACGGTGCTAACTCCTACCACTGATGACCTCTTTCAGCGACTACAGAAAGATGGAAGGTTTACTATTTTCACCAAGGCGATCACCGCCAGTCGTCAGGGAAAATTATTCCAGAACATGCATAGTTTGTACACTACCTTTGCACCCACAGATGAAGCCTTCAAAAAACTTCCGGCCAAAACCGTCGAATCTTTATTCCTTCCCGAGAACGATGAGCGTCTGGAAGATATCATCAAACACCACATCACCGAACAAGTCTTTGCATACGGAAAATCTTCCGGAAACAGAAGGAGTCTTGGGGTTTCCGATGTGACACCCTTCAGTGCTTTTGGCCAACAACTGAACTACAAATTTCACGGCAAACATGCCACTGTAGACGGAGCCAAAATAATCGAGACGGATATACCCTGTGCCAACGGGATCATCCATATTA
>CAWVXY010000120.1:0-3593 GCA_963934295.1 uncultured Opitutia bacterium
GCGGCAATCCATCGTGTCTCGCATAACGCGTTCGACTTGTCTCTTCGCTTACTGGTTCACAGTGGATCGCCACGGGGATACGCCCTCGCGATGACAAGAGTGGTGGAAAACGGCGGAGAGCAAACTTTTAAAAAGCTACGCTTCTTTTTCTTTTGGGGAACAACAGCGTTTCCCGTCTCCCATAAAGAAAACAGTGGCATCACCTTCGCTTTTATATAGAGCGATAATCGCATAGATACCAGCGATCACATTACCACCAACGCAGATTGCAATTGCCCAAATCAATGTCATCCCTGGGCAACATTCCCGGTACCAGATCCAGCCGATAAAGAAAAAGAATCCGACATAGACATCAAACAGGGAAACAATTCCCCAGGGGTTGTCCATTAACTCACCCCCGTCTTCCCAAAAATCGCCCACCATAAATCCGTAGGCTAATGCCCCTCCCATAATTACGGTCAGGGCAAACAGGTAAATAAAGGCCACTTTCATGCCCTTAGCTTACCCAAGCTTTTTACAAAATCCAATCAGGAAGAAGCCGAGGCAAGTGCCTGGTCGATATCGGCAAGGATATCGTCAATGTGCTCAATGCCAATAGATAGACGAACCATTTCCGGGGGAATGCCACCAGCTCTTTGCTGTTCCTCGTTTAACTGGGAATGAGTAGTTGTTGCCGGATGGATAGCAAGACTCTTTGCATCCCCCACATTGGCTAGATGCGAAAGAAGTTGCAGGTTATCGATAAACTTGGGGCCCGCATCTGTTCCGCCCTTGATACCAAAAACGACCATCGACCCACCTTTACCTTTTAAGTACTTTTGGTTAAGGGAGTACATGGGATCACTTTCCAATCCAGGAAAGCGTACCCAATCCACGGAATCGTGTGCCTGTAGGTGCTTGGCCACAGCCAAGGAATTTTCACAATGGCGTTCCATCCGTAATGGCAGGGTTTCAATGCCCTGTAAAAACTGCCAGGAATTATCAGGTGAAATACAGGCACCCAAATTACGTAATGGAACGGTGCGCATTCTCAAAATAAAAGCAAGGGGAGCGAGAGGCTCCGGCAAGTCATGTCCCCAGCGCAATCCGTGGTAACTGTTATCCGGTTCATCATAGAGTGGGAAATTACCGTTCTTCCAATTGAAGGTGCCGGAATCAACAACCACGCCACCAATTCCGTTCCCATGTCCACCCATCCACTTGGTCAAAGAGTGAATCACAATCGATGCACCATGTTCGATCGGGTTGGTCAAGTAAGGGGTGGAAAAAGTACTGTCCACAATTAACGGAATACCATGATCATCCGCCACATTCGCTATTCCCTTAATATCAGCCACATCAAGACCGGGATTACTCACAGATTCACAAAAGAGTGCTTTTGTTTTATCTGTAATTGCAGCGGCAAAATTGGCAGGATCATTCGGATCCACAAATTTTACCTTTATTCCAAATTTGGGAAGAATATCATTAAATTGAGTATAGGTTCCACCATACAGATTATTCGCTGAAATAATCTCATCCCCTTCCTGAGCGATATTGATTATAGAATAAAAAACGGCACTCGTACCGGATGCAATTCCGAGACCGGCTGCTCCCCCTTCCATGGCCGCCACCCGTTGTTCAAGTACATCGGTGGTTGGATTCATCAAGCGAGTGTAAATATTTCCCAGTTCGCGGAGGCCAAATAAATTGGCTGCATGCTCAGTGTTATTAAATACAAAAGAACTAGTCTTGTATAATGGAACGGCACAGGAATTGGTAGTGGATTCAGGCGAATAGCCCGCGTGAAGACATTGAGTTTCAAGTTTCATAATTGAAGAATAGGCAGAAGGGTTGAGGTTAGAATAAAAGGATCAGTTAAATAGTAATTGTAAATATATTGCTTCGAATCAACCTTTAATATTTGAACTTTTTCGAGTCCATTCAGGATTGTGTCATAAAAAAGCCGTCCTTACTTTCGGGTCGGATTTGGATTCATAAGATAAGCAATCAAATCACGACGTTCTTTAATACTTAGATTATCGAGCAAGCCTTTAGGCATGATCGAATGGGAAAGAGTCTCGCGTTTCTTAATCATCGACTTGCTCACCACTGTATTCGAATCGGGCATCCGTAGGGTCAGTGAATTCCGATCCTGACCCGCAATCATTCCACTTAGTACGCGTCCATCTTTTAAATGAAGAATATTCATCCGGTAATCCGCAGATACTGCACTGTTTGGATCGACAATATTTTCGAGCAGGTAATCCAAGTTTGTCCGCCCCGATCCGGTTAGATCCGGGCCCAGTTTCCCGCCTTTGCCATACAACATATGACAACTTGCACATTGCTGATCATACAGAATACGCCCATTTACAAGGTTTGCTTCGCCTTGATCTAAGCTGGTCAATTCCAGCCTTAATTCCTCTTTTCTTTTCTCTAATTGCTTAGGGGATGTCCGAACCGTTCCCCAAGCCTCATCCAGTTTACTATTCAAATCGTCACTTGTAAGAGCCTGAATCTGGGTGGCATGATAGGGAGTGATAACGGACTTGGAAATTTTGCCTGCTTTAATTTCTTGAAGCAAAAGTTCTGCCCAACTGACCCGGCCGCAAAGAATTTCCACCACTTCGTTTTGTTCACCCTTCGAAAATTCTCCAAGTATGTTGGTTATTTTCTCCCCAATCCCAAGACTCTCATATTTGGCCAACCCACGAACTGCCAAAACTTTCAACTCCGGATCAGTAAGTAACTTTTCGCACAGGGATTGTAAATTGGGCAAATCGGAATCGATTAAAATGTCCAGTGTCTGCCTACGAATTTTAGAATCCACTTTCGCATTTACCACTAACTTTTCCATTTCCTCAGTTGCCTGGGGATCCCCAAAAATGACACTCAATTTTAAAACTACAGGATTCATACCCAACTTGGAGCGGACAAGATCCCACTCGGCTGGTTTCAAAAATCCCTTCATGCCCAACACTGCCCTTTCGATCCCGGCGAGCAATGAATCAGCCTGCTTAGTTTGATCTCCCACTAATTTCAATAGCGCAGCAAAGGCAACCGGGTTTTCTTTGGACCGTTCAGTAATCGCCCGGGCAATCCATGTGCGTAAGTTCGACCATTCTGTGGATCTTGCCACCTCGAGTAATTTTTCCGGATCCAACTCCACCAATGGAATAATTCCTGCCCATACGAGGTGGGGTATGTTGTGATCATTTTTATCCTCTGATCGGAAAGCCAGTGCTTTGGCGAGTTCCCCCCGGGATTCGACGGGCAAGCGTTGCAACGCAGAGGCTAGGGTTAACCGAACCAAACCAGATGTATCCGTCAGAGCCTGCTGCACTAATTTCTGCACGAACTCAGGACTGGTATTTGGCAATGCTTTTTCCCTTGGTCCGAACAGCGTATCTATTGGTTGCTCGTCCATCATCAATCGAATAAGCCAGGCACGGATATGTTCATTTGGATGATTCAAATAACTTTCCGAAATTAATTTATTGAATGCATATAATCCCCACATTGCCCGTAAGCGAATAGGGGTCGGTTGCCTGCCTACAAAGTTCAGTTCGCAAATTCTTATAATGGAGTACTTCTCTCTCTCGGTCAGACTA
>CAWVXY010000121.1:0-3488 GCA_963934295.1 uncultured Opitutia bacterium
ATTGGGCGGAGCTTATCGATTTTTTCAACCTATCGATGTCCTCGCCAAGCGCATGCTCTGGGTAAATTATTTCAAACCTATCACCGTACGTACGATCGCCGTCATTGAAGTACTTTGTGGCACGGGTATGCTCCTCGCTCTCCTCCTTTCCGACTCAACTATTCCCTTCCTCCTATACTCCGGATGCCTGCTCATGCTCACCATGCTCGGTGCCGCAATTACCCATGTTATCATTGGGGATTATAAACAAATCATCGGCAACCTCCTGCTCCTCGGTATCATTTACCAAGTCACCTTCCCGATCTGGATATAACTTGTCCGGTTTTCAATTTTATTAAGGAATCTTGGCTTTAATCCCTCCAAAGAAGTGATCGGTTAGCCCGAAAAAAGAAAAGTTTATGTGTTTTGTCGGTTACTTACTTATCTAGGATCCGGAGTTCTTCGTGCAAGGAATAGAGTCTTAAACTTATATCATCAAGTTTCCACCATACACCCCATAAGAAACTTAAAATCGCTATTTTCCATGCAATATCGAAAGCCTTAGCTATTGTCATTTCTTTGCCAGTTGTAAGTTTCATGCCTTGGGCAAAATTCTGCTGTAAAGTATCGTCCAATTCGAATAAATTTATCCGGAGTACAATTTTACCGAGAATCAGAATAACTAGTGGACATGTAAAGGTAAGCACTGCCATCAATACCATAAAATAATTCCATTTTCTTTCATATCTCAGGGTTTCAGATTCAAGTGTGGCATCCTTGCTTAACCACCCACCATTAGGTAAGGCATTATTCCATTTTATATTAAATTCAGCTTTATCAGCGAAATTCCTCTCTTCGATGAAGTGATATAGCATACATGTACTGCAGCAGAGCACCCAAATAACTGAAGTAATAACCCAAAGTTTAAAGAGACTAGTTTTGTATGTTTTCATTTATTACTTCAATCTAGGTAATTTTAGTAGCTTTATGGTTGCTACCCCCAAAAGTCCAATAATTAGGCATCCTATTAATGCAACTTTATCAAACAGACCGTCTGTGATTGGTAGTATTGCTGTGAAATAAACCAAACCAACAACACCAAATATAACAAAAACAGCATTAGTTAGTAAAGCTATCCACTTGAAGATTTCTCCTCCAATCGAAAGAAGACTGAAACCTGCACAACCATAACCAATTACCAACAGGCATACGATTACTTGATTGTATGATCCTCCTGAAATAAGTTTTGTAACTCCAATACCGAACATTAAAAAATGAATTATACTAACTGCTATTTTCATAATTAGATATTCGAGGACCCCTTGGGAAAAATTAATAATTTAAAAAAATAGTGTAATTATTTGTTTTAATTGGAGTCAAATTTAAAATCAAAACTCTTCTTTTTGACTGTTGTGATAGACAATTGTATAAAAAGCAAATGTTGCAAATATCTTCCAGAGTATCCATTCCCTTGCAGGAGATTCAGTTGCAGGCGATTCGATCACAGGGAGCCGGTGGGCAAAATGTAAATAAGGTATCCACAGCCGTTCATTTATTCTTTGATATTCGGGCATCTTCTTTACCTGAGGTTTATAAGGAGCGTTTATTGAATAAGAAAGACCGTCGGATCAGCCCGGGGGGCATCGTGATTATCAAGTCTCAGGAAGCACGCACTCAGGAGACCAACCGGGGAAAAGCCCTGAACCGATTGAAGGAATTGATCAAGGAAGTGATGCAGGTTCGGAAATCCCGCCGGGCAACTTCTCCTACACGGGGTTCCAAAGAACGCCGTCTGCAGGCCAAAGATACCCGTTCGAAAACCAAAAAGTTCAGACGTCGTCCCGGTATGGATGATTAGAGAGAAATCTCTGAATAGAGAGTCACGCCTTGTGTCGATGTTATCGACATATAATGGTCTCAAAATGTTAGTGAAGTTGAATACTTGTGTGTGTTGACAAAAGGCACACATTACGGTAGTTTTATTTTGTGTTCGATTGGTCCGATGAAAAAGATAAAAAGCTTAAACAAGAGAGAGGTATAGGTTTTGAAGATATTGTTTTTCATGTTGCTTCGGGTGACCTGCTCAGTGTTTCGGATCACCCGAATTCTCAGAAATATCCTAATCAGAAAATTATGTATGTAATGGTGGATGACTATGTTTATCTTGTTCCTTATGTGGAGGAAGAGAATCGAAAGTTTTTAAAAACCATTATCCCCAGCCGTCGGGCTACCAAAGAATTTAAACAGAAAGAAAAATAATGAAATTAGATGCATACGAAAAAGAACTTTTACAATTGGATGATGATGGGCAAATTTCCGTCCAGTCTCCAGATCCTAAAGAAAAAGAGGCCCTCATCGCGGCTGCCCGGGAAACCTTACAGAAAGATAAACGAATCAATATCCGTATGTCCGGTCGCGATCTCCTCTCCCTTAAGAGAAAAGCGAACCGCTTTGGCATGCCTTATCAAACCCTGATCTCCAGTATTCTTCATCAATATGTTTCGGGAGATTTAAAGCCCACGCAAGTTGAGGGAACCCAGTCAAAATATCGCAAAAAAAAACGTGGCAAAGATTAAGAAACTTAGACGTCGTCCTAGTCTGGACAATTGAATCAAATTCGCTTAATCCAATTTCAAAAGTATTCTTTAGTCGGCCAATAAACAGACTAGTCCGATTAGGAATGTAAATACGGCAAATCCGTTATGAACGCCAAATGGAACTTCGTAAATAAAAGGGGAAATTATAAGGAATGAACTGGTTGCTATAATCATTATGTAGCCAATCCTTATAAGTGTTTTCATGACAATCCTTATAAGTGTTTTCATGAAAGACATTTCTTTGAACCCTCCTCCTTTGTCTTTTGGGAATTTTTAAAACGAATAGGCATACGATAACAAGATTGGTAGTCTCCACTTACCCAATCATTCTGTAAATAAAAAATTGAGTTCATCATCTTTTAAGGTGAGCATATTCATCAATTATTTTTAGATGGGAATACACTAATTTTTTCGCTTTTTCTCTAGTTTTCTTCGATTCATTATAGCGGTTTTACAATTTATTAATTTCCTCTCTTTTTAATGCTCGCCACTTCGACGATTTCAGCATCTATAGATGCGCATGGTAGATGTGGATATAAAACCTGGCCAGCGCTGGGTAAGTGATGCCGAGCCTGAGCTTGGGCTTGGAGTGGTCATGAGTGCGGGCAGTGGACGGGTTTCCATTCTCTTTCCCGCGGTCGATGACCGTCGCGAATATGCTCTCGATTCCGCACCCGTTCGTAGGGTCGCCTTTGAAGAGGGAGACAATATAAAGACTCACGATGGACAATCCGGTTCCATTGAAGCGGTTAAGGAAGAGGGTGGCTTCTTACACTACCAGGTAAAAGGGGAGTGGGTCCCGGAAGCCATCTTGGCGGATACCATCAGTTTTTCCAATCCGCTCGATCGTCTCATGGGCAGACAATTCGATGAGCCCCACTTATTTAATGTTCGCAAAGAAGCCCTAAATTG
>CAWVXY010000122.1:0-3461 GCA_963934295.1 uncultured Opitutia bacterium
GCGGTTTGTTGGCTCGTTTTGCTTCAGATTTAAAGAAATAGAATGAAGCGATTATAAATGTCAGATATCCAATTGACACCTCGACTAATGAGTACGGTCCTATGGCTATTGAAGCCCGAATTTCATTATATATCTCCCATGACCAAGCCCAGGTTGCCCACCATGCGAATACCGCCATCATGCTTCCTGCTGCAACTCCCCACGGCAATGCAAAACCCAACAGGCGAATCGATTGATAAAAGTCCTTGGGTACAGGCCATATAGGCCAACCTAACAAAAAAGAACTCAAGAATTTGCTCGGTTCCATTTTTGTATTGTAAATGCAAACAGAAGCAAATTCCAAGGTTGATTCATGTCCAATACTGAGTCGCTTGCTATGCCCTTTCCAATAAAAATACAACGGAATGAATATTAGGAATACCGAAATGACAGCATTCGAAAGAAGCAACTGTTCCCAGTTAAAGCCTAGCACACTCACCAACGGATTTGCCTCTTTGCTCATATCTCCCGAGAGAAAATAATCAGTAGTCGCTATATCCGCGGCTCGGGCCGACACATAAGATAAAAAAGTAACTAAAGTAAAAATTCCTTTTTTCATATCATTTTTTCTTAATTTGTGATTTGTTTTGAGATAATTGAGAGACTACAGCCAATGAAGTGCTAGAAATAGATATCAGCACTTGTTTATTTCTTACAGGAAGTTTTCAGGGCAGCCGATTTCCCCAAGGTAGAAGAGGTGCCGTAAACCCTTTCTTTTCTTAAGAAATAGTCAGGCAACTGGAAAGATTTCCTAACAAAAAACCTGAAAGGCGATTACTTTTCACCATATAGGTTTTCAATAATCTGAACGGCTTCCTGATCTGCCGGTTCGACGGCGAACTCTCCCCATTGATAAGCCCCGGTTAGAGTTTTTGCCCGCCAAATGCCGTCCATCAACTTCCATTTCTTACCCTTTACATGACTCTTCAAGCGGATGGTTGACTTCTCTATGAGTGCGGGCTTACCGATGGGGGAATTGCGTTTGTACAAGCGGTGAATGTTGTAAAAGCTTCCGCCGCAAAGGAGAATATCATAGTCACCGGCAAAAAAGTCCGATACGATTTTATCAAAATCTTCCTCTGTCATCGTCTTGTATTCCTCCGGGCAGCAATTTTCATCGAGATATATGACCTCCGGTCGATACCTGCCCTTTTTCTTTACAACACTGATCCATGACCGGTTCCACTCCGCAAAGGGAGTATGGACAACGGTAATACGAAGTTCGGGGAATAACTTTTTGAGTTTGGCAGAAAGCGCATGAATGCTCGGGGTGAAGGTGTGTCCGTAAACGAGCTGCCCACTCCGTTTGATTTCGGTGTCAATGATTCGGTATAGGATCTCGTCGGGAGTCTCGGTGGCTTGGGGTTGCGAGATTGCTTTC
Organism: uncultured Opitutia bacterium; assembly: GCA_963934295.1. Lineage (GTDB taxonomy): Bacteria > Verrucomicrobiota > Verrucomicrobiia > Opitutales > Seribacteraceae > Seribacter. The sequence continues at coordinate 1,421 of CAWVXY010000122.1, forward strand.
TTGGAACGAGTGACTTTGAACTGTTCCAATACTTTCGGTCCTGTACTTCGGTAAACATTGATTGTTCTGTCTTCATAATCTGCACCAGCAATACAGCCGGAAAAGGATATCAAGAAGAAAGCCACGAGAAGGTTGCACGACAATAATATGCATTTCCTTTTATATCGGATAAAATGCTTCACGAGATCATCCGTTGTGATAAGTTACGGGTACTTTTTTTTCGTTAGCGTTTCCAAATGGAGAGACAAATAGAAATAATAGGGAGATAATTTTGATTTTCATATTTTTGAGAAAATTAAGTGGGTTCAGTGACTGCAGGTACTGAAGTGCCACAAGCAGATGTCAGCACTTGTTTATTTCTTACAGGAAATTTTCAGGGCAACCGATTTTCCTTGGAAAAAATAAGCTTTGGTTTCGGCGGTACGTAAGTAGGTCCGGGTGGCTGATGGTGAGTGCGGTAAGGAGGATCAGGTTGCTTCGTTTCATTTGTCTTTAAGTGGTTACAGAACCATTTAGTGATCATTCAACACTGGAAACATCTTGTTCACCTGATCGACAAGCTTGTCTTTCAAGGGCTGCACCTGGGGTCCGTTTTGATGAACGAGAAAAGCGCAGACCAGCTGCCGCCGCCGATCGATCCGAAAGTGGGCACCCAAGGCACCACCATGAAATGTTTGGCCAGCCAAGCCCAATTCGGAAACATCATCTCGAAACCATCCCAACCCGTAGGTTCTGCCGGGGCGCACATACGACTGAAGCTTTCGCATTTCGATGACCGATGCTTCGGAGAGGATCCGCTTTCCGTTATAGAAGCCGTCGTTCAGGTGCATCTGACCGAAGGCAGCAAGCGCGTCCAAGTTCGTGAAGAGCGAGCCTCCCGGCAGAATGAAGCGGAGTTCATCGATTTCCGCCAATGAGCTTCTTGCCTTTAGTTGCTTACCTACTCTCAGATAAGCAGTAGGCACCATCTTTCGCATTTCCTTGGAAGGCAGAAAGGTCGTGTTGCTCAGGCCCAAGGGACGGAACAAAGTCTCCTGCGAAATCACTTCCAGCGACTTTCCAAGAGCGACTTCCAGCACGCGACCCAAGACACAATAACCGACGCCGGAGTAGACCCATTTCGTTCCCGGCTCGTAGGCGAGATCGTACTTCGCGACCAGATTAATGGTTTCATTCAGTGGGCGTTTGAAATTGCGGATCAGATCCATTTTCTCAGGAGTGATTCCCTTGTTCCCCCAGAAGCCGCCCGTGTGCGAAATGAGCTGACGAATCGTCATCGGCTTTGCCGGCTGCTTGCGGCCTTGGACTCGTTTTCCTTTGAACTCAGGAAGGTATTTCTCCACCAGATCGTCCAGATTCAACTTGCCCTGATCCACTAGGGCCATGACCACGCTTGCCATGAAAGGTTTTGAAACCGAGGCGATCGGCAGCAATTCGTCTGCTGTGAAGGGACGCCTAGATTCGATATCGGCATATCCGAACCCTTCGCGATAAACGACCTCGCCTTTGTGAACGACGACAAAGGAGACGCCGGCAACCTGTTTATCCTTAACCGCCTGACTCATGATTTCCGCAAGCGAATCAAGCTGCTCTTCTGTTATCCCATGCGACTGGAGCACTTTCGCCTTGATCAGTCCGGAAGCAGTGGAATTGTTGGTCATGGGACTACTGGCAGAAGATCGGCCTGCATCCGTTCTCTGTTTCATTCTGGCTTCACCCCTTTCAAGCAGCCTTAGCTTCTCCGCATCGGACAAAGCGCCATCTCCATTTACATCGGCTCGGGGAAAGCGTCTCAGGATCATCTTGATGAGGGCCGCTTCCTCCGCCTTGGACAACTTGCCGTCGCCATCCTTATCGGCCTGCGGTTGCAGCTTGAGGATTTGCTTAACCAACGGGTTGCTCGCAGCAATTAGTGGCAACGTCGCCCACGCTAGCATGAGCACGGTAAGGAGGATCAGGTTGCTTCGTTTCATTTGTCTTTAAGTGCTTACAGAATCATTCGCTTAAATAAATTATGCGTAATTTGCTGCACGCGTTTGTC
>CAWVXY010000123.1:0-3153 GCA_963934295.1 uncultured Opitutia bacterium
TATTCGTATTTTTATATTGTTTATTTAATAAAGCAGAATTACTAAAAAACAAAAAAATTTTAGCGGTTACTTCTTCTATATTTATCGCATGTGGTTTATGGTATCTTCATTGTAAAAGTGTACGCGAATTTGATTGGCTTTTTAATGAGTCTGGGCAAGAAGGGGTAAATTGGATATCTGGCTTTAACAAAAGAATTTTAGAACTTAACTTTTTTAAAGTTATCTGGTGGGAAATTACATCTTTAGTACTACCTTCGGCGTTTTTTCTTCTGCCTTTTGCCTTACTTAGGTTAAGAGGGAATTGTTGTATATTGCTAGTATTTTCTTTTATTTTTACAATACTTTGTTTTGCAAACTTATATTACCAACATGACTACTACATTTATGGGTCTGGCTTTATTGTAATAATATTATTTTCATATTGTGTAATTTCATTAATAAAAAAATATACTAGGCTTAGGTTTGTTTATCCTATTTTGCTATTGTATGCACTATTTTCTCTTATCGATTATACCTTTGTCGATAATGGTTATTATAAATTTCAGAATAATTCAAAAAATAAATTTGAAAAGTATGTTAATTTAGTAAATAGATATACTAATTCTTCTGATATTGGTTTGATTTGTGGAAGCTTTTGTAACCCAACATTACCTTATAATCTGCAAAGAAAAATTGTTACAATTGGAGACTATAGAGGCCATATCCTACCCTTTAAGCAACTTTTACTTAGAATAAAAAATCATTGTAACGAGTATAGAAATCCTATAAAATTTGCTTTACTGCCTGATGAGAGTGGTTCCGATGAACTAAGTGAATTACTTATCAATCAATTCGATTTTCAATACAAGTTTAAGGTCGATGATCACTTTCTTTTTGTTAACTGAAAGGGGAACTTTTATAAGGGTTTCGAGGCTTCTAATTCTATTGCTGGTGCAATTTTCTCCCATGAACCATTACTTTTGGTGTCACATTTAAGCAACTTTGAGTTGAATTTTGGTAAATGTTTATAGATTTCAGAAATTCCGTTTCTCAGTGATTTTAATGAGTTCTTTTCGTTCCAGCTAATTTTTAGCTCGTCAAGTAAGCAATTTAAGTCACCCAATATGTATGCTAATTGATCAAAATTTGACCAAGAACTAGGTTCGCATTTAGAAATATCGAACTGGGAAAAAATTCTTTTTGCACCCGAGGTAGTCATATTGAAATAATGATTTGGATATCCATGCATGTGTTGCATAAATGCGGTAAGTATAAAAACTTTTCCTCCTGGTTTAAGAACTCTAAATATTTCATTTGCAGCAATCCATGGAGAGTGTAAATGTTCGAAAACAGCTAATGAATAGACATAATCAAATGTATTATCGGGAAATGGCATTTGGTGAGCATCGACAAGAGAATGTAAATCGGTAGAGTACAAATAAGCGTCAGTTTTTATTAAGTGGGGTAGGTTACATTTATCGACACCCGCTCCAAGTTGAAGTACATTTTTATTTGACTCTAAAGCTTCTTGTACAAAGGGTATTTTTAATGTAGACGAGTCTTGTATTGGAAGCGATTGTGCTTCTTCTAAAATATCTAATACCTCATCTTTCTTATGAGTTCTTAAAATTGGAACTCCGTGTAATTGTTTGATCACGAAATCGCAATTAGAGCAGTTTTCTAATGTCTGCAATTTGCTGTCTGATTTACCAATATTAGTTTTACATATGGGGCAAGCAATTTGCATAGACATTTAATTTAAAGGTTCTTAAGATAAAACTCTTTGTTTTTTAGATGGTAACTTCATCAAAAATTAGTAATTATTGCAAACTAGAATGTTTAAAATGAATTTGAACTAATATTTTTTTTGAATGAGTAGCAAAGCTCTCTAAGGTGAAATTGATTGGTTTTGAAAAGCCATAAAAAATCATTTCTAATGTTGTTAAGTATAATTGGTACAAGTTTTTTTCTATCAATTTTTAAATCATAACCAAAGTTTTTATAAAAAAAGTTTTTTTCTATTCTTGTCCTTACGCAACTTTGGATAAAACTAAAATCATGAGAATGAAAAACTATAGAATCGTGTTGGTACGCTATTGAGTTTCCACTTTCAATTGCCTTTTTAGCCCAAGTTTGGTCTTCACCAAAATCGATTTCCGGAAAAGGTATTTCCGTCCAATTTTTTTTCCTAAGAGCGGAATTATTATTGGAAAAAAAATGAAATGTTTGCCTTAAACTTATTTCATCATCGTATTCAATTTGATCTTTTATTTTACGAATAGGATATTCGTTCATTCGGTTGAAATGGTTATCCAAATCTCTTTGAATTAATCTGGGATGGTTGTCATGTGCAATATGTCTACCAAACACACCTGCTACTTGAGTATTGTCAAAAGATTGTATCATTATCTTCAGCCAGTTTTTGTTTGCTGGTATTGCATCTTGAGTTAAGAGAAGGATAATTTCTCCACGACTTTCTTTAATTGCTTGATTCCTGCTTCTTCCGTGTTGAAAATCTTTTTTATTAATCGTTATTAACTTTAAAGGTATATTCGAGTGATTAAAAAGTTCTATTGTCTGTTTTATTGAATTATCAGAACTTTGAGAATCAATGATTATCACCTCCCATGAAGCTTGAAATTCTTGACGAATTAGTGCTTCGCAAACCTTTAAAAGTAGGTTTCCACCATTTAGAGTCGGAATAATGATACTTGCTTTCACTTTATTTAGCAGTGAGTGCTTTTTTGACCATCTCGGCACTTTTCTCCCATGAAAGACTTTCAATATATGAAAGTCCGTTTTTAATTTGATTCAATCTTGTTTTTTCTGAACAGAGTAATTCATAGATTGATTCATAGATTGCTTGAGGTGTAGGTTTTGCATAACTGACAGTATTCTCTGCATAGGTTGTTCTTGTATTTTCACCATCAAACTCAACAATCGGTAATCCACAGGCCATCATCTCCAAGGGAACTAGAGAATAATTAGTAGCAGAAAAAACGCACCCGATATCACATTTTCTGTAAAGTTTTCCAAGATCAGTTGGGGTAAGTACAGAGTGAATATCGTATGAAAATTTAACTTTTAAAGGAACTTTTTTTTCGCCAAAAAATTCTGCGTGAAAAGGAACGCCTTTTTTGTGTAGAACAGTTAATCCTAGCACTATTAATTCAG
>CAWVXY010000124.1:0-3136 GCA_963934295.1 uncultured Opitutia bacterium
CGTGCTTCAAGAATCATTTTCCCCAAAGCTTGGGTCAACTCTTCTCTTTCAGCATCCTGCACCTTACTCTTTTTCGGAGGTGGCATCTCCTTAGACTTTATCCGGTCGTGAATCTTTACCCAGATGCTTTCGTTGTGGGAATCTTCCGGCTGCCAGGTAAGCGAGAGAAAGTCCAATCCTCCCTCGGTAATTTCGTCATCGTGACAATCCATGCAATGATTCTCAAAGAAAATATTCATTGAATCAGGCAACTCAGTAGCGTCCATAGAAGGGCTACATAGACCAGTGGAAATGACTGTCGAAAGAAATGTAGACAAAAGGCGCATCGAATCCGATATTATTAATATTACTTTTTCATCACAAGCTCAAGCACAGGACCCGCCGCTTCGCGATGTTGACTTGAGGCAAACCCATGCACCAAAGAGGAACCCGGTGTCTCACAATCGATTAAAAACCCGACCTCGCCACTCTGATCTGCCTTGAGGAAAGCGAGCAATTCAGGTGTATCCAGTGTCACCACTGACCTCTGCTCAGCACGCCGCAAAGGAAAGCTCGCCAATCGCTTGGATTCCTCGACTTTCGGTGCTTTTTCCCACCGCAGGCCAGTGTTCGGCCATTGTTCGCGTTCGTCGTCCGGCAAACCAAAGAGAGCAAATTCGCTAATTTTAGGCATATCAGTAACCATGCCCAAACCTGTTGGCACAGCATTAAGAACCAAACGGGCAACGGTTACACTACCGAGATCAATATCCGATGTATCAAAGGAAAATAATGCTCTACGGTTAACCTCACCTGGTGCTGCATTTTTAACCATGAGAAAATCAGGACTGAGTCGCTGCTTGCGTTGATTATTGTACACAATGGAAGTTTCCTTTCCATTTGTACTCCGGGTAAATAGGGGTTCTCTGATATACACTCCACCTTCTGCGGCCTGATCCTTATCGGGATAAAATTGTTTATCATCTATACGGACTTTTTCATCGGTATACAAATGCTTCACCTGCCCATTGGAATGGTGAATGGCGACTTCCCCCTCCCCTACGGCTAGACGTGCATCTTGTTCGTCCTGACTGAAGGACAAGGAGAAACGAGTGCCATGATCAACAATATTGCCATAGCTTGTTTCCACCTGAAATCCAACCGCACTTTCCGGAACATTAAATGAGGCATCCCCGTAATGGAAGACCACCTGCATTTCGGAGAGCACTTCAATGTGAGCCGGTCCTTCCAACACCATTTCCGCACCCGAATGAAAACCCAAGGTCGCCACTCCTTTTTGGAGCATAAAAGTACCCGGACCAAATTCACCACCCTCGATCGTCGGTTGATCACTTTGCCAACCTGCAAGTTCACTGGAAAGAATCGTTCCCACGCTTTTTCCAGGGGAATTATAAAATCCAATCATCGAAATTAAGGCTATGACTGCTGCTGCAGCCGCATAGAAAGGAAGAATTTTAGATGATATTCTTTCAGGTTTTGCTTCAGGCTTGGTGGTAAGATCATCCTCACGCAGGGCAATACTGTTTAAATTTGTTTCCAGGATAGCCTCCTGTAAATAAAGCTCTCGTAAGTCTGAATCGGCGAGCATCCGCTTTTCAAGCTCAGCGACTTCCGCGTCGCTTGCCCGGCTCTGGAAATAAAGGTTTAGAAGTTCTTGGTTGGTCTTTTTCATGATTGAACGAGCCTTTCGCTGATGCATAGACGCAAGCGATTACGCAAACGTCCGAGTTTTTTATAAAGGGCATTTTCGGTCACACGGCCAAGCTTAGCCAATTCTTTAATGCGCCCGTGGTAGAGGTAGGGTGCCAGCACCAACTCTCGCTCTGGATCGGAAAGTATTCCCAGACAGGACTCCAGTGCTTTGAAACGTTGGGTATATTCGGCTTCACTCTTCTTCTCGCCCTCATCCGCCAGGATCGCAATTAACTCGCTACTGAATACCGCACCCTTTTTCTTTTTTTGCTCGAGGTATTTATAGCAACGGAAACGCACTATGACCTTCCCCCATGGTAAAAAACCATCTTCATCGTCCAACTGATTTACCTTTTGCCACATGATGACACTTGCATCCTGCAGGACATCATCGACCGCATCCCAGTCTGGCAAAAGACTCCGGGCAAAAGCCCGTAAAGCATTCTCATGCTTTAAAAACATTCGCATGAAGTCTACTTCAGTCGGCTTTGTTTTGTTTTCTTCCTCTTTGCTCATCCACATACTTATCCATAATTTTGGGAAACCTGCCGTAGTAATGTCAACTTTTCATAAAGATTTTCACGAAAGTAAGCAGGCCTTTAACATAGTGTAGGTATGTAATTAGTAAGGCTACCTTACGGATTGAGATAAGATGAATCAGTTGGACATATGATTATACTCCTCCTGAAAAAAGTAAGGAACAGTTACTTCAATTCCTTAATCCGAATGTTATCGAACAAAACCTTACCTTGCTTACCGGAATGAATTTGCAGGGCAAAGAAGCCCTTTACATATTCATCATTTTTCCAGTGGGCAGCAGGCACCCCGTTCACCCAGGTCTTCACCACATTGTCCTTGGCATGTATGGTGACCCGATTCCATTCCCCGTTCTTGCGGGCAGCACGAATCTCTTTGTGTTCCTCAAGCCACAAAGGATACCAGTATCCACCGCAGCTCTGTCCATAAATCCCACCGGACCATCCACGCCCTTTATTCTCCTCTTCCATTTCCGCCTGCGGTCCGTATACCTGATTCTCTCCCTTCAACTTCGCCCGGAACATGATTCCGGAATTACTGTTTACAATCCACTTCATATCGCAGGTGAAAATAAAGTTTTCATACTCCCGCTTGGTGGAAAGATAAGTGCTGGGTGAGCCGGGTATACAGGTGCCGGCGATCGCCCCATCCTCAACCTCGAACTTGCATGTGCCTCCTCTTGGCGTCCAGCCCTTCAGGTCCTTGCCATTGAAAAGATCAACAAAGCCTTTTTTCAGATCGGGTTCCGGATCGGTATTCAAAACCATATCGGCCGGATCCGGAGCATTCTGCTGTTTGACATATTTTTTATGCCAACTTGCCTGACTCGGATCGATCGACTTAGCGTGAGCAATGAATAAAAAAGGAAGGAAGAGTACTAATAATTTCATAATTACTTTTTCCATAG
>CAWVXY010000125.1:0-3053 GCA_963934295.1 uncultured Opitutia bacterium
GAATCATACCACGGTTTGATTTTCGACCATGCGTTCTTTTCACCAAGCATATAACCGTGATCACTCCACAGGACCACATAGCCCGTTTCGGCATACGGACTGGCGTACCATGCATCGAGAATCCGTCCGACCTGTTCGTCTGCAAAGGTCACACTTGCCAGATAAGCCCGTACAAATTGCTTATCGTAACCTTTTCTTACCAGCTTTTCATGATACCCCTTTCCAAACTTAGCTTCCAATCCAGCCACAAGCTTCAGGCGTTCAGGCAAATCATCCAAGTCTTCTTCACGTCGCTCGGAAAGCTGTAACGTTTCGGAAGGATACATATCAAAATAGGCTTGTGGCACAATCCACGGCACATGAGGACGGTAAATACCTACCGATAGTAAGAGCGGACCTTTTTGTGACCGTATGGTTTTTATCGCCGCACTGGCGGCTTTATAGTCACCCATTTCTGACACAGGCATATCCGCAATATCCCAAATAGCAGAGGAGTTTAAATTAAGACCCACCTTCTTTAGTTTTTTCGGGGTTTTGAACGGAGGGATATAATTATCAAATTCTGGGGCATCTCCCCGGTGAAAGTTTTTGGCAATACCGATGCTCTCCCATCCGTTTTGAGAAAACAACTTCGGAATCGTAATGGTTTCCGGGCCGGCATAAAACCGCCACGGACGCTTTCCACTGTCATTGGAAATATTTCCCGAACGGGACGGGGCAATCCCAGTAAAAAAAGCGGGACGCGAAGGCACGCAGGACGGAGAAGCACAAATTGCATTGCTAAAAGTGACCCCCTTTTTTGCAAACCGCTCGACATTGGGCGTAATCGCCTGCGGGTGCCCATCAAGCACCGTATTCCAATCGTTCCAGTCGTCCACATTGATCAATAATACGCTGGGCCGCTCAGTATCCTTAGCCTGCCCTTCCAACCAGAAGGAAATGGCGAGAAAAAGAGTCAGTAAAAAAGGAATCAAACTTTTCATTTTTTGCGTATACGCAGACGCTCCGACTTTTCCTTGAACTCAGGAACTGCTTTAGAAGGTAGCCATTTTGCCAATCTCTTGATCACATTCTGATGCTTGGGATCTTTGGCCAAGTTCACAAACTCATCGGAATCGGTTCGGTGATCGTAGAGTTCCATGGATCCATCCTCGTATGAGATCAGTCGCCAGTCACGGGTCCGTATCGAATGGTTGCCAAAATAGGAGGATGTAATGGCAGGATGCTTTCTGGCTTTATTTGGATCTTTGAGTTGAGGGACCAGGGAAATGCCTTCAAGCCGATCATTTTTGGTCAGCTTGCACAAGTCCACCAGTGTTGGGTAAAGATCGAGCAGGCTGGCAGGTTCCTTGCATTTCTTGCCCGGTTTAATTTCGGGACTACTAATCAGAAGAGGCACACGAGTCGATTCTTCCCACAGGGTACGCTTGGCCCAGTGCTGTTTCTCACCGAGATGAAAACCATGATCACTCCACAAAACGATGATAGTGTTATCCGCATGTGAACTTTCCTCCAGGGCGTTCATGACAATCCCCACGCAATGATCAACGAAACTGACCGAGGCAAGGTAGGCATGGGTCAGGCTTCGTTGGTTGCCACTCCCCGTAACCTCGGCATGCGTGGGGGCCACCGCATAGTCATTGATGGAGAGGAAATTCTTCGGCAGGTCGTCGAGGTCGCTCTTTAGGTTATTGGGCAAAATGATCTTATCCTTCTCATATAGCTCGAACCATTTGGGTGGAACCAATAGCGGAACATGCGGTCGAAAGAACCCGACCGACATGAAGAAAGGTTTTTCATAGTCTTCCTTGAGAGCCATGGCCGCTGCTTCGGCCAGTTGAATATCCCCCATCTCCGCATCCTCATCAGGAAAGGCTCCCCAATCCCAGGCTCCGCTCCAGCTTGCTGGTCGAGTCATCGGTTTCTTGGGACGTGGACTGCGTGCCCGGCCCAACGACTGGTCAATATCATCAGTCAAACGACCTCCAAAATTATGATGCAGAACCTTCCCTCCCGAGAGAGTGTAATAGCCATGGTCCTTAAAATACCGCTGAATGGTGGGTGCGTTAGCAAGAGCAGGTAGTTCCTCATACTTGGGCCCGATTTCATAACTGCCATGCGTCATGGGGCTTATACCCGACATCACCGAGGCACGGGAGGAAGTGCACACCGGAACCGAGCAGTGAGCGTTTGTGAAATTGCGGCCACTCTTGGCCAACCTATCCATATGAGGCGTCTTGGCCTGAGGATGTCCATCCATAAAACCCACCCAGTCATTCAGATCATCAATGGAGATAAAGAGTACATTTGGCTTGGGGCTGCCTGTTTTGGACCAAAGGATTGAACCGAGGAGGAGAAAACATATAGATATAGGATAGATCGTCTTCATAAAATTCTTCTCTTACACATAATTACTTGTCTTACTACTTCTTCTGAAAAGCCAGTACTTGGGCACGCATCTTCTTGGTAAGTTTTTGATACTTCTTATTCCCAATCAGGTTGGTCCATTCATGAGGATCTTTTTTATGATCGTACAATTCCTCGGAACTATCTTCGTAACGGATGTATCGATATCTTTCGGATTGGGCAGCGGTGTTCTCCGGGCCATAACTGAGAAAAGCAAAATCCCGGGTTGCTGATGGATCTTTCAATAGTGGCAGAATGGAACGCCCCTCCAAATGAGTGGGCTTGGGAATACCGGCAAAATCACAAAGACTTGGATAGATATCGACATGAGAGATTGGCTGGTTGTTGCGAAGCCCGTCTTTGGCAATTCCCGGGGAGACAACGATAAAGGGAACCCGGGTGGTGTCTCTCCAGATGGCTGCCTTGCACCAGTGGGTTTTCTCTCCGAGGTTCCAACCGTGATCACTGGTAAGTACAATCACCGTGTCCCGATTACCGGGTCTTTTCTTAAGCTCCTCCAGCAAGCTTCCGATTTGAACATCCACATAGTTGATGCATGCGAGGTAGGACTGCACCATGTACTTCCATTCCTTCTCGCCCCCGAGATGCAGAATCTGTTCGTGCACGGTCCTTGGCTTGAATAAATC
>CAWVXY010000126.1:0-3036 GCA_963934295.1 uncultured Opitutia bacterium
TCACACCACTGGCCAAATTTTCCACCCGGACGGTGGTTATGTTCATTTAGACCGGTCATTTGGAAAAGTAAAACTGGACTAATCTACTTTGAAAACTGATATCTGCATAATAGGTGGAGGCATTGTGGGCCTGGCCACCGCGTATCAATTGTCACAAAATTTTCCGGACAAAAAAGTTGTTATCGTAGAAAAAGAAAATTCCCTGGCCAAGCATCAGACTGGTCATAACTCAGGAGTTTTACATTCCGGTATTTATTACAAACCCGGATCCCTCAAAGCAATCAATTGCAGAATGGGCAAGCAGGCAATGGAAGCCTTCTGTGAAGAACAGGAAATCGAGCATGAACTTTGCGGAAAAGTAATTGTCGCATTGAATGAAGAAGAGATACCAAGAATGGAAAAGATTTACCAGCGGGGACAGGAAAATGGGGTAAATTGTGAGATTATTCCCCGCGAACGGCTGCTTGAGATTGAACCCCATGCTGCCGGTGTACAAGCGATTCATGTTCCGGAATGTGGGATCGTAAATTACAAACAGGTGTGCCTGCGTCTCGGCGAAATCATTCAGGAAAAGAATGGTCAGCTATTACTGAGTGGAGGGGTTACAAAAATTGAATCGTCAATCGATGAAATTGTGGTTCACACACCCTCTGATTCGATCCAGACCACTTATCTCATTAATTGTGCCGGACTGCACTCGGACCGAATTACCGAGCTTGGCGGTGAACAATCTCCGGCAAAGATCATTCCTTTTAAAGGGGAATATTTCGAATTAACCGACGATTCAAAACACCTTTGTAAAAATCTTATTTATCCAGTACCCGATCCAGAATTCCCCTTTCTTGGAGTACACTTTACCCGAATGATTGATAATTCGGTTGAATGTGGCCCCAATGCGGTGCTTGCCTTCGGAAGAGAAGCTTATGGAAAATTTGATCTTAATGTAAAAGACCTGCTTGAATCGATTTTTTATCCCGGATTTCAGAAAATGGCGATGAAGCATTGGAAAATGGGTTGGGGCGAGATGTGGCGTTCATACAACAAAGGGGCTTTTGTAAAGGCACTGCAAAGATTAATCCCAGAGATTGAAGCAAAACACTTGCATTCGGTACCGGCTGGGATTCGTGCCCAGGCAGTCAGTCCAGACGGAGCCATGGTCGACGACTTTCTTATTCAGGAAAACAACCGGATCATCAATGTTTGCAACGCCCCTTCCCCAGCAGCAACTGCGTCGCTCAATATTGGAGCAACCATTGCCAAGAATTTATCAAGTCGCTTCTAAAGAAATCCGGCCAAAATTAGATTTTAAAATGGGATAAGGATTGAAAAGTTCTTTCTGATCAAAGAACAATATTCTAAATTTCCCAACCAACTGATTAATCCAAATGAAAAGAAATATAATACTTTCAATTATTTACCTGTTACTGAGCTCAATTTCGCTGTTGTCGAAGAAAATGATCGATCGACCCAATATTCTCTTCGCCATTGCAGATGATTGGAGCTTTGGGCACGCCGGTGCCTACGGATGTGAATGGATTAAAACACCTGCCTTTGACCGGGTTGCCCGAGAAGGAATTCTGTTCAACCGAGCGTATACGCCCAACGCAAAATGTGCACCATCCCGGGCAATAATACTGACCGGAAGAAATTCCTGGCAATTGGAGGAGGCGGCCAACCACCAGAATATCTTCCCCGCTAAATTTAAGGGGTGGATGGAAGTATTGACGGAAAATGGATACTCGACCGGCTTTACCGGCAAAGGGTGGGGTCCAGGAATTGCAAAAAATCATCGGGGTATTGACCGTTTATTAACTGGAACACGCTATTCCCGCGAAAAACTAATTCCTCCTGGTAAAGGAATTTCCAACAATGATTACACCGCTAATTTCATTTCCTTTCTGAAGGAAAACCCAAGAGGAAAACCCTGGGCGTTTTGGTTTGGCACAACCGAACCGCACAGAGGCTATGAAAATGGAATTGGACAAAGAATGGGTAAAAAACTTTCAGATATTGAAAGAGTTCCTAAATTTTGGCCGGATAATGAAATCGTGAGAAGCGATATGCTCGACTATGCAATTGAAGTGGAACATTACGACAATCACCTCGGGCAAATTTTAGAAACCTTGGATAAAGTGAAAATGTTAGAAAATACCATTGTGATTGCCACTTCTGATCATGGTATGCCTTTCCCTCGGTGCAAAGGACAAGCTTATGACTATTCCAACCACATACCCCTGGCAATTCGTTGGCCAAAAGGCATCGATGGGAATAAGAGAGTCGTCGAAGATTATGTCAGTTTCGCGGACCTGGCACCTACCCTTCTTGAAACTGCTCGAATACCTGAAGAAAGATCTGGTATGCAACCCATCACAGGATCCAGCCTGTTTGACATTTTTTCATCCCCGAAATCCGGGCAAATCAATACCAAAAGAGACTTTATCCTGGTGGGTAAGGAAAGACATGATGTGGGTCGACCCAATAACCGAGGTTATCCCATTCGCGGGATCGTAAAAAAAGATTTTCTCTATATTCGAAATTTCGAAACTGATAGATGGCCGGGTGGAAATCCAGAAACAGGTTATTTAAATTGTGATGGTAGTCCAATTAAGAGTCTTCTCATTGATCAAAGACGAAAGGGAGAAACGAAATACTGGCAAATGAGCTTTGGTAAAAGAAAACAAACGGAGCTATTCGATTTGATTAATGATCCCGACTGTGTTGAGAACTTAGCTGGCAACCCTAAATTCTACAAAGTCGAGAAGAGTTTAAGGGTACAACTTCAAATCGAACTGAAGAAACAAAAAGATCCAAGAATGTTTGACCGGGGGTTTCTTTTTGACAAATATCCCTTTGTGGGAGACTGGAACAATTTTTACGAGCGATACACCACCGGTAAAAAAACCCCCGGCACCGGATGGGTCAACCGTACGGATTATGAAAGACGCCCACTCGATTAAATTGTAAAATATTCACATTTTCTATTGCACAAAGGAGGAAGAAAATTCATAAATTTTCTTTCTATTTCATGAAATCAAA
>CAWVXY010000127.1:0-3028 GCA_963934295.1 uncultured Opitutia bacterium
CTTCCGTACATAGCTCCCTTGCTACTGCTGTTTGAAACCAACACGGAAGCCGATGACGTTGTCACGGAGACTGAGGGTGCTACTGCTGCGCTTAGCCGAACGCAGCTTCGCCCCATCGTGGCCCCAGGAACCACCCCGTCTGACCCGATAAGAGCCCGAAGCCGGGCCGCTAGGATCAACCACCGGGGTGCCGGTTGGATAGGCCGCTTGGTACCAGTCCGCGGTCCACTCCCAGACATTTCCGTGCATATCAAAAAAGCCCAACGGGTTGGCCGCATAATAGCCCACATCACGAGTCTGGCTCAGACCACTGACCGAGTAATTAGCCCGTGTTGCATTAATGTCATTTCCCCACGAATACATCGTCGTCGTACCTGCCCGGCAAGCATATTCCCATTGCGATTCGGTGGGCAGAACATAGGCCCAACCAGAGAGTATGCTTGCGGATTGCTGGGCATTCAAACGAGTCAGGAAAATCTGAGCATCTGCCCAGGAGACTTTTTCCACGGGTCGGTTCGGATTTCCACCATATTGGCTCGGCGTGGCACTCAGGCTGTCGGTGTTACCGGTCATCACCGCCTCGTACTGGGCCTGTGTCACCTCGTATTTACCGAGGTAAAACCCTTTGGTGAGCGTTACATTGTGTTCCGTTTCATCAACACTCCTACCCGCTTGCGTGGTCGGACTGCCCATGGTAAAAGTGCCCGGTTCCACCCAGAGCATGTCGAGGCCGACCGAGGCGTTTAAATCAACACTATGGCTAGGTTGAGAAGGTTCGAAGGTATCGGTAAGGGTAAAAGTAAAAACTTTTTCAAGGGTGGCGTTGTACTCGTCCTTAGCCTGTACCCGAATAGAGAATACGGGATTCTTACCAATGCCAGCCCGTGTGATATCTTCTAGGTAATAAGGAATGCCATCCCCATCTTCGTCGGTGATATCGAGCACGGCGAAGTTGTCTATGTATTGCTCACCCGGTTTGTATTTTGCGAAGTTGACTTTGAGCTGGACAGCTTGATTACCAAGCACTCGAAAAGTGCGTTCGACCCGCATCCATGAGTTCCCCAGGTCGGTGAGCAAATATGTATCTTTCTGTATTAAAGAATCCGTTTGAAAACTACCCGTTGAAGTAATAAAAGCAATTTGATCTCCGGAGTACATACTTGCACCGTAGGATTTTAAATCGATGGAAATAGTATAGTTTCGATCTGGGTGGAATTCCAATAGTTCTGTGGTTAAGTCAGCATAATAGCCATTGTTTCTATCAAGCAAAACTGCTCCGTTACCTGCTTGCAAATTTTCTTGGTTGTTTATCCATTGCAATGGTGCACCGTTAACCCGTCCTCCTCCAGTCCAACCGGAAAGTCCGTTTTCAAAGTTTGCATTTTGATTCAGGGCAATACCTGGGAGGGAGTGAAATGACTGGGTTCGGGTAGACTCGTAGTCAAAATTAATGGCCAGTTTTAAAGTGCCGTTAGCATCAAGGGTGAAGAGGTTGTTATCGGTGGAACCGTTTCCGTCCACTAAGAAGTAGCTAAGGCTCGAGTTAGCGTTAAGGTCAGTAGCAATGAATTCGCCTACAGCAAAACCAATGGTTTGATTTTCGGGAATGGTAAGTGGATTATTGAAAATCAGATTGCTGGGCGGATAATTTACTGCGCCCAAACGCATGTCTTTGAGATATCCGCTCCAACGGTACGCCGCATGAGGCACGGTTACCCGGGTACCCGGCGGGATAATCGTTGCCGGGTCATGGGCATTTCGAATCCTCACCGTATCTCCCTGAATATTTGCATTTACTTCGTTCGAGCTCGAGGTAATCACAAGAGTCTTGTTGGCGGGAACGGTGTAAACAGTTCCTCCGATGACCGGTTCGAATGCGGAATCATAAGGAAAAAGCATACCGGAAATCGTCTTGTTCGTATCAAGTACGCTAATGCGAGCTCCGGATGGAACCATTACCACGGTGCTGGAATCATTCGCCCGGATATTTGGGGTAAAATTTTGAAACATGTCATGAACTTTAATCTGACTCCCAGCGTTGGTAACCACAAAAACGTTACCTTGGGGGACGACGAATTCGCCACGAACAAAAACGGGATCACCGTTTAAGCCATAGGGATTTGCTAAGCTCGCGCCAATTGGACGAGCCATGAGAGTGGAGAGTTGTTCTCTAATGCTTGAATCAAGCATGCTTTCCGTGATGCTACGATTCAAGTCGTTTAGAACATCCTGTGATAAATTACCTTTCGTAACCGTACGGTTCAAATTATTCAAAATGTCTTGAGATAACATATCCTGGGTGATCGTTTTTATTGACTGATTTAGGTCTGCTCGCACTTCGGCACTAAGCATGTCTCGGGTGATGGCTCCATTGCCCACCTTTTCAGCCACCTGAGCCACCTTGGCTAACTCAGCTACTTTTGCTAACTCTGCAACCAGGGCACGGGGAGTGGCAGTAATCAATTGATCGGGTGCGAGATGACGAAGACCTTCTCCATCCCCGTTATCAAATTCCACTTTTAAATAGAGCTTATCAAGATTGAGAAATAATTCCGGTGGTAATGAATTCATTCCCTGGCCACCAAGCAAAACATTATACCTGCCATTACGAATCGTTACCTTAATGGTTTCTCCTGGCTGATTACCATTTCTCCAATGGGTTGTTCCACTATCATCGTATAAAGAAAATGCAAACTGAGCCTCTCCAAAGTAATTGATTCCGTTTATTGCAACCTTGCCTGAATACGGTACAGGCGAAGCTGCATAAGCAGATAAAACCGCTACCAAAAACATAACCAATACCTGTCCGATGAACTTCATGTTTTGCATGATTGTACGATTATACTGAATTGTCAATACATTGGGGTGGTGGTTGTGCACAATTGACAACTCCCTTTGCTTCGCTTGCAACCGATTTCTATTGGCGAATTGGTCTACCGTGTGGAGGGGGGTAAAGCCTTCTCAACCATTGCAACATGAGCTTGTATTCGAAGTTCAAGATCAAATTCTGAAGGAGTCTCAAAGGTAA
>CAWVXY010000128.1:0-2872 GCA_963934295.1 uncultured Opitutia bacterium
TTTGTTTCGTCCCAAATATTTTCACCTCGAACTGTGGCTTCACACCAATCCCATTGAAAGGGAAGTACATTTGTGGATCCTTCAACTTGTGAAGTTTGTTCTTCATCCGGTTCACCATCATAACTCGTCGTCATTAGTTCCCTTAAAGGACGGGCTGTATGATTCATCCGCAGACCAGTATTCCGATGAGCTCATCTTAGAATAGGAACGGGAACTGTACTGTGCGAACTTACGCCCACGACTACGCCTCCATCCCATTTCAATTTTCTCTATGGTCGAACGGATCAACATCTCCGAGTCCGCGATTAACTCCGGTCTTTCCAACTCCTCAAGCTTCTTTAACTCGCCTCTGAGAAATTCGATCGCTTCCAATTCTTCCCCCCGGTCAATTTTCTCAATCGCCTGACGGATTATTTTGGAAGTCCGTTGAGTAGTAATAATCGAAAGAATTGAATCATCCAAAACCACTTTTTCCGGATTATCCACAAAGGATATTTCAACCATCCGCTCTTCCGACTTGGATTCCACACCTTCCTCCAAAACAAGATCATAAACAAATTGCATGGAAATCAAATCCCCGCTCATTCCCGAATCACAGGGAGAAACCCTTACCTGAAGAGCAAAGGATCGTACCTCCTCCGAAACCAAATCTCCAACCAGAAGTTCCGTTCGGCCATCCTCCATTTCCGTCCTTCTCATCCCTCCAAAGTCATCCCAAGACACACACTGCTCCTCCGGCTTAATCCGCACCCGTAAATTTTCAATGGATATACGCAAAGCACCCTCCAGCTCAGCCGCAAAAACGGTTGGCAGTTTTTCCTTCGAATCAACATCGTAAAAATTTCCCGTCGAATGTGTCGCCATATCGGAAAGTAAATCTTCTTGATAATGATCCCCAAATCCGAGACACGATGTTCGAATCCCATCATTCCGCAAACCATCTCCTACCAAGGTAATTAATTCTCTATGATCGGTAACTCCGCGGTTTACCATCCCATCCGTCAGGAGCAACATCCGCTTAAGCATTCCTGGCTCTGCCTTAATGAGCTGTTCTTTAGCCTGCTCCCAACCACCGCTCAAATATGTCATTCCACGGGTGGATAAATTTCTTATTATTTCACATACCTGTTCCTTATCCTCAATTTTGGCCAAAGGAAGAACCACCTCCACCTCACTGTCAAAAGTAACGAGGGAGAACAGATCATCCGGTCTTAAATTTTTCACCACTCCCACACACGCCTCCAGGGCATAATCAAATTTTCTTTCCATTGCCATCGAACCACTCCGGTCCAGACAGATTGCAAATGCCACCGGTTTTCTCTCATCCGACTGTAACTCCGGAGCATCAATCCGGGTCACCAAGTAAACCTCATTCTTCTGGTTCGCCAATACTTTATTATAATCTAACTTTGTTGTGAATATACTCATACTTCTTTGTTTTCCTTCTCTATTTTGTTTTTTATTAATTAAATTTTTTACCAGGCAACCAAGTGTTGCCTGTTATCTACAGCCAGAAAATCCGTTCCCGAACTGGGGGGATATTTACGATGAATCGCCGCCGACAGGACAAGGCCCCGTCAACCAGGCAAAGAATTACTTCGACCAGGGATACCGGAGCTGAATCTCAGCCGATACCACCTTATCCCGATGCGGGATGGGTTTTCCTTCAAGCATCTCAAGGGCATCGAGAAAATTCTCTCTGCTCTTGGGATCCTGCGTCAATTCCGCCTCATCAAAAAGCAAAACTGCCAACTCAGGCCGCTTGGGTTCCTTCAGTGCAAAATGCCGAATCTTCCCTCCGCTCTTCGAAGAACTCTCCTTTACCAACCCCGCAGATGATAAAACATCCAAGTGATGGTAAAGATTATACCGGGATTCCTTCAACTCCCCCTCAAGATCGACCGTGCTTTGCGGGCCCTTCTTGAGAGACTTCAGGATTTCTCTGCGAACCGGATGGGTAGCCGCCTTCACCGCATGAGCCAAGTAAGTCCTGGCTCCACGATTGAGCATCTGATCATCCGGTTTTCCCATTATAGTTCGTCGTTTCTAAATTCTTTCAAGCTCACCGATTTTTCATACATTACCTTTCCCATCAAGGCAGAACTTGAATAAGCCGCCTCCACCTCACCCAGGGATGAACGATCCACCCCCATTCTCCGATACTTCGCCCGCCTGGCCGAATTCATCCTTAACTTCTCCTCCATATAATCCGATCCCGTCCGCCTATGCCTCTCCGTTCGGGTCTCCGTACGCTGCAGGTAAAAATGGGAAATCATATGATACACCTTCCCCTTCCCATAATTAAACGAAGTAAAAACCGGGCTCTCCCCGTACTTCTCCTTTACCTCCTTCGAACGAACCAAAACCTCGACATTATTTTTATCTAAAATTTCAATCGGATAACTCGAACCCTCAATCCACCACTGCGGATCATCCCCCTCCCCGATCAGGGATTTTAGGAACGGATCCTCCTTCGCATCAATTTCCACCCGGACCACCTCATCCCCGGTAGCTCTGCCATTATAACGCAAAGTACCTGGAAAGCCCGGTTCAATCACATGCTTCAAAGCCCAGTCCGTGGTAAAAAGAAAGCCACCCTTCTCCACAAAATTTCGTAAGTTACGCACTCCCTCCTTATCCACCTTACCCGGACAATTCAGAAAAACGATCTGTTCAGGCGACGGCCCAAACGCCTCAAAAGCCGATGGATCCACCACCTTATGAGGCATCTCCATCTTACTAAAAACCCGTTCAATAAAATCGTAAGCCCCCCGGGCCACAATTACCTCATTCTCAGCCACCTCGCCCATCTCCTTAGCTGCCTCTTCATCCACATCCTCCAGTCGATCCTTAATCATCTCCTGCGCCACCT
>CAWVXY010000129.1:0-2865 GCA_963934295.1 uncultured Opitutia bacterium
GCCTCATCAACTGAGTATTCCATTTTTGGAGTAAGGAATTCCCGTAGGGTTTTCTCAAGTTCCTTGGGACCCCATCTCTTAGAGGCTTCAGGACTGATGCATTTGCTTGCAATAGGTTCTTTGTTTAAACGATCGAATTTGAAAGTTACATGATCAAAATTGTAAGCATTTCCATCTGAACTGAGGACGGAAAGGTGGCGGTTATGAGCATTCGGGAAGAGTAGGGCAGAGCTAGGATTGGCTTCATCGTAACCTGCTATTGATTGAAATAGTTTATCTTCTTGAGCCGAACTGCGATAGCTATCATCTGAGAACTGAAAGGATACAGATGCATTGCAGGTTTTGTCGGTAACAACCCGAATCCATTGACCTTTAAAATCTTTGGGAAATATATGAGATGTATAACCACCAGTCTTAATTTTTTTATATTTTTCAAACTGCCCGTTTCCTTTCCGGTCCACCTCCAGAGAGAAAGTGACAGGACGGTCCGAAACCAAGTGAACGATTCTTTGAGGAAAACCGTTAATCAGGAATGGATCGGAAGGAACATCACCCTCGACCCGATCATTCATGTAGATCGACCCTGCTGCGTTCCGTGGTCCCCAACTTTTCAAATCCTCAAAATCACCGAACCACAAATTGGATTGAGGTTGCCCGACTAGAGGGTTTCCCTGAATACTTGCCTCATCGGTGGCCAGAACCACTTTCCCATTCCAAAAACAAAAGTCGGGTATGTAGCGAATATGGGAGCCTATGGGTTCCAAGCCACCACAATTTTGGGAGGTGAAATCTTTGGGGAAATTAAAAAACATGCCATGCATATCCATCAGCAAATCATTTTGTCCGATATCCCGAATTCTTGGCCATTCGGTAAACCAGCCATGGGCCGCATCATTATTCAGGCATCCCTTGGGGAGGAGGAATGTGGTGAATTTTCCATTTTCCATCACCTGTAAACGAAGAGATCTTTTATCCCAGCCGATGGCCCAGACAGGATCGTTTTTACCTTTTGAAGTCGGATGCACGCCTTGTGGGCCGATTACTTCCGTGTATTGTCTGCGTTCAATCACTTCCCATTTTTTACCATCATAAGTGGCAAGACACCCGCGATCTTCGGAGCTTTTTTGGGTGTAGTCCTTGGATACCTGCCAGAGTTCCGGTTTATCCAAATGGCCACTCATCGCTTCCCCGTTATTACTGACCACTACTTTTCCCTGTGATGTGAATCCACCCTTGCCATGGTATCCGGGTATGGGGTCATGAAAGAGTTTTTTAAATTCCAAGGTATGTACATTTACCTCGTAGAACATATTTTCCATATCGTAGAGGTATACATAGTTCTCCGGATCCTTGAGGTGCCGCATGTATGCAGTGACCCGGGCAGGCATTTTGGATGGGCTCATTGAACGGACTTTTCCCCTGTCATCGATCACATAATGTCCAATAAACAATTGCTTGGATTCCTCGTGAATCATACGGGCTGCCGGTGTTCCTCCCACACTTTCAGCATGGATGGTCATGGTCATATTCTTGTCTATCGAATAGAGCTTATGATCCGATCCTCTAGGCTTATGGGGTGCATAGGTGATCATCCATAAGTTATCGGCCCAAGGGATGATGCCTCCAATCCCGCATTCCTGATGTCCGCCTTTAAAAAACTTTCCATCTTTGCGGCTTTGCGAGTAGGCCGTTAGGTGAGGGTAGATACCGGCAATCTTTCGGGTGCCCGACATTTGTACAACTTGTTCTTGTCCTTTAACCGTTCCAAATACGATTTCTGCTTTGCCGGCGGGTGCATTCCGTTTGGGCAAACCCGTGTCATTTGATTGAGCCTTTGCCGAAAAGTGTAAGACTCCAAGGGTGATTAAAAAAAGAGTTTTTTTCATATAACCATACTCCTTAGGAATATTATTTTTAACGAAAGGGTATGAATTATTTTACTTTTAGTTTGATAAAGCCTTTAGGGGCAAGTTTTAGAATTTTATTTAATTCGGCTTCATTCATTCCAACCATTTTGACTTGGGGGTTTCTTTCCAGAGTGAGGCCTTGATAAATAACCTTTTGGGGCATACCTCCATGAACCTGCAAAGAGATTTGACCCTCGAGCTCTCCAATTGGATCGCGAAGTGCCACGGTGATTTGATCGTTGATCGCCAGCCAAATCTGATGACCCACCGCGAGAATTTCATACTTATTCCATTTCTCGGGATTTAGGTGTTTCCCAGCAGTGTCTTTATTCTTTGCCAGAATTTTCCTTCCGTGCTCATGGTAGAGGGCACCCCACCAACCTTTTCCAATGTCTGCCTGATAGCCAATGGCATGACCATTAGACTCACGTTTGGAACGAAATTGAATACCGGCGTTGGCGGCAAAGGGAACCTGTTTAACTTGAAGAGTGAGTTTGAAATCACTTACTTTCTTGTCGTACCAAAGAAACTGATTCCCTTGAATTTTTTGGTCTCCCTTGGTTCCCACAATGGCACCATTCTGCACCGACCAGTACGACATATCCTCCGCACTCCATCCGGTCAGGTCTTTACCATTAAAAATAGTCTCATTGGCAGAAAGAAGCCCCGTTGCCCAAATGAACAACAATGAAAGAAGGGAAAATTTTAGCAGTTTCATAAATTTAGCAGATGATTTCTTTTGGTGTGAAACTAGTCCTTAAAAGAGAGTTCCAAACTTTCAATCAAAGGCTTGGAAGCATTGGAGGTCACATCACTGATTTTGACTTCGATCTGAAATGCAAAGCCCTCCGGTAGACCCGTAAGGTTTTGTCTGGCCGGGGTCTTCTTGATTTGTTTGGAGAAGCCTTTGATGTAATCGTAACTTTCTTGCATCTCTGACCATTTACTCCATTTATCG
>CAWVXY010000130.1:0-2783 GCA_963934295.1 uncultured Opitutia bacterium
ATATGGCGGGGCTTACCCGACTCTACACCGATAAGGCGATTGATTTTCTGGTTAATCAGCGTGACCCCCAAAAGCCGTTCCTCCTCTATCTCTCACACACGATGATGCACACCATCATCGATGCCTCCCCTAAATTTAAGGAAAAAACGGGCGATAACCTTTATCGTGCGGTGGTTGAAGAATTTGATTTTGAAACCGGCCGTTTGCTCGCAACCCTTGAAAAACTTGGTTTGAAAGGAAATACTTTGGTTATTTTTACGACTGATAACGGACCCTGGAATCAGCCCAAATATTATGAAAACAAAAAAGGGCATCCCAAGGATTCAATTTTCTGGGGCGATGCCGGACCCTTGCGTGATGGAAAAGCATCGATTTACGAGGGAGGTATCCGTGTGCCCTGTATCATGCGTTGGCCTGGAAAAATCCCCGAGGGAAAAACGAATGACGGGCTCATGGCGACCATCGATTTTTTGCCCACCTTTGCCTCTCTCACCGGAGCAAAGATTCCTGACGACCGAATTATCGATGGAGTTAATCAATTGGATTTCATTTTGGATAAATCCAAGACAGCCCGCACATCCTTTATTTATAACCCGGGTTCTGCATCTGTGCAGACCAGAATCTTACAGGGTAATGCGATTCGGGAAGGAGACTGGAAACTGATCTCTCCATTGAAAGTGGGAATGTTTTTGGAAGACGCCGGATCGGGTGAATGGGAGCTCTACAATTTAAAAGAGGATATTGGCGAGACCACCAACCTCGCGGCCCAGTATCCGAAAAAGGTGAAACGGCTCAAAGCCCTGCTTAAAACAAGCGAAGCAAAATTAACCAAGTGATTATTTAAATATCCTAATCAAGAAGACATCTTGGGTTAGTTTTTTTATATTAAGTGCAAATTAATCAGGTCGGCCCTGGTTGTTGCGTTATTTTGTTCGATTTATACGATACGAAATAAAATTTTTTATAGTTGGCAGATGTGTTTAGTACATTTGTCCTCAAAAAATTTAAAAAGTTTGTAAGGAAGCAGGCGGCAAAGACATTTGATATGTATAAATACTTTTTTATTCTATCTACATTATGAAATCAGACATTAATCGCCGTACTTTTCTTCGTGGGGCTGGGGCGATGATCGCCCTGCCTGCCCTTGAATCCATTGGTTTTCGACGCTTTTTATCGGCTGCTCCCAAGTTGCCTCCCAAAAGAATCATGTTCATGGGGATTGGCTATGGGGTAACCTCTCAAACTTGGTTTCCAAATATTAATGATACTGGTGCTGGATATAAACTACCCGAAGGCTTAAAACCACTGGCCCGGCACAAAAAAGATTTTACCATTGTTCAAGGATGTAAGCATAAGTTCAGTAGGGAGGCGCACTGGGGAAGTACCTTTTGGCTGACGGGTGCGAATAAATATGGCACGCCCGGCCAATCCTTTTCCAACACTATTTCCGCTGATCAGTTGGCGGCTGCCCAATTCGGGAAGCATACCCGTTACACATCCATCCAATTGAGTGCAGACGCCAAAGACCGGAATGGACATGGCCCGGGCAATTCTCTCGCCTGGGATCAGCGGGGGAAACCTTTATCCGCATGGAGCTCTCCTTTGCAAACATACATGAAACTTTTTGGGGGGGATGATATGCCCATAGCCCAGCGCCGGGCACTGTTGGCGGAAGAGCGAAGTGTGCTTGATTCCGTGATGATTGAAGCGAAGGATATGCAAAGAGCCCTGACCAAGAGTGATACGGATAAACTCGATGAGTACTTTCAAAGCATCCGGGATATCGAAACCCGTTTGAGCAAGGCGGAGCAATGGATGGATGTGCCCAAATCCAAGTCTCCCCTGAATCAACCGGATAAGGCGTTAGTGGGGCGTAGCGAAATCGAGATGATGTACAAGCTCATGGTGGCGGCCATCCAGACGGATAACACTCGGGTCATTACCTACCGCGAGCCCGGGTCAGGTTTACTGCGTAGTCTCGGTGCCGGCGGGAATCCTCATAATGTGAGTCATTACCGACCTGGAGGCGAAACGGAAGTGTCTTCCAAATTAAGGGACAAGGCACACAGTGAGCTTTTGGCCGGTTTGATCGATAAGTTAAAAGCAACCAGGGAAGTGGATGGCAGTAGTCTGTTTGATCATACGGTGATGGCCTTTGGTTCCAACATTCGCTCGATTCATTATCTCAATAACCCCCCGACTTTGATTTCCGGGGGAGGGGCCAACCTGAAGATGGGTCATAATCTTGTACTCAGAAGTGGCACACCCCTGAATAACGTATGGTTAACCATGCTTCAGGGCATCGGGGTGAATGCTGAAAAACATGGGGATAGTACGGGTATCGTCAGTGAGTTGACGGCGTGAAGATATCCGTTTTTCATCAGCAACTTCGGATTCTTGATAATCGATGAATATTTATGTTCACAAGGCTGGTAATAATTATGGTCCCTATTCAGTTTCTCAACTTAGAGAATTCTTAGCAGCAAGAAACTTCGAAGGAAACGATCTCGCCTGTTATGATGGAGTCAATTGGGTCAAGTTATCAGAGGTTCCTGGTATCCAACAAACTCCAGATCCTGTTTTGGAGCAAACAACTCAAAACACTCGGGTATCCTATGCTACTCCAAGATTAAAGATCAATGCGGGTCCTAGCCGGCATGTCGCTAAGTTAACTCCAAAAAGTAATAAGAAAATTTTTATTCTTAGCGGGGCGGCCCTTGCATCAATTTGTATGATTGGTTTTTTAGCATATTTTCTCACGGCAAATAACGATGTGCCAATTG
>CAWVXY010000131.1:0-2754 GCA_963934295.1 uncultured Opitutia bacterium
CGCCACAATGGCATTGTGGAGGTCGTCGGTTCGAACCCGATCGGCTCCACCATTTGTTTAGAAATTTTAAAGTAAAAAAGATGAATGTTAAACCAGTCCTTCTTTACTTTTTAATTGCTCTCCTTGTTACCAGTTGTTCTGAAACTAGCCTCAAGGAAGAAGCAGTAAATATTTTTGACGCAAATCTTTCTGGTGAAAACGAAGAAATTGAAATAGATAATAATGTAATACGATCTCCCGACGGATTACAATTTTCAAAGGCAAAAGAAGATGGAAACCAATCAGAAACCGTTGGATTAACAAGCGAAGGCAAAGTTTCTTTTGAAGGAGAGATGAAAAATGGTAAACCACATGGGGAATGGACCACTTTTTTCCCCGATGGACGTCCACGTTGGAAAGGCAATAAAAACGAAGGTGTCAGCCACGGGCCTTTCACCATGTGGTATCAGGATGGAAGAAAAAAAATGGAAGGAAACTACGAGAATGGTAAAAAGCATGGATTATCCACCATGTGGCACCTTAATGGTTCGAAATGGAGAGAACAAAGACACATCCAAGGCGAAGCTTCCGGATATTGGCGTACTTGGAATCAAAAAGGAGAATTGATCGAAGAAATCGATCACGAAACCAGTAATTAAAAGACAACTTAATCAGATAAATAATTTAGATAAGGTTTTACCTTGCCGATAAAGAACAAACCCTTAAAAAACTATCAAATATGGAACCAGTTCACATAACCGGAATGGGCTTAATCACGAGCATTGGAAATAACCGCGATGCTGTGACTCATAGCCTAAGAGAAATGAAACATGGCATTGACTTTCACCCTGAATTGCAGGGCGACGATTCTCCGGTCAAACTGGCTGGCACAGTAAAAGAATTCAACCTCGAATCATCGGATCCAGAAGACTGGATTTATCCGGAAAAATATCGTGTTCCCAGAGCTACTCTTCGCAGTTTTTCCCCACATGTTCTTTATGCCTGGTGTTCTCTGAAACAGGCGATTGAAGACGCCGCCCTTTCAGAAAATGATATACAGGACCCAGAAGTGGGAATGTATACTTCCTCGGGCGGGTCAATGAGATCGATTCACAAACACTTTGATAAAATGGATGCTCGCGGAGTAATGGCATGCAATCCTCTTGCCATTGTAGCTTCTATTGCGGGCACTCTTACTTTTAATCTAGTTGCCGCATTAGGAATAAGAGGATCTTCAACTGGGTTAGTTTCTGCATGTGCTTCATCCGGGCATGCACTTGGGATGGCCTTGGATGAAATTCGACTGGGTCGGCAAAAAAGGATGATCGTGATTGGTGCAGAAGATTGTAATTTTGAAAGCATTGTCCCTTTTTGTGGAATGCGGGCTCTGTCTTTAGATACCGACCCGAATAACGCGTCCAGATCCTTTGATGTAACACGTAATGGATTTGTTGGAACAGGAGGAGCTGTCTGCCTTGTACTGGAATCTGAATCAGAGGCTAAGAGAAGAAATGTCCAATCATACGCAAAATTTCTTGGTTGGGGACAAGGTTCCGACGGGCACAATGTCGCTATTTCTCATCCCGAAGGTCGTGGATTAAAAGGAGCCATGGCGAATGCTCTTAGGGATGCCAAGCTGACCTCTTCTGATATAGATTATGTTAATGCACATGCTCCGTCTACCTCGATCGGAGATGCATCCGAAATGAAGGCCCTTAAAGCAACCTTCCCTCTGCCCCATGAAGTCTTAGTGTCCAGTACGAAACCACTCACCGGACACGGACTATCCCTTTCCAGTATTATGGAAGCCGCTTTCTGTTGTATTGCCTTGAAAGACCAATTCCTCCCTGGATCCGCCCATGTGACAACCCCTGACCCGGAACTGGGACATTTAAAACTGCTTCGAGAAAGCCAAGATCATCCAGTCAAGAGGATCATGAGCAACAGTAGCGGATTTGGTGGAGCCAATGTCAGCGTTATTTTCGAAAAAGCTTAATCATTTCAAAGGCCCTTATGTCCGACTTAATTGAAGCGATATTAAAAAGAAGGACTATTAAACCTTCCACATTTTCTAAAAAGATTCCTGATCATTCAATCATTCGAGAATGCATTCAACTTTCTCGCCATGCACCCAATCACCATCGTACTGAACCGGCACGTTTTTATTTACTAGATTCCGAACGTATTCAAAAAGTGGGTCAACTCTTTGGGGAAATCGTGGCTCAAGACCGATCTGATCCACAACTTATCGAGCGTGGTAAAAAGAAAGCAAATGAATGGGGCGATGCTCCTGGTCTCCTTATCGTTACCTGTCATACTGACCGAGCTTCTGAATTAGTTCAAAAAAAACCAGCTGTGTTTGAGGAAGATTATGCAACCTGTTGCTGTATCTGCCAAAACCTTCTTCTATTACTTGAAAACAATGGTATAGCAACAAAGTGGAGCACCGGTCCAGTTTGGGAACATGTAAAGTTTGCTGAAACGATTGGTCTGTCATCTACAGAGAACGAACGCGTGGTGGGACTTATTTTTTTTGGCTATTCTGAACAGAAGTTACCAGCAAGAACACTCATTCCATTAAAGGATCATCTCAAGGATTACACCTGCCCCGCGGAATGAAAGAA
Organism: uncultured Opitutia bacterium; assembly: GCA_963934295.1. GTDB lineage: Bacteria > Verrucomicrobiota > Verrucomicrobiia > Opitutales > Seribacteraceae > Seribacter. The sequence continues at coordinate 2,604 of CAWVXY010000131.1, forward strand.
TAGAAAATTAATTGATCCATTTTTTCTCGATTGACCCAAGGGCAAACCTTTGATTTAAATTCGTGCTTGGTTTTACCATGGGTACGGCGAAATAGCTCAGTCGGTAGAGCAGAGGACTGAAAATCCTTGTGTCCCCAGTTCGATTCTGGGT
>CAWVXY010000132.1:0-2742 GCA_963934295.1 uncultured Opitutia bacterium
GCACCAACCTAAATGCAAATGGCGGAGATTCCGAAGTCACTCCATCGGGCTACTCTTCCTCTCTTTCCTATGGTCTCAGCAGACTTGGCGGGTATGATGGAGGGGACAAAAATTCGACTGCCAATGGCAATGGGTTAGGCACCGGTGGCGGAAAATATCTCGGTGGAGGTGTCACCAACAACTTTGTCGGTGGTGGCGGAGGATACGGTTCCGCCGGGCAGTACTATTCCAATGACACTGCCTTTGGGAAAACTTATGGCTCTTCTTCACTTACCCATCTGCACGGAGGTTCAGGCGGTGGGGGTGCATACAACACCGGTGGAGGAGCCGGCGGAGGTGCTATCTCCCTTGAAGCCGATGGTAACGGAACTCTTACCATTCAATCGGGGGCCACGATCTCCGCAAATGGTGGAGGGGTTGCCAGTACCGCAGCTAATGCTGGAGGTGGTTCCGGTGGATCCATTCGTCTCGCAGGAAAATCAATCACCAACAACGGATCGATTCAGGCAAAAGGAGGTACACCTCCCACCACCTCATCCACCTATGACGGAGGAATCGGCGGTGGTGGTCGGGTGGCTTTCAATTACTCGACCGATCTGATTGAAGGAACAGTCGATATAGGCAGTGGTGCCTATGTAGGCACTAAAGGCTACAACACACCACCCACGATTAGTTCCGCACTTACGGCGATCATTACTTACTCCAATGATAAATACCGAAAACGTTCCACGGTTCGTTATGATGATCTCGTATTCTGGTATCCCTTGAATGAAACCAGTGGATCCATTGCAGAGGACTATTCCACTCAAGAACGGAATGCCACCCTGATCAACATGTCCGGGGCCAATCGAATTGCGGGTAAATCCGGCGGGGCTTTATCATTTACAACCATGCCCCTTGATCTTTCAACCCAACAAACAAACGGACAGTATCTGGATCTGGGCGACTGGTCCTTTGGTGGCGACTTCACATTCTCCAGTTGGGTAAGAGTAGATTACACAAACATCAACAGTATGACTCTCATGGGCTTAAGTAATGGATCCACCATTGATGATCTCATGCTTAGACAAACGAACACTGGCCAGGCACATGTTAGATTACTCGATACGACAGAGGGCACTGAAGAATACATTTCTAATCCATTTTACACTGCAGGACAATGGACTCACCTGACCGTTACGATGAACGATGGTGGGGCCAATGCGAGTACGGTTAAGTTTTACAAAGATGGATCCCTTTTCCAAACCAGTGCCGCTGATCTCTCCCCTCCCCTTTTGAAAACCCGGACTGAGCAATTTATCGGACGTTCAACCAGTGATCTAAAATATTTTCAGGGTGATTTGGATGACCTAAGACTCTACGATATTGTGCTTACTAACTCTGAGATTTCTACCCTTTATGGCGAGGCCTCCAGTGGCGTACACTATCAGGCACAGGCTCTGAACAACCCAACCGGGTTTTCCGCATCCGGGTTACCCACAGGACTTTCGATTGATTCCACTACAGGCGCAATCACCGGACAGACCACTGCCGTGGGTGATCACAATATTACCCTGACTGCATCAAATCTGTCTGGTACTTCCCCGGGTAAAAACCTTATCCTCACGGTGGCTCCGGATAAACCTTTATTCCAAGCTGAATCCTTTGACCCAAATAATCTTGTTGATCTAAAACTTTGGCTGGATGCGGCTGATACGAGCTCGATCGCTCATTCATCCAACGCCGTCAGTCAATGGAATGATAAAAGTGGAAACAATTTTCACCACACCACAAGTTGGGGTCCTCCCACCACGAACACACAACAGGTAAACGGTAAAAATGTCATAGCATTTGATGGAAATGATGCATTATCCCTCACCAACGCAAGTCTGGGCGATTTGATTAATGGAACCAATAATGACATGGCTGTTTTTGTGGTCTTTCAGAATTCCCTGGATTCAGGACACAAAGCGTTCACGCTTAAACAGACGAGTGGAAACAACAGTAGTTTTGAACTCGGCCCTCAATATAATGAAAATGAAATGCGTACTCTTTTCTATAATTCTTCCGGAGAGGGTGATGGTGTAGATGGAAATATCGAACTGATTAATCAAACCTTCATCCTTCAAGGCGGTTATGATGGTAGTTTGGTCAAGCAGTTTGTGAACGGCACTGAGTTTACTGGTGGACTTGGTAATAATGGAATAGGCACGATTACCGGAGCAAGCGTAAGTAAAATCGGAGAAGGTTTGAATGGCCACATCGCAGAGATCATTGCCCTGGATAACTGGACGCCATCTGCCACCCGGCAAAAAGTAGAGGGCTACCTCGCCCACAAATGGGGGCTTACCGGAAATCTACCAAGCAACCATCCATATAAACTATCACCAAAACAGAGTAAGATCACTGCATCAGCAATCGGCACCAATTCGGTCAATATTTCTGCTGACCTCATCGACTTGGGTGGAGCAAGCACCTCTCTTAAAGTTATGTTTGCCGAGGCCAATGGCACTGTCTTGGAAACACCCGAAACGATTTCTTCTCTCCAATTGTGGCTGGATGCTGCTGATTCCTCTACCATCGCTCATGCTTCCAATTTAGTTTCTCAATGGAGCGACAAAAGTGGGAACGGATACCACGCCAGCGCTGCCCCCGGTCAGGAACCCACCACGGGATCCTCCACCATTAATGGCAAAAATGTTTTGGCGTGGGGTACTTCCAAGGCAATGTCCAGAACCACTCCAACAAACGCCAACTGGCAGG
>CAWVXY010000133.1:0-2731 GCA_963934295.1 uncultured Opitutia bacterium
TAAACTCTCTTTCGGAGCTTACAATAATTTAAGTGAAGCATCCAAGGGAGAAATTGCCGAATTTATCCTTTACGACAGTGTTCTTTCTATTGGGGAACGGCAAAAAATAGAAGGTTATCTCGCTCACAAATGGGGGTTAACCAATTCAATACCTGATGTTCACCCATACAAAACCAGTAGCCCCGATTCACAGGTACCAGCCACTGCTGTATCGCTGGGCCAAAAACCGTTAGGTACCTTTACCGGTGCCCTGAACAGTCTACAGGCAGGAACCACCTACAAGTATCGTTTTGCGGCCACGAATCCGGGGGGCACAGCAGTTTCCGCAGTTAAGACTTTTACCACACTTGGGCTTCCAAAAATAGAAATCCCCGGAGCCACCGAGATCACTAAAACATCCGCCAAGCTCAATGCCAAGCTTACCTTTACCAATGGAAATGATTCAAATGTTACCTTCTATTGGGGGGATAATAATGGGAGTAACAACGGAAACCATAACCAGTGGGATACTCCATTAGCATCGCTGACCAATCAGGGAACGGGTGTGGTAAGTGAACCACTAACTGGCTTAACCACAGGAACCACCTACTACTACACGGCCAAAGCCGTAAACCCACAGGGTACTGTCTGGGGTCCCGTGAAAACTTTTGTTCCGGCAAATACCGCCCTTAATAAATTCTCTATTGCAGACTTGGCATTATGGCTCGATGCGACTGATGTGGATGGGGATGGAACGGTTGATTCCTCAGTCAATGGAAATGGCATCCAGGCATGGATTGATAAGTCGGTGAGCAATCAAACAGTTACCCAGAATGATTCCACCCTTCAGCCCATTACATCGACAAATGCGATTGGATCGAAACCGGTCATTCGTTTTGATGGAAATGGGGATGTTTTAAATGTCACCTCGATTCGTACTGCCACAGCTGGGTATTCCGTCTATGCATTGACGCAGAGATTAACTGAGTCAGGGGATGCCAATTCTCATCTTGTAAGCGAGCCGACATGGGCATTAGTACCCAGTTCAACCGCAAATGCATATCCGGCAGGAATTGTTAAGAAATCCAGTGCCAGTGGTTCCAGCCTGACCAATATCAAAATCGGAAAATCAGGTAGTTCCAATACATTTAACTTTGGTGGAGATTTAGGTGAACTCCTCATTTTCACCCGTCAATTAACCCTTGCCGAAGAGCAAAAGGTGGAGGGCTACCTCGCCCATAAGTGGGGAGTGGCGAATACTCTCGATACAAATCACACCTACCGCGATGTGCCACCCGTTTTCAATAATAAACCATTGATCACAAAATCAATTAAGATAATCGATTTCGGAGAAACTCCCACACCGTGGTATCCAATACATGCTTCGATTTTTACGGGATACAACACAAGTAGTACTATTAATAATATAGGCGGTGCCACCTATGCTTATTCTCCTTCAAGAGTGTTCACTGGAAATATAGGTATTCTCAATACTGCCGAGAACAGTGCCCATAATATACAACTGGCGGTTATTGATGAAGATGTTTTAAATTGGAATAAATTCCCTACCTTTACTGGAGGAGATAATTTTCATTCAGCATTTTCAGGTTCTTTCTATGCCCCAGTTTCTGGCACTTACAACTTTCGATGGAGCTGTGATGATCGGGGAGGTATGTATGTTGACCTCAATGGAGACGGGACATTTTCCGCATCTGAGAGTGTGGCAACCTGGGCATGGGATGGGAATGGTGATCTTTCCTTAGCCGGAGGAACAATTTACAATTTCTTCTACATGACTGCTGAAGGTGGAGGTGGAGACACCAATAATTGGTATATCACCCAGCCTGGTGGAGTCGAAGAACGGGTAAATTTTGGTAAATCCACCCAAATAAATATGTGGAGAAATCCAACCAGATATGCGATGACCACTGGTCAGCCCGTCAGTATTCAAATACCTGCAACCCGCAACCCTACGAGTTGGAGTGCCAGCGGTTTACCGAGTGGACTGAGCATTAACAATTCCGGATTAATCAGTGGAACAAGCTCCTATGTCGGTGATTTCAATGCCACAGTAACTGCGATAAATTCAGATGGAAACGATAGTAAAATCGCCCTGTTCCGATCCACCAGAGGACAACGCATAATCGATTGGAACCAAACCTTTGCCGGTATAACTTATGGAGATCAGACGATTACCTTAAATGGTACGGCAACCGGTTCTGATTTGAATACCACAAATCTGCCGGGAACGATCTCAGGGCTCAAACTTTGGCTTGATGCGGCTAATCTCACTTCTACAGGTACAACTTGGACGGACAATAGCGGAAATGGTAACCACGCTACCAAGAACGGTTCCCCATCCGTAATCTCCAATGTTCAAAATGGCAAATCAGTAATGCGCTATTCAGGTGCAAATTCTGACTATCATGAATGGACCGACATTAACGATATTCGAAGTATATTCTGGGTTCTTAAAGCAAATAGTTCTAATAATGGTTTTTTACTTGGTGATGACAACCAGTACCATTTTCACCATAATGATGGGAATCCAAAGTTATTTTGGCACTCTGGCCATACCTCAAGTAATATAAGAAACGGTAATTTTAGAGTAAATGGGCAAAGTATTAACGGTCTTAACACTCAGTTGAATTCAACATTATCTAGTCTTTCAATAATCTCATTGAAAACCACTGGGAATGTCGAAGCCAGTCGTTTCAGTAATGATCGTAATATAAACGGTCGAAACTGGAAC
>CAWVXY010000134.1:0-2709 GCA_963934295.1 uncultured Opitutia bacterium
CCCGGGCATACTCTATTACCAGCAACAAAACCGTCCGCCCAGTAATTTGGAACTCAACAATACCCTTGTCTTTCTCAATAAAGATACCAACCAAACCGTGGGTAGTTTTACCCCCACTGACCTCGATGACCCCAATCGTGTTCGCACCTACTCCTATGAACTGCTAAGTGGAGCAGGCGGGGAGGATAATAACAAATTCAATCTCTTGGGGAAAAACTTACAGACTGCCCAAATCCTGACAACGGAAGGAAATTATTCCATCCAGATCCGCATCAGTGACGACGAAAATGCATCCCTCGATAAAAACTTCACCATCCAAGCGATCCACAATCCCAATAAGGACGACGATAACGACACCCTAACCTACGCCCAGGAACAAGCCCTAGGCACCTCCGACCAAAACCCCGACTCTGACGGTGACGGATTTTCTGATAATGCTGAAGTTACTCATGGCTCCAACCCTGCCGATGCAAATTCCATAATTAATTTTTCACCTCATGATCTGAATGCATCTGCCCCCCTCACTTTTATTGAAAAACTTCCGATCAATACTATTGTTGCTGAGTTTAACGCCACTGATCCGGATGGGGATGCACTCTCCTACTCTCTTGCCGCAGGGGTTGGCGATGGAAACAATTCCCTATTTACCATGGAAAACAATGGCTCACTTAGAACTGCTCAGATCTTCAACTACGAGACCAATGCCTCTACTTACTCGATTCGAGTACAATCCAGAGATGAGTATAACAATAGTGTGGAAGGGAACTTCACCATTCAAGTACTTCAAAAGCGTGATATTGAAGTACTGAATTTTTCTTTTGCTTCTAGCGAAGAGGGAGAAATAAAAATAGAGTTCGGCGTAGAACTTTCCGAAGAGTTCAATGCAACACAATCTGTAAACCTTCTTTATTGGCTTAAAAATAGTGAACAAAAATGGATCATTCTGGATAAAAATGAGAGCAGGAAATTTTTATTCTCAGGAAATTTAGGAAAGTATATTAGCAATGGAACATTCGAGATTCGAAAAATAACTTTTGATAATAAATTTGGCTCTTTGATGGAATACGATACAGGAATATTAAATGGGTATGGATTGATTACTGAGAAAGAGCTCAATAACCCTAATTCGGATAGCACTCCTCCCATAGTTACATCCTTCAACATGTCGAATTTCACTTTTGATCATGATACTGAAAGATGGCAGTCTGATTACGAACTAAATGCTTCTGACGATGTCAGTGGGTTACGCACCAATTGGATATTAGAGTTAGAAAACCCTAGCGGTAATTCACTTCAACAACATAACTACTTTAACCAGAATAATAGCATTGGATCTTTTTACCTTCCAAAGTTTGCCGCATCCGGTAATTACAAAATCGAAAACTTAAGGATATACGATAACGCCTCAAACTCAGGTTGGGTGACCAATCAATTTTTAATCTCTCAAGGTTGGACAAGTCAAGTTAACCTACAAAATCCTGATTCTGATGATTCACCTCCACAAATTGAAAATTTGGAACTATTTTCTGGATATAATCCAAAAAATGATAAGTTTGTTGTGGTGCTTAAATTTAAAACTTCCGACCTGCAGTCAGGATACAAAAATGCGTATATTCGGCTTATTGACTCCGCAGGAAATTCCATTGATCATTGGATTCCTAAAAGTAAGGGGATATACCAATTATTTTATACGAACTTAACTGATGCTTATGCTGTAGATAGTGTAACAATCAATTTTTTAAATTTATTCGATCATGTGGAAAATAAGAAAAATTATACTAGTCAAGATTTAGAAAATCTTGGTTTTTCTGCTTCAACGGTAATAGACCAATCAAAACAAAAAAAGGTCTTTCCATTCTTTACCTATTCCGATGAGTTAACTATTGAAGAAAACAAACCTGCACAAACTGTAGTCGATCAATTCTCTAGCCTATTTAACGAAGATACTCCCCTCCGCACCTACTCGTTTATCGACAACAATACCACTACAGATAATCAATATTTCACACTAAGTCCGAGCGGAACCTTAAAGACCCTTATTACTTTCGACTACGAGACCAATGCCTCCAGTTACTCTATTCGAGTACAAGCCAGAGACGAATATAACAATTCCGTGGAAGGGAATTTTACTATACTTCTACAAGATGTAATTGAAGACTTGGACCAGGATGGGATCGAGGATCATCTCGACCTTGATATGGATGGAGATGGCTTCTCCGATACCGAAGAACTCGCTTATGGGTCTGACCCAAGGGATGCAAATTCCGTGGCAAATTCCGCACCTTCTGACATTTTACCAGTTCATTTCACTATTCTTGAAAACGAACAAGCCGGCATGTTGGTAGACACTTTGAATGGGCTTGATTCAGATAATGAAGATAAACTGAGTTATTCCTTACTTTTTGTGGAACTAAATGGAGTAAGAAATTACAGTAATCAATTTTTTAATTTGGATCCCAACGGATCTTTATTTGCAGTTCAATCATTTGATCATGAAAACACTCCATTATTCAGGTTGAAACTTCGAGTGACGGATGAACACAATGCATCTTTTGAGAGGTGGCGAAACCTTTCCATCAAAGATCAAAACGAGCCTCCCGCTGATCTTAATGCGAGTGCCCCCTTAAAATTCCTTGAGGAACAACCAGCAGGCACTTTAGTCGGCAACTTCAGTGCTCACGACTCCGATGCCAATACGACCTTCACTTA
>CAWVXY010000135.1:0-2644 GCA_963934295.1 uncultured Opitutia bacterium
GGAAAAAAAATAATGTAGTAAAAAATCGGTAGAGTAGACCAAATAATTATTGAATCGATAATTACAATCAGACGATTCCATACTGCCCAAATCAGAGCGTTCACCATTGGAGAGATGAGGCAGAGAAAGCCTGCAGCAATGCCTACACCTCCAATCCAATAAGCGATATTCAAATTAAAAGTATTAGAATTCGAAAAATAATAAATAAGGCACATCCAAACTAACCCCACTATGGGAAAACCCAAAATAAGCTTTGTTGCAAATACTCTACTCTCCGCTTTTGTTAATTTATTTGTGATTTTCACAATATGGTTTGAAGTTAATCAAGATCAAAACTAGCAACATGAGAATCTTTTGATATTCTGTTATTTTCAGGTTGTTCTGATTTGTGCAGAAGGTGGTTTTCCAGCACGAGTATGTCCATTTCGGTTGCCATGAAGCAACGATAGGCATCTTCCGGGGTATTCACAATGGGTTCCCCACGCACATTAAAACTAGTGTTAACGACCACTCCTGTCCCAGTTCTCTCTTCCAATCTCTTTATCAGTCGATAGTAAATATCGTTGCGATTGGGGGAAACGCTTTGCACACGTGCAGAATAATCAACATGAGTTATAGAGGGTAAGGAGGAGCGTTTAATTTTCACTCTATTCAAGAGGTTGGGGTCGCTCATATGTTCCTTATCTTTTGTGGAAGGGGTTATGCGTATTCCTTTTTGAACAGGAGCGACCAATAACATATAGGGGGAAGGGGAGTCCAATTGGAAATATTTCCGAGTTTTTTCTTCTAAAACACTGGGTGCAAATGGACGAAAGGATTCACGGTATTTGATCCTCAAGTTCATGTTAGTCTGAGTCTTTTCACTCCTTGCGTCTCCAATAATACTTCTGTGCCCGAGAGATCGAGGACCAAATTCCATTTTTCCTTGGAACCAACCTATAATTTTTTCTTCTTCAATAGCTAGGCAAGTTGTATCGAGTAATTGACTCTCTTCATCAAAGTAATGAAAGGGTGCATCCTTTTCTTTTAGAAAACTAGTTATTTTGGAATTTGAGAATTTAGGACCTAAATAACTTCCCTGCATTGAATCGTTGGGATCTACCGACCTTGGCAGGTTAAGAAGTTGATAATTTGCAAAAAGGGCTGCTCCTAAGGCACCTCCTGCATCGCCTGATGCAGGCTGTATCCATAATTCATCAAAGACTTTTTCGGAGAGTAATTTCCCATTGGCTACGCAATTAAGTGCGACTCCACCAGCTAGGCAAAGTTTGTTTTTACCGGTAAGTTTTCGAGCATAAGTTGCCATGCGTAGTACAATTTCTTCGGTAACTTCCTGAATCGAAGCTGCAAGGTCAACTTCTCGTTCTGTGATTTGGTTTTCTGGCTTGCGGGAAGGTCCGCCAAACAATTTTTCAAACTGCTTATTAGTCATGGTCAAGCCTTGGCAGTAATTGAAATATTGAAGATTCATTTGAAACGACCCATCTTCCTTGATGTCAATAAGATGCTTTAATATAGCGTCTTTATAGATTGGTTTACCATAGGGAGCTAAGCCCATTAATTTGTATTCACCTGAATTTACCTTAAAACCACAAAAATAAGTAAATGCACTGTATAAAAGTCCTAGAGAATGGGGGAATTCAAGTGACTTTAGTAGTTTAATTGTGTTGCCTTTACCAACACCGATTGTGGCGGTGTCCCACTCTCCGACTCCATCCATTGTTAATATTGCAGCTTCATCAAACGGGCTTGGGAAAAAGGCACTAGCTGCATGTGATTCATGGTGAGTGGTAAAAACAATAGGCTTGTTCCATTTCCCAGGTAGACCCTTTTTGATTTCTCGTGGAAGATGAAGTTTTTGTTTAAGCCACTGGGGCATGGCTCTAATAAATGAATGAAGGCCGCTTGGAGCGAAACTTAGGTATGTTTCCAACAGTCGATCAAACTTGAGAAATGGTTTTTCGTAAAAGATGATTTGATCGATTTCATCCAGCAAGCAATCTCCCTCTTGTAAGCAAAATTCAATTGCATTTTTGGGGAACGATTCATCATGCTTAATTCTTGTAAATCTTTCTTCCTGTGCTGCGGCGATTATTTTACTGTCAACGACTAATGCAGCAGCACTATCATGGTAAAAGGCGGAAATTCCTAAGGTTTTCAAATAATTACGGTAAAACTTGGAGGAATAGAAAAAAATTAAAGCTTATCGCCCCACTAATTTGCGGGTGAGGTCAGCACTGGCTTGTTCAGTAGTCTTGGAATCGATATACCATTGAATCGTTTTCTGGAGCCCGACTTGAAAGGATGTTTTTGGTTCCCATCCCAATAACTCCTTTGCTAATGCATTACTTGCCACCCGATTGAGCGGTCCGGTCGGTTTGTCGGTTAAAAGCTTGATCGTCGCACCGGGGTTCAGTGTATCAATTACTTGGTCTGCACAGTCTTTAACCTTAATCCGTTCCATGGTGCCCAAATTGATTGATGTACCGTCATGAATTTTTTCTGCGGTTGCGATGGTACCGGATACAATGTCATCCACATAGGTCCAATTTCGAATTTGTTCGCCATTTCCCCAGACCTCGAAAGGGTCCAGTTTTAGGTATCCCCTTGCAATCATTGCCATGACAGCGTGGTTTTCAGTGCA
>CAWVXY010000136.1:0-2581 GCA_963934295.1 uncultured Opitutia bacterium
GATACCCTGGTGATTGTGGGCAGTGGAATGAGTGACGGATCCAGGCACAGCAATAAGAATTTACCTGTACTGATGGCTGGGGGTGGACTGAAGCACCAGGGACATATCGTTTCTCCGGAAGAGCACCATAAGAGAGTTCCCCTGAGCAACCTATGGCTCTCCGCCCTTCAATGGTTTGGGGTCGAGCGGGATGATTTTGGCAAGAGCACCGGTACTTTTTCGGGCCTGAACTTTTCCTAATCGATGTTTCAGTTCGTATTCTTTTTCATGACCCTCTTTGGGTTTCCTGTTCGGGCCCCATGGAAGAGAACATTTCTTCCCGTTTTTACTTTTTTACTTTTGGGATGTAATTGTTTTTCCGCCGATTTCCCATTCCGTACATGGACTTCAACCAGTGGTGTACAGATAGAAGCCCGTTTGTTAAGCACATCAGGGGACAAGCTCACCATTGAAAGAAGTGATTCCAAGCAGTTTGTTTTTCCACTCAGTCTGCTCTCGGTGCAAGATCAAACCTATGTACAGGATGCTTACAATAAACAAGTTGTGCACCCGGTTTCCTCGAAGGCAATGCCCAAGGATTTTGTGAGTCAGTATTGCACCCAATGTCATGGGGAGGAGAAGCAAAAAGCGGATCGGCGCTTCGATATGCTGTCCTTATCGATCGAAGATTTTCGGGAACAGGAGATGTGGCAGGAAATTGTGGACCAGTTGAACTTGGGTGAAATGCCACCTGAAGATGAGAGCCAGCCAAGTGAAGCGGAGAGACTTGCTGTGATCGAAATGATCACAAACGGAATTGCCGAGGCACGCGAGAAGTTTTCCGGGGTCAGCAATCACACCGTGCTTCGTCGACTGAACAAGTTTGAATATACCAATACAATCAGTGATCTGTTGGGACTGAATACGGAGTCCTGGAACCCAGTCACGGATTTCCCTGCCGATGTGATTGTGGACGGGTTCGACAACGACGGAGCGGAACTGGTCACTTCTGGACTGTTGCTGGAAAAATATTTTCCGGCAGCGGAATCAGCGATTGTCCGGGCTACTCATTTTGACAGTAAACCGGAGAGTAAATCCTATCTGCAAAAATCTCCCTTTTATTTCAGAGGGAAGGAATCCAATGGTTTACCGAAACTTTTTCAAGTCGACCGTTATCGTTTTCTCCCAGAAACTCCCTACACCGATTTATATGGACGTTTCTATCGGGGCGGACATTTGGGTTTTCTGCCTTTGTACAGAACGGGGGGTGTTCCTCACAGCGGAAGGTACACCATCCGGGTAAAGGCCGGGGCGGTCAATCGCACTCATGCCTACGGTAAGATTCTCGGTGATTTCCGGAATGGCGATCCATTGGTGATGGAGTTTGCTTCGGTGGATCGGAAGGGAAGCACCGCCGGAACGAGCGGAAATGTAACCAATGCGGTTTCATTGACCACATTCGAATTGGAAGAGGCAGAGCCGGAATGGTTTGAATGGACTGGATACTTGGAAAAAGGATACGAACCCGAGGTCCGGTTTCGTAATGGTACAGCAGCGGCTAAACGGTTGACCCGTCTGCTGCTAAACAAAGCCGATCAGTTTCCAGAATTCCAACCCTTTGCCCAGATGAAATCTTCGGGTGAGAAGGGGTATGAACGATGGCACGGCACATTGAGGGCTTACAAGGGACCGGTGCTTCGGGTGTGGGAAATACAAGTGGATGGTCCTCATATAAATGAATGGCCACCTACTGGACATGACGCACTTTATGGAAAGCTTACTCCTCAGGATTTAAGTGCTGAAGTTATTCAGAACAGGCTGAACCGCTTTGCCTGGCTCGCCTTTCGCCGACCTCTGATTGAGGGTGAATTACAACCCATTCTCGATATGGTTCAGTATAAACTCAAGGAAGGATTATCACCACTGGAGTCCCTGCAACTTGGGTTTCAAACGATTCTTTCCGCACCCGGATTTCTTTACCTCAATGAAGGGGAGGGGGAATTAGATGATTTTACACTCGCTTCAAGACTTTCCTATTTCCTTTGGTCTTCGATGCCGGATGCCGAATTATTTGAACTCGCGGAGCAGGGGAAATTGAAGGATACGGGGGTTCTCCGCGGGCAAGTGGAGCGCATGCTTTCCGACCCCAAGAGCAAGCGTCTGACCAGCAATTTTTTACGAGTCTGGTTGGAACTGGATAACATTGGGAAAATGCCACCTTCCAGAGAATTTGTCAGTTTTTACCGCGACAACCTGGAATCGGCAATGCGTAAGGAAACCGAGCTTCTTTTTGAGAATATTCTCAACAAAAATTTACCGCCCCGTGAACTACTCGCTGCGAATTACAGCTTTATTAATCGTGAGTTGGCCGAGCATTATGGAATACCGGGAGTGGAAGGGAAAGAGTTTCGAAAAGTCAGTTTTTCCGGATCCGAACGAGGTGGAATTCTCGGACATGGGAGTTTCTTAACCGCCTCGGCCAATGGGGTGGATACCTCTCCGGTGGTGCGTGGAATCTATGTGATGAACAAACTGCTCGACTATACTCCCCCGCCTCCGCCTGATGATGTGCCGGAGATCGAGCCGGATGTTACCGGAGCTA
>CAWVXY010000137.1:0-2521 GCA_963934295.1 uncultured Opitutia bacterium
TTCTTTTTCTACGATAACAACTTTTTTGTCAGGAAAGTTTTGTGACAATTGATACGCGGTGGCCAGGCCCACAATGCCTCCACCTATTATACAGATGTCAGTTTTCAAAGGAGATTAGTCCAGTTTTACTTTTCCAAATGACCGGTCCAAATGAACATAACCACCGTCCGGATGGAAAATTTGGCCAGTGGTGTGAGCGGAGCGGTCAGAAGCGAGAAAAACAACTGCATCTGCAATTTCTTTGTCCATGGTCATTCGGTTCCCAAGTGGAATATTTTGTTCAATTGAGTGAAGGGTTTCCTCCGGGTTTTTTAAAGAGTCCAACCAGCGGCGATACATGGGAGTCATGACCTCTGCTGGAATAACAGAGTTTACACGCACACCCTTGTCGGCAAGATCAATTGCCCATTCACGGGTCAATGCATTCATTGCTCCTTTTGCCGCTGCATAACCCGAGGTGCCCCCTTGTCCTGTCTCAGCGACCTTTGACCCGATATTGATAATCGCCCCCCTGTTTTTGATCAGTTCATCTATTGAATAATGGGTCAGGGCAAAAATATGGGAAAGGTTTTTATTGAGGGATTCCATGAATTTATCGGGTTGAGCATCTAAGCCCACTCCATCATTACTCCCTGCATTATGAATCAAGAAATCGAGCCGCCCCGCTTTTCTGATCGTATCCTCAATAGCCTGTTTGCAGGCATTCAGATCGGTTAATTCAGTTGGGATCGAAAAAGCTTTTTTATTAGACTGCTCGAGTTCATTAACCAGAGCTCGAGCAACTTCCGGATTCCGATCCACGATTGAAACTACAGCCCCTTCCTCAGCAAATGAACGAACGATTGCAGCACCAATTCCCTTGGCTCCTCCCGTTACGAGAGCGACTTTGCCCTCGAGATTAAGGTTCATACCGCGGGAACAACTTTCTGAGATGAACTACCCAACTGATCAATTCCAAGCTCCACTAAATCGCCTGCCTGTAAATAAACCTGTGGATCCATACCCATGCCCACACCTGGAGGAGTACCTGTAGAAATGATATCACCGGGCAAGAGCGTCATAAATTGACTTACATAACTGAGCAGGAATGGGATTTTGTAATGGAGGTTCGAAGAGTTGCTTGATTGCATGGTTTCTCCATTTACTTTGAGCCACATTTTTAAGTTATTTGGATCCTTGATTTCATCCTGAGTTGCCAGCCAGGGACCGAACGGAGCAAAGGTGTCACAACTTTTTCCCTTTACCCATTGACCACTACGATCGAGCTGAAAGCCTCTTTCACTGTAATCATTGTGAAGAGCGTAACCGGCTAAATAATCCATGGCTTCGCTTTCCTCGACATAGCTTGCTCGTTTCCCGATAACAAATGCAAGTTCGACCTCCCAGTCGGTTTTATCACCACCTCTTGGTAGAATTAGATCATCATTTGGCCCGCAAAAAGAACTGGTGGCTTTAAAAAATATGACGGGTTCGGGTGGAATTTCCATTCCCGACTCACGGGCATGATCATCATAATTTAATCCGATACATACAATCTTGCTCGGGCGAGCGATAGGGGATCCGTATCTTTCATTTTCTGGAAATGGAGGTAAGTCCTCACCATTTTCCTTTAGCCATTCGCTAAGTCTTTCAATACCGTTGGTTTCGAAAAAGACTTCGTCATAGTCTTCTCCAAAGGAAGACACATCGACTTCCCGGCCATCCGGAAGTAAAAGTCCGGGAGATTCTTCATTTGGTTCACCTTTTCTGATTAGTTTCATAAATAAAATAAGTTATCGTAAGGTCATGGTTCCGCCATCCACATCATAGGCACTTCCGGTGATGAAGGATGCTTCATCGGAGCATAAAAAAGTGGCAAGGGAGGCAATTTCTTCGGGTTCTCCCATCCGTCCAATGGGTTGGTATTTCGAAAGTTCGGTGAACTTTTGATCCCGTTCGTTTTGATCCGGATAATATTTTTCCAAAAAGCCATCCACAAAAGGGGTATGGACACGTCCCGGGCAGAGGCAGTTACAGCGGATACTCTGTTCCACATAATCCTTGGCCACACTTAAGGTCATGGCCAAAGCGGCACCCTTACTTGCTGAGTAGGCAAAACGGTCTGCAATCCCAAGTCGGGAGGCGATAGAGGCAAGATTGAGAATAACTCCACCTCCATTATCTACCAGCACTGGGAGGACCGCTTGCAGGCAGAGAAAAAGTCCTTTGGTATTTACATTCATTACCCGGTCAAAATCCTCTTCGGTCGTAGTAGTTGCTGTTCCCACATGAGCAATTCCTGCATTATTAATTAAATGCGTGGGCTTACCCAATGCATCAATTGTTTCTTTGAGGGCATTTGACACGGAATTTTTATCCGAAATCTCACATTCAATACGGATAGACATTCCCCCTGATTCAGTAATTTGCTTGGAGGTTTCTTCTGCCGCATTAAGGTCCTTTTCCCAAATGGCGACTTTTGCTCCCTCACTGGCAAAACGGAGTGAGATCGCCCGGCCAATCCCTTTTCCGCCACCGGTTA
>CAWVXY010000138.1:0-2305 GCA_963934295.1 uncultured Opitutia bacterium
CTGTAGCGAGTAGGGGAGCAGACTGGATTTGCGGCGTACCCATCGGTGAAGCGCATACCGGTGGAAGCCAATTTATCGATATGAGGAGTTTCGTAGAAACAATCAGGATTATTTGCCCCGATATCCATATATCCAAGATCATCCACGAGGAAGACCAAGACATTAGGTCTTTCAGCAAATACTGATAACCAAAATGTGAGGGGAAGGAAGATGGTGATATAAAATTTCATTACTACTGGCAGACTATTTTTTGGATTTCTTAAATTGCAAATTTCGTTCATGGGGTGCTTCTCTCCGGTCTTTATCAACCAGTGCCTGATTAATAATTTTTCCGAGACGGGCCGGTTGATGAGAGGATTCAGCAAGAGCGATTAGATCCTGAAGTATATTTCCTTCTTTATCAGCCAGATCCATTTGCTCTTCAATATCAGTCGATAAATCATAAAGTTCCCAGTTTCCTTTTTTATCGCGGTACGCTTTCCAGTCACCTTTTCGAAGTGCCCTTTGTCTCCCCAGTTCCCAGTACATGTGTGAATGATTTTCCTGTTTTCCCGTGCTAAGAAGAGTGGGTAAAAAAGAAATACCATCGGTTTTTGGGCATTCAGCATTTGTAAGTTCAGCAAGGGTAGGCATAACATCGGGATGATAAAATAAGTGATCAGATACCGAGCCTGGTTTAATTTTCCCTGACCAACGTACAAGGTATGGAATTTTGAGTCCGCCCTCATAGAGGTAGCCTTTGCCCGCACGAAATCTTTTACCAGTTTCCGGGTTTAGGTTAGGAGCAAAAAAGCCATGGGGTCGATCTTTCGTAGCAAAGTAAGCCTGTCCACCATTGTCTCCACTGAGGAAGAAAATGGTATTGTCATCCAGCTTCAGTTTTTTCAGTAATTTGATGATTTCTCCAAGTTGCTGGTCCACCATATGCATGAATGCAGCATAGATTTTCGCATCTTTGTTGGTACGCTGTCCGGCAGTCCATGGTTTATCTTTGAAGAGCTTCCATGATGGATCATCCTTGTCGATACCCCATAATCCATGTGGGGGCGTCCAGGGAAGGTAGCAGAAAAAAGGTTCCTCTTTGTGTTTTTGAATGAAGGCGATTGATTCCTTAAAGATTTCCAACTGGGCATGTGTCTTTCCCTCGTAAAAGCTCTTCCCGGAATTACCGGGCAGGGGAACTTCCTCACTGTTTCTGATTAGGTAACTTGGATAAAATGTATGGGCATGCACCTGATCATAGTATCCGAAAAATTCATCAAAACCGTGCTTCTCTGGAACGCCGGTCGTTCCACGGCCGCCAATTCCCCATTTCCCAAATCCCCCGGTGGCATATCCTTTAGCTTTGAGCATACTTGCCAAAGTCGGTTCATCTGCACGGATGGGGGAGTGTCCGTTGTTCACCCGCATGGACATATTTCCGGCATGCAGACCCGTGAGTAAGGAGCAACGGGTGGGACCACAGACTGGAGCTCCTGCGTAAGCGTTGGTGAAACGCATGCCATCAGCGGCAAATTGATCGATATTTGGGGTTATCAGTTCAGAACTGCCCATGTGTCCTGACTCAAAATATCCCCACTCGTCGAGCATGAGATAAATGATGTTTGGTTGCTTGGCCTTTGTTGTAAAAACCATAAGCATGGATGGAATTATCCATGTTAGATGGACTATTTTATTGCTCATTGGCATCCGTTTACTTCTTTTTCTTTTTTTCTTGGGTCTTTGTCAGTTTTTTGACAGATAAAAATTTCATTCTTTTTTCCCATGGTTGATGCCGGCTGAATAATTCTCCGAACCTCTGATAATCATTGTAAGATACCGCTTGCTTTTTCCAGTTTTTCAATTGCTGGTCATAGAGTCTCTGCATTTTTGGGATGCTTTTTAAGTCACTTGGGTTTTGGGCAAGATTGGTAAGTTCCAACGGATCTTTTTCCAAATCGTATAATTCTTCGGTTACTTCAAATCCTTCTGCTGCATATCCCCAATAAAGATACTTCATCTTTTCTGTTACTACTCCCAGGCAATGGGTGGGTGCCTTTCCCCAGACATTAATTAGAGGAAGAGAATGATGGAGAGAGGATTTTGGGTCATCGTAAACGGACATTAAATCCTTCCCATCCATATTTTGTGGGACTGGCAAACCGGCTAATCTTAAAATCGTGGGTGCGAAATCAACATTGCCGGTTAATGCAGAAGTACGAAGTTTCTTTCCGGAGTTGGCATGCCTTGGGTCATAGATCACTAAAGGAACTCGGGAGGATTCTTCATAGGGTAAGACCTTGGACCCATACCCGTGAGAGCCACA
>CAWVXY010000139.1:0-2279 GCA_963934295.1 uncultured Opitutia bacterium
ATTCAAACCAGTCGGGTAGGCCATCGGAATCCGTGTCTTCATTTTCCGGAAAGTATTTAGCGACGACCATTTTGTCCTCGTTCATGTTCAATGAGATCTGGCTCAGACCAAGTCCTTGGTTGTCTGCCTGGCGGACTCCGTTGATTTCCCAATGGGAAAAGTAGTGACCATTGGTCAGTCCATTTTTATTTGGACTGGTGAAGGAAGAATTGGTCTCAGGGAAAGTTTCTGAAGAGGTGAGGAGACCGGGTGGGTCACTTGCGACAGTTAATTTTTTCGCTCCACCAAAATTGGCAAATACTTGGCTGGAGCGACGAATACTGGCACCACCCTCCATGAAGTCGTCCTTGATTGTGGCCGCCAATCCAAACTGTCTTTCCTCTGCCAGAGTGACTCCGTCATTATCCCCATCATAGGATGCATCATGATTTAAATTTCCAAACATGCGAATTTCAAACCAATCGGGAACACCATCTGAGTCGGAGTCATTGTTATCCGCAATGTAATGGGCGATTGCAGTTGTATTCTCTGTCAGGGTAACGGTTACCCGGTTTTTCGCCTGTCCATCTTGTGCATTTTCCCGCACGCCATTGACTGTCCAATGGGTAAAGGAATGGCTACTAGTCGATAATGCCGGGGTAATAGTGTTCACCACTTCATTTAAATTTTTAGTTTGCGTACTTGTGGCAAATAATCCGGCAGGGTTGGATTTTTGTTCGAAGGTAACCTGCCCAAAAAGTTGATTGGACAAGCAGGTCAGCAGGGCGGAAAACCCAAGAAAGCAATATACTCCTCGGACTATACCACTTACTGATTGCCTAATCGGTATCATCTCCAATTGCTTCAATTGATTGAGAACCGGATGAGATTAATTTTTCGGTACGACCCAGTAATGACTCGAACTTGTCGAATCTGAATCAAAGCCATATTCATTTACCTTCACGGGTCTTTCTCCAGGTCCGACCTTAAAGGAGGGAGTAAATTTATTGGTAACTCCGGGAGTTGCCGCTTCCCGAGCACGGGTCAATTCAGCGGTGGTTGCCTGACGCAGGTTCATTTTATTGAAAAGGTATTCACGTCCGGATGGAGTTGTGCTGGCTGAGTTTGCAAAAGGGGGAAACTTGGAGTACGAACATCCCCATTTCTCGGCCAAGTACTTTTCAATATCAGCCACTTGATTCTGAGATAGGACTTCTGAAAAAATCAAAATTTCTGAAATTAGTCCTCTCCAATATCTTCCATATCCTCTGTCTTGCGAAATTTTTGAAGCTTTTGCGTCTCCCGTGGAAACCATTGATAAGATGAATGGAGATGTCGGAATACTCTCTTCAGAACCATTGACTAAAGTTCCATTTAATCTAGTTGTTCCCCCTTTTACAGGACCTGCAGAGTCATACCATATCCTGTTTTCTTTCGGATGAAAATCAGAAGCAGTTTGATGACCAAGAACAAAATTAAAACTATTGCTCGGAGTTCGTTGTACGACCCAGAACACTGTTCTAATATTGCTAATTTCATTAAATGAAAAACGATCATCACTATCGAAGGATACAGCATTCCTATTATTCAGTCCCAAAGATGAGAAAGTAGGTGATCCACCTGCAGTTGCATTATGATCACCACCTGCTTTATCAGACCATACCCCAATTGAATCACCATCTGAAATTTGATCGGGAATTCCATTTGCATCAATATCACTTGCATCAAACCAGGCAACCAGACCATTTAAGTTTGCAGGTAAAAATCCAGTTGGTGCTGAAGTGTTTGAATCTTTTGGTGATATAAAGCCGGCTTTAACTTCGATATTTTTATCTCCTAATGCAAGTAATGTATACCAAGCATTTAGAAAATCATTGTTGTCTACTGGCGATCGACTAATTTTTAAAGGTGTAGAATTACTATCGGTAGCTGGTAAAGTTAGAAAATGAAAATTCATTAATTCCCGATCATCCTGTGCCACCACCGCAAGCTCAACATTTCCGTAAGAAACATTCCAATCTGCCTTGGCATCCCAGGTGACGGTGTGAATGGTACCTGTTGTGGTATTCTCATCCAGTTTGCCCGCAACCGAGCCTATGAAAGTCTGGGGGACAATTACTTTGGATAAATCATTTCCACCATCCTTAAAAGCAAGTAGACCCGCCTTTACCTTGGCACTATCCGCATCGGTTATGCGATACTTTACTTCCAAATGATTCGTCCCCGCCGGTTGGGTTACAGAAATAACTTCAGGCAAAGGAGCATCTTTGGATGGGTTTGGGCGAAGTGCTCGGTAAGTT
>CAWVXY010000140.1:0-2260 GCA_963934295.1 uncultured Opitutia bacterium
AATTACCCACAATGGAAAAACACCATTCCATGTTAAAGACTTCAAAGCGACCACCGGGGGGTTCAAATTTTGGTTCACCAAGCCTGTTCAGGATCCGGACAAACTGGCCGAAAAAATAAGTGTCCGCAGTTTTTGCTTTGAATACGGTTATCGTTATGGATCGAGTGAGAAAGATAAAAAAGAACACAAAATCCTGAATTTAACCGGAACCGGACCCTTTGAAATCGAGCTGGAAGGATTGGAGGCGGGCAGAATTTTTGAAATTGATTTTAGTTCAAAATTACTCTCCAGCAATGGAGAATCAATGAATGACCCACAAGTTCAATACACGCTCAACCGATTGAAAAGACCGGAAACGAAATTTGCTACTGAACTGAAACAATCCAAAGACGGAATAGATGTGTACATTGCCGGTGAATTTTTCGCGAGGTATAACTTTGATAAACTATCCCAGCCAATTATCTGGCCAGTTCAGGGGCCAGGGAATATTCGTATGCTTCGGGATTACCCATTCAAAAAAGATACCTTGGGCGAAGCAAAAGATCATCCGCACCATCGAGGGATTTTCATTGGACACCAAGTAATGAGCGGTGCTGGTTTCTGGCACAACCAATTTAAAAATTCTGGCACTGTTGAACACATAAAAGTCATTGAATCCCGCTCTGGCCAAGATCGCGCCCTCATCAAGACATTAAATGCCTGGAAGGATAGTGAGGGAAAAACCATTGGAGCAGACACCCGAACTTTGACATTTGGTGGAGATAAAACTTCCCGTTATTTGGATCTTGAAATAAATATGCATGCCACCAATCAGGATATTGTATTCGAAGAATTTAAAGACGGCTTCGTGGGAATCCGGACACATCCTGACTTAAGACTGACCCCGAGTCCCAAGCACGGAGTTAAGCAAGTATTTGGTAAGGCCCGCAACAGTGAGGGAGTGGAAGGGAAAAGCATCTGGGGAAAACGTGCAGACTGGGTACATTATTATGGCACCATCGAAGGAAAAGAAGCCGGTATCGCTTTTTTTAGCCACCCCACTAATATTACGAAGAAGGCAGAAAAATCTTGGTGGCATGCCCGAGACTATGGCCTTATTTCTGCGAACCCATTTGCTCCCACAAAACTTGGGGGAGACGGGAAGCACACCATTAAAAAGGGCCAAAGTTTACAACTTCGATACCGTTTTGTTTTTCATAGCGGCCCAGCCAAAGACGCGAAAATCGGTCAACGATTTAACGAATTTGCCAAAGACACAGGACACCCCACATCAATTATGCCCCCCCACCCCGGTTACCCGGAAGACTATCTTTCAGAACAGAAAAAGTGATATGTTAATCTTCCCACAATTAAATTTATGAAATTCGCGCTATGTAACGAAGTACTCCAGGGTTTATCAATCGAAGAAGGCTTTTCCCAAATAGCTGAAATTGGCTACCAAGGGGTTGAGATTGCACCATTCACCCTTAAGGAAAACCCACTCGAAATAAACGAAAGTGATGCCGAGCGCTGTGTTAATGCCGCCAAGTCAGCAGGCATAGAGATTGTAGGCCTTCATTGGTTAATGGCCAAAACAGAGGGTTTACATATAACTCATTCCGATGAAGGAATGAGGCGGGCCGCGTGTGACTACCTCAAACAACTTACCCATCTGACCGCACAAATGGGTGGAACGATTATGGTTCTTGGGAGCCCCCAACAACGTAACCTTGAACATGGAACGGTATACGAAGATGCCTTTGCACGGGCAGTTGAAATCATTCGTGAAGTCTGCGATTTGGCAGGCGAACATGGCGTTACTCTTGCGGTGGAACCACTATCGCCAGTAGAAACTAGTTTCCTGTCCTCCTGTGCGGAAACCCGCAGGTTCATTACCGCAGTCAACCGACCCGCCTGCCGGATGCACCTCGACATGAAAGCCATGGCCCATGAACCCGCCGGAACAATTGCCACGATTTATGATCATCGCTGGGAAGTAGCCCATTTTCATGGTAATGACGTCAACCACCGCGGCCCGGGCCAGGGCCCAACCGACCTCGATTCAGTGGCAAAAGCGTTAAAGGAAATTAACTACGATGGTTGGGTATCGGTTGAGCCTTTCGATTACCACCCCACCCCCGAAGACTGTGCCCGAATAAGTTTAGAAAATTTACAAGCCAGCTTTTCGGACTAAAGCTTATTTTTTGGTTACAGAAACTTTCAGGCTTCGACTCCGGGGAACCTCCGTTCTTTTCTCCTTGGAGGAATAGCCTAAGCTTAT
>CAWVXY010000141.1:0-2250 GCA_963934295.1 uncultured Opitutia bacterium
AATTGAGTTAGAAGAAAGTGAAGCAGCCGTTGCGTCCATTGAGAAAATTGATGAATCTGCCGTTACCTACGAAAAGCTAAACGATGGAATGGGAAGAATATTGCTTCATTTTAAAGGCTCTCCTGAACTTAAGGATTTAACAATAATGAATAATTTAAAATCAAAAATCCCAAGCTACATGCTCCCTCAAAAGATCATTAGGCATGATCAATTACCTAAAAATGCTAATGGGAAAATTGATCGACGAGCATTGCTTGTTTAGATGAGACATAATAAAATCATTCTTTTTGGTAATGGTAAAATTGCTGATGTTCTCTTCTATTACTTTAAAAATCATAGCGAATACGAGGTTGTAGCAATTACCGTAGATCGTGACTTCATCAATAGTTCTGATTCATGGAATGGATTACCCCTTGTTCCTTTTGAAGAAATCGAAAAAAAGTACCCCGTTAACGGTCACAAAATGTTTGTAGCTTTAGGCTACCAAGATATGAACCGCCTTCGTGAAGCAAAATTTATTGAGGCTAAGAAAAAAGGTTATGAACTTATTTCTTATGTGCACCCAGATGCTGGACTCCCGTTGGATTGTAAATTCGGAGAAAATTGTTTTGTCATGCAAAATGCCTTGATCCACCCCAAAGTGTCATTAGGTGTCAATGTATTTGTTTGGAGTGGAGCCATGATTGGACACCACTCGAAAATTGGAGACCACTGCTGGCTCACTTCGGGTTGCAATGTCTCAGGTGTTGTTACTATGGGTAATAACTGTTTTTTGGCCGTGAATAGTACGATCGCTCATACTGTGGAGATAGGAAATGATTGCTTCATTGGGGCTAATGCACTTGTCACAAAATGTACCAATGACGAAGAAGTCTATTTAGAAAATGCTTCGAAGCCATACCGACTAAACACTTATCAATTTCTCAGAATGTCCAATTTTTCGGGTTTATAAAACTTCATTCTATTGCCAACCAGTACTAATAAACACATGAAATGGAATAATCATAAATTCATTTTCAATGTTACTGGGAACGGTGGTTGGATGAATTCGCACGCACAATGCCCAGTTGCTATTGAATTAGATGGCTATATCAGAGTCTTTTTTTCAAGCAGAGTAAGGAGAAATCTAGCTTTACCGACATATGTCGATTTAGACTCGGATTCTCTTAACATTTTAAAAGTTAATACTAAACCCATACTTGAGTGTGGTGAAGCAGGGTCTTTTGATAACCACGGTATTTTCCCGGTTTTTATCTGGAAAGAAGTAGATGCTATCTATCTTTACTATGTGGGTTGGTACAGAGGTAGTGATATTAACTACCATAATGCCGTAGGTGTTGCGGCAAGTTATGACAATGGTGATAGCTTTAAGAAATTATTCCCAGGGCCAATTATGCCTCCCTTAAAAAATGAACCATATGCATGTCGATCTCTCTGGATAGAAAAAAAAAGTGATCAATATGTAATGGTTTATGCTTCTGATTATGGAATGTATAAAACCAATAAAACTCACGAACCTGTTTATGACTTAAAAGTTGCTAGGTCGGAAGATTTAATAAACTGGATAAGGAATGGAGTTTCAGTCGTTAAACATGAATATTTTGGTGAAGCAATTGCAAGACCAACGATATTGAAAGATAATTCCTATCATATGTGGTTTTCTTACAGAGGTAGCGAAGACTTCAGGCGTGGAAAGGATGCATACAAAATTGGTTACGCCAAGTCCGATGATTTGAGAACATGGGTGCGAAAAGACGAATTAAGCGGATTTAGTCCTTCTAGTAAAGCATGGGATCAAGATATGCAGACTTATCCATATATCGTTAAATTATACGACAAAACCCTAATGTTCTACAACGGAAATGATTTTGGCGGAACTGGTTTTGGATGCGTGGAGTTGGTAGAATAAGATTGTTTTATAAATTGGATGAAAGATGATTTAAAATATACAGTAGAACACAAAAATAAAAGTTCACAAAATTTGTATCCTACTGAGTGGGTCGTAAGGACACTAGGAGGTAATTACCCTAGACTAAAAATTGACAAGTCTAATTATCATAATAGGAATATTTTAGATTCGGGATTTGGTGATGGTAGAAACTTCCAACTACTAGCAGACCTTGGATTTAATATTCACGGAACAGAAATTAACGAACAGATTGTTGAATTCGGATATGATAGATTAAAAAGGCTCAAATTAAAAGGGAATCTAAAAGTTTCTAGGAATAAAAATATCGCTTTTTCAAGTAA
>CAWVXY010000142.1:0-2249 GCA_963934295.1 uncultured Opitutia bacterium
ATCATACTTTTGGAATACCTACTCTTACTACAAATTGTTCAAATAATTACGGACCTTTTCAATTTCCAGAAAAATTAATACCGCTCATGATTCTTAATGCATGTGAAGGAAAAAATCTTCCGATTTATGGGGACGGTGCGAATATTCGTGATTGGCTTCATGTAGAGGATCATTGCCGAGGGATTTTTACCGTGCTTGAAAAGGGTAGGGTAGGTGAAACATATTGTATCGGTGGCGACTCTGAAAAAACTAACCTTGAGGTGGTGGATACTATTTGCGAAGCTTTGGATAGAGATAGACCTGAAAATGCACCTCACCAAAACCTGAAAACTTTTGTGAAGGATCGTCCGGGACATGATCGTCGTTATGCAATCGATTTTTCCAAGATTCAAAACGAATTAGGTTGGGAACCCCGTTTCTCTTTCGAGGAGGGGATGGCTCAAACTGTTGACTGGTACTTAACCCATTCCGAATGGTGTGACAATGTAACCTCGGGTGAATACCAGAGAGAAAGGTTGGGAAGCGATGAGTAATCGCAAAGGAATTGTTTTGGCCGGTGGATCGGGCACCCGTCTTTATCCTCTTACCATGGCGGTCAGTAAACAAATTATGCCGGTTTACGACAAACCAATGATTTATTATCCGATCTCGATTCTCATGCTTGCGGGAATCCGAGAAATTTTAATTATTTCCACCCCTCGGGACCTTCCTTTCTTTAAAGAATTACTTGGAACAGGTGAAAGATTCGGGGTAGAATTTAGTTATGCTGAACAGCCCAGCCCCGATGGTCTTGCTCAAGCCTTGATTATTGGAGAAGAATTTCTTTCAGGTTCTCCTTCCACGCTTATTTTGGGAGATAATGTATTTTACGGGCATGAACTTGAGCAAACTCTTGCCGATGCCGATGCACACGAAAATGGTTCAACCATTTTCGGGTACCATGTTTCTGATCCAACCAGTTATGGAGTGGTTGAATTCGATAAAGAGGGCTTGGCTATTTCTTTGGAGGAAAAACCAGAGCAACCCCGTTCTAATTTCGCAGTCCCCGGTTTATATTTTTATGACGAACATGCATCGATGCATGCCAAAGCTCTTTCTCCATCAAGTCGTGGAGAATTAGAAATTACTGATTTGAACCGGGTCTATTTGGAAGCAGGAAATCTTTCTGTCGAAGTTTTAGGCCGTGGAACTGCTTGGTTGGACACGGGCAGTCATGATAATCTCGCATCTGCTACTGATTTTGTTCGCGTTATTGAAAAAAGACAGGGTTTGAAAATTGCCTGTCTCGAAGAAATCGCCCTTTATAAGAAGTGGATGAGCTCAGAGGATGTTGAAAAAGCTGCCCATGCTCATGGTTCCTCAACATACGGAAAATATCTGAAAAACTTACTTTTAAAAACCTGAAATTAAAATAACGCATCAACATATCATGATATGTTGATGAATAAACTTGATTTCGCTCCCTGATTTTGATGAAATTGAAATATGTCAAAATCTTTTACATTTTCTTCCGAGTCCGTTGGAGAGGGGCACCCTGATAAAGTTTCCGATTCCATATCGGATAGTGTACTTGATGCCTGCTTAGAACAGGATCCCCAAAGCCGAGTGGCTTGTGAAACTTTGGTTAAAAGTAATTGTGTCACGATTGCCGGTGAAATTACAACCAATTCTAAATTTGATTACGAACAGGTTGTTCGTGATGCAATTCGTAAAATTGGCTATATTAATGATGATGATATTTTTCATGCCGATCAGGTTTTTATCACTAATCAGCTGACCGCTCAATCTCTTCACATCGCACAGGGTGTAGATGCAGCTGCGGCAGAAGGTAAAGAAACTGCTGAGCAGGGAGCTGGGGACCAAGGGATCATGTTTGGTTATGCTTGCAATGAGACTGAAGAATTAATGCCCGCTCCCGTCATGTTTGCACATAGGATTTTAAGAAAAATGGCAGAAATTCGACATGCAGGTGTTGAGGCAAAATGGTTGCGCCCTGATTGTAAATCACAAGTGGCTCTCAAATATGAAGAAGGGCAGATGACAGGAATTGAGAATGTGGTTGTTTCCACTCAACACGCTGCTGATGTAGATAATAAAATAATTCATGGATTTATTACCGAGGAAATTATAAAACCGTCCCTTCCTTCAGAACTATTATCAAATGACACCAAATATTTAATAAACCCAACGGGTAGTTTTGTAATCGGTGGTCCAGAGGGTGACTCCGGTCTTACTGGAAGAAAAATAAT
>CAWVXY010000143.1:0-2240 GCA_963934295.1 uncultured Opitutia bacterium
AACACATACCCGAGGGAAAGCTCAGCTAAGTGTAAATCACGGGATGTAAATAATTCCATCTCCCCTATTCTCATCCATCGATAACGTAAACCGAGTCGCAAATTTTCGGTCATTATAAAATCAATTCCTGTAAACAGTTGGTAAGAGAATAGCGTACTTTCTTCTTCTCCAATAATCTTGGAATTCAGATCAAACCCAATCTCTTGATTCATTGCCCCAAAACCTGCCCCTATAAATATAGATGCCTTAGAAAAAATTCTCGCCTTTGCTCCAGCATTAATTAAAAAGCCAAAGTTTTCCACTTCACCAGTAAAACTAACGAGTCCATTAGATAAACTGTTAAACTTATTTCGTATATATGAAAATTCTCCATCGATAAATAAATGGGGGCTTTCCACACCCAAACGCCAACCAGTTGCAAAACCTATTTCCTGCTCAATACCAAGGGCCCCTAACCCTGATATGAATTCAAAATCTCCGGGGTTTTGTAAGGCAACAAACGGAAGAATGTAAAAACCGAGTTTATGCTTGGATGTGCTGGGGGATTCAAATTGACCGTCGCTGTGTGAAGGCACAGGTTCTTGCGTAAAAACTTCCGGGCTCAAAGTTTCAGGACTAGATTGGTATATATTTCTGGGAGTAACATTCGGTTTATCGATTTTAGCCGTATCAACAGAATTAAAACGCATTTGAAAATCCTTCATTCTTTTCTGCAAAGAGGAAATGCTTCGATGATGTTGGGATAAATCACTCTTCAAATCGCTTCTAAAATAATCATTCTTCGCTTGATATCGATAGGTCTCGATATCTAAAATATCTGCTTCGCAGGTGAGTTGGAAAAAAATGAGAAAACAAAAGAAAAACTTAATTATACCAATCATTCTTAGATAATTACTCGCCGGTTGCTTTGATTCCTGCAGTTGAAGATGCACCCGTCAGCAATAGTTCTGCCAGGGCTTTTTGTTTCAGTTCCGGGCTTAAACCTTCAATCGAATTAATCGCTTCCACCGCATTACCAACCGCTTCTTGTGGTGATTTATCAGGAGAAATAATCGGATCAAACAGAGCCTCTATTTTTAAATCGTTATAAACTTCAAGAATAAGAACCGGCTCAGTTTCAGTTATACTACCTTCCCAACCTTTAAAGATATAACCTGACGAGGGAACTGCCTCTAGGGTCGCAACTTGCCCTCTTTGATAAATCCCAAAACCTTTTACATATCCACCGCTTGCAGGTTGTGAAAGTCCAAAAACCTCGTAATCGCGATCCAATTCAAACCACTCCATTCGGACATAATCAAAAAGAATAGTCCATGGGGTGGAGGTATCTAAATAAGTCCATTGATTTTGCTCGAATTGAAAAAGAGCTGGAAATACTTCGGGACTGGTCCAAACCCATCCCAACCGGTCACGAAAGAACCAGGCCCCATTGTATGTCTTCTCGCTCACAAAAATCCAACCGAGGTTTCCATGATATACCCATGGATAAAAATCAGCAAAATAAAATCCGAACCAACCGGCCCGCTTCCAACCGGGTACAACATCTGCACCATCAGACAATAGAATCACATCCTCCCCCGCTTGTTGGTGAATATATAAAACATCAAAAACCTTTTGATAGGTTGCCCCTTTGGAATCTGATACTTGCACCCGAATACTTAGGATCTGATCTATACCAAAGTCTAAAACAAAAGAGGTTTTTAATGTACCATTGGCCTCCATAACAAATAATGAATTATCAAAAGACCCTACCCCATCCACCAAAATAAAGGTATGCATATCATTCTGGTCGGAATCTTTTGCATAGAAGCCTCCAACCATTGTACCAGCCTCTTGATTACCTTTAATTTGTAATTTGTCAGAAAGAATAGATATATCCGTGGGTGCACTATTAATATCCATTTCAAACACATCCAGTATCTTAATCTCAAATCCACGAACCAAACTTTGATTCCCTTCGGTTCCGCGAATGCGAATCAAGTGGCTCGCGTTTTGCTCGTAATCAAGGGAACCTGCGACCAAGATACTGCCATTACTCTCCACACTAAAGGGCGAAACCCCCGAACCGTTATGCTCTATTGAAAAGCTAACACTTTCATTAAAATCACCTTTCGAGCGATAAATTGAACCAACTATCGTACCGACAAAAGAATTCTCTGCTATGACCAAGGCGGTGGCGTTAAAATCAAAAGGTGGAACTGGTTGTGGTCCGGGTCCTGTGCTTTCATTTACATCAAGAA
>CAWVXY010000144.1:0-2228 GCA_963934295.1 uncultured Opitutia bacterium
CTCGTCACCCGGAATGGATGAGCAAAAGTAAAAGTCAGATTCACATTGGGCAGAGCACTTTGGAAGGGCAACCAGCGGTTGTCCCCACCGGTCCCTTTATCCTGGTCGAATATCTTCGATAATGCATAGGAGGAATGTGCAGAAGTCGTCGAGCTCACCGTTGCCTCTGCATTAGTAGCTGAACGGGACATACCGGCAAAATCAGTGGTTAACTCCATCGAATATTCAAACGGTGCATTATCACCAACAGTCACTGCAACCGCCTTAAAATCAGTTCCATTTGCATTGGAAGCACCAATCTTAAAAGTAAACACTCCACCCGTGGTTGGTGTGCCAGAAACTTCACCGGTAGCCGTGTTCACACTCATCCAGCTCGGTGCTTCAGAGAGGGAATAACTGGTCGGTCCATTCGTGGCGGTGATCTGGTAGGTAAATACCATACCAGTTGCCGCAGTGGCAGAGGTTGCACTTGTTACAGAAATCCAGGGCTGTCCAACATCTCCCATTCCACCTCCATAAATCTGTTCCACTTCAGTATCAGATAGGAATACATTATAAAAACGAACATCATCAACCCATACACCCGCGTAATTTCCAATATTTGGAGAGGCTGGGTTGTAATTCCCTGAATTATCCCGGGCACCAAATACCAGAGCTGAGTTCGTTACATTGACCGCACCGGAGCGAACTTCACTTTCGATCTTCTCACCATTGACATATAATTTTCGGTATCCACCGCCCCAGACAGCAGCAATATGAGTCCAGTTGTCTGGATTTACACTGCCACGCAGTGCATCATCCCCCCCCGGTCCACGGAGCGTGAAAGACATTGATTTTTCTCCACTGTATCGGCGTAACTGCCAACCCTGGCTACTTTCACCACGCTTTGAGATCCAGGGTTCCCAACCACCATCGGGGAATTCCTTAACCCAGCTGGCAAGGGTAAATTGATTACCTCCGTCAAAAGTATCCTCTCCTGCAGTGGAAACCACAATGTAGTGGTTACCATTCAGATCAGCTGCTTTACCGGTGCCAAATGGAGTATCAGTTTTATGCTGAGTGTTTACCAATGCATGCGAACTATTTCGCAGGTAACCATGGTTATTATTTCCGGATGAATCTTTAACCGTGGAATTGGTATCGGTGTCGAATTTCCACCAACCAATCAGGTTGGCACTTTTAGTGGGAGAAGACTGAATAGAGCTTGCTGTAAAACTACTCGAACTGGTTGCCCAGGTTGTACCTGTCCAATTATTTGCCTTGGCACGGAAAAAGTAAATAGTGGGCGAACTTAATCCGCTGGTAATTTCCCCAATCAGATTACCGGGCTGGGCGTTTACAATAGTGATTGCATTATCCCAAGAACCCGCAGTCGTACCACCATCATTATCACCCCAGTAAAAAGTGACATTGGAATCTGCACCACCTGTACTTTGCAAATTCACATTCAATTTGGCCGCAGAGGATGTGATATCTGTCACAGAGTGCAAATTACCAAGAATCGGAGCACTCACTGAGGTCGGGGTGCTAAAGGTTTGCACGGGTGACCAACTGGTTCCTCCAGTGCCACCCGCCGCATTTACACCTTTAAAAGCATAGTAATAAGAGGTTCCACCGGTGAGTCCGGTGATATCATGAGCCAATGCAACCTGTCCTTTTGAACCGAGATTCGCATTCGAATCCCAGTTACCAGCCGTGGTGCTGGCATTGTTATCTCCCCAGTAAACCGTGATTGTGGCATCCCGACCACCCGTACTGGCAACCAAACCTTTTAATTTAGCACTGGTCATAACCAAATTACCAGGTGCTTCCACAGTGAGTAGGGGAGCGGAGATTGGAATAGTAATCGTCAATGTGGCGGAGGCATATTCATTACTTGTCGAAGATTGGGCGACCAAAGTGACCACATAAGTACCACCGGCAAGCGGGGTACCCGAAATAACCCCGGTACCCAGACCACAGGTTAGGCCGGCAGGTAAATTAGCCGCTTCGAATGCAGGGTTCGTCACATCTGTGGTTATGGTGTATGAAAATGAGGAACCAACCGTGGCCGATGCCGTAGCTGCACTGGTGATCAATTTATTCACCGGCGTGGTTAAGGAAGACTTGTATGGATGACTGCTTGGCAGGTCTCCAGTAAGACCCCATTTATGAGCAAGATAACCCTCGACCATTTGAACTTCTCCAAGCGTGAAATCTTTATCAAAAATGATTAATTCCGCTAAGTC
>CAWVXY010000145.1:0-2215 GCA_963934295.1 uncultured Opitutia bacterium
TATTGACAGTCTCATTCCTGAATACGGAGGGAATATCCAAAATATTCAAGCCGTTCGCGAGAAGGTTGCGATCAACCTTTCTGATGTTCGTGATCCATATTCGATTAATCAATTAGTCAAGGGTCAGGATTATCTTTTTAACCTTGCTGGTCAAACCAGTCATTTGGATTCAATGATAGACCCTTTCACCGATTTGGACATTAATGCAAAAGCCCAGTTATCGATCTTAGAAGCATGTCGCAAAAATAATCGCGATATTCGTATCGTCTTTGCTAGCACCCGGCAAATTTATGGGAAACCTCAATATCTACCCGTTGATGAAAAGCATCCCTTGAGTCCGGTTGATGTGAATGGAATCAACAAAATTGCCGGAGAGCAATATCACTTGCTCTATAACCAGGTACATGAAATTCGATCCAGTGTACTCAGGTTGACCAACACTTACGGTCCAAGAATGCGTATAAAAGATGCCCGGCAAACCTTTTTAGGAATTTGGATACGCAATTTAATCGAGAAAAAAACCATTCAAGTTTTTGGAGATGGCAAACAACGCCGTGACTACAATTATGTCGACGATGTAGTCGATGCATTGATAATAGCAGCTGTAAGAAATGAATCGGCGGGGCAGGTTTACAATTTAGGTGCCCCTCGCCCCATTAGCTTGCAAGAAACTGCTCAAATCATGTGCGAGGGTCATAAGGGTGCAAATTACGAATTGGTACCTTTCCCTGAAGAGCGAAAAGCCATAGATGTAGGCGACTTTATTTCCGACTACAGTATTTTTCAGTCGTCATTTGGTTGGAATCCCAAAGTGAGCTTTTCGGAAGGTATCAAAACTTCCTTCGATTATTTCAGAAAAGAACTTCAGCATTATACTTGAGGATTAATTCTCAAACCGAATTAAACTTTTTCCATCATCTCCCCAAGATCAAAAAAAATAGTAGAATAAAGGGCCTGGATACTATCAGGCTTTTTTGTGCCATTTGGGTTGCATTCAGTCATGGTGCATACCCCCCATTAACATCCACATTGGATACCAGTGTTCCAATGTTTTGGTTTTTCAATGGAGTGTACACCTCTCTTTTTTGCGGTCCAGCAGCGGTTATAGTTTTTTTTATCATCAGTGGATTTTGTATCCATTACCCATACAGAAATAATTGGGAACCACAAAACACACTTCCTTTTTTAGTAAGTAGATTGATAAGGATTTCTGGCCCCATTCTAGTTGCAACTTTCATTATATTACTAATGGGAATTGATGTGTCTGTATTTCATTTTATCGCAGGATGGTCTATTATTTGCGAAATTTGTTACTATTCATTTTATCCGTATTTGAGAAAATGGCTTAAAGATGAGAAATCATGGTTATGGGCTCTACTCATTTCATTTAGCCCAACGCTATTCTCATTTATAGAGTACCCAATTAATTTGGTTAATTACCCTGGCGTCGGTCCAATTTATGTAATCTTCCTTGGACTCCCCTGCTGGATATTGGGTGTGTTACTGTGTTACAAAATAGATCCTGTTAATCATAAGTCATCTCGTACTTTATTGGTCTATTCAAGAGTGGGCATATTTGTACTAGCACTCGCTACTCACATTCTTGCCCTACAAGAAATAGTGGGACATCCATTTACCTTAAATTTTTTTGCTGTTTTTGCTGTTTTTTGGCTGAGATCAGAAATTTTATTTTACAAGTTTAGTAAACCGAATCCGATGATGGAAACTTTAGGTAAATCGTGCTATTCCATTTATTTAATGCATGGAATACCATTCCATATTCTGCTCATTTCAGGACTAAAATTTGCGGATAAATTTTATTTTTTTATTTCCTACTGGTTGCTACTCATACCAATGACTATGACCTTTTTCTTTTTGGTCGAAAGACCTTTTCATAACTTGGCGCGTAATATTAAAAATCGACCAATTAGTTTAAGGTTCTTAAAATAATTATTTCTTTTCAAGAAGCTATAATCTAATATTAATATTTAAAATGATTCCATTTGGAAACCCTTTAAAATCCTATAATGCTCACAAATTAGAAATTGATCAAGCCATCCAACGGGTTATGGACTCCGGATGGTATGTCCTTGGGCAAGAAGTGGAAACATTTGAACAGGAGTTTGCCTCCTTTCATGCAGTTGATGTATATGCCGTTGGGGTTGCAAATGGAACAGATGCTATTGCACTCTGCCTAAAAAGCCTAGGCTTAGTT
>CAWVXY010000146.1:0-2069 GCA_963934295.1 uncultured Opitutia bacterium
GCCCAACGATCCGATTCCGTTTTCGGGGTATGCCGCCAACAGTTACGGAAACGGGCAGTACCAACTCCTCGTTCAATTCATTAAGGGTAAAACCCTGTCCGCGAGAGGTTGGCACTTAAACGGAGAGCCCAGTGAATCCGCGGTGAAAAACGGAACGGGATTCATCATGGAAACCGATGACCCTGAAGTGGGATTCTTTTACGAAAACGGATTTGAAATCGCTTACCGGGGAAAAAAGGACAACGGCAACTTGTACCGTGAAAGCTTTAAAGATGGTTCCCATATTACCTACCACACGAATGGGAAGAAAAAAGAGCACTCCTTTTATGTTGATGGAAAACGAAGCGGCACTTGGCAGACCTGGAATCGTGATGGGGTCCTCATTCAGCAAACTCATTACAAACAAGGAAAAGCAGAGGGCACGATTAGGGAGTGGCATGACAATTCAAAACCCAAGGAGATTATATCCGTAAAGATGGGCAAGCCCGATGGCCTTTGGACTGAATACAACGAGGACGGAAGCCTATTAACAGTAATGAATTACTCACATGGAAAAGCGGAGGGTAAATGGAAGTTCTTCTATAGGACAGGAGGGATCCAATTCGAGGGAAATTTTGTAAACGACAAGAAACAGGGAGTCTGTTCATGGTGGGAAGAAAATGGACATTTAAAATACAGTAAGATCTATGCCAAGGGAACTCCTGCCCACTAAAATTTAACAAACAAACGAAAGAAAAAGATGAAAAAAGAAAAAACAAATATAGATAAATACCTAACCAGGGAGGTGCGATGACTCCCGGACCAGAAGTTATTATTTCCTGCCCCGAGTGCAAAGCCTTATCCAGGTTTTCGACTATGGCATCCGGTAACACATTCGGATCAACTCTGTGGTCGGATGGATATCGCTACTCCCCGATGCTCGAACCCTCCGTACCGGTTATTCAGTGCGATGACTGCTCCAGGATATTTCTTAAATGGAAAGCCGAGGAGGTGGGACAGTACTTTCATTCCGCAAGGGATATTGGATTTGATGTGCCTGATAAAGAAAGTGCTCCAACTGAATGGAAAAGAGCCCCCCGGATCAAAGCACCCAAAGAGGATGACTTTTATAAAGCAATTGATGAGGGGCTATCGGAAAACAAACAGGAGGAGAAAAATTTAAGACTCACTGCTTGGTGGCAAAGTAATGACCGTTGTAGAGGTGGATTTTCTTTACTTGGAAAAAAGAAAAAGTTTCCCGCCCCTGAAGAAAGAGAGAAAAATATGGAAAAACTTCTCGGACTTTTGGATAAGACCAACCCGAACGACCAGATCATGGCTGCTGAAATTTTAAGACAGCTGGGCCGGTTTGATGAAGCCCTTGAAGTTCTCAAAACACTTGACCGCGATGATTACGGCGAAGTGCTCGTTCAGCTGGAGGATTTTTGCGACGACAATGAGACCTCTGTTCAAAAGCTCACCTTCAACCGCTAGAAAGATTGAGAATGATAAATACCACTCCGTTCATACTCTTCTTTTTTGCATTTCAACTGGTCAGTGCGGACTACTACACTGAATTTATTAAGTATGATGCCCAACCGGATTTTTCAAGAATCGTGATTACCTACGAAACAATCCGGGGGCATCGTGGCGTAGACCACTTTAATGAGAATCTAAGAAAGTATGAACAAAAGAATATGTTTCACACCCGAGGAAGGAGTGGGGATTTTAGGGAAATCACCCGTATGGAGAATATGGATGGGCAGGAAGTAAAAACCATTATTAAGATTTTCCCACCCCGCGGTATGGGGATGGGCGGAGCAGTACCCAAATGCGAGCTTAAGGTCTTTATGAGCGGTGTTCTGATGTACGACTCCACAATTGGACTTAACTTTGATACCAATCTGAATACACCCAAAATTGTTATTCATGTCCAAAATCGTATGATTGAAACCTATACCTGCGATAACACCTCAGGTATTAACTATAACTTCATGCGATCCAGCAAAGTAATCCAACAACCTAATCAATTAACCGATGATGAAGTGGATACCTCTTTATCGTGGGTTACCATTTGGGCAATTGAGAAT
>CAWVXY010000147.1:0-2056 GCA_963934295.1 uncultured Opitutia bacterium
TAAACAACGCTGTTAATCCTTTCCAACCTAAGCCTATGCACTTAGTGACAGCTCATGAGATCAACGAACAATGGGAAGTTACCGTTTCAGCAACATTTTTTCTTTCAATTAGTCTCGCAAAGGAAATGATAAATGGAGAATCGGGTACTATAGTGAACATATTGACTCCGTTAATCGAAGAAAAGAATGTCAAAGGATTTTCATCCTATTTAATGGCAAAGCAGGGTTTACAAGCTCTTACAAAAGTACAAGCATCCGAATTTAATCCAATGGGGGTGCGAGTACTTTCAATTTCTCCGCCTTTTATGAAAACGAATCTAACAAATAGCTGGAACCATGCACTAACTAGTAAGATGGGAAGTTCAAAAATAAATTCAACTAAAAAAATTGCTTCTATTATATATAATATAGTTACAGAAAATGATAATCCAGGAACTGGGGAAAATTATATTATAAACTAAATTAAAATATTAAAATCCAAACAAAATTTATCCGATGAATTATGGATTGTGAAACATCCTTACCTATACAAACCATGTCAGGTTATGCAATTTGAGGAAGAAGGAAGAAGTCTATTAGAAAATTATCTTCCCGTAATTCGATTTGGTTATTAAAGAACACTTCAGGGTAAAATATTATCTAATTACTATCCTTATCTTAAGTCTGATTTACTAAAAGCACAACACCCGTATTCTTCTTTTCCTCCATATCTTTTCCTTCATCATAACAACTTTGAAAGATCAATAATTCAAAAAAATAATCTAGAAATGCTCTTTATTAAAAAATATGAATGATAGTTCTAACGATAACCCCGTAATAAAAGTTGGACTGATAGGTGCCGGTCGCTGGGGGCCAAATGTCATAGGAGCCTTGAGACGGATCAAGGACGCGGAGTTGAACCATGTAGCAGACTTGAATATTTCTGCTTTGGAAATGCTCTCCTCACGGTTTCAGGATTTGGAAATATCGACCAATGCAGATGAACTCATCGAGTCCGATTCGCTTGATGCAATTGCGGTTTGCACTCCTGTCGAAACTCATCTGGACTTCGTAGAAAAGGCGTTACGGGCGGGCAAGCATGTCTTCGTCGAAAAACCTTTCGGGCAAGATCCGGAAAGGTGCTCTCAATTATGCGACTTGGCCGAGCAAAAAAGCCTCTCCATCGTCGCTGGGCATGTCTTTTTGTTCAATGCTTCCGTCCTTGCTCTCAAAAAAATCATTGATTCCGGGGAACTGGGCGAAATTCGCCATCTCGAAGCACACCGTACAAACCTCGGTCCCGTCCGCAAGGACGTTAATGCAATCTGGGATCTAACCTCTCACGATCTCTCGATTTTCGACTTCCTCCTCGATTCTCTCCCGGAAGCGGTCAGTTGCCTCGGAACCTGCAAACTTGACCAACGGGTGGAAGACACAGGATATACCACTTTCCGTTATCCTAACAACCTCCTTGCCCATGCCCACGCGAGCTGGCTTAACCCTCGGAAAGTCAGACAAATTACTGTGATAGGATCAAAAAAAATGGCACTTTGGGATGATTTAAACATTGAGCACCCCATCACGGTTTACGATTCCTCAATCGGTCTTGAACAGTCCTATTATTCTGACTCTTTCGCTTCCCACCGGTTAAGCTATAACCGAGGGAGCGTCATTCTACCCTCAATCCCCACCAACGAACCTTTGTTCGATGAGCTCAATCATTTCATCAAAGTAATCCAAAGACATGAAGAAAACCGCTCCTCGGGGCGGTACGGCGTAGAAGTTGCCTACACTTTACAAGCTGCCGATCAATCACTTAAGGCGGAAGGAGCTTTTATTAATATTGGCAGATCATAGATCTCGCAAACACCAATTCCAAAGGAAATCCTAAATAATAAATACGGAAAAAGAAGCTACAGACCCTAACTCGAATTCTGCCGAAAGATCGATATTTTTTTTGTTTTCTCTGCCGGGTTGGTGGCTTGCGTTCAAGGCAATCGAAGCAGGACTTTTGAGAAGTCAGCAACCAAAATGGTTTGCTCTATACTCCGACAAGAAACTCCTTTTGCTAATTCTT
>CAWVXY010000148.1:0-2029 GCA_963934295.1 uncultured Opitutia bacterium
CAGTACCAGTTATTCCATCCGCGCCGGAACCCCCATCCGCACTTATTTTGACACCGGTTTGAATAACCAAGTTGGGAGCTTTCAGGTAGATTGCACCACCCGAGCCTGATCCTCCTACTGAGGGTGGGTTTGTAGTGGTAGTAACTTTGCCCCCCTGACCACCCTCGGCCCAGATATCACCACCAATAGTAAGGGTACCGGTGGCAACGATTTTAATCGCACCCGCACCTGATCCGCCACCACGCTTGGCTCCGCCACCACCACCAGAACCGGCGAGCAGATGAGTGAGTTCAGGTACCCCGTAGGTCTTACCTGATGCTGAAATCGTAGTATTATTGTACCCAACCCCTCCGGTCGGCTCTGGACGCCCGCCAATACCACCATAGCTTCCACCTCCGGCTGAATTTCCTCCGACCAAACCGCTTGAACGGTAGTCATCACCACCGGGGTGAGGCTTGCCTCCTGAATTAAGCTGATAAGGATCAGTAAGATGAGATGGGCCGCCACCGGGTGCTCCCAAATGTGCTCCTACGATGTTTTTTCCGCCAATTCCTCCGCCTAGCCTGCCAAGTGTCTCGAAAAGTTCATTTGTAGTAGTCGAGCTATCGAGAGCACTGGTACCATTAAGATCGAGGGTTGCGGAAATCGTGGCATCCCCGGATACTTGAAGATGAAGGGGATTGGAGCCCAGCAGGTGAACCTGCACTCCATCCCCGATGGACAGATTATTGAAGTCAAATTTAGCCGTTTTGTAAGATATACTGTTTGACTGGCTGTCAAGATAAGTGGTGGTAATGATTTGTCCGGTTCCACTTCGGCCGTCGGAAGATGACCAGCTTGGGGTGGGTCCATCAGTATCGAATGTGAGGGAACCGGTGGTTTGGGAAATGGCTGACTCGGCCACAAAAGTACCGGTCGAATCCGCCCAGTCACTTTCGGAATTGATCCCCTTGATCCGGTAATAGTAAGTATTCCCGGCAACCAGTCCTGTGGCATTGGCCTCAAGTCTGGTCTGAAGATCTCCGGTCGATTGATTGGAAAGTTGGGTTGTGGTGAACAGACCGTCCTGTGATGATTGAAGGGGTTTAATTCTGACCAAATCACCCATGGCAGGGCTTTGATATTTGAGTTCCCATTGATGGGTTCCACCAATACCTCCCAGCATGAAAGCCATACGGTAGGACTGGCCGGCAGTTAGGGTGACCGAATCAAAAGTGATGTCTCCGGGAATTTCTAAATTTGTTAAGCGTTCCGGACCGGCTTTTCCAATTCGCTCATATTTTCCGTTCTGATCAAGGTCGATCCAAAGCATTGACTTATCCTCATTTATATCACTTCGGAAAGTGTAACTACCAGAGGATGGAGCGAGAAAGTCGGTTTCCAGTATTATCATGAAACGGTCCGCTCCCACATCGATTCCCATTTCAAAGAACTGAAAATCTGCATCTCCGTTGAGGTACATACCGGTCCCAGTTGGATTATCTGGATCTCCCTTAATAACTGCACTTCCTGTAGGGGTAAGAGCAAGCAATTGGTTAATATCGGCAAAATAATCTTTGGCTGCCTGTGTTTTATCAAGCGATGCTGGTATCTCGTAGGCTTTTGCGGAGAATCCATCGACTTTTTCCTCGGCGTAGTACCTTCCGAGGCTGACATTATTTTCCCAGATTGCGGAATTGGTCCCCCCATCATTGGGTCCCCAGAAGAGTGTCAGATCAACCGCGGATATTGGATCGTCGAAAGATGGTGCGGAAGTTTTATGTGGATGGGAAGATTCCAAATCACCTACCAGAGCCCATTTATGGGCAAGGAATCCCTCAATCTTTCTCTGATCGGGTAGGGCAAGACGGCTTTGGAATATGAGAAGTTCTGAAAGGTCTATTTTCGATTCAGCACCATCACCTCCAGTGGTGCCATCAATATATCCACCCAATGCCAATGGATTTGTACTTGATGCTATTGTACCGGTATCATTAAGAGAGAATTTCTCAACTCCATTAAAGTATGCCTTTCGTGTACCTTTTCCATA
>CAWVXY010000149.1:0-2016 GCA_963934295.1 uncultured Opitutia bacterium
CTAAAATATAAAGTACCTCCGACATTCGTAAAAATAGATGGAAGGTACTGTGGTAATGAAGTAATATCCTTTACTTTAACCGTTCCCGACTCACTCCCATCGCTCTTCCATAATCCTGTTCCATTTTGATCAGTGGCACTAAAGTAGAGAATGCTTCCGACAATCGTAAGATTGTCGGGAGAACTTGAACTAGTCCCTGGAAAGATATCCTTTACCTGAACCGTTCCCGACTCACTCCCATCGCTCTTCCATAATTCACTCCCATTTTGATCAGTGGCACTAAAGTATAAAATGCCTCCGATATTGGTAAGATTGGAGGGATAACTTGAACCAACCCCTGGATAGATATCCTTTACCTGACCATTAACTCCGTAAAAATTTGATCCTCCAAATGCATGCCATTTCCCTTGGTTGGCGAAAAATTCGACAGGTTCTCGAATAATAGAGTAATCGGCTCCGTATTTAAATTCATTATTCTTGAGGGACGTAAGTTTGATATGACCTTCATGATTAGGAAAGAGTTTAATACTTTCCCCTGTGTATCCGTTTGCGGATGGAAGTGTCATTTTAAGCTCATCCGTCACTGATTTGTCCACAAATATTGTGCTTTGATTAGTAATAGTGAGATCAGTTGAGGCGGTAGTGCTAATTGTATTCCCGTTTGAACCACTACCAGAGGAAGAACTCCCACCACCCGCTAAATCTGCACCAATCT
Source organism: uncultured Opitutia bacterium (assembly GCA_963934295.1). GTDB lineage: Bacteria > Verrucomicrobiota > Verrucomicrobiia > Opitutales > Seribacteraceae > Seribacter. The sequence goes on from CAWVXY010000149.1 coordinate 716, forward strand.
TAGTAAAGTCTTGAGGGGATATTAGATAACCTGAGAATGTGACAGCTCGATTAGATAAACTTGCAAATTTACCATATTCGATAGACTTGCCATATAATCCACCATCAAAAACCATTGGTAGATTACTATTTTCTGTAAATAGAAAATTAGGTTCCGGAAAGACACTAGTTTGCTCCCAACCTTTCGAACAAATAACGAGTATTTTACCAGCAGGAATATTATAAACAGGGTGGCTTTGTAAGGCGGGAAAAGTTTGAATTGGGGGTTGAGGAAGAACAGGTACAATCTGAGAATTCTCCTTAACAAGAACACCCGTAAACTTACCGCTCATTACAACACCACTTCCCAGTATACCACTTGTGTCATAGGCAAACTGCATACCATTTGCTGAAAGTTTCACTCTATCCGTAGTTGTGAACTGATAAGATAAGACTACGAGAACTTTTCCTTGAGGAACCGTATAATTCGAGTCGACCACATGGTTAATCACTTGTCCGTCCCACCCATAAGGATTTGCCAGTGTACCAAGGCCTCGCAAATTAGCATTGGATGAATTTTGTTCCAATAATCCACCTGAGGATTGAACAGTCTGCCTGACTAATTCCTGGATTTTCTCGGGTGATAATGAATTAATATCAATTGCCCCGGTTGCTACCTTACCGGCTAATTCGGTGAGCTGGGTAACTAATTGGGTCGAACTGACTCCGCTGGTGGTGGCGTATTGAGATATTCCCTGGGCCAAACCCTCAAGCAAATTGGCGGAGGCAGAGGATAGTGGAACATTCATCGCATAGGGAGCAACCAGTAAGGGTTGATCTTTCCCGAGCTGCTGCGTCCCATTGGTTCCATCGTTAAACCAGATACGAAGCTTAAGTCCAGGGTAGGTAACAAATATGCCTTTCGGTAATGTAGCCATCCCGGTTATGGAAGTATCTCCAAGGTGACATTGATAAAAGCCCTTCTTTACTTCGATGGTTAAATCGGTCCCGGGCAAACCGGTACCGCCCTCGTGATTCCAGACAATTCCACCCGATTGTTCGACCAGAGCAAATCGAAAGGTGGCATTACCATCAAAAGGAGTACCTGAAATTAATACCCTGCCCTGATGGGGAAGCATTGCACCGAGAGCAGAGGACACGAGCACGAGGAAGGAGTAAAAAAGAATTAAATTTGAATTAGTCATTTTAATAAAAAAAATGAACTAAACAAATGACTCTTAATTTTATTAGTCAACAACTAAAATCAAAACACATACCCGAGGGAAAGCTCAGCTAAGTGTAAATCACGGGATGTAAATAATT
>CAWVXY010000150.1:0-1986 GCA_963934295.1 uncultured Opitutia bacterium
GTGAACGCAGATATGGAATTCACGGGATCGACCATATGGAAACGGGTGCCCTCGACAAAGATCCTGTTCCAGACTTCGATGAGCTCTATCATAATTTTTGCGAAACCGTTCATGCATTGGATGAGAACATTGGCCGTATCCTCAACCAGTTGGACAAGCTCGAGCTGACCGAAGACACCCTGGTCATCTACCTCGGTGACAATGGCTTCGCCCTGGGGGAACATGGGTTTTACGACAAGCGCGATGCCTTTGAGGAATCGATCCGTATTCCCATGCTTGCTCGTCATCCCAAGTTGATCAAGCCGGGCACCCGCATTGAAAACATGGCTCTTAATGTTGACCTCGCCCCCACCATTCTCGAGTACGCCGGGGTTGATCTTCCGGCCAAACCGAAGATGGACGGAGACTCCTTCCTTCCATTACTTCAGGGAAAGAAGCCAAAGCATAAATGGCGTGATCATTTCGTTTATGAATATCATTGGGAATGGAATTTTCCGGCTACTCCCACTACATTTGCCATCCGTACGGACATGGAGAAGTATGTCTTTTATCATGGAGTGTGGGACCGCAACGGATTTTACGACCTCCATTCCGATCCGCACGAACGGCATAATCTAATCCGTGTACCTGCTTATCAGGAACGCATTTTTGAACTTCGTAAAAAACTGTTTAACGAACTCGATTCCACCAGTGGTCTCTCCATCCCCATCCGTCGACCCAGGAACGAACAGTTCTACGATCGAAAACTTCGATATTGAACCCCTAAGTTGATCACTTCATTTTAAAAAAACTGGATTTTTATGATCTTCGAGGAAATAGATTTTCAAAAAACTCCGATTGGAGAACTCGTTTTGCGCCGGCGAAGAATTCCAGGGTTAGGGGAATTGGATGTCTATGAAGTAAAACTCGGCGAGGACTTTCTGATGTCCAGCCTGTTTCATGAAGCTGAGAGACAACTGTCCAAGCTCGGCCTCGGACAATTAGCGGGGGATGACCTCGATGTCGTAGTGGGTGGACTCGGACTGGGGTATACTGCAGCGGCGGCACTCGAGGACCCGCGTGTTCGCTCGCTCGTCGTAATCGAATACCTCGCCCCTGTAATCGAATGGCATCAAAGCGGATTGGTTCCCCTGGGGGAAACGCTGGCACTCGATGATCGTTGCCGCTTAATTCATGGCGACTTTTTTGCTCTCTCCCGGGACATTGAAAAAAGTTTTGATCCGATGAATGCGGAAAAAAAACACGATGCCATACTGCTCGATATTGATCATACCCCGACTAATGTGTTGCACCAGACCAATTCGCGTTTTTACACCGAAGAAGGGTTAAGTGAACTCGCAAAGCACCTGAAACCCGGAGGAATTTTCGCCCTCTGGGCCGATGGTGAACCGGAATCTTTCTTCACTGACCGCCTCGGTAAAATTTGGGGATGGGCTGATGCACATACGATCGAATTTGACAATCCCATCACTGAAGACATTTCAAAAGGCACCGTTTACCTGGCCCAAAACCCTGAGTAAAATTATAATCCATTTTCCGACAGGTTTCCTGTGCTTGTTCAAATGAACATTTATTCTTCTGTCACTGCCCCCTGAAACAATTTGGTACGCGTACTGGAATCAAGCTTCAGAAAATTCTCAAAACTCTTTAATTTTATTGCCCTCACTCGGGTCGTTCGTTCGGGTGTAAATGACCCCGAACTGAAAAACATGTCAACCGATCGTACACTACTGAAAATTCACAAAACAAATATCTTCGCGCCACGCTTGATCCCGCTTTTCAAGCGGTTTGAACAGAACATATATCCAAAACAAATTGTAACCGCCTGTCTTTTTGCATTCGGTTTAATTTCTTCTCTCTCCCATGCGGAAAGGGCCGAGAGCAAGGAACCGACTCCCATGGTAAACCACGCCTGGGGCAACCTCTATGGGTTTCATCAGTCCAGGGCTCACTATCGCAGTGGAAAAACTTACCTGACCTGGGTGG
>CAWVXY010000151.1:0-1918 GCA_963934295.1 uncultured Opitutia bacterium
ATGAATAAAAAAGGAAGGAAGAGTACTAATAATTTCATAATTACTTTTTCCATAGAGCACTTGCTTCATAGGGTCCAGTCTTCCCTTTTTCCGCACCCCTTATTTTTCTTACAAAGGCACTGGTGACATCAGCAGGAGCATCCGTCCATGCAGAACGAACATAACTTAAAATGGATGCGATCTCATCATCACCGAGAGCAGGCCCAAATCCGGGCATGGCGGCTTCGTAATTCTGCAGCTCTCCATTTACTTTGATTTGTCCGCCCAACCCTTTCAGTAAAACTTTGACCAAAATTTCACGGTCGCCCGAGACCCAGTCGGAATGAAGAGTCGGTGCAATACTGGGCAACCCCTTCCCTTCCGGTCCGTGGCATCCTATGCAAAACATTTTAAATAAAGTTTCACCCGCCCGTATTCGACCTTTGGGAGTGTTTGCGGTATTTAATGCCACTCTTTCCTTATCCGCTTTACTTCCCCGGATCCGCAATGAAACCGTCCGGGATTTCAAGGCCGGCATGGGCTCTGCAAATCCTTTCTTCGCCTTGTCCAAGTGAACAAGCGTGGCAAAAGCATTCATTTCCAACGGCCCTTCCTCCGTTTCCAGTTCGGCAAAGATATGGGTTTGCAAGGCGGGCAGAAGATTAGGAATCTCGAGGAATACCGATTTTTGATCCGGAAGGATGTTTACACTCTTCACCCGGACACGGTCGTGCCCCTCCTGCGAAGGACGCTTTACGGAATACTCTAGCGAACCGTAAGCGGGAGAATATTCATAATTCCATTGCTGAACAAAATAACTCTTTGCCTGTGAAGCTGCCTTGGCGCTCAGTTTGGAACTGAACTGCAGTTCTATCCCATTTTCATAGCCATGTACTTTTGTAAGCATGGGGTATGGCTTCCCCGTATAACGGACGCGTTCAAGGGATCCATCATCTAGGGAATAGTTGCCCCAGCCATCCGACCCGACTGCATAAAACATTCCGTCTTTTGGATTGATGGCTCCGCGCATCCCTCCTGCCCGAAACTCACCCGGCAAAGGCACGATGGTTCCCTGGGCACGGTTGTAATCCGCGTAGTCATCATTTCGCAGGATTTGATACCAGCTTCCATACCCGTAACTCAAACCAACAATCTCTCCGCTCAGGGGACCAAAACGTTCAGACACCGGAAACTCAAAACCACCGGTTGAATTATCAATTCCCCGCGGAAGATAAGCCATGGCCGGAGTAATCTTCTTATCATTCTCCTTGTAAGAATCTTTGTTCAAATGATCTGGCCCCATGCCATAGTAATCGCCTTTCTGCATTTCAAGAACGGCCGAAGAAGGGGTCCAGATTCCTTCCTGTGGACCGACAAGAAATACACCATCCTGACTTGCTCCCACTGCCATGGCATTACGCATGCCACTGGCCAGCTGTTCAGGATCCTGATTCCACGGCTTCTTGTAGGCGGAAGTACTGTTAACAAAATACATGGTGCGCTCTTTATCCATATGGAAACCAAAGGTTCCGGTATGTCCCATATATTTGTATGACGGGAAGGAAAAATACTCCTCATAGTAGTCGGCTTCGTCATCCTCATTCAGATCTTTGGGACATACAATACCACCCCGGGTCATGACATAGGGTAAGCCATCGATTACCCGAAGCCCAAAAGGCTGGTCCAACCCGGTTGCGTATCGTTTCCAGGTAACTTCTTTCATGCCCGCTTCCAGCCCCATGACTTTCCAAAGGTCACCCATTAGGGTGCAAATATATGCCGCTCCATCCTGATCAAAATCAATACCACTGAACAGCATCATGGAACCCCACGGGTTTTCAAAAGGAACACCGATACGGTCAATAACATAGGCTTTGTCGTTCCCGGCAATCTTCACCTTTTCCTTAAAGAGCTGAGGCCAGTTGGCTTTTCCTCCCTT
>CAWVXY010000152.1:0-1827 GCA_963934295.1 uncultured Opitutia bacterium
AGGTGAGACGAATACGCCATTTTTGCCGGTTTATTTGTCTCGTTATCATCGTGGGGTTGATCCATCAATCCCACCAGGATTTCCTGACCAACCTTAAGGAGAAAGGCCAACCGATACCACTTAACGAGGTGAAGGAAATCCTGCCCTCGGCATACTCTCTTGGTCCCAATACGGATAATCCATCTACACTACAAGCACTTGATCAAAATGAAAACCTTCTGGGAAGGGTGACCCAAACCTCTCCCGAAGGAGATTCGGCAATCGGATTCTCCGGTCCCACGAATGTAATGGTTATCTGGGATCAGGATCAAAAGGTGTCTTCTGTCTCTATTCGTTCCAGCGGGGACACGGTTGATCATGTGGATGCGATTATTGAAGAGCCTGCCTTTTTTGAGCAATTCAACGGGATGTCACGGAAGGAACTCGCTCAATCCAATAAAATAGAAGCAGTATCCGGGGCCACCCTAACCAGCTTAGCAATTGTGGACGCAATCTCCCTACGCTTTGGTGGGGAAAAACAGGCAAGCCGATTTCCGAATCCAATTCAAATCGAAGAGGTACAAGAACACATTCCCGCGGCATCTCAATTGATTCCCTCTGCCACCCACCCTTCCCTTCTGGAAATTTTGGATATCAATGGAACCAAGTTGGGACAGACCGGAAGAAGTTCACCCTATGCTGACCAGATCATTGGGTATCAGGGACCGGTGGATTCTCTATTAGTTTTTGATACCAATGGTTCACTCACAGGGATGAAAATACGATCGAGCTTTGAAAACGAACCTTATGCGGACTACCCCAATGACGACGCCTACTTCGCCTCGCTGTTTACTGGTCGGTCTATTTCTCAACTCGCAGACATGAACCTGACCGAGGAAGAAGTCGAAGGGGTATCCGGAGCCACCATGACCAGCATGGCCATGGCCGAGGGCATTGTTAAAACCGCCACGAGTTGGGAGCAGGAAAAATTGCTGAACCAAGAGGCCAAAAAATCATTTATCAACTGGAAGGCCAGGGATTATGGATCGCTTGCCGTTATTCTGCTTGCTGGTTTTGTGGCTTTTAACAAGCGGGGGAAAACGAAAATTTTTCGCGTATCCCTTCAAGTCCTGCTGGTTTGCTATCTTGGATTGGTAAATGGAGACATTCTCTCCCAGGCCCTTTTTGCAGGGTGGGCCCAAAGCGGTGTGCCATGGGAGCGTGCTCCGATTCTTGCCCTGCTCACTTTCGCTGCATTGCTCGTACCCATGACTACCGGCAAGGCTTTTTATTGCCATCAGTTATGTCCACACGGGGCAGCCCAGCAATGGATGAGAAAATTCAGAAAAAACCCGGTTCGCCTCCCCAAGAAATTGGATGGGATTCTCAAATTTTTGCCCGTAGGATTACTTGGACTTGTCGTTATTTTCGCTTTTACTGCTTCCGCTCGTGAAGTGGCCATCCTTGAACCCTTTGATGCCTATGTCTGGGAAGTTGCCGGTGGAATCACAATTGCCATTGCCTTGCTTAGCTTAGTTGCATCCGCCTTCGTCCCAATGGCCTACTGCCGCTATGGCTGCCCAACAGGGGCCATGCTCAAACTCTTTGAATTTGGAAAAAACGATCAGGGATGGAGCCGGAGGGATTACTTTAGCTTTGCCCTTCTTGTTCTCTCGATTCTTCTATATTTATTCATTTGAATCTGCACATTCCAGTATTTCTTACCATTATCCTTTGTCTTTGCGGATGTGCGGAAAACACGGTCTCGGATAGCCCATCAATCACTGAACTTAAAGGGAAAGCACTGGGTACCACATGGTCTGTCAAAGTACTTACCACTACCCATTT
>CAWVXY010000153.1:0-1778 GCA_963934295.1 uncultured Opitutia bacterium
GATGCCACCCAGTCCCTTTCGGTGATTGATGATACCCAACAGGCTCAGACCATTACCTGGAGTCAATCATTGGGCAGCCGGGCCTTTGGTGTGGCCGATCTGAACCTGACCGCGAGCAGTAATGCTAATCTGCCAATTACTTACATCAGTTCCGATTCCTCCATCGCATCGATTGTCAATGGTACCTTCCTTCAAGTGGTCGGTGCGGGCAATGCCACGATTACCGCCACCCAGGCTGGGAACGGGCAGTATCAGGCAGCCAGTGCGGTGATTAAAACCGTCACCGTGACCAAGGCGAACCAGACCATTGTGACCAGTGGTGGATCTTCCAGCCTACCCAACCTGACCATGGATAATGGGGACTTTGAATTCGCCCCCACCCTGCAGTCCATCAAAACAGGAACCACCACCGCCACTGGATTGGCCCTATCCTACGCCAGTTCCAGTTCCGCGGTCATTGAAGTGACATCCGGAGGAACCCGTCTCAAACCCAAGGGGGATGGAACCGCCACGATTACGGTGACCCAAAATGGGGACAGTACTTACAATGCGGCCAGTAATAATAACGCCACCTTCACCATCACGGTGACCGAAAAGAGTCCCTATTCAGACTCGCTCCCCGGTATGATCCTCTGGCTCGACGCCAACGATATTAATGCGGACGGTCTCGCCGAGTCCAATTCCGACTTCCTTTCCAACGGAAGCAAAAGTCAGGCAAGTACATGGGCGGATCGTTCAGGCAGTTCCAACACCTTGAGCCAGGGAACCACCAATTTACAACCCGTCCGAGTGGTAAACAGTGGAAAACCGGGACTCGCATTTGGATCCACTCAGGGGAATGCCGGGGCACACATGACAGCGACGATGCCAAGCATTCTCGCAGGCAATCCTAGCTTCACTCTGTTTGTGGCGGTGAAGACTGCCGGAACCCAACCGGAAAAAATTCTTCACTTCGGAAACTCAGCCGGCACCGCTGGACAGGTTCTGGGAATGGCCAAGAATGGTGGCTACTACTTTAACGGCGGTGGCGAACTGAGCTTCCCCTCGGTTAATTTCGGAGGCAATGTTCAGGTCGGGGTATTCCGCCGGAAAGCCAGTGCGACTTATGCGGACGGTGAGTTCTTCTTTAATGGAACCACTCAGATCGGATCCGCTCAGTCCGGGACCAGTGTGCCCGCCATTCCATCATCCGGAACAAGGGAAATCATTCTCGGTGCCGGACGAACCGGAACCGCCGCGATCGGAAATCAGTTGGGCAATGCAGTGATGCACGAAGTCATGCTCTTCTCCGGTAGTCTGACTGACTTTGCCATCCGACGAATGGAAGGTTACCTCGCCCACAAGTGGGGATCCAATGCGAGACTGGTTGCGGGACATCCGTTCAAGTCGAGCCGTCCGCTCTTTGGTGGATCGCAGTCGATTTCACTTAACCCGACTAATGTACCGACAGACAGCAGTGACAATGTACCCTTCATGTCGATCTTCGACTCCGCCTTCGATCTCGAAGGTGCCTATGCCACCTCCGGACTCGCCCTTACCTACGAGTCCAATGACACCTCAATTCTCTCGGTCACTTCTGCCGGTCTGCTTCAGCCTGGCGGACAGGGACTGGTACGTATCACCGCCCGACAGGCAGGAAATGCGTACTTCTCCGCCGCGTCTCCGGTGGTGTTCAATATGAAGATCATGGGCAAGCGTTCGCAGACTGTCACCTTCACCACTCCCAATGAAGTCAGGATTGATCAACCACTCGATCTGAATGCCTCCGCCTCCTCCGG
>CAWVXY010000154.1:0-1753 GCA_963934295.1 uncultured Opitutia bacterium
TGCTTTCCGCTCCTGCTCGAATGGCAAGGAGGAGGACCCAGAGAGAAGTGAATGTAGATTTAAATAAATTACTCATTTTATTTTCCTCAGTCTGCTCTCGTATTCAGGTCTGGATTTCCAAGCTTTTAAATATTTTTGGTATTCTGGTACTTCAGTCCAAAAGATCCGTGGTGGTTGGGGGAGAACCTTGCCTTCGGGATAGTCTTTTCCCTCGACGCTTTGGTCAATCGAAGTTCTTGCCGCCACGAGCTCTTTTCTTAAACGAGTTACCTGTTCGTGGTTAGGAGCAAAGAGGTCATTCGATTCGGAAGGATCTTTCGCGAGGTTGAAAAGCTCGATCTTTCTTCTATCCCCTTTCGGTTGAGAAAGCAGCTTCCATTCGTTGTCGATGACTGCCATTCGTGCACGGCTACGAAAAACCAATGGCTTTGTGCGGGGGCCGATTTCTTTTTGCATTAACCCAACGAGACTCTGACCATCCTGAGGTTGACGCATCGATGAATTCGGCAACCCTGCAATTTCCGCGATGGTGGGAAAGATATCCACGGCTCCTGCAGGATAATTCGTAGTGCGGAATTTATTTAATCCTTCGGGCCATTCGATAATCGACGGCACACGAATTCCTCCTTCATAAAGACTGCCTTTGAAATCCCTCAGGCCTCCTGTCGTACTGGGTTTCATTTTTGGAAGTCCCCCATTGTCGCTGGTGAACCAAACCAAGGTGTCCTGCTCAAGTTTCATCTTTCTTAATCCATCCCTCAGGGTACCGATACTTCGGTCCATGGCTCTTAGTTCAGCGTAGTGGGCTCGAGAATTTCCTTCCAGTTGATCGAATTCCTTCAAGTCTTTCTCCAGTGCCATCCATGGGCTGTGCGGGGTTCCGTACCAGATTACGCAAAAGAAGGGTTTGTCCGCTTTGGCTTGTTTCTTCATGAACTTGAGGGCTTCCTCCACAATGATCTCGGATGAATCTCCCTTGAAGTTCTCGAACTTGCCTTGCCGGCTCATGACCGGGTCGAGGTCGAAGAAATTGGTAACCGAAAGCCAGTGGTCGAAACCGAAGGCCTCCGGACCGTTCGGGTCTTTGGGGAGGATGGGAACCCCCGGCCCCCGCAACCCGTTGAGATGCCATTTCCCGAAATGTCCGGTTGCGTATCCAGCTTTCTTCATAGCTTGTGGGAGAGTCTTCTCTTGCTTCCGCAAAGCATACCCATGGTCAAACACGCCTGTCCTGTCATGAGTGCGTCCAGTGAGAACCGTGGCCCGTGTCGGGGAACAGACGGGCCCTCCCGCATAAAAGCGATCGAAGCGGAGCCCCCGGGAAGCCATGTCGTCCAAGTTGGGTGTCTTAAGGACAGGGTGCTTGTAATAACCGGTTTGGGCCCATCCCTGGTCATCGGCCATAACCAGAACGAAATTGGTTTTGTTCTTTGCCCCGTATGATAAAAAACAGGGAAGCAAGAGCAGGAAACGAAGTAACTTCATAGTAAGATTTGGTTCGAAGGGAAATTATTTGACGATGAGGTTTCCCTTCATGATCGTCCAGTGACCGGGGAAACTGCAGAGGTAAGGATAAACGCCGGGTTTTCTGGGCGCGTTAAAGCGAAGGAATTCAGTCTCTCCTTGTTTGAGCATTCTGGTATGGAGAATGATTTTCTTTGACTTGGGAATGAATTGTCCGTTCTTGGCGGCCTCGGGGTCCTTGGCCATCTCATTGGCCGCCAAGCCGACTTCCTCAAGGGAATCGGGTTGG
>CAWVXY010000155.1:0-1752 GCA_963934295.1 uncultured Opitutia bacterium
ATACAGTAGGAATTTATTATCTTTGGGCTCGATGGAGCCCTTTTGCTTCGATGGGGTTGGGTTTGGAAGCAAAGCAAAGATGATCGGAACCGTAAAAAAAAGCGGATTAATGGAACCAAGGTAAGACATCAGGAGCTCATTAAGGCCATTCGGTCTTGGCCAAGCTGCCAAATGATCGGATTGTTTGCTTAAAAGGAAACAATAAAAGGGCAGAGATATGACCCAAGAGGCAAATTCTGGCGAGTACATTCCTTTTTTTATGGGGTGCTTCCCCATTGTCGGGTACCGAGATAAAGTGGCCAAGCCGGAAAAAATGATTCCCAAATAGTGCGTTAAGCAGAGAGCCAGGTGGGCAATGAATGTCCACATCCAAATGGTTCGAGTGCATTTCTTCGTTGAAATCAGTTGACCCGCGTAAAGAACGGCGGAACCACAAAAAAAGAACAATCCGTAGGTTCGGGCTTCCATTGATTGCGCTAAAAGTAGGTTTGACTGGAGGAGGACTCCCCCCACTCCGATGATGGCAGCGATGGAACCAAGCTGCTTGCGTAAAATAAGATAAACTAAAAAGGTACCTCCGAGAATCCAAACTAAGCTTTCTATCCTCAGGGCATTCAAGGTCAGGGGCAAAAAAAGTTGGCAAACCCAATTCAAATAAAAATAAAGGGGGGGCGAGTAATTGATACCGGAAGTGATGGATTTCCCGAATTGCCCGAGGTGGTCATGATCAATGCCGTGCCAAGTATACATTTCATCAACCCAAGGGGACTTGTGAGGGATAAGGTAGATTATACAAATAGCGAATGCCGATCCCAAAAGAACGAGAAGAATACTTACAGATCTATCGACGTTCATTATTTAGTAATTTCCCAATCACCAAGCCTTAGATCGAAGTGACCTGCCTGAGACAAGGGGAATTTACCCTGGGAAATTTGTTCTGTAATGAAAGGTAACTTCTTTCGAAATTCTTTACTTCGTTCACCTAGATGAAGAGACCAGGCTTTCTCCGTCATGAGATCCGCTCGCCAAAGTGTCGAGTTCTTGAGGGCTCTTTCCACGATTGTTTCCCAACAGAGCATTTTACCTTTTCCGAAGAATCTGCTTTTAATAGGTTCCCGCCAAGAAAGCCAAAGCGGTTTCATGGGCAATAATTCTATAAACCTCTTTCGATGTGCCAAATAATGTCGGCTAGTGAAATTTTTAAAGAGATAAATTTCTCGTTTTTGATCTACTTGATATTCTGTGGTTCCTTGATGAATTAAGCCATTTTGAGTGGGTGGTCCACCTCTAGGAAGTACGCACGCAATATCAGCGTTTTGTTCCATGATTTTGATTCCGGATTCAATCCATGAGAAGCCTTCCGACTCATAGAAAAGCATGTCTGAATCCAGATGCAGGACATAATCGGAATCGTATTTGTGGAACTGGCGAATCGATCCATGAATGGGATAACCCCTAAAGCAATGAGTTTCTCGATATGACTTGCCCAAGTGAATTCTCGATAATTTAAGAACTTCACTCGGGGATGGTGAAAAAACTTCGATTTGAAAGGAATGTTGTTTTTTGATCTTCTCGAGAATCTCAATCACCTCTGATATTTCGCTTTGTTTTAAATTCTGTCCTAAAACTCCTGTAGGCAGACTTGCATCCACCATTAGTATAATGTCACAACCTCCTCGTTCCGCCATTCTACAAAGAGGAGGTATGGTTTTATGTATAAATGTAGCGTCTGATCTTGCTACAAAAATAAAA
>CAWVXY010000156.1:0-1734 GCA_963934295.1 uncultured Opitutia bacterium
AAGGAAACCCTGGTGTTGCTAAAACATACATTAACGGGGCTCCCATTCAAACATCGACAGTAAACGATACCGTTTGGGTGGAACAGGCACAAAACATTTACATCGCTGCCAATGCAAACGGTAATGCAAATTGGTTGAAGGGAAGTTTGCAGAATTTCCGCTTGTACAATGTCGCTTTTACCGACGCTGAAGTTCTCAATTTATACAACTCAGTTAATGCGGAATCTGGTGCGGTGGTGATCAATGTTAATAATGTGATTCCATTCAATGCCGGCGTACCTTCAACTACACAACCCGCCTACTCTGTCCCAGTAAGTTCTTTTGTACCTAGTTGGACCGCTTCCGGCTTGCCCGCAGGACTCAATATCGATGCCAATACCGGTGCGATTACTGGTACTGCTAGTGGTACTCCGGCAAATACGGGCACGGACCATGCAGTTGATCTGATGGCCACTAATGGATACGGCAAGACCACAAAATCTGTGATTATGAAGGCCTACCCAATGCCCTCCTCGATTACAGACGGCGGTGCCACTGACTTAGGAATGTATGGTGCTACTTTAAAAGGTTCTTTTGCGGATGCTACCGCAACGGATTGCAAGGTTCACTTCTTAGTCGATACTGCGGATCGGGGTGCCAGCAATGTATCCGCATGGGCTCAGCATTATATTCTCGAAAATCAAACACCCGGTGCTTTTAGCCGAGTACTCAACGGTTTAACTTTTAACACCACCTACCGATATCGCCTCGCAGTTGAGAACATTGGAGGAAATCTAAAATGGACCAGTTCCGCCGGTACCTTTGCGACCTTGGCTGGTTTGACTGCCCCTACTTTGGGCGATGTGAATGCAAGTAATACGATTTCTTCCAATATTACCCCCACCGCATCCACAGCGACCTTAAATGGTACGGTAACTGCCACTGGTGGTGAGAACCCAACCGTTTATTTCCTATGGGGTGATAATGACGCTGGAACAAATTACGCGAACTTGTCCAGTTGGGACAACCAAGTCCCGATGGGGGTTCTTGGTTCGGGTGCGTTTTCCACAAATCTTTCAGGTCTCGACTATGGTAAGGTTTATTACTTCAGAACTGCAGCAAGTAATGGTTCAGGTTCGGTTGTTTCAGAAAGTTTAGGCATTTTCTCGGTCAGCAATCAAGGTGGACAGACTGTCAATGTGGCCAATATTTTTCCGGCAAATATGAAACTTTGGTTGGATGCCAATCATTCATCTGCTTCTGGCTCCACATGGACAGATCGTTCAAGCAGTGGTAACGACGCCACCAAAAATGGTTCTCCGTCAGTCGTTTCCAATGCTCAGAATGGATTGCCACTCATGCGGTATGCGGGGACAAATGGGCAATATCATTCATTTGATCGAATTTCTGACATTAGAACTGTATTCTGGGTGGTGAAATATAATTCGGGCGCGTGGTGGCTCTTGGGAGATTCAAGTACTTACCATTTTCACGGTAATGGAGCTAATGATATCATCGGTCCGGCTCATTGGCATAGTGGTATTTCCTCTAGTAATATGTTTTATATAAACGGTACTTCTTCCGATAAATCCGCTGCCTGGCCAAGCGGGATCAGTATAATGTCTCTGGTTACAACCGCAGATGTTCAAGCAAATAACTTCTCAAATGACCGAAACATCAATGGTCGCTATGCAAATGGTGACTTAGCGGAATTAATCATTTTTGATAAAGATTTCACGCTTGGAGAAGTTCAAA
>CAWVXY010000157.1:0-1698 GCA_963934295.1 uncultured Opitutia bacterium
CCGCCCTTAACATATTCCGGCGTTCCAAATTCGTGAGAGAGTTCGACGATGGTTTTTAGGTCATGCATGAAGGTTGTATAAGGAAATCTTTGGTTTTCGGCGAGTGGAAAACTCCAAAACTAAATGAATAAATTTCCGATTGTATGCTTGAAATCATAATAGGATAATTCGATAATTAAATCATGTTTTTTGGTGCTAAACTTTTCCTGTTTGTTTGTGTTCTGGCGGGATCCGTACTGTATTCGAAAAATAGGGAATGGTGGTCACGTACGCCCCTCCTTCAACCTAAAGTTCCCAAGACAGAAAAATGGGGGAGAAATCCGGTTGATCGCTTTATTCTTCGGAAATTAAGGACCCATGAACTGAGCCCGGGTTCGGTCGCTTCTCCGTCGGTTCTGATTCGTCGTTTGACCTACGATTTGACCGGATTACCCCCGAGCCCTTCAGAGCTTTCGGCATTCGAAAAGGAATATGCTTCTGACCCAGAGCGTGCTTATGAAGAATTGGTCGACCGCTTACTGTCGTCTCCAAGGTATGGTGAACGATTCGCCCGGCACTGGTTGGATGTGGCCAAGTATGCGGACACCTGCGGATACGATAAGGATAAATTACGACCCCATGCCTGGCCTTACCGGGATTATGTGATTCGTTCCTTCAATCAGGATAAACCGTATGCCCAATTTGTGAAGGAGCAGATTGCGGGTGATTTTATCTATCCGGACACGGAAGATGGGATTCTGGGTCTTGGTTTTTTAGCAGCTGGGCCATGGGATTTTATCGGGCATGTGGAAGTACCTGAATCCAAGACTGATGGTAAAGTGGCACGTAATCTGGATAGGGATGATATGGTATCCAATGTCTTCAACAGTTTTTGTGCCACCACGATCCAGTGTGCCCGTTGTCACGAACATAAAGGGGATCCAATCGGACAGGATCACTATTACAGTTTGCAGTCGGTTTTTGCGGCGGTCGATAAGGCGGATCGAATATACGGGCTCGATCCAAAAGTGGCCCGTAAAAAAGAACAATTATCAATCCGAGAGGGAACTCTTGCCCGGGAAGTCGCTTTGGCAGAGAAGGAATTGAAAAAGAAAGGAGCGGGAGAACTTAAGAAATTGAATGACCGCCTCTCCAAACTTCAGAAGAGTAATGGTGTTGCGACTCGGGTGCCAGAGCATGGATACCACAGTCAAATTGTTCAACGCCCTGACTCAGTCAAATGGGTGCAGGTGGATCTGGGAAAGAGACAGAAGATCAAGTCCGTTTTATTACATGCATGTTACGATGATTTTGCCGGGATCGGTGCGGGTTTTGGATTTCCCAAGCGATTTAAAATTATTGCCTCGAATAAGGAAGACTTTTCCAGGAATCAAATATTGGTGGACCGCACGAAGAAAGACTTTGCAAATCCCCGCCTTGAGTCTGTTTCCTTTATAGTGAATTCCCATGCCCGTTATTTGAGAATTGAGGCAACCAAACTGGCGGAGAGGAAGAACGATTATATTTTGGCATTAGCTGAACTTCGGATCCTCGATGAAAATTTGGAAAATCTGGCGATGGGAAGAAAGATCACCGCTAAGGACAGTATTGAAGCACCGATTCGTTGGCGAAAATCGAACCTGACAGATGGGAAATGGTCCAAAAGCAAAAATCCGGAGAAATCCAAACAACTTCTTGCTCTCCAAAAGGAACGCGAAA
>CAWVXY010000158.1:0-1674 GCA_963934295.1 uncultured Opitutia bacterium
TTGGAGAACGATAGATTTTCCAATGCCCAATTCTTTTTCTTTGGCCATCCTCCCTTGTATTCAAACTGGACAACTTTTGCCCCGTGCAACTCAGCAATTTCAGAAGTTTTATCATTGCTGTTTGAATCAATCACGAAAATTTCCGCCACCCAAGGAACTGATTGTAAGCATCTATCTAAATTTGCTTCCTCGTTTTTGCAGGGAACAAGCAAACTGATCGGAACTTTTATACCTTTAGTCATTTGTTGAGAACTTTTTGAATGATTGATTGTTTGAGAGGACCCTTAGGATGCCAGGCGAACAGATTATTGGTCTTTGAATTAACCGGACTATGCCGATCGGCATCTTCTAGGTTGTATCCGTATGCTTGAAGATGAGAAATTACTTTTTCCTGCTTGGGGGGGAAAGATTCAATAATGAGAAGCGGTTTTTTTTTACTAAGTGTATTAACCGCTCCCTCAAGGACCTCGACCTCATGTCCCTCAACATCAATTTTAATTAAGCTTGGTATCTTATTATTATCCACCTCGGAATCCATGGTCCGAGTATTTACGGTAATTTGGTTTGTGGAGCCATTAAGGTATTGCTCGATCCAAGGCTTTTCTTTTCCCAGTATGCAGCCAGTTGCTGAAGTTAAGGGGTCCTGGGAAAAAGAAACCTCATCTGTTTGATTACTCAGAGCATCCGGGCAAATTTCGAAATTTTGTAAGTCCGCTTCTTTTTGGGTCATTTCTAAAAGTTGAAAATTTGCTGGATCTGGTTCAAAAGCCAAAATTTTCCGGGTCGGGCAAACTTTCGCAACTTCCCAAACATATAGACCCACATTTGCACCCACATCGAAAAAACAGCCCTTATCCTTATGCTCATCCAATTTTTGAACGAGCGAAGTAATCAATACTCGAATACCAGGCTCCAAATGTTGTTTTTTTAATCTGATGGAAGCATGAGTAAGGGGTCTTAAAGCTACTCTGTGACTGAATCCCAAGTTATAGAGCTTTGGACGATTCCACCGACTTTTCAGCAAGGATTGAAAAAGCTTTTTTTTTCTAAGGGTGTGTAAGGGTGCGTTAAAAAGAAGCATGAATCAATTTTTGATCACTTGGTCATAAAGATCGTAATATCTTTTTCTGCAATCATCATGATTGGGCAAAGAGATCGGTACACTTTTGTTATCTGGGGATTGCAGTGCCTGGAGAACAGCTTGATCGATGGATGCTTGCACAACAGCATCAACATAATGTGGGTATTTGCCCAATAAATCAGAAATTGCACCGGTACGGGTGGTGATAACCGGGCATCCATGAACCGCAGCCTCCAAGGGAGGCCAACCAAATCCTTCAATATGGGATGGGAAAACCAAAGACTTGGCATGTTTATAAAGTTCACCTAGAGAATTTTCAGAAAGGTTGTTCAAAGAGATTAGTGCGTTTGGATGGGATTGAAACCAATTAGATAAGCTGATATCCAATTCTCCATCTTGTGGCATCGGACCCACGAGTATAAGCTTGAGACCTAAGCTGGGGAGTTTTTCGGATGTATGTCGAAAAGCCTTGAATACAGCCTTCCGGTTTTTGTACCATGCAGCACTTCCCACATGCAGTAAATAATTAGTTTTGCTGGGATTAAAAGGAAGTTTCTCAATTGAGGATCTCTGTTTATCCGTTGTGGAGAAAC
>CAWVXY010000159.1:0-1664 GCA_963934295.1 uncultured Opitutia bacterium
GATCCGAATTATTTGCGATTTCATCTGCGTCCGAAAATCCGTCCCCGTCGTCGTCTAAGTCGTAATAATCTTCTGTTCCGTCGTTGTCTAAATCTTCAATCGTATTTTGCAGGATAAGGGTAAAGGTTTGGTTGATGGATGCATTCTGTTCATCGCTTACACGAATATTAATCGAATAATTGGTGTTATTGGTTTCGAAGTCAAAAGACTGGGCGGTTTTTAGGCTACCATTGGAGTCGATGAAGAAGAGGTGGTGATCCAAGGTTCCATTGCTTTCCAAAATGGAGTAGGAGAGGGTAGTATTGGCATCCGGATCGGTGGCATTGATACTACCCACAAGCGAACCGATTAGTTGGTTTTCAAAAAAGGTAGAGTTGGTCAGGGCGAGAGTGGATGGTGGTTCGTTCCTATTTTTTAATAGGATATCTTGAGAGATTTCGAGCGATGCGTTGTGCTCGTCAGTGACCCGTATCAAAAGGGTGTACAGGGAGGCGTTGTTTTCAAAGTCAAAGATTGCATTGGTGTATAGTGAACCGTTTGGATCGATATTGAAAAGCTGGGAATTTGAACCGAAGATCGAATAGGTAAAGGTGGAATTGGCGTCGGGATCGGTGGCATTAAAATCACCAATAAGGGTACCGATCGGCTGATTTTCGTAGAAGGAGGTATTGGATGGGGTAATGGACTCCGGAGATTCATTACTATTTTTGAGGACAATATTTTTAGAGACTTCGAGGAATGCACTGTGCTGATCGGTTACCCGAATTAAGAGGCTATATGAAGATGCATTGTTTTCGAAATCAAAGATTGTATTGGTGTAAAGCGTACCGTTTGAATCGATGCTGAATAGAGGGGCATTGGGACCGGAAATGGAGAAGGTAAGAGTGGCATTGGCATCGGGGTCGGTGGCGTTGAAGTCAGTAATGAGTGTTCCAATAGGTTGGTTTTCAAAGAAACTCAATGGTGCCGAATTATTCAGGTCGGTGGGGGCGGCATTGGCGGTGGAGTTCGCGTCCGCAGGGTTGGATCCATAATTAGATTCGACGAGATCGGAAAAGCCGTCTCCGTCGGAATCGTTGTTATTATCACTTGTGCCCAATGCTTGTTCCTGGGCATAGGTTAAGCCGTCATTATCATCGTCTTTATTGGGATCGTAAATGGAAGAGATGGTGAAGTTTTTATCGAGATATTCATTCTCGTCGTCACTCACGCTTAGATTAATATAATAAGTACCAATTGGAAGGGATGCTGTGGTAAGTAAATTAAGACCAGAGAGGGAGAATTTGTTTCGGTCGGTTGATCCGTTACCATCTAGGATTGAAATTTGATAGGTATCTCCGGGATCGTGATCGGGGTCGGTGGGAATTAAAGTGCCGACTAATTCTCCTGAAGGTTTCCCCGAGTGAACCGTGGAGTTGCTAAGTTGGAGATTACTTGGTGGATTATTAACCTGTAGGAAGAATAGAACATCTTTGGATATACGGGATGAAATTCCTCCGTCCTGAACTGAATCTTTGATGTTTGCCTCCTGTCCAAGGGCACTTTCATGGCTGTTGGTAAAGCCGTCCGCATCGGGATCGCCAGTTGGGCCATTGGATAGATCTCCAAACTGGTATTGTTCAAACCAATCCATGACCGAGTCGTTATCGCTGTCCAATGTGGAT
>CAWVXY010000160.1:0-1640 GCA_963934295.1 uncultured Opitutia bacterium
ATCAGCGAGGCAAATCTAAATATCTTTTTCGTTCTTCAGGGTCATGGTTTTCTGTATGCCAACAATGGTACTGAGCGAACACTTTTTTACGATGCAGGTTCCGGACGCAAACTTTGGGCTCGGATAAATGGAAGTGAATTTTTTGGTGAGCGGACTGTTAGTGGTTATTCAGATAGCACAATTCAAATTCACGAATTCAGTCTAAATTCTGGAACTTTCACCGTGCGGGTTAATGGAGTAGAAGCCCTAAGGCAAACGAGTGTTAGCGGGAACATGAAACTTGATAGGATTTGCCTTACATGGGATTCCAGTACCGGCGCACCTACATGGACAGGTAAGTTGATGGAAATTGTCGCGATTGATACAAATTCTGAGCGTATCGGCATCGAGGGCTACCTCGCCCACAAGTGGGGATTATCCGGTTCCTTGCCAAGCAACCACTCGCACAAGACGGTTAGCTTAACTCGTGGACCTGTGGTAACTACCGATGCCACTAATTCAAGCAGTGCGGGGACTTACTACATCCGCCCGGGTGCGGCGGCGTCCAGTAAGTACTCGTTTACTTATGGGGATGGTGACCTCGTACTCTCCAGTTTAACCGCCCAGGCCATTGCCTGGGATCAGAACTTTTCCGGAGTAGGCGTGGGCCAGACGGTTGATTTAAATGCCAGTGCCACTTCCAACCTTTCCGTGATTTACTCGGTGAGCGACCCCTCGGTGGCCGAGCTTGCGGTGACCAATCAGAGCAGTTTGCATGCGTGGTATAAACTCGACGAAACCGGAGGGGTGGATGCCATTGATTCCTCCGTGTACGGATCCTCCGCCGGACACAAAGGTTCCTTGCGTAACGCAACCGGTACGCCATGGAATTCAGGAAAATTTGCGAATGCTATCACTCTCGATGGAAGCAATGATCATATACGGGACTATAATTTCCAGGGCATTACCGGTAATGCCCGTCGAACCATTGCCCTGTGGTTTAAAACCTCCACCGCGAATAAACCCTTGCTTCAGTATGGTGCATCCGGATCGGGTACCCTGTTTAAATTATCCCTGAATGGATCCGGGGCGGCTGTTCTTGATCTCGGAGGTACCACCCTCACCACTTCGACCACTGGATTGGCTAATGGAGCATGGCATCATTTAGCGGCCACCATACCCGCCAATGGAAACACCGGTGGGGCGAAGCTTTATATCAACGGAACCGCGACCAACGGATCGGGATCCACTGCCATCAACACCGCGACCACTGCCGACCTTGTTATTGGCCGCGACGGTACATCGGGCTCGGCCTACTTCAACGGGCAGATTGACGATGTCCGCCTCTATGGTGCCGAACTGAACGCCACCCTGATCGGCCAGCTCTATGGAAATGGCAACGGAGACTTCAACCGCTTAACGGTCAAGGCAGCGGGTACGGTTACCATTACTGCGACCCAGCCAGGAAATAACAGTTATGCTCAGGCACCCTCCAGTTCAATTACCGCAACCTTTGACAAATCGGACCAGACGATCGCGTTTACCCCGATCCCCGATAAATCGGTGGGCGACTTTGATTTCTCCCCCACCGCGGTCGCCAGTTCCGGATTGGATATTACCTTCACCAGTTCCGACAGTCAGGTGGCTGAAGTCCAGGGAAC
>CAWVXY010000161.1:0-1578 GCA_963934295.1 uncultured Opitutia bacterium
GTCTAGGGCATTTCTATTGTAATACCAGTGGACGGGCATGGCTACCGCATCGGCAACAAGAGATCCTATAAAAGCGTTTTGAAAACTCATAAATATTGTAATACCCCTGATTGCAGTGTTGGACAAATAAGGAAACATAATTAAGCTTGAGCTTTATGCCCAAGTTCTCTCTCTATTACCACCCGTTGTATTCTGACGGATTAGACCGTACGGCCCGCTTTCCTGTTGATCGGTATCGTTTACTCGCTGAACAGTTACCTAGCTTAGATATTGAGCAAAATATACAAATTAAGGAACCACGGTTAGCGAATCGCGAAGAGATTTTATTGGTACATGAGGTAGATTTTGTCGACCGGTTTCTTTCCAGTTCCCTCTCTGAAAAAGAAATCCGCCGAATTGGTTTGAAGCCCTGGAAACCTGAGATTGTGCCTAGGACCATGCATTTGGTGGGAGGGGCTTTGGATTCATTAGGGGAGTTGCTTAATGGGGCTGCCATCGCAGGTAATATGGCTGGTGGTACGCATCATGCATTTCGTGGCGAAGGTGCAGGTTATTGTATTTTTAATGATTTAGCGGTTTGTGCGGAAGTAGCTCTGCAGCAAAAGAATATAACCCGCATACTTATTTTGGACTTGGATGTCCACCAGGGTGATGGAACTGCAGAAATATTTACCGGTGATGAACGGGTTTACACGGTTTCTTTACACGGGGAAAATAACTTTCCATTCCGAAAAAAAAGAAGTGATCTGGATATTGGTTTTCCAGATGGAACTGAAGATGAAGAATACCTCCAGGTTCTCGACTCAGTTTTGGAGCAATTGAATGGTGAACATTTCGACCTTATTTTCTTCCAAGCGGGGGTCGATGGATTGGCCTCGGATGCATTGGGTTTGCTTAGCCTATCGCGCGAGGGGCTTGATCGAAGAAATAAGCAGGTTTTTGAATGGAGGAGAAACTTGGATATTCCTCTACTTATTTTTATGGGAGGAGGTTATGCCAAGCCCATTACCGACACTGTGGATGCATTCTGTGATTTGTTTCTTGAAGCCTCAAGGGAGACCATTTCAATCCCCGAAAACTAATTGGATTTATTTCTGGTTTTAAATTGAGTTCTAAGTTTATTTAAAACTTCAAAATAACTATCGTTTGAAACGAGATTTTTAAATTGCTTGGGATCGTTTTTCATATCGTAAAGTTCTTCTGCCCCATCTCTATATTTCATGTATGCCCATTTTTCAGTTCTCATAGAAGTTCCTTTGGGGATAAAGGATAGAGCTGACTTCTTAACTTCAATTTTGGGGTTTTTGAGAATGGGAAGAAGACTGGAGCCTTGTACGGATGATGGTGCTTGTACACCAACCATTTCGCATGCTGTTGGAAAAAGATCAACCAGTTCGACCAGAGAAGTACTGATGCCCGGTTTATCAATCGGTGACTTTATGATCAGCGGTACCCGAGTTACTTCCTCCCGAAGGTTTCCTTTTTGCCAAAAGTGATGTTCGCCAAGGAGGTATCCATGGTCGCTTGTGAACATGACTGCTGTATTTTGATCCAGACCAAGTTCTTTTAGGACTCGGA
>CAWVXY010000162.1:0-1562 GCA_963934295.1 uncultured Opitutia bacterium
GGCTAGTCCTTCGCTCGGGAAAAGATTCTTTCTTAAAAAATAACCGTAAACTCGATCAGTTCCACCATGCACTCATCGAATTGGCAAAGGGCGATCCCAAGCTCGCAAAAACAAGATGGGCTTATTCTGGTATCGTGGATATTTCCAGCCGGAAAAATGCCAATGCGGAAGCCAAAGCGAATGCTGTTACCTTTATTGAGGAATGTTGGAATATTCCGACAAAGAAGGCTCTCTTGATTACTGTTTTGGTCGATCTACGTAACCGTTCCTATGATGATCAAATCATAGATGCATCCAAAGATTCGGATGCCCGGGTCAGGCAAGCCGCGGTTCGGGCGATGCGACACTTCAAGATCGAAGAAACCAACAAGGACACCTCTCCCCAAGTAGCCAGCTTGCAGGCTGATCAGGTGCTCAGTCAAGTGAAAGCAATGAAAGGGGATATTGGGCTAGGGGAAGCCATATTTACCAAAGCGGCCTGTGCAAGTTGTCATACCGTACGCGAGGATGATCCGCAGAAAGGGCCTTACCTCGGAAATATTGCCGCCATTTATCCACGCAATGAATTGGCGGAGGCGATTCTCCACCCGAACAAATCGATCGCTCAGGGGTTTGCCACCAATTTGGTCACCATGAAAGACGACCGGGCGGTAATGGGTTTCGTGACCGAGGAGACACCGGACAAACTTGTGATGCGGGATATGGCCAGTCAGGAACATATCTTAATCAAGTCAGAGGTTGCCAATCGTTCCACTTTGCCCAACTCGATGATGCCCGCCGGTCTGATGCATCCTTTCTCCATTAAAGAGTTCGCTTCGATGCTGGATTATATTGTCGGTCTATCCCAAAAGTAATTGGTGTATTATATGATCAGTAAAACTTTGAAAGTGTTTCAGGTTTTAGCCTTTTGTAGCTTCGCCTTTTTGGCTCAGGGAAAACAAGCAAGAGTTTATAAATCCAACGAGCTTCCACCTACTCATCGAGATATAAAATATGGGTCACACCCTAAAGAGCTGATCAATTTCTGGCAGTTTGAATCCACTGAACCAGTGGGAGTCCTTCTGCAAATTCACGGAGGCGGATGGATGGGGGGTAAAAAAGATGAAGTCCTCCGGCCTCATCAATTGAAGCAAGGCTATCATATTGCTTCGATCAGTTATCCGCTGGTCAATGAAGGAGCACTCCAGCCTGCGATGCTCAATTCTGCCCTGCGTGCGGTTCAGTTTCTCCGTTTTAAAGCGGTTGAATGGAAGATTGATTCCAGTCGAATTGTAGCAACCGGGGGATCCGCAGGAGGATGCTCCAGTTTGTTGATTGCCTTGCACGATGACATTGCCAATCCGAAGAGCCCGGACCCCGTGGAACGATTTTCATCTAGAATTGCCGGTGCACAGGTGGCGGGGGCCCAGACCACCATGAACCCTTTTATAATTAAGGAGAGGATCGGGGAGAAAACATTCGGAAATCCCATGCCCTACCAACCATTCGGAGCGGAGACGGCCGAGGAAATGATGAATAACTGGATGAAGTACAAAGAACTTGCCCTTAAATGTTCCCCGATT